>NZ_CP156795.1:0-627994 GCF_039862785.1 Acinetobacter sp. ANC 7912
ATGCTTTGGACAGACTGCTTAAATCGCTTGCGACAAGAGCTCTCTGGAAATGTCTTTACAATGTGGATACGCCCACTGGTTGCAGAAGAGCTGGACGATACCCTGCGTCTGTATGCACCCAACCCTTATTGGACGCGTTACATTCAGGAACATCATCTAGAGCTCATTACCATTCTAGCTGAGCAACTTTCTGAAGGTCGTATCCGTAAAGTGGAAATTCTGGTCGATTCACGTCCAGGTGCAATTCTATCTGCGAGTGAGCAGCCAGCAACCACGACTGCTGCATTGGAAAGCACGCCTGCACCAGCACCACGTCCGAAAAAAGAGAAAGAAGAAACCACGCGCAATAGTCGCAAGCGTCAACTGAATCCCTTGTTTACCTTTGCATTGTTTGTTGAAGGCCGTTCCAACCAGATGGCGGCAGAAACCTGCCGTAAGGTACTGACTCAGCTCGGTGCGTCACAACATAACCCGCTGTTCCTGTATGGCCCGACTGGTCTGGGTAAAACCCACTTGATGCAGGCCGTTGGTAATGCATTATTGCAGGCCAAGCCAAATGCCCGTGTGATGTATATGACCGCAGAAAGCTTTGTACAGGACTTTGTCAGTTCGCTGCAGCAGGGCAAAGTAGAGGAGTTCAAGAAAAATTGCCGTTCTCTGGATCTGTTGCTGGTCGATGATATTCACTTGTTGGCGGGTAAAGAGGCCAGTCTGGTCGAGTTCTTCTATACCTTTAATGCGCTGCTGGATGAATCGAAGCAGATTATCCTGACTTCAGATCGTTATCCGAAAGAACTGACCGAACTGGATCCACGTCTGGTTTCACGTTTCTCTTGGGGCTTATCGGTTGGTGTGGAACCGCCCGATATTGAAACCCGTATTGAAATTTTACTTAAAAAAGCCGAAAGCAATGGCGTCGATCTGCCACGTAACTGTGCGCTATTTATTGCCCAGCAGGTGGTGGCCAATGTGCGTGAGCTTGAAGGTGCACTGAATAAAGTGGTAGCAATTTCCCGCTTTAAAGGCACACCAATTGATCTCGATGTTGTGCGTGAGTCTTTGAAAGATGTGCTGGCAATTCGTGCCCGTACCATCAGTACCGAAAATATCCAACGTGTGGTGAGTGAATATTTCCGTATTCCACTAAAAGAACTGGTGGGTCCAAAACGTACTCGTATCTATGCACGTCCGCGTCAGCTTGCAATGGGTCTGGCACGTGAACTGACCGGCGACAGTTTCCCTGAAATTGGCATGGCATTTGGTGGTCGTGACCACAGTACCGTGATGCATGCCTGTGAAAAAGTGCAGAGTCTGCGTGAGGAAGACCCAATCTTCAACGAAGACTACAAAAACTTGCAACGACTGCTGCAAAGCTGACCCAAAACGCTCAAATTCTGCTCTTGCTATGCGGCATATTTTGCCGCATAGTACAATGCTAAAAAATTAACTTTTCCCTATATTAATCTTCAGTTTTCAGAGGAATGTACCGTGCGTTTAAAAATCGCGAAAGAGAGCTTACTGAATGTTCTATCACATGTCGTAGGAGCGGTTGAACGTCGCCATACCTTAAACATTCTATCTAACCTGAAAATTCAAGTGACAACTCAAGCATTAACGGTCACCGGTTCCGATTTGGAAGTTGAGCTGGTAGCCAGTACACCTTTGAATGAAGGTGCGTGCCTGCAAGCGGGTGAAACCACTGTACCAGCGCGTAAGCTGATTGATATTTGTAAATCTCTGCCTTCTGCAGCATTGATTGACCTGCAAATCACTGAAGACCAGCGCTGTATTCTAAAGTCAGGTAACAGCCGTTTTGTGCTAGGGACTTTGCCAGCTGAAGATTATCCATTATTGTCGACTGAAAACAGCCAGGGCACACAAGTAACAGTCACTCAGCGTGAACTGAAACGCCTGTTTGAAAAGACAGCTTTCGCGATGGCAGTGCAGGATGTACGTTTCTACCTGACAGGGACTTTATTAGAAATTGATGCGAACCAATTGCGTGCCGTGACCACTGACGGTCACCGTCTGGCGCTTTGTGAAACAGCTGCACAATCGACTGCAACTCAGCCGATTCAGGCGATTGTTCCACGTAAAGCCGTGGGTGAATTACAGCGTCTGCTCAGTGTTGAAGATGACCAGTTATCTCTGCTTATTGGCCGTGAATTCCTGAATGTGACAATTACCGTACCAAGCCGTGACAAAGAGCAGGGCGATACTACGGTTCGTTTCACCACTAAGCTGATTGACGGTAAATTCCCTGATTATCGCCGTGTAATTCCGCGTGGTGGAGACAAGCATGTACGCATCGCGCATGATGTGTTCAAGCAATCGCTGCAACGTGTAGCGATCCTGAGTAATGAAAAGCTGCGTGGCGTATTCCTGAACTTTAATGCGGATTCTTTGCAACTTCGTGCGAATAACCCAGAGCAGGATGAAGCGATTGAAGATTTAGCGATCCAGTATTCTGATGCGCCAATGGAAATGTCATTCAATGCGCAGTATTTGCTGGATGTACTGTCTGTACTGGACGGTGAAGATGTATCGATGAGCATGACTGAAGCGAACCAGTCAGTATTGGTACAGGATCCTGCACATCCTGAACAGGTTTATGTTGTGATGCCAATGCGTGTCTAAGCAGCGGCATACAGGCGCTTTCTATGCATATCACGCGTTTACATATTGAACGTGTACGAAACTTGAAAACGGTTGCACTCCATGGATTGCAACCGTTTAATGTTTTCTATGGACAGAATGGTTCAGGCAAGACTTCAGTCTTGGAGGCAATTCATTTGCTGGCAACCGGCCGTTCCTTCCGTACTCATATTCCAAAAAATTACATCCAAAATGGTGCATCGGACGCCATCGTATTTGCTCAATCCGAGACTGAAAAAGTTGGTATGCAGAAGCTTGCTAGTGGTGAGCAGGTCATTAAGGTCAATGGTGATCTGGTCGCGACGCAGGGGCAATTAGCCAAGCTACTCCCTCTGCAACTGATTGACCCACAAAGTACCGATATTATCGATCATGGAGCCAAACCACGCCGACAGTTACTGGACTGGTTGATGTTCCACGTGGAACCAGAATTTTATCATGCCTGGCAATATTATTCGCGTGCGCTGAAACAGCGGAACAGTCTGCTTAAATCCAAACGTTATTTGACTCTGTCCGAGCTGGAACCGTGGAACCAGATGTTGAGCCAATATGGCGAAATTCTACATTCACAGCGCATGGGTATCGTGGAACAGTGGCAACCATTTTTTGCTGAAGATTTAAAGTATTTACTGCCAGATTTGGACATTAGCTTGGAATACAGTCCGGGGTTTCATAGTGACACAGGCCTCTTAAATGACCTGACCAATCATCATGAGCGAGACTGTGAGCGGCGTTATACCGAGTATGGTCCACACCGTGCCGATCTGCGCCTGAAAACCCTTTTAGGGGATGCTGATGTAATCCTGTCACGCGGTCAGAAAAAGCTGTTGCTGACCGCATTAAAACTGTCGCAAATTGCAATGCTACATTCTTGTAATAAGGAAACTGTGGTATTATTAGATGATCTGACAGCAGAATTAGATTTAACCGCACAACAACGTTTAATTGAGCGATTGAGCCAACTTGGTAGTCAAGTTTTTATTACCACTTTAGACCACGAATCAGTACAAAAGCACTTACATGATTTGTCTATCTCATATCAGTTATTCAATGTTGAAAACGGTACTGTTCAAGTTGTCGTGCAATAATTTTCCATCTTTGGATAGACCTATTTTTCACTAGGGAGAAACCATGAGTTCAGAAGATCAAGCTGCTTCTCAACCAGAACAAACCATTGAAAAGGCTTATGATTCCTCTAGCATCAAGGTATTACGTGGTTTAGACGCAGTGCGTAAGCGTCCGGGCATGTACATTGGTGATACAGATGACGGTACCGGCTTACACCACATGGTTTTCGAAGTGGTCGATAACTCGATTGACGAGGCGCTGGCAGGTCACTGTGATGAAATTATCGTGACTATCCATGAAGATGAATCTGTTTCTGTTTCAGATAATGGCCGTGGTATTCCAACCGATATCCATCCTGAGGAAGGGGTATCTGCGGCAGAAGTGATCCTGACCATTCTGCATGCCGGTGGTAAATTTGATGACAACAGTTATAAGGTTTCAGGTGGTCTGCATGGCGTAGGTGTTTCTGTTGTAAACGCGCTATCAGAAAAACTTGAACTGACCATTCACCGTGCTGGTCATATTCACCAGCAGGAATACCGTCATGGCGATCCACAGTATCCGTTAAAAGTGATCGGTGATACCGACCGTACTGGTACCCGTGTACGTTTTTGGCCAAGTGCGGAAACTTTTAGCCAGACGATTTTCAATGTCGATATTCTGGCGCGTCGTTTACGTGAACTGTCTTTCCTGAATGCTGGTGTTCGTATTGTATTGCGTGATGAGCGTATCAATGCTGAATATGTGTATGACTACGAAGGTGGTCTGTCTGAGTTTGTAAAATATATCAATCAAGGCAAGACCCATTTGAATGACATTTTCCATTTCACTACACAGGCTGAAAATGGTATTGGTGTCGAAGTGGCATTGCAGTGGAATGATTCTTATCAGGAAAATGTACGCTGCTTTACCAATAACATTCCGCAAAAAGATGGTGGTACGCATTTAGCTGGTTTCCGTGCTGCATTGACCCGTGGTTTGAACAATTACATGGAAAGCGAAAACCTGCTCAAGAAAGAGAAGGTGAGCGTTTCTGGTGATGATGCCCGTGAAGGTCTGACCGCGATCGTATCTGTAAAAGTACCGGATCCGAAGTTCTCTTCACAGACCAAAGAAAAACTGGTGTCGAGTGAAGTGAAGCCTGCAGTTGAGCAAGCCATGAACAAGGCTTTCGCGGAATATTTGCTGGAAAATCCACAAGCGGCAAAATCAATTGCTGGCAAAATCATTGATGCAGCACGTGCCCGTGATGCGGCGCGTAAAGCACGTGAAATGACCCGTCGTAAGAGTGCACTGGATATCGCAGGTCTTCCAGGCAAGCTGGCAGACTGTCAGGAAAAAGATCCAGCATTGTCTGAACTGTACCTGGTCGAAGGTGACTCTGCGGGCGGTTCTGCAAAACAGGGCCGTAACCGTAAGATGCAGGCGATTCTGCCACTGAAAGGTAAGATTCTAAACGTGGAACGCGCACGCTTCGACAAGATGATTTCATCTGCCGAAGTTGGTACGTTAATTACTGCACTTGGCTGTGGTATTGGTCGTGAAGAATATAATCCGGACAAGCTGCGTTATCACAAAATCATCATCATGACCGATGCCGACGTGGACGGTTCGCACATCCGTACGCTGTTACTGACCTTCTTCTTCCGTCAAATGCCGGAGCTGGTGGAGCGTGGTCATATCTATATCGCTCAGCCGCCATTGTACAAGCTGAAAAAAGGCAAACAGGAACAGTACATCAAGGATAATGATGCACTGGAAACTTTCCTGATTTCCAATGCGATTGATGAGTTGGAACTGCATGTCAGTGCCGATGCGCCAGCGATTCGTGGTGAAGCACTAGCCAATGTGATTGCGGATTACCAGACTTCACAAAAGAGCCTGCACCGTTTAACACTACGTTATCCTGCAACCCTGCTGGATGGCTTGTTAGCGATTGAAGCCTTCAAGCTGGATCAGGCGACTGATCTGGACTATGTAGAAAACTGGGCTATGCAGCTGCGTCAGCATATTGAGGACAAACAACCAAGCCTGCGTCCTGAGCTGAGCATTGAAACCTTCGAGAAAGAAGAAGCGGACGGCACTAAGAGCACTACATATATGCCGCGTATCACGATTTACGTGCATAACCTACCACATGCTTATCTGCTTGATGCTGGCCTGCTGGGTTCAAGTGAATATGCACGTTTGCTGAAGAACTCGAAGAGCTGGTTTACTCTGCTTGAAGAAGGTGCTTATCTGCAAAAAGGCGAGCGTAAAATCCTGGTCAATAGCTTCCATGACGTATGGCAAAACATCCTGCAAGACTCACGTCGCGGCATGATGATCCAGCGTTATAAAGGTCTGGGTGAGATGAACGCCGACCAGTTGTGGGAAACCACCATGGACCCTGAAAACCGTAACATGTTGCAGGTCACTGTACAGGATGCAATCGAAGCGGATCGTATGTTCTCTTGCCTGATGGGTGATGATGTGGAACCACGTCGTGCCTTCATTGAAGAAAATGCCTTGAATGCGGATATTGATGCATAACTGATACATAACCTATTTAAAAAAGCACCTTTCGGGGTGCTTTTTTTGTACAAATTTTATGCTAATGTCATATGAACTATTTAGCATAATTCTAAATCAGCACAGGATTTTGGGTGTCTGATCAGTTGAGTTTAAACTCAGGAAATCTGCCTGCAGTGCAGGGCCAAACCGACCTAAAAGAGGTTTATCCATGGACAGCCAACTTGAAGAAATACGTGAGATTTGGGCCAATGCCTTCTATCGTGGCGACTATGATGTGCTGCGCCATTATGAGCATGAAGACTTTAAGGTGGTGTTTGAACAGGAAGGCCGTGTGGAAAGTAGTTATTTGCGTTATGACCGGATTGCCCATGCAGTTGAGAATGGGGTGTGGAAACCGCATAAACCTGAAGTGGAATACGAAGAATTTGAATACAATGAAGACCAGACCGAATGTCGTATCCTGATTGAGATAGAAGGCAACAAGCAGCGTATTCAGGAAATCTGGCGTTTGGGTGATGAATGGAAGATTGTCGAACTGAGATTTCTCAAATCCTGATCATTCAAAGGCTTAATAAATGGAAGCTGAATAATTAAAATAATATGTGAATAGTAAGGTTTGTGTATTCGTTTGAATCCTGATCAATAGTGTGGATAACTACAAAGTTATCCATATTTATTTATGTGAATAAGATAATATTTATCCACAACCTCTTCGGTAGCTAAGTTTTTTGTACTTTCTAAATTCAAATTTAATTTTCTGTATTGTGGATAAGTATTTTTAAATTTAAAATACTATTTTGAATTTAAAAGATGCGCTGGAGTTCTATTTCTGCTGCGATTAGGAAATTGCCAGCAACAGTCAGTTTTTCACCATTTACTGGGTGTTTTACAGAAGAAACAAAAGAAATATTTATAAAAACAGTGACTTATATTGCTATTGTAGTTTTATTAAATAATCTGCGTGGAACATATTTAAGCTTGAAAAATTAATATGTAGCCAAACTACATAATTTATTTAATAATCAAGTGAACTTTCATTTTTATTCTAAAATCATGGAATTCGTGTTTTTTTACTTTTGATTTCTATTTTTTACTCACTGATTCATTTCTTGATTTCATTCCCAATGTGAAGATTTAGAGGGTTGAGAGGGATAGAGAGCAGGGGATTTAATTTTTTTTCTTCTAATAAACAGTAAAAATGATTTATGAAATGATCTAAATAAAAAAAGCGCCTAACGGCGCTTTTTTGTTTAAAAATCATTTAGGGAGTCAAAATCACCTTGCGGCAATCTTCTTCACGCTTATCAAAAATCCGGTAGCCTTCGGCAGCATCAGACAGGTTCATACGGTGGGTAATGATCACTTCAGGAGAAAGGTTGCCATTTTCCACATGTTCCAGCAATTCTGGCAGGAATTTGTGTACATGGGTTTGGCCCATTTTAAAAGTCAGGCCTTTATCAAAGGCATCGCCAAACAGGAAGCCATGGATCGGACCGGCATAGACACCTGGTACGCTAACGACACCACCTCGGCGTACCGCTGCGATACATTGACGCAGGGCATAACCGCTGGAACCCTCAATTTTCAGGTTGGTCATCACCGTTTCCAGCATACTGCCTTTGGCTTCGAAACCAATCGCATCAATCACCGCATCCACACCGCGATGTCCAGGAGTATGTTCAATAATGTATTCTGCGGCATCAACTTCATCAAAATTCACCGGAATCACACCATAGGTCTGATAGGCAAAACGCAGACGGTAAGGGTGATGATCAACCATAAAAATCTGTTCAGCACCAAGCATACGTGCACAGGCAGTTGACAATAAACCCACTGGGCCGGCTCCATAAATGGCGACAGTTGAGCCACGAGTGACCTGAGCATTGGTTACCGCTTGCCAGGCAGTCGGCAGGATATCGGTCAGGAACAGTACTTTTTCATCGGGTAGAGAACCTGGCACCTTAAATGGACCGATATTGCCTTTGGGAACACGCACATATTCAGCCTGGCCACCTGGCACGCCGCCATAAAGATGGCTATAGCCGAATAGGGCAGCACCCGGCGGAATCTGTTTTTTGTTGATAATAGCGCCACGTCCGGTGTTGGTATTTTCACAAGCAGCGGTGAGCTGATGTTCGCAGAAGAAGCAGTGACCGCAGGCAATCACAAAGGGAATAATTACCCGGTCGCCTTTTTTTACTTCTGTGACGGCCGGCCCGACTTCTTCAACAATACCCATGAATTCATGACCAAAAATATCACCTTCCTCAGTAGCGGGAATTTTGCCACGATATAGGTGTAGATCTGAGCCACAGATGGCCGTGGCGGTCACGCGTAAAATAACATCATCTGCTTCCTGAATTACGGGATCGGGAACAGTTTCAACTCGTACATCTCGGGCACCATGATAGGTTAGAGCACGCATGTGGATTTCCTCTCTAGTTCACCATTTACACAGACTCGTCAAAGGCTGCTGAAAAATAAAAATGCCCTTTTATTAGAGCCGCAGCCCGCTGCATAGCGCTGTAAATTAATGTATGAAATAAGGAACCCAACTGTTTAAAAAATAAACTTATATAAGCGTTACGTAATTAAGGATGATGTATCTGTTGAACCCGCTATTTAAAAAAAGAGAAAAACGGAGAAGTAAAAAAAAAGATCAGTGGCGAAAACCACTGATCTCTATAGATTCAAACTTATATGAAGTATTAGCTGTTCTGGAAAGACTGTTCCATTTCTTCCAATTGCATCATCAGTTCTAGCATCTGTTCTTCTGCGGCTTCCAGCTTGGCTTTTAGTTCAGTCTGCTCATTCATGAGTTTCAATAACTCATCCTTACGTGAAGCATCATATAGGGAACTGTCAGCGAGCAGTTCTTCAATTTCTGCCAGCCGTGGTTGCAGCTTTTCAATCTGACTTTCACATTTTTCAATGTTTTTGCGGATTGGACGGGTCTGCTCACGCTGACGCGCAGCTTCCTTACGTTGCGCTTCCTTATCCACTTTCGCTGGTGCAGGTTTGGTTTCCACTTGTGGTTTGGCTGTTTCTACAGTTTTCTGGATACTTTTAAATAACTCAGCACGCGCCTGACGCAGCCAGTCAGCATAAGCAGCCAAATCACCATCAAATTCAGTACATTTGCCGTTATGAACTAGTAAAAGTTCATCACAAACACTGGAAATCAGCTGACGTTCGTGCGACACCAGCACCACTGCACCTTCAAAGTCTTGCAGTGCCATAGTCAAGGCATGACGCATATCCAAGTCCAAGTGGTTGGTTGGTTCGTCTAGAATCAGAACATTTGGACGCTGCCATACAATCAGTGCCAGTGCCAGTCGGGCACGTTCACCACCGGAGAAACTTTCACTTGGTGTATCCATGCGCTCGCCGCTAAAGCCGAAACTGCCCAAGAATGAACGTAAAGTGGCTTCACTAATTTTCGGATCAGCAATCCGGCTCAGTTGCAACATCGGGCTGGCATTGCCATCCAAGGCATCCATCTGATGCTGGGCGAAATAACCGATATTCAGCAGTTCTGATTCTTTACGCACACCATTCAGCAGTGGCAAATCTCGGACCAGAGATTTAATTAACGTGGATTTACCCGCACCATTCATCCCCAGCAGACCAATACGGCTGTTTGGGGTGATTTGCAGGGTGACATTCTTCACAATGGCCTTGTCCCCATAACCAACATCTGCATGTTCAAGTCGCAGCAGTGGTGAACTCATTTTGGTCGGTTCACGGAAGCTGAAGGTAAATGGGGTATCGACATGTGCGACTGAGAGTTCCTGCATGCGTTCCAGTTGCTTGATCCGGCTTTGTGCCTGTTTAGCCTTGGTCGCTTTGGCTTTAAAGCGGTCAATGAATTTTTGCAGATGGGCACGGACTTCTAGCTGTTTTTCATAAGCCTGTTGCTGTTGCGCCAGACGTTCACTGCGGGTGCGTTCAAAAGTCGAATAGTTGCCGGTATATAGGGTCAGTTCCTGATTCTCGATATGCAGGATATGGTCGGTAATGGCATCAAGGAAATCACGGTCATGTGAAATCAGCACCAGTGTGCCTTCATAGGCTTTGAGCCAGTCCTCCAGCCACAGGATGGCATCCAAGTCCAAGTGGTTGGTCGGTTCATCTAGCAGCAATAGATCAGAACGACTCATTAGGGTACGGGCCAGATTCAGGCGCATCCGCCAGCCACCAGAAAAGCTCGCGACATCCAACTCATTCTGGTGTTCCATAAAGCCGAGGCCAGCCATCAGTTGAGCAGCTTTAGACGGAGCAGCATAACCGGAAATTTCATCAAAACGGCCATACAGGCGTGCCAGTTCTGTATCCTCGAGTTGTTCCGGATGCTCAAGTTTATGCTGAATATCCCAGTATTCCTCATCACCAGACAGTACAAAATCAATCGCTTTCATGTTTAGCGCTTTGATTTCCTGTGCCATATGTGCCACGGTCCAGACGGCTGGCCGGGTCAGCGTACCGCTATCGGATTCTATGCCACCCAACAGCGCTGCGAATAATGTAGATTTACCGGCACCATTGACACCGGTCAGGCCAATCTTCCATCCCGGATGCAATTGCATGGTGGCTTTCTGAAAAAGGATGCGTCCACCGCGACGTATGGTTAACTGGTCTAACTGAATCATGGAAACTACTGAGATCTGACAAATGAGAATGGCGCTATTCTAAAGGAATCAGCCGAAAAATAGAAAAATCTTGCACGAGAATTCCTGCGAATCTGCACTTCATCAGGTTATGTGATTTATCTGCAGTAATTTGTGTTTAAATAGAAATGACTTCAAGGACTTACCAAGCTTATTTGTAAAAATAAGCACAAGATTAAGAATGAAAAAAATAAATTGGGTAAAGCAAAATGAAAAAAGGAACTTTATTCTGCGCTGCATTGACCATGCTGGCGTCCAGCTTGAGTCAGGCCAAAGTCGATATTTGTGTGTTTGATCTGCTGGGAAAATCTGGGGAATCTTATAAGTTGCTGGAAGAATGGCAGCTGGCCAGCAAGCAGTGGGGCACTGATGTTCAACTGATCGCCTATCAGGATGAAGCCAAGGTCGATCAGGATTTTAAGGCGGGTAAATGTGACGGGCTGTTTATGACTTCAATGCGCGCCCGTGCCTACAATAAATTTGCCGGTTCAGTGGATGCCATAGGCGGGGTGCCGAATAATGATATTGCCCAGAAAGCGATTAGTTATGTGCTGCATCCACGTAATGCCAAACGCCTGGTGACTGAAATCGGCAAAGATAAATATGAAGTGGCTGGAATTGTACAAATTGGTACTGCTTACATTTTTGTACGCGACCGCGCCATGAACAAGCTGGAACATGCGAAAAACAAGAAATTTGCCATTCTGCATTATGATCTTGCCCAGAAAATTATGGTGGATCGTATTGAAGCGGTACCGGTGATGTCTGAAATTTCCAATTTTATCCGCCGTTTTAATCAGGGTGAGGTGGATATCGTGGCATCGCCTGCCTATGCCTTTAAACCGCTGGAAATCTATAAAGGACTCGGAAGTAAAGGGGCTATGATCAAGTTTCCGGTGGTGAATGTCACTGCCGACCTGATTATTCGGCCGAATAAATTCCCGGCTAAATTTGCCGAGCAGTCACGTAGCTGGTTTGTGAAACAATTGCCGAAAACCATTGCTAATGTAAAACGCATGGAAGCTGAAATTCCAGCCAAATATCTGATGCATCTGAATAAGGATGACTATAAGGATTATCAGAGTATTTTGCGTGATGGCCGCATTGATCTGACCAATCAGGGTATCTATGATCCTGAAATGATGCGGGTATTAAAACGCGCACGTTGTACCGTAGAACGAACCAATTTCGAGTGTTCTTTAGGTGGGGAATAAGCCGAGTTGTATTGCTTTGTAATTTCCATTTAAAAAAATGTAAGTTTTTTACTCAGTAGATATATCCTTAAAAAATTGATAAATAAATACTTTTTAAAGGTGTGGATGTGAATAAGGGACATATTTTGGTAATAAGGGCCAACTGATCTGATTCAATTTGAGTAAAAGCTCTATTTTTTTTAAATAAACTTGCTAATATTTGTCACACAAGTATGGAAACTCCATCGAAAAACAAGAGATTGCAAGGATTATTACAATGAAAAAAACACTTCTCAGCTTGGCCGCATTTTCTGCTTTGGGTTTTGCCAGCACCGCACAGGCACAAAAGGTCGATGTCTGTGTTTTTGACCTGCTGGGCAAATCCGGTGAGTCGTATCAAATGGCGCAGGAATGGGCTCTGGCGGCAAAATCCTGGGGCGCAGAGGTCAATCTGATTGCCCGCCAGGATGAAGCAGTAGCGGATAATGACTTCAAAGCCGGTAAATGTGACGGCGTGTTTATGACCGCGATGCGTGCACGTCAGTACAACAAGTTTGCCGGTTCAATTGATGCTCTCGGTGGTGCTCCAAGCAATGCGATTGCCCAGCGTGCGATTACTTTTGCCCTAGACAAACGTAATGCGAACAAAATGGTATCTACGCTCGGTGGCAAGAAATATGAAGTCGCAGGCATTTCACCACTCGGTTCAGCCTATATTTTTGTTCGTGACAAAAACATCAATTCCATTGAAAAAGCAGCGGGTAAGAAGTTCGCAGTATTGGGTTATGACGATGCCCAGAAAATCATGGTGCAGCGCGTAGGTGCGCAAGCGGTGATTTCGGACGTGTCTAACTTCGTGGCGAAGTTTAACAATGGCCAGGTCGATATGGTTGGTGCACCAGCCTATGCTTACAAGCCGCTGGAAATCTATAAAGGCTTGGGTAGCAATGGTGCCATGTTTAACTTCCCGGTGCTGTATGTGACTTCAGACTTTGTGATCCGTCCTGAAAGTTTCCCGGCTGGTTTTGGCCAGAAATCGCGTGACTGGTTTGTGAAGAACCTGCCAAAAGCCATCAGTATGATTAACCGTCTGGAGGCAGGGATTCCGGGTAAATACCGTCTGAATCTAGATGCTGAAGACAAGCTGAAGTATCAGAAGATGCTACGTGACGGTCGTATGGATATGACCAAGCGCGGGATCTACGATGCTTCGATGATGAGCGTCCTGAAACGTGCCCGCTGTTCGGTCGACAAGGCAAACTTTGAGTGTTCGCTATCTGGTGAATAACCTGATTTTTAAAAGAAAAAAGCCTGGAAAAACTCTAGGCTTTTTTTTCTGTATGTGCAGGCAGTTGAGTCATTGTCTGGATCTGGAAAAGGCTTAGAATAAAATTCAATTCTGCTATCGTCTTTCTCATAAAAACAATGATATGCAGCAATTATGGGAAGAACAAAAACAATGCTTGAAAGGAATAAGGGTATGAAAACTTGGTTAAAGGCACTGGCACTCGGTGCAGGTATTACAGCTGCTTCAGGGGCAGCACAAGCCAAACAGGTCATTTGTGTGTTTGACCTGGTCGGTAAAAATGGTGATGTTTATGCCGTCATGAAGGATTACCAGCTGGCTGCAAAAAACTGGGGTGCCGACATTGAATTACGTGTCAATACCAACGAAGCAGTGGTTGCGGAAGATTTTAAAGCCGGTAAATGTGATGGGATCAGCGTCACCGGAATGCGTGGTCGCCAGTTTAATAACTTCACCGGTTCACTGGATGCGATCGGGGCTATTCCTGACCTGAACCTGGCTGTCAAAGTCATGCAAGGCCTGGCAAGTCCAACTTTTGCCAAGCACATGGTGCAAGGCAAATATGAAGTGGTAGGTGTGATTCCAGTCGGTGATGCATTCCTTTTGGTCAATGACCGTAGCATCAATACGGTAGCCAAAGCAGCCGGTAAGAAAATTGCTGTTCTAGACTATGATGAAGCGCAGAAAATCATGGTACAGCAGGTCGGTGCTCAGGCAGTCAGTGCAGATGTGACTAACTTTGGTGCCAAGTTTAACAATGGTCAGGTGGATATCATTGGCGCACCCGCAGCGGTATTTAAGCCACTGGAACTGCATAAAGGTTTGGGTACCAAAGGTGCCATTGTGAACTATCCGATCCTGCAGGTGACGGGCAATATTATTATCCGTCCAGACAAGTTCCCGGCAGGTTTCGGCCAGAAATCACGGGAATGGGTGAAAGGTGAACTGCCACGTGCCTTTGGTATTCTGGGCAAGATGAAAGCGGATATTCCGAAGAAATACTGGATGGATATTCCTGCTGCAGACAAACCGGGCTATCAGAAGATGATGCGTGAGGCTCGTATCGACCTGACCAAGCGCGGCATTTATGACAAACGCATGATGAAGCTGCTGTGGCAGTTCCGTTGTAAACAGGATCCGAAAAACTTCGAGTGCGCACTGCAGGATGAAAATTATAAGCAATCCTGATAAATTTACTCTGATTAAGCTTTAATTTACAAAGACTGACCATATATTGAGTATGCTATACTTGAAATATGGTCTTTTCTTTTTAAAGATGCCCGAACCGAACAGAGGAATCCATCATGAATGCTCAAGCACTTGTGCTGACTGACAATGCTGCCAATAAAGTACGCCAATTGCGTGAAAGTGAAGGCAATCAAGATCTTATGCTGCGTGTCTATGTGACTGGGGGCGGCTGTTCAGGTTTCTCTTATGGCTTTAATTTTGCAGAAAGCCAGAATGAAGATGATGCAGAATTCGTCAACGGTGACGTGAAGATGCTGGTGGATTCACTGAGCTATCAGTATCTGGTTGGCTCTACCGTGGATTATGTTGAAGGTCTGGAAGGCTCTCGATTCGTGGTGCAAAACCCGAATGCAACCACCACTTGTGGATGTGGTTCTTCCTTCTCGATCTAAGATGGTCTGAGTAACAAGACCATAAACAGAAAAAAGTCCTCATTTGAGGACTTTTTTATTTGCAGGTATTTTTTGCTTTAAGCTTCGAGCTTGATTGCTTCCAGCAGGTCAAAAATCACAGTGGTGACATCCTGGCTGAGCTCCCGGTTATTGAAGATCTCATACGCAGTGATGGTGATATCGGTATCGCTTGGCAGCAGTTTCTGTTCTTCGTCAATTAGGTCATTGATCGGTAACAGGGTCTGTTTCACTTCCAGATGCAGAATATCCTCAAAGGCGATATTTTCATCTTCCAGTTCAATCAGCTGCTCATTGAAATACGGAATCAGGATGGAGTGTAGATAAGGCTGAAGTTCCACAATATCAAAGATTTCAATATCACGAGTTTCATCAATCGTGCTGATATGGTCGTTTACTTCAATCAGGATATGGTAATAACTCATGCCGATCTCCATACGGGGTTCAGGTGGATGTTGAGCCCATCACAATAACATGAAATACGCTGGTGTGGACGATTTACAGACAATAAAGTCGTAAAAATTATAGGGGTTTAAAGCTATCTTTACTTGCGTGTATACAGCAAGGTTTTATCTGCTGGGCGCAATTCAAAATTTTTCAGTTTCTGTTGGCCAAGTACCGGATACATCAGCGCTTCCGGGTCATTATGATGCAGTAATCCTAGGGCGTGCCCCAGCTCATGTGCCAGGGTCAGACGCAAATCATCCTTGGCATCAAACTGATAGACATGGATTTCATCGCCCTTGAACACACCTTTATGGAATTCACGTGGCGGGAAACGCTGTTGAGCCAGGGTAATATTGTTCTCATGCTGTTTCACATTGCTCTGATAGCTCGAGACCTGATTGTTGAAAGCCAGCTGCTGCTGTTGCAAATAGTTCGCCTCATGCTGGAACTGCTCCGCGCGTTGTTGAAATGCTTCAAACTGCTGGTGTAGCTGCTGCTGTTCATAAGCCGATAATCCTGGCTGATTACGCTGTTGCAGTAACTGCTGTAATTCTGCTTCTAGCTGGATGCGCTGCTGGGCTAAACGCTGATGTTGCTGATCAATATACTGTTTAGAGCTACTTAGGTTTTCTGCCTGACGTTGATATTGTGCCTCGTCCTGTAGCAGTTTTTGCGTGGTTTGCTTGAGCGCATTGTATTCCTGCTGACGCTGGTCATAGATCAGCTTGATCGCCAGTTTGGCATTTTCATCATAAACCATCAGGTCTTTACGACCGGTGCCATGATGCCAGATCTCGACTGCTTCTTTAGATAGTTGGATCACTTCTTCACGACTGAGATCAAAACCAGGATCCACCTGATCGACCCGAAAGCGCAGGCGGGAATCGAAAGGGTGGGTAAGACGATCGGTCAGGGAATTAAATTTTAGCTGCGGATGAGACTGGGTCTGCAGATGCAGAAAACCTGCCACCAACAGTATGAGTCCCATCAGCAGATAAAGAAGTCGCATAGCGTATTGTTTTAAATATTGTTAGGTTCAATGTAGCGAAAAAACAGGCAAAATCCTAGTCTTGCAAAAATTGGATATAAAAAACCGTGCGTTTGCACGGTTCTATTATTCGTTTCGGCTAGGATTTTTTACCTTTCCACTGTTCAATTTGCTTTGGCATATTGGAATGGTAGATAAAAGCTAGGCCCACACCATTCAGCAGGAAAATGATAAATTCAATGAGATATTTCAGATTGTAGGAATGCTTGGTTTGGTGATTGAAGGCATACAGGGTGATTTCAGACTTAAAGATCTGGAAAACAATATAGCTCAGTAAACCGATCCCCAAAATGATAAAGCCTTTTCCGTAAGGGTAGCGCTGTGGTATGGCTAAAATCAGTAGCATAATCATGGCAATCAGGAAGCCGAGAGAGAAAGGGGCTTCAATCCCCAAGCTCTGCAGGTAATTAAAAGGCGCCAGTACCACATTCGGTGGGATGATCAGCAACAAGTTACCCATCGGGTAGAGCAGCATGATGGCAAGCCCGGAAGCTAAAAGAAAAAGCTTGATAAAATTCTGCATCATTTCTTATTTTTAAGTGATTTATTTCATTATAGTTTAATTAAAAATCCGTCTATTGCCTATGAAGTGAGCAAAAAAAAGACCGCATCAAATGCGGTCTTTTTCTCAAAGTGACAAATTATTTTTTGTCATCTTTTACTTCAGTGAACTCGGCATCTACAACGCCGTCGTCCGCTTTTTGTTGTTGACCAGCAGCATCACCCCCTTGGAATGCGTTTGGATCAAAACCTTGCGCACCGCCTTGGCCTTGAGCTGCTTCGTAAGCACGTTGAGTGATCGGCATAATCACGTTTTGCAGTGCTTCAGTTTTCGCTTTGATTGCTTCAACATCATTTTCTTTAGTTGCAGCTTCAAGCTCGCTTACCGCAGTTTCTACGGCAGTTTTTTCGTCAGCAGTCACTTGCTCGCCCAGATCTTTTACTGCTTTGTTTGCAGAAGCGATCAACGCATCAGCTTCGTTACGTGCTTTAGCCAGTTCTTCGAACTTACGGTCTTCTTCAGCATTTGCTTCAGCATCACGGATCATGGCTTCGATTTCAGCATCGCTCAAACCAGAGTTTGCTTTGATCTGGATTGATTGCTCTTTACCAGTGCTCTTGTCTTTTGCAGATACTTTCAGGATACCGTCAGCGTTGATGTCGAAAGATACTTCAATTTGTGGCACACCACGTGGAGCAGGTGGGATGTCACCTAACTGGAAGTTACCCAACAGTTTGTTTTGTTGAGCGATCTTACGTTCACCTTGGTACACTGAAATGTCTACTGCAGGCTGGTTATCCGCAGCTGTAGAGAACACCTGAGATTTTTTCGCAGGGATGGTAGTGTTTTTCTCGATGATTGGAGTCAACACACCGCCCATAGTTTCAATACCCAGAGTCAGCGGAGTTACGTCAAGCAGAAGAACGTCGTTCTTGTCACCAGACAGTACTGCACCTTGGATCGCAGCACCCATTGCCACAGCTTCGTCAGGGTTCACGTCTTTACGTGGCTCTTTACCGAAGAATTCTTGTACTTTTTGTTGTACAAGTGGCATACGAGTCTGACCACCCACCAGGATTACGTCAGAAATATCAGAAGTCGACAGGCCAGCATCTTTCAGCGCAACTTTACATGGCTCTATGGTACGAGCAACCAGGTCAGCTACTAGACCTTCTAGTTTTGCACGAGTCACGTTGATCACTAGGTGTTTAGGACCAGTCGCATCTGCGGTGATGTATGGCAGGTTGATTTCAGTTGCGTTAGAAGAAGAAAGCTCGATTTTCGCTTTTTCTGCTGCTTCTTTCAGACGTTGTAACGCTAGTGGATCGTTTTTCAGGTTAACGTTCTGTTCTTTTTTGAACTCTTCAACCAGGTAATCGATCAGTGCGTTATCGAAATCTTCACCACCCAGGAAGGTGTCACCGTTAGTAGACAGTACTTCGATCTGTTGGTCACCATCAAGGTCAGCAATCTCGATGATAGACACGTCGAAAGTACCACCACCCAGGTCATATACCGCAACTTTACGGTCGCCTTCTTTCTTGTCCATACCGAACGCAAGTGCCGCAGCAGTTGGTTCGTTGATGATACGTTTAACGTCCAGACCGGCAATTTTACCAGCGTCTTTGGTTGCTTGACGTTGCGCATCGTTGAAGTATGCAGGAACGGTTACAACAGCTTCAGTGACTGTTTCGCCTAGGTAGTCTTCTGCAGTTTTCTTCATTTTTTTCAGAACTTCTGCAGAGATTTGTTGTGGAGCCAGTTTTTTGTCGTTGACTTCAACCCAAGCATCACCATTGTCAGCTTTGATGATTTTGAATGGTGCGATACCGATATCTTTTTGTACCGCTTGGTCTTCGTAACGACGGCCGATCAGACGTTTGATCGCGAATAATGTGTTTTTAGGGTTAGTTACCGCTTGGCGTTTTGCTGATTGACCAACAAGAATCTCGCCATCTTTGTATGCAATGATTGATGGAGTTGTACGAGCGCCTTCAGCGTTTTCGATTACTTTTACTTTGTCGCCTTCAAGTACTGCAACACATGAGTTTGTAGTACCTAAGTCAATACCAATGATTTTAGCCATTTGGACGTTTCCTCAAAAATTTTGTTGTGCTTTACACTTGTTATCCGATATGAGAGCCGTTCAATTTTTTTCAAGTAAATTTTTTGAAAAAATTTCACAAACTCCCGAATTTATTAGGCTTAAGCGCCAACCATCACCATTGCAGGGCGAAGTAAACGGCCATTTAAGCTGTAACCTTTTTGCAATACATTGCCAATTTCATTGGCTTTGGCATTGGGATCAATACCAACGGCCTGATGCAGGTCTGCATTGAAACCACTTGCTGTATCCACCGCTACCACACCGAACTTTTCTAAAGTAGTAAGCAGGCCTTTCAGGGTCAGTTCCACACCTTCAGAAAATGGAGTTTTTTCTTCACCTACAGCTGCCAGCGCACGCTCGAGGTTATCCACGGTGTCCAGCAGCTCTTTGGCAAACTTTTCTAGAACAGCTTCTTTGTGTTTTTCAGCTTCACGTTGAATGCGTTCTACACTTTTTTGTGCTTCGTACACCGCATTGGCAGTACGGGCTTTTTCCAGTTTTAGATCCGCTTCAAGTTTTTCGATCTGTGCCTGTAAAGATTCAACGGTAACTTCGGCTTGTTCAGTTTCAGTTTGCTCAGTTTCGGCTTGAGTTTGCGCTGTTTCTGGGTTCGCTTGCTCTTGCTCAAGTTCTTGAGCTTTTTCGTTCTGCTCAGTTGCCATTGATTTACTCCGTTTAAATGGGTTCTTAAACATGTACAGTCCTTGGGCGTCAGAGTTCACTGCGTTACTGCTGAACTGCCATGGTTGTAAAATTCTAAATTACTTAAAGAAGTCGGGGCGGGGTCGCAAAATTCAAGCGCAATTCCATATAAATTTTAAGAATTGCTGAAAAAGTTAGGGCTATTTTTGTTTAGACTTTCATTTATATAGATAAAACAGCAATGTAATAAGGAATAAAAAGCCTGTTTTTCACAATGAAGAGCTATAACGAGTTTAACAGACTGAACAGAAAGAGCTTTTTCTTCTTCTAAAAGCCCTAATTTTAAAAACAATATTTTTATTAAATAGAATGATTTCAATCATATAATGAATAAATCGTATTTTTAGATCAAAACAATAAAATTTATCCGTTTTAAATATTTAAATAAAAGTCGCATCATAGCGTCATCAACAGTGACCTGATTCAGTGGAGAGAGTCGGATTAGGTGACTGTTACAGATTTTTTGCTTTACCCTTCTTGCTGAGTTCCCAAGGCTCAGCTTTTTTTTTGCCCAAAATTTTATGCTGTTTATTTTTTAGACATAAAAACGATTAATGACTGAGCAATAAAGTATTTCACAAAAAATCGCCAACTGCTTAATATTCACTTCAGATTCTATCGCTGTAGTTTCTTCTTTTTTTGAAATGTGTTTTTCCGGCTTATCCTCTCTAGATAAGCCTTTTTTTTGCCTAAAATTTACTGAAATTTAATATGAATATTTATATTCAATCATTTAGCACTCTTGCTGTAAGCAAAATCCTACACACAGACCTGGCAATCGCGACTTGGTTACAACTTAAAAATTTTCTACTATGAACCTATCGAGAACAGGATGTTCTTAAAACTTGCTGGGAAGCACATAAACGTCAGGATGTACGTTTAAACACAACCCCCTATAAAACCCTTGAGGATAAATACTTCAAGGGTTTTATTCCGTTTATAGCTTTAAAAACTATTTCCTGAAATTTCACCCATAAAAAAAAGCCCGCGGACGGGCTTGGGAAAGTATGGGACAAGTTCATTTCAACTGAACTGCATTATTTATCATTTTTCCGGCGCTGTTCCTCCCAGCGTTTGTTCGGCTGCTTCCGGTTTTGATCTGCTTTGCGGCGCTGTTGTTCGGCAGTCGCGCGACGACGGGCATCAGCCTGCTGTTGGGCACGTTTTTTACGCTCCGCTTCAGCCCGGTTGAGCTGTGTCTGTCTGTTTAGCTGCTGTTTGCGTTGCTGTTCCAGGCGTTGACGTTCCAGCTGGCGTTTCCGGTCTAATTCTGCCTGTTTGCGACGCTGGTTATTCAGTTGGCGACGCTGTTGCTCCAGACGCTGACGTTCCAGTTCGGTACGACGACGTTCTAACTGTAAACGCCGTTGCTGTTCTTCCCAGCGCTGTCGTTCATAACGGTTGTTATAACGAGGGTCACGATCATAGCGGTAATCATAGCCCCGCTGATCATAACGTCCGTCATAATAGCCATCATCAGGGAATGCGACACAACCTACAGCTAGTAAGCTTGTCGCAATGGATACGAAGATCAGTTTTCCAGCCATAGCTCAGCACTCCTTGATTCAGACTTACTCTGCAAAACATGACAGCACCGCAGGGGAAATGGTCAATGACAGCAGGGTTAAAATAAGATTAGCTTATTGATCTCACTCACTTTGTATGCCGACATAGGCACTTATATGTGAATATGGTCAAAATACCGTCTGATCATGTAGAAAGTATGAAGAATTAAGCGAAAAGGGAGTAAAGCGATGGCAGGAAAGCAGCATTTAAAAAAACTGGCAGAGAAAAGCCAAGGTTCTGCAGCACGGTTGCTGGACCGATTACCGAAAATGGTTCAAGAGAGCATCGTCAGAAGTTTGAATTATCCTTATGACTATCCTGAGCTGGACTCATTTGTAAAATGTCTGATGGCGATTCAGCTGAAACAAGGCAGAACAGGACTGGTGGGGGATGATATTCCGCAATCTCGGATTGAATTTGACCATAACATGCGCCTGTTACAAGCTAAACCCACCAAGATCGCTCAGGTGGAGGACATCCATCTACCCTTGCAAAGTGGAATGACACCTGCGCGTCACTACCATCCGGCACCCAAGAAAAAGTTACCCCTAATTATTTTCTATCATGGTGGTGGTTTTCTAATTGGAAGTCTGGATACGCATGATGAGTATTGTCGTCTGCTGGCCAAGCATGCCCATGCGCAGGTATTAAGTGTAGATTATCCACTAGCGCCGGAACATCATCCATCACATATGGTGCAGGTGTGTGAAGATGCCTTGGCCTGGTCACATCAGCATGCCAAACAGTTGGGTATTTTGAAGAAACGTATCGCGGTGGCAGGGGATAGTGCAGGAGGGAATCTGGCAACCGTTGTGGCGCAGCGCAGTCGAGATAAGGTCTATGCGCCACAGGCACAGTTACTGATCTATCCAGCGTTGGACTTCAAGAGCCGTCATCCTTCTTATTATAGTTATAAGGATGGCCTGGTGTTGACAGATGATGATATCCAGCGTGTGACCTATCATTATGCTGAACGCCATCAGGTTGATTTAGAGGATCCTTTGATTTCACCGATCTATGGAAATCTTAAAAATCTGCCGTCAACTTATCTGATTACGGCCAAACATGATGTACTGCATGATGAAGGGAAGATCTATGCCCATCAGCTGCGCCAGCATGGGGTAAAGCTACATTATGATAATTATGAGGAACAGACCCATGGCTTCATTAATCTGACTGTTATTTCCAAACGTGCGAAAAAGCAGGTGATTGAGATGAGTAAGAAGTTTCGCAAGTTTTGGGACAAACACAGTTAATCAGACTTATATAAAGACAAATATTCTTCAGGGTGTTTCACGTGAAACACCTTTTTATTTTTTATCGATTTTGGCTTCAGGCAGGATCAGGCTGAATTGAGAGACATAAAAGCTTTGCAAGTTTTTGGCTTGGGAGAAGTCGGGGAAGATTCCCTGAGTATTTTGCCATTCGACATGCACGAGCTTGGACAAGTAGCCGCGAAACTGCGGACTGAACTGATAATGTCGGGCATTCCAGCTCTGCTGAATCTTCAGCATCGAAGCAGGAATATGGTGACTATTAATATAGAAAAAACGGGTGGATTTGGATTTCTTCAGCCGGATGGTCATGGTTTGGGATTGATAGGTGATATGACACATCACTTCCTGACCCTGCTGTTGCCATTCAAATTGGGCATATTCTTTGGGAATCCCCCATAACTGTTGTCCATGGATCAGCGATTCTTCGGTAGAGACATAGATTTTAGGAATACTAGAAAGACGCCGCTTACTTATTAAGGGATGATCCATAATCAGCAGTTCATCATATGGGCCGACCGGAGATTCTTGATAACGTACCAGCATGACCTGAACTACACGACCCAATGGGGAAGGAGCAATATGAAAGGCAAAATTTTCACGAATGAACTGGGGCGTGATCCAGTAATTCAAAATAAATCCTTCACCCTGAAGCTGCCAAGGTGGAAACTGATGGACACTTTTTTCCTGCACATGCTGCATGTTCATTCTTATTCTCTTGTATTTGGTCGGTTCAGATAATGCATTTATGGGTATCAAAGATTAATATAGCTTGATTCTCAACCATTACTTCTCAGTAGATGAGTTAAAAAATGTTAAAAAAATCATTATATGCATTCACCCTGACGGCAATGGCATTACCGGCAATGGCTGCCAATACTGTGGTGGAAATGAGTACTTCCATGGGGAACATTGAGATTGAGCTTTATAATGACAAAGCACCGATCTCTGCCAAAAATTTTGAAGACTATGTTAAAGCCAACTTTTATAAAGGCACCATCTTTCACCGGGTAATTCCTGAGTTCATGATTCAAGGTGGCGGCTTTGATGCCAACATGGAAGAAAAAGCCAATAATAAGGCGCCCATCAAAAATGAATCTTACAATGGCTTAAGTAACCAGCGCGGTACACTGGCGATGGCACGTACTAATGATCCAGATTCAGCACGTTCCCAGTTCTTTATTAACCTAGTGAATAATGACTTCCTGAACCGTTCTGCACGTAATGCCGGTTATGCGGTCTTTGGTAAAGTAACCAAAGGTATGGATGTTGTCGATAAAATCGCCAAAGTGCCAACCCGCACCTATGCCATGCATCAGAATGTACCGGTAAAACCCGTCATGATTCATAGTGTGAGTATTAAAACAACAAACCCAACAAAATAAGTCGAAAATAATGCATTAATATTTTATGTTATTTTTATTTTATAATCATGTATTTATGTTAAATATGAAATAAAAATGATCTATATTGGTGCGTAAAAATGATACACTCGTGATTTGTGTCCGTTAAAAGCGCTTGCTTGTGTAAGAAATTGCCCTATAATGCACACATACCGACGCGATACAGCGAAACGAACGAAGCCGATGGCTGAGTTGTTGAGTGTATTGAGTCCAGCTTCTAACACTGACGAGGTGTTAGAAAGATCATTAAGAGATTATGAAGAACAACTTGTGTGGATTTTTACCGGTTGATCGATTGAATATATTTTCATTGATTAATGGTAGAAATTACTCGAAGTTTATTTGAGCGAATTTTTGTCAGTAATTGATGAGCCAGAATTAAGTACTTTGTCTTAACTAAAGTACAAAATGATTTTAACTGAAGAGTTTGATCATGGCTCAGATTGAACGCTGGCGGCAGGCTTAACACATGCAAGTCGAGCGGAGATAGGTAGCTTGCTACCGATTCTTAGCGGCGGACGGGTGAGTAATGCTTAGGAATCTGCCTATTAGTGGGGGACAACGTTTCGAAAGGGACGCTAATACCGCATACGCCCTACGGGGGAAAGCAGGGGATCTTCGGACCTTGCGCTAATAGATGAGCCTAAGTCGGATTAGCTAGTTGGTGGGGTAAAGGCCTACCAAGGCGACGATCTGTAGCGGGTCTGAGAGGATGATCCGCCACACTGGGACTGAGACACGGCCCAGACTCCTACGGGAGGCAGCAGTGGGGAATATTGGACAATGGAGGCAACTCTGATCCAGCCATGCCGCGTGTGTGAAGAAGGCCTTTTGGTTGTAAAGCACTTTAAGCGAGGAGGAGGCTCCCTTGGTTAATACCCAAGGTGAGTGGACGTTACTCGCAGAATAAGCACCGGCTAACTCTGTGCCAGCAGCCGCGGTAATACAGAGGGTGCGAGCGTTAATCGGATTTACTGGGCGTAAAGCGCGCGTAGGCGGCTTTTTAAGTCGGATGTGAAATCCCCGAGCTTAACTTGGGAATTGCATTCGATACTGGGAAGCTAGAGTATGGGAGAGGATGGTAGAATTCCAGGTGTAGCGGTGAAATGCGTAGAGATCTGGAGGAATACCGATGGCGAAGGCAGCCATCTGGCCTAATACTGACGCTGAGGTGCGAAAGCATGGGGAGCAAACAGGATTAGATACCCTGGTAGTCCATGCCGTAAACGATGTCTACTAGCCGTTGGGGCCTTTGAGGCTTTAGTGGCGCAGCTAACGCGATAAGTAGACCGCCTGGGGAGTACGGTCGCAAGACTAAAACTCAAATGAATTGACGGGGGCCCGCACAAGCGGTGGAGCATGTGGTTTAATTCGATGCAACGCGAAGAACCTTACCTGGCCTTGACATACTAAGAACTTTCCAGAGATGGATTGGTGCCTTCGGGAACTTAGATACAGGTGCTGCATGGCTGTCGTCAGCTCGTGTCGTGAGATGTTGGGTTAAGTCCCGCAACGAGCGCAACCCTTTTCCTTACTTGCCAGCATTTCGGATGGGAACTTTAAGGATACTGCCAGTGACAAACTGGAGGAAGGCGGGGACGACGTCAAGTCATCATGGCCCTTACGGCCAGGGCTACACACGTGCTACAATGGTCGGTACAAAGGGTTGCTACTGCGCGAGCAGATGCTAATCTCAAAAAGCCGATCGTAGTCCGGATCGCAGTCTGCAACTCGACTGCGTGAAGTCGGAATCGCTAGTAATCGCGGATCAGAATGCCGCGGTGAATACGTTCCCGGGCCTTGTACACACCGCCCGTCACACCATGGGAGTTTGTTGCACCAGAAGTAGGTAGTCTAACCGTAAGGAGGACGCTTACCACGGTGTGGCCGATGACTGGGGTGAAGTCGTAACAAGGTAGCCGTAGGGGAACCTGCGGCTGGATCACCTCCTTAACGAAAGATTGACGATCGGTAAGAATCCACAACAAGTTGTTCTTCATGACGATGTATCTGAGGGTCTGTAGCTCAGTTGGTTAGAGCACACGCTTGATAAGCGTGGGGTCACAAGTTCAAGTCTTGTCAGACCCACCACTACTGACGAAGCGATTCATACAGAAACGGAAAGATACATTGACTTATTGATAAGCTGGGGACTTAGCTTAGTTGGTAGAGCGCCTGCTTTGCACGCAGGAGGTCAGGAGTTCGACTCTCCTAGTCTCCACCACGTATTCGTTCGAATACGTAATAAGCAAACAGTTTGATAGCTTATAGAGATTAGTGAAATGGAAGCGTATACTACGCACCACTTACTAATCTCTGTGATTTATCACAGTTTCTCGGTCTGACGAAGACGAGAAAAATCATTAACAGAATATATTTGAGTTGAAATAATTTGTTCAATCTCATAAGAGAGCGGAAACGACACAACTTTGGTTGTGAAGTTGAAGTGATTGAATGAGAACTAGCGAAATTAACTGAATCAAGCGTTTTGGTACGTGAATCTAATTGAAGCTGTACGGTGCTTAAGTGCACAGAACAACAAACTGTAAGAGAAGCCAGTTTACTGGTAGATCTTGTTGCTACACTGACTTGTAGGTGTAACGACTGTTTGGGGTTGTATAGTCAAGTAATTAAGTGCATGTGGTGGATGCCTTGGCAGTCAGAGGCGATGAAAGACGTGATAGCCTGCGAAAAGCTTCGGGGAGGCGGCAAATATCCTGTGATCCGGAGATGTCTGAATGGGGAAACCCACCGGCTATAAGGTCGGTATCATAAACTGAATACATAGGTTTATGAGGCGAACGCGGAGAAGTGAAACATCTCAGTACCCGTAGGAAAAGAAATCAATTGAGATTCCCTCAGTAGCGGCGAGCGAACGGGGAACAGCCCATTAAGTCATATCAGTTTTAGTGGAATGCTCTGGGAAGTGCAACCATAGTGGGTGATAGTCCTGTACACGAAAGGGCTGATATGATGATGTCGAGTAGGGCGAGGCACGTGAAACCTTGTCTGAATATGGGGGGACCATCCTCCAAGGCTAAATACTCCTGACTGACCGATAGTGAACCAGTACCGTGAGGGAAAGGCGAAAAGAACCCCTGTGAGGGGAGTGAAATAGATCCTGAAACCGCATGCATACAAGCAGTGGGAGCCACTTCGGTGGTGACTGCGTACCTTTTGTATAATGGGTCAGCGACTTACATTCAGTAGCGAGGTTAACCGTGTAGGGGAGCCGTAGAGAAATCGAGTCTTAATAGGGCGTATAGTTGCTGGGTGTAGACCCGAAACCGGGTGATCTATCCATGAGCAGGTTGAAGGTTGGGTAACACTAACTGGAGGACCGAACCCACTGTCGTTGAAAAGCCAGGGGATGACTTGTGGATAGGGGTGAAAGGCTAATCAAACTCGGTGATAGCTGGTTCTCCCCGAAAGCTATTTAGGTAGCGCCTCGGACGAATACCATTGGGGGTAGAGCACTGTTTCGGCTAGGGGGTCATCCCGACTTACCAAACCGATGCAAACTCCGAATACCAATGAGTACTATCCGGGAGACAGACTGCGGGTGCTAACGTCCGTAGTCAAGAGGAAAACAATCCAGACCGCCAGCTAAGGTCCCAAAATCATAGTTAAGTGGGAAACGATGTGGGAAGGCATAGACAGCTAGGAGGTTGGCTTAGAAGCAGCCACCCTTTAAAGAAAGCGTAATAGCTCACTAGTCGAGTCGGCCTGCGCGGAAGATGTAACGGGGCTAAAACTATGTACCGAAGCTGCGGATTTACGCTTATGCGTAAGTGGTAGGGGAGCGTTCTGTAAGCCAATGAAGGTGTGTTGAGAAGCATGCTGGAGGTATCAGAAGTGCGAATGCTGACGTGAGTAACGACAAAACGGGTGAAAAACCCGTTCGCTGAAAGACCAAGGGTTCCAGTCCAACGTTAATCGGGGCTGGGTGAGTCGACCCCTAAGGCGAGGCCGAGAGGCGTAGTCGATGGGAAATTGGTTAATATTCCAATACTTCAGTGTAATGCGATGAGAGGACGGAGAAGGTTAAGTCAGCCTGGCGTTGGTTGTCCAGGTGGAAGGAAGTAGGCATGCATCTTAGGCAAATCCGGGGTGCTCTATGCTGAGATCTGATAGCAAGCCAGTTTACTGGTGAAGTGGCTGATACCATACTTCCAGGAAAAGTCTCTAAGCTTCAGTTACACTGGAATCGTACCCGAAACCGACACAGGTGGTCAGGTCGAGTAGACCAAAGCGCTTGAGAGAACTCTGCTGAAGGAACTAGGCAAAATGGTACCGTAACTTCGGGAGAAGGTACGCTGTCGATGGTGATAGGACTTGCTCCTTGAGCTGTTGACAGCCTCAGAAACCAGGCCGCTGCAACTGTTTATTAAAAACATAGCACTCTGCAAACACGAAAGTGGACGTATAGGGTGTGATGCCTGCCCGGTGCTGGAAGGTTAATTGATGGGGTTAGCGTAAGCGAAGCTCTTGATCGAAGCCCCAGTAAACGGCGGCCGTAACTATAACGGTCCTAAGGTAGCGAAATTCCTTGTCGGGTAAGTTCCGACCTGCACGAATGGCATAATGATGGCGGCGCTGTCTCCAGCAGAGGCTCAGTGAAATCGAATTCGCCGTGAAGATGCGGTGTACCCGCGGCTAGACGGAAAGACCCCGTGAACCTTTACTGCAGCTTGACACTGAACTTTGATCTTACTTGTGTAGGATAGGTGGGAGGCTTTGAAGTAGCGACGCTAGTTGCTATGGAGCCAATCTTGAAATACCACCCTGGTAATATTGAGGTTCTAACTCTGTCCCGTAATCCGGGACGAGGACCGTGTCTGGTGGGTAGTTTGACTGGGGCGGTCTCCTCCTAAAGAGTAACGGAGGAGTACGAAGGTGCGCTCAGCGTGGTCGGAAATCACGCGTAGAGTATAAAGGCAAAAGCGCGCTTAACTGCGAGACCCACAAGTCGAGCAGGTACGAAAGTAGGTCTTAGTGATCCGGTGGTTCTGTATGGAAGGGCCATCGCTCAACGGATAAAAGGTACTCTGGGGATAACAGGCTGATACCGCCCAAGAGTTCATATCGACGGCGGTGTTTGGCACCTCGATGTCGGCTCATCTCATCCTGGGGCTGAAGCAGGTCCCAAGGGTATGGCTGTTCGCCATTTAAAGAGGTACGCGAGCTGGGTTTAGAACGTCGTGAGACAGTTCGGTCCCTATCTACCGTGGGCGCTGGAAATTTGAGAGGATCTGCTCCTAGTACGAGAGGACCAGAGTGGACGAACCTCTGGTGTACCGGTTGTGACGCCAGTCGCATCGCCGGGTAGCTATGTTCGGAAGGGATAACCGCTGAAAGCATCTAAGCGGGAAGCCTACCTCAAGATTAGATTTCCCTTGGACTTTATGTCCTCTAAAGAGCCGTTCGAGACTAGGACGTTGATAGGTTGGGTGTGGAAGTGCAGTGATGTATGAAGCTGACCAATACTAATTGCTCGTGAGGCTTGACTATACAACGCCCAAGCAGTTGTATACAAAGCAACAATTGATTCATAACTGATCGAAAGATCAGACGAAGCCTTGATTTAGTGAACGCTAAAGAACAGAATACAGCAACTCAGATAGACCTGTTAATGAAACCTATTTGGTAGAAAGCAAGGCAAGCGAAGCAAAAGCAACGCAGATAAGACCAAGCGAGTATCCATCCCAGTTGTGCTGGCGACCATAGCAAGAGTGAACCACCTGATCCCTTCCCGAACTCAGAAGTGAAACCTCTTCGCGCTGATGGTAGTGTGGCGTTTGCCATGTGAGAGTAAGTCATCGCCAGCTCATTATTCCAGACACCCCCAACTAAAGAGTTGGGGGTGTTTTTTTGTGCCTATATTATTTATTTCCCTATTTTTAATATTTCCCTATTTTTAATTTAAACCATTCGGTAAATAACTTATTTTGAAAGAAAAATATTGATTAAAAAATGGACTCAAGGGTCCAGTTTTCTGCACTATTTTGCGACCTTTGTATAGTATTTGATCATATTCAGCCATGCTCAACTATAGTGGTTGCGAAGACATGGCAGCATAGACCTATAAAAATAAGACCAAAGAGAAAAAGTCATGTGTCGCGGTTCAAAACAATGAAATTGAAAACTCACAGGAGGTGAGACGTGACAGTGAATATAGTCAATGTAAATGAGGTCATCGACAAGGCAAAATTTACGCCATTTCACTTTAATATTGTGTTCTGGTGTCTACTGATTATTCTTTTTGATGGCTACGACCTGGCAATTAATGGTGTAGCTTTACCGCTGTTAATGCAGGAATGGTCTTTATCTGCGGTTCAGGCTGGTATGCTGGCCAGTACGGCACTTGCTGGCATGATGTTCGGTGCCATGCTGTTTGGTACGTTGGCAGACAAGATTGGCCGTAAGAAAGTTATCATGATTTGTGTGCTGCTGTTTAGTGGCTTTACCTTTGCGGGTGGCTTTGCTTCAAACCCGACTGAATTCGGTGTATTGCGTTTCCTGGCTGGTTTAGGCATAGGCGGTGTTATGCCAAACCTGGTGGCCTTAACCTCTGAATACGCGCCTGCACGCTTACGTGCGACACTGGTCACCACCATGTTTAGTGGTTATGCCGTAGGTGGTGTGATGGCTGCTTTATTTGGTGCCTGGTTTACGCCTAATTTTGGTTGGGAAATCATGTTCTTTATCGCAGGAGTACCGTTACTGTTATTACCTGTGATCTGGAAATTCCTGCCTGAATCCCTGACCTTTTTGGTAAAAGCACAAAAGCATGAAAATGCGCGTCATATCATGCAGCGTCTGAATGATCAGTTGAACCTTTCAGAACAATCTCAACTAATTCTTAGTGAAGTCAAAGTGACTGAACCCGCATTTGTCAGCAGCCTGTTTAAGCAGGGGCGTGCAGGCAGCACCTTGCTGTTCTGGCTAGCGTTCTTTATGTGTCTATTAACGCTGTATGCATTGGGTAGCTGGTTGCCAAAACTGATGATGGCTGCAGGCTATTCACTCGGTAACAGCTTGATGTTCCTGCTGGCAATGAATATCGGTGCGGTCATCGGTACAGTGGGCGGTGGCATATTGGCGGACAAGTTCCACTTGAAACCGGTGATCATTACCCTGTGTTTGTCAGGTGCGGTCGCGCTTTCTTTACTTGGTTTTAACTCTCCACAGCCAGTCATTTACCTGTTGGTGGCAGTTGCAGGTGCAGCAGCGATTGGTGGCCAGATTCTGCTGTATAGCTATGTTGCGCAATACTATCCATTGACTGTACGTTCGACCGGTATTGGCTGGGCATCGGCAGTAGGGCGTAGTGGTGCGATTGTTGGTCCAATCCTGATTGGTATGCTGCTAGGCATGGAATTACCGCACCAGATTAATTTCATGGCTGTTGGCTTGCCAATCGTGATCGTAGCAATTGCGGTAGCGCTAATTGTGCGTAAAGACCGCGTGGTTGATGCCCATCCGGTGGCTGAAGCGAAGCTCAAAGCGGTTAAAGCCTAGTGACCCATAGGTTCAGTTTTTTATCCCACTGCATTAAAATAGAGCAAACCCCTGCAAATGCAGGGGTTTTTCTATGGAATTTCATACTTTCCAAAAGAAATCAAAGAATTTTTTAATATGGTAAAAATCACATAAAAAAACGTAATTAAAATCTATAAATATATATTCATCAATGTTTTATATAAGGCGGATTCAAGCGGCAAGTGCAACAGTATAAAAACCAGCCATAACTTCACTCGGTGTATACCAACCTAGCGTTTTTCTAGGACGATGGTTGAGTGCAAATTCTATCTGCTCTATTTGTTCGTTTGACACGTCATCAAACGATGATGATTTTGGCAGATATTGACGGATTAAACCATTCGTATTTTCATTTCTAGCTCGCTGAATAGACTTGTAAGGATCAGCAAAATACGTCTCTATCCCGGCATCAGTAATTCTTTTGTGTTCGGAAAATTCTTTACCATTATCAAATGTCACACTATAAGCATGGCTCATTCGTAAACGATCTAACGCACAAGTAATCGTTTGAGAGGATGCTCTCGTTGATCCTAAATGAACAATATGTACATACAGGCTCTTTCGATCAACAAGGGTTAATAAAGCACCTTTATGATGTTTACCAATCACCGTGTCACCTTCGAAATCTCCTAAACGTTGTCGTTGATCAATGACCTGGTCTCGACAGTGAATACTTGTTTTATCAATGATTTGCCCCCTACGATCCGTGTTTTTGTAACCTCGTTTTCGATATTTCTTCTGATGCCTTAAGTGTAGATGGAGTTTACCGCCTTTTGATTTATCTTGATAAATGTACTGGTAAATCCACTCATGTGAAGGTACATCCAGCCAACCGCGTTGTGTTAAAGCACCTGAAATTTGTTCTGGTGACCAGTCCAAGCCAATTAAATAATCAATATAGGCGAAGGCAAATGCTGTCATTGATGAGGAAGGACGGTACCGTCTTTGACTTGCAAATTTAGCTGCCTGTTGAGCCCTATATCCACGTTGCCCAGTATTTCTTTTTAATTCACGGTAGATGGTTGAGCGTGAACGCCCTAACTCCCGAGCAAGGTTAGCGATTGAGCTTTTACTTTTCAAAGTAGCATAAATTTCGTATCTTTCATCTTGAGAAAGTTGGGTGTATTTCTTCATTGTGTGCTTTCCAATTGCGAGTTGAAAAAGTCTAATGATTCTATGAATACACCTAACTTTTTCAACTAACTACAAATGTGTCGCACTTGGGATTTGAATCTGCGTAATTTTAAAAACGTGAAAAAATCACATAATAATACTGCTTTATATAGACCATGGTTGCATAACAAATAGTCTTATTGTAGCGAAAAAACAGCTTCCGTATATTCGCTCGTCCTGACGCTTTTTTCTTGGTGTCGGAATGGATTTATGGACAAGTACTCATGGGAGATGAGAACGATGACAACGGATACTGTAGATGTTAATTCTGTAGTCGATAATGCGAAATTTACGCCTTTTCACTTCAATGTAGTTGCTTGGTGTTTACTCATTATCTTGTTTGATGGCTACGATTTAGCAATCAATGGTGTAACTTTACCATTACTCATGCAGGACTGGGGCTTATCAGCCGTACAAGCGGGAATGCTTGCCAGTACAGCACTTGCTGGCATGATGTTTGGTGCAATGATTTTTGGTTCACTGGCAGACAAAATTGGCCGTAAAAAAGTGATCATGATCTGTATCGTGCTATTCAGTGGCCTGACTTTTGCGGGTGGCTTTGCTTCTAACCCGACTGAATTTGGTATTTTGCGTTTCCTTGCCGGTCTGGGCATTGGTGGTGTAATGCCAAACCTGGTGGCGCTGACCTCTGAATACGCACCGCAAAAAATGCGCAGTACCTTGGTAACCACCATGTTCAGTGGTTATGCCGTGGGTGGTGTGATGGCTGCTTTACTCGGCTCATGGTTTACCTCAGATTTTGGCTGGCAAATCATGTTCTTTATCGCAGGTATTCCTTTATTTTTACTGCCGGTGATCTGGAAGTTCCTGCCTGAATCTCTATCTTTTATTGTGAAAGTGAACAAGCAGGCTGAAGCACGTCGTATCGTTCGTCATCTGGCGCCAAACGTAAAAGTAACCGACAACACAACCTTTACTTTACCTGAAGAAAACGTACCTGAAGCGGCAAACGTGGTAAGCCTGTTCCGTCGCGGACGTGCGGTAAATACGTTACTGTTCTGGGTGGCTTTCTTTACCTGCTTGCTTACTATGTATGCGCTGAGCAGCTGGTTGCCGAAGCTAATGATGGCTGCGGGCTTCTCGATGGACAACAGCCTGATGTTTATGATGGCAATGAACGTGGGTGCTGTAGTGGGTATCGTGGGCGGTGGTATTCTGGCTGACCGTTACCACCTGAAACCGGTATTGATGTTCCTCGGTATTATGGGTGCGATCGTGATGAGCCTGATGGGCTTCCAGTCAAACCAGTTCCTGCTTTACATCCTGGTGTTCCTGGCAGGTGCGGCTTCGATTGGTTCACAAATGTTGCTATACAGCTATGTTGCGCAATATTACCCACTGGCAGTGCGTTCTACGGGTATTGGCTGGTCTTCTGCGATCGGTCGTATGGGTGCGATTGTTGGCCCGATCCTGATTGGTGGCTTACTGGGCATGAACCTGCCTGCACACTTCAACTTTATTGCAGTGGGTTTACCGGTATTGATTACAGCGATTGCGGTTGCGTTGATCATGCATGAAGATGAATCTGAAAAGATTGGTTCAGCAGATACGATTCCTGCAAAAGCTTAAAACTCTGTTTGAAAAAGAAGCCTCCGAAAGGGGGCTTTTTTGATTCTTATAGTTATGATAAAAGTATGATAATTATAATGATTTATGGTGGTTTTATTGAATAGACTAATTAAAAAATATTATCAAGAATTTGAGTCATATCACACAGTATGGACTTTTAAAAATATACTATTTGTGTGCTTATTTATTTCTGTACTAATATTTTTCTCAAGTATTATTGGCTTTTTTTATTTTACAAATGCTAAGAATAAAGCACTGCAAGATATTCTGACTTATTGTATGTTGTTGGCAGAAGTTTTCGCTTTATATTTATTTTATGCCGTAGAAAAGCAGCGGAATGAAATTGTGAAACAGAAATTTCGTCACTTATATAAAAATGATCAACTAACTTTATTACAGATTAAGAAAAGATGGTTTCGTGAAGCCTTAGCTATACCTAACCACGAGTATATAAATTTAATCGAGAAAATTGAAAAATATTATTTGATTCAATCTAAATATAAAGGAGGAAAAGTTAATAGAGAAAAAATAGACCTCTTGCGAAAGTCGTTATTGCAAGTTCATCCGGTTTACCAGTGCAGCGATTAAGTTAATGCGTAAACCGAATCTTTTTCGTCTATTTCGATAGCGTTCACTTAGTATTCTAAATCTTTTCAATTGACTATTAATATGTTCGATTACAACTCGTATTTTTCCAATCATTTTATTGTAATTTTTCTCAGCATCAAATAAGGGGAAATTCTTCTTTTTCTTTATTGGCATCAATAACTTAAAGCCATCTTGCTCTAACCCATAGTACCCTAAATCGGTCATAACATAGTCACAATGTTTGAATTTCTTAACTGTTTTTCTTGCCAATTTAATATCATGCTGACTGCCAGACGATATATCTACTCCTATGATTTGTTTGCTCTTCGGATGATAGATCACTTGGGCTTTTAACGTATGTTTCTTCTTTTTACCACTGTAAAACTTACTCTGATTTTTTTTTCGGGCGTTCTATTGAACATTCTGTCGCATCAATAATTACCCAGTTAAATTGTTCGTCTGCTGTGGTAATGCTTCGTTTTGGCAGGGTAAAACGTCTTGATTTCATTAATGCATCTTCAACCTTTTTAATAGTTCGATTCACATTACTTTCAGCGATATGGTAATTTGCAGCCAATTCCAATTGAGTGCTGTAATTCCGTAAGTAATTGAGTGTTAATAATAATTGATCCTCTATAGCTAAAGTATGAGGACGCCCAGATTTCTTTTTAAGTGATTCTGCTTCTTTTAAAACTTCGACCATTTCACTAAAAACTGGTCGAGGTACACCAACCAAGCGCTTGAATTCAGAATCTGAAAAACGGTTTAATTTCTGATATTTCATGAAATCTATATTGAGGTAGTTTTTACTTTCGCAAGAGGTCTAATTTATAACTTTATTTTCTCAACTGATTCTAAAAATCGTGTGATAGCAATGTTTATGGGATTAGTTGCATTATTCACAGCCTTAATGATTTCAGCTGGTGTGAATGTAGATTATATTTTTGAAATTTTTCAATAAATTCATATTTTCAAATCTTTAGTAATAATATTTTTTATTAGTCTTTTTCTGTTTGGACTGTTTTATATTGCAAAACATACATTCTTTATGGTGGTAAGCTTTTGTGACTTCGTTTTTGATAACTCTTTTAATAAAGATAACGTGAGTAAAAGAAAAAGAGAGCTTTTTATTGCACAGCTTTTACAATTTGCCGAACTTCCTAAACATAAGCAAAGAATGTATGCGTGTTTACAAGTATCAAAAAATTTAGATAGTGATACAGTCGAATAAAGAATTTGATTTTATAATCCCAATAAATATTAGGGCTATGTAATCTATGGAAATTAACTCACTCTCCCCAATCCCTGAAGATGATGAAGAACTCCATCTTCCTGAACTGGTGTACTGGGCCTCAGTTGGTGATGTTGAACAGGTTGAGAACGGCCTGCAAGAAGGTCTGGACGTTAACTCTGCCGATGAAGAAGGCTATAGCGCTTTGCAGGCTGCGGCTGAAAATGACCATCTCGAAGTTGTGAAACTGCTGGTGAGTAAAGGCGCGGATGTCGATCATCGCAGTACTTATACCGCTTTGGAGCTGGCGGAAATGGCAGGCAACAAAGATGTGGTCGAATATTTAAAAAGCCTGAAAGGTAATATCCCGAAATAAAAAGAAACCCCACACAAGTTGGGGTTTCTTTTTAAATATAGTTGGGAACTAGGGGATAATATCCATGTCCTCTTCCAGCTCTTCAACAATTGCCGTATTAAAGGCGGGTAAATCATCCGGATTACGCGAAGTAATCAGCACCCAGTCATGGGTATTGCAGCGATGCACTTCTTCATCGACCCATTTGGCACCGGCATTTTCCAGATCCAGCTTGATACTTTTATAAGAGGTCAGCGTTTTACCTTTGACCCGGCCGGCATTGATCAATGCCCAAGGGCCATGACAGATCGCGGCAATGGTTTTCTTGTTATCAGTAAAGTATTGAATGATGCGCTGGGCATCTTCATTAATTCTAAGCTTGTCAGCATTCACTGTACCGCCAGGAATCACCAGCAAGTCATAGTCTTCTACACTGACTTCACTTAAAGTCGTGTCCGGAGTATAGGTGGCACTTTTCTTTTCATCATTTTCGACGGTTTGGACGTCTTCATTTTTTTCTGCAGCATGAATGACCACGAAACCTTTTTCTTGCAAGAAGTTCAGTGGTTCAGCCAGCTCATCGTGTTCAATGCCCGTGTTTGACGTAATAATCAGAACTTTTTTGACCATGACGGAGTATCTCAATATCTGCAGGGTCTTTTAGCTTAGCAACAGGCATTTTTGAAAATGTTGCTTTTTTAGCCTTCGACTGTAAGCGTGGATACAAGGAAAGAAACGAATACGTAACTGAAAAAACCGCAGACAGAAAAAAGCCCGAACATCCTGTCCGGGCTTTTTGTATTCCGTGATTTAGGTATAACTCCTGTCGTACCTCACATCCTGGTGCATGTGCTTATTCTTGTTTTTATGATTCGGAGCATCCTGCTCTCTATGTCTCTAAGATACTGCAGCCATCCTTTCATCAAAAGACGCAGATGACGGCGATTGCTGTACGCTCAGGCTTACAGTATCAAGGCTGATTTCTGTAAGCCATTATTTTCATTAGAAGTGGATATCTAGACCGATATAAGGGCCTTTAAATTCCAGTTCCAGATCGGCTACGTTTTTTTGTTCAGCATCAATGTTCATGATGCGATAGCCGACTTTGGCACCGACATCCACCAGCAGGTTATCAACAAAGTCATATTGCAGTTCAGCCTGGACATCGGTCTTTTTGGTGTCACTGCCATGGCTATACACCGCTTCAGCTTTGGCACTCATGCCGGTAAATGGCAGTTTTACACCAGCAGTGGCATAGACTAGGGGACTGTATTCATCCAGATCGTACTGGGTAAGCGCACCAGCATTCAGGTTTTTCACGGTACCATCCAGATTGGTTACACCCACACCGACATCTGCATGCACTACAGTATCCAGCAGTTCGTAATACAGAATGTAGTCGATGTTGTTCAGCTCGATATCGGCAGCGTTGGTTAGCGTGCGCTGTTCGCTGTTGCTGTCCAGATTGACATATTTGATTTTGGCATTTGGCAATAATGGTACTGGATGTTCAAATGCGACAGACAGTTGTGCTGTACCTTGGCGATCCAGGTCATGCTTGCTGGCATTGGCAGACTGGCTAGAACCATCAAAATTCCAGTAGCTGGCATCGGCTTTAAAGCCGATTACATCAGCATGGCTGGCAGTGGTCATGAATAAACCAAACGTGAAAGCGGTTGCGATTTTTGCGCGCATAAAATGTGTTTCCTGAAACCTTACCCAGAGCTTGTGTGCTGTTGTTCTGTAAAAATAGCTTTTGTATTTCTCACCCGCTGCATCATATAGATAAATTTCAGAATGTATATGGCAGGATATCGGAAAAGAAAAAGCCGATTTTTCACAAGATGATGATTTTGAAAAATGTTGAGGCAGATGCCGCGGGTTTTATAGCAATTTTTATGGCCTAAAAACTGATCTACATTTTAAAAACGCAACAGGCTGTTTTTGGGCATATAATCAATATTATCTACATATTGCATGACCCTGAAAGGACGTGACATGACTCAGAAATCCCGCGCAGTAATCGACTATCCCCTATATCTGGCAGGTAAGGCGGTGGAAACCTCTGACTGGCTGGAGGTGAATGATAAATATACGGGTAAGGTCTTTGCACGCGTGTCACTGGCAGATGCCAAGATTATGGAAAAAGCCATCAAAGCGGCGGTTAAAGCCGAAGCAGAAATGGCCGCGTTGGAGCCACATCAGAAACAGAAAATCCTGCTGCACTGTGTGAAACGCTTTAATGAAATTCGTGGCCAGCTGACCGAGATCCTGATTGCGGAAGGCGGCAAGCCACGCAAGGCAGCTGCGGCCGAAGTGGAACGTCTGATCAATACCTTCCAGCTGGCAGCAGATGCGGTGACTCAGCTGGATACAGGCCGGATGATTCCACTGGCAGTGACGGCTGCTGCTTCGGGTTATCAGGGTATTGTGAAGCATGTACCGGTTGGTGCCGTGTCCTTGATCAGCCCATTTAATTTCCCTTTGAATCTGACTGCACATAAGATTGCCCCCGCGATTGCGGCAGGCTGTCCATTTGTACTAAAACCCGCTAGCCTGACCCCGACTTCGGCATTGAAAGTGGCAGAAATTCTGGCAGAAACCGATTTGCCGCCAAATGCCTTCTCGGTGCTGCCATGTCCACGTGAGCTGGCGGATGTTCTGGTGACCGATGACCGCTTTAAAATGCTGAGCTTTACCGGTTCCGATGTCGTGGGCTGGGACATGAAAGCGCGGGCAGGGCGCAAGAAAGTCACTTTGGAACTTGGTGGCAATGCTGCGGTGATGATCGAGCCGGATACTGAAATTAGCGATGCTTTTATTGACCGTCTGATTGGCGGGGCTTTTGGTCATGCCGGACAGGTCTGTATCAGCGTACAGCGTATTCTGGTGCATGAAGCGATTTATGCCGATGTGAAGAAAAAGCTGGTAGACAAGCTGAAGAAAATCAAGGCGGCTGATCCTGATCTGGAAAGCACACTGATTGGTCCAATGATCAAGGAAACTGAAGCGAAACGCCTGAAAAAATGGCTAGATAAGGCGGTGAAAAAAGGCGCCAAAGTGCTGAGTGGCGGCAAATTAAAAGGTGTGCTGTTTGACCCAACCCTGCTGGAGGATGTCGATCACAGTCTGGAAGTCTATAAAGATGAAGTCTTTGGCCCGCTGGCGATTCTGGAAAAATATAGCGATTTTGAGGCTGGAATTGACTGCATCAACAACAGCCGTTTTGGTCTGCAGGCAGGGGTTTATACTCAGAGCCTGAAAAAGATGATGTATGCCTGGGATCATCTGCATGTCGGTGGCGTAATCATTAATGATATTCCATCTTTCCGCGTGGATAACATGCCGTATGGTGGGGTCAAGGATTCTGGTCTAGGCCGTGAAGGCATCCAGTCTGCGATTCGTGACATGCAGGAAGAACGGATTCTGGTGATTAAAGGTTAAATTGGGGTGTATTAGGAACAGCTGGATCAGGCAGTTTTACTGGTCATGATCCGGCTGTTTCTAAAGCCAAACTATGCAATCTGAACCGAACGGGAGGGTTTTTCTAAAATCATCAAGAAATACTTAAAAAACAATATATTCCAAAAAGTTAATACAGTTATAACTTTACAAATCAAGCTAAATTTGGAGAAATATTGAACGGTTGAGCCCGATAGATTATAAAAACTGAATATTAGGAGCCAGAATTTACAGAAATTATTGTTAAAACTCAGTATTGTTGAATCCATATACAGGAACAGTATGTGCAAGATGCTTATCCAGGATTTGACATGCTAGACCGTTGGCTGATTTAGAGACAGATGCTCACAAGGCAACGCTCTGATTGAAGCACCCGAAATTATTTAGATTGGTACTTTTTTTGCTCGCACGATAACCACAATAAGCAGCATCTAAAGAGACCTAAGGTTTAGGTGTTCTATGACAGATACTCGAGAGAATTGGTCGGCACGATCAGGATTTATTATCGCAGCCATTGGTTCTGCAGTGGGTTTGGGTAATATTTGGCGTTTCCCTTATGTTGCTTATGAAAATGGCGGCGGTGCGTTCTTAATTCCTTATCTGATTGCGATTTTCGCAGCCGGTTTACCTTTATTATTTTTAGATTATGCAGTTGGTCACAAGTTTCGCAAAGCGCCACCGATGGCCTATAAAAAACTCATGAATGCAGAATCTCTGGGTTGGTGGCAGGTGATGGTGACCCTGGTCATCGGGATTTATTATGCCAGTGTCCTGTCCTGGGCCGGCAGCTATATGCTGTATTCCTTTGGCCAGCAGTGGGGCTCAGATACACAAGCTTTCTTCTTTAATACCTACCTGCAAAATGGTGAAGGCCTGACCTTTGGTTTTGTGCCGGTGCTGTTCTTTGGTCTGGTGATTGTCTGGGCAGCCGTAATGCTGATTCTCTACGGTGGCGTACGCCGTGGGGTGGAACTGGCGAATAAAATCTTCATGCCATTGCTGGTGATTCTATTTACCATTCTGGTGATTCAAGCCGTGCGCTTGCCTGGAGCAGTGGATGGCTTAAATGCCTTCTTTACTCCAAACTGGGAAGCCATGACCAATTATAAAGTCTGGCTGGCAGCCTTTGGTCACATCTTCTTCTCCCTGTCCGTGGGCTTCGGGATTATGTTGACCTATGCTTCTTATCTGAAACGTAAAACCAACCTGACCGGTTCAGGTGTTGTAGTCGCACTGGCTAACTCTTCTTTTGAAATTCTGGCGGGTATTGGTGTCTTTGCTGCGTTGGGTTTTATGGCATTCAGTTCAGGTGCCAAAGTTGAAGATGTAGTATCTGGTGGCATCGGTCTGGCCTTTATTGCCTTCCCGAAAATCATTTCCAGTTTAGGTGCGGGTGGCGACCTGTTTGGCTTCCTGTTCTTTGCATCATTAACTGTGGCGGGTATTACTTCCATGGTGAGTATCCTGCAGGTGCCAATTGCGGCATTCCAGGACAAGCTGGGCTGGTCAAAGAACAAGTCCGTGACCATTATTGCCGGTGGTTCGGCAGTGGTATCGATCCTGATGTTCTCGACTCATAGCGCGATTACCTTTGTCGATATCATTGACTACTTTGCCAATAACATTGGTATCGTGGGTGGTGGTCTGTTATCGATTATTCTGCTGTCCTGGTTCCGCCGTCCATTAATGAAAGAGCTGGAAATGCATGTCAACGAGTTTGCCAGCCTGAAACTGGGTGGCAGCTGGAAGTTTATGCTGACTGTGATCACACCATTATCTTTATTATCGGCATTAGGTTTAACCCTAAAATCAATCATGGCAGAAGGTTATGGCGGTTATCCGGCCAGTACCTTATGGATGATCGGTGGGGGCACCATCGCATTTTTTGTGCTGGGCGCCATCCTGTTCAGTTTAGTCAAAGACCGTCATAGCTAGGAGAAACAATATGAATACATCTGCATTGATCATGATGATTTTCTCCATCGTTTTACTATGGGGTGGTCTGGTACTGGCAGTCGTTCATCTGGCGAAAAACCCGGAAGAACCAGAAGACTAACAATCGTCAAATAAACTGACTGTTGCACAAAAAGGAAGCCATTATTATCTTTGATAATAATGGCTTTTTTCATGGGCTGAGTAATGGATATTGCGCCTGTTAGCGATGCACAAGTCTATACGGCCTTTGCACTGACGATCTTTGCTGGACTGGCCACTTTGCTGGGTGGAGGACTGGTACTGTTTTTTAACAAGCCGAACCTTCGCATGATGTCTTTTGGCCTGGCCTTCGCCGCCGGTGCCATGATCTATGTCTCCCTGACCGAAATCCTGAATAAATCGATTGATTCTTTTAGCCTGTCCTTTGGCGAACAGCTTGGTTATGCCTGGGGGACTGTGGCGTTACTGCTGGGCATGGTGGCGGTGTTGCTGCTGGACAAACTGATTCCAAACCCGCATGAAACCATCGAGAAAAAGCAGATTGGAGAAATGGGACAGGAACAGTTATTACGTACCGGGATGCTGACCTTACTGGCGATCAGCGCGCATAACCTGCCAGAAGGCATGGCGACGTTCTTTGCCACCCTGGAAAGTGTGATGCTGGGGGCACCACTTGCCGTTGCTATTGCGATTCATAATATTCCGGAAGGGGTGGCGATTGCGCTACCGGTCTATATGGCGACGCACCGAAAGTCTTATGCCTTGCTGGCCAGTCTGGTGTCCGGGCTGGCTGAGCCACTGGGCGCAGCGCTGGGCTATTTCATTCTGGCGCCGTTTTTAAACACCACTGTCTATGGTGTGATCTTTGGCCTGATGGGTGGGGTGATGATCTATCTGGCACTGGATGAGTTGCTACCTACCGCCAAGCGTTATTCCAAGGGCCATGAAACCGTGTATGGCTTGATCAGTGGCATGGCGGCACTGGCCAGCAGTCTGGTGCTGTTTAAATTTGTGCAGTAAGTAATATCAAATGAAAAGCATGAAAAAAGGCAGCCAAAGCTGCCTTTTCTTTTATCAAAATAATTTACGCAGTTTTTTCAATCCGGCAATAGAAGAAACCGTCGCCTTGACCCGCTTTCGGTAACAGCTGGCGCCCATGAATCTGCTCGATGCCCCAGTCGGCTTCGATTTTGATCTCTTTGGCGTCTGGATGCTGAGTGAAGAACTCCACCATCTGCTGTTCATTTTCTGCTTTCAGGATCGAACAGGTGATGTAGAGCAGGGTGCCACCCACTTTCAGCTGTGACCACATATTTTCCAGAATCTGTTTTTGTAATTCGACCGTCTGGGCAATGTCAGAAGATTGGCGCAGCAGGCGAATATCCGGGTGACGGCGAATCACGCCAATGGCCGAACATGGGGCATCCAGTACGATACAGTCCGGCTGTTCCGGGGCTTTCCAGCTAATCGCATCGGCAGCGACAATTTCGACATGCTGGCCTTCCAGTAACAGGCGTTCCAGATTCTCCTGAACACGGAGCAGTCGTTTGCCATCCTGATCCAGTGCGATCAGTTTTTTGGGACTGTATTTTTCCAGAATATGTGCGGTTTTTCCGCCCGGTGCCGCACAGGCATCCACAACATACTTGTCATTCAGATTTGGCAATAAGGTCGCGCAAAGCTGGGCATGTTCATCCTGTACCGAGAAACCGCCGACATCAAAGCCTGGCAGGTGCGGTACATTCACACCTTCATCCAGTACAATCCCGACTTTAGAAATACTGCAGGCATGTGCAGCAATGTCATGCTCTTGCAGAATTTCCAGATATTCATCTCGGCTGACCTGACGTGTATTAACACGCAAAGTGAGTGGTGCCACCTGTTTCAGCTCATGGCTCAGTTCAGACAGCTGTTCCGGCCAGTCTTTTTTTAGACGCTTGTACAACCAGCTTGGCAGGCCATGTGCCTGTTTTAACGCAGTTTGAAATTCAGGTGTTTCACGTGAAACACGGCGCAGAATCGCATTCACCACACCACTTAAAGCCTGATAACCTAGCTGTTTCACCGCGGTGACGGTTTCTGAAATCGCGGCATGTGGGGCAATCCGGGTTTCCAGCAGCTGGTACAGACCGACATATAGGCAGGTTTCTACCGTGTCATTGTTTATCGGCTTGACCAGCAATGGCAGGGTCACACTTTTCAGCGCATACCACTGACGCAGGGTACCGAGAACCAGTTCATGGAATAGGGCACGGTCGCGTTCTGCCACTTTGCCAAGATGCTGCGGCAGAACACTGGCCAGAGATTGCCCTTGCTGGACTGCGAGCAAAGTGCGAATCACCTGGGCACGCAGGTTCAGGTGTGAAGTGCCGGCTTGGGAATGACTCATGCCAGTATTTGTCCTACATGTAATTTCTGGGTTTGATTAATTTGTACCGGATTTAGTGCCTTACCGCCTGGCCATTGCAGTGAAGTCAGGCAGATGGCCTTCTGGTCACCACAGGCCACATGCACACCGTGTTTATCCAGTGCCAGAATGGTGCCTGGTGCCTTGCCTGCAGCATTTTCATCGGAAATTAGTGAACCCCAGACCCGCAGGTTGTTGTTCTCATCAATCGGGGTAAAGGCGACTGGCCAAGGGTTAAAGGCACGGATGTTACGGTCAATCGACGCTGCATCCTGGGTCCAATCAATTTTAGCTTCTGCTTTAGAGAGTTTATGTGCATAAACCGTAAGTGCTTCATCCTGGACTTCTCGGGTTTCCAGATAATGTTGCAGCTTTTCTTCGGATTCTAGTACTGCCACGATGGCTTCGGCACCTTGCGCCGCCAGTTTGTCATGCAGGCTGGCAGAAGTATCCTGTGGTTCGATCGGGCAGAGGGTCTTATACATCATGTCACCGGTATCCAGACCCGCCGCCATTTTCATAATGGTCACACCAGTCTCTTGATCACCTGTTGCAATTGCACGCTGGATTGGGGCAGCCCCACGCCAGCGTGGCAGTAGCGAACCATGAATGTTCAGGCAGCCATATTTTGGCGTATCTAAAACCACTTGTGGCAGGATCAGACCATAAGCTGCCACCACCATCACATCGGCATTCAGAGCTTTCAGTTCAGCCTGGGCTGCCAGACCCTCTTCAGTGGATGATTTGAAATGTAACGGTTGATAGACTGGAATATTGTGTTCTAGCGCCAGCTGTTTAACTGCTGATGCAGTGAGTTTTTGTCCGCGACCGGCTTTACGGTCTGGCTGGGTATAGACCGCCACAATTTCGTGGTCGGTTTTAAGCAGCGCAGCCAATGCAGTGGCTGCAAATTCTGGTGTGCCTGCAAAAATGATTTTCACGGATGAAATTCCAAATAAACTTAGATGTCATTATAAGGCATAAGTAAGGTGTGACCTAATCAGCGCAGCCTGCTGCATAAAGCTATAAATTCATTACAGGAATTGTTTAATTTTTATATAAAAAAACTCATGCAAAATTTAAAAAATATTCATGAAAGTTTTGTATTTAAAAAGAGGCGATAGCGGTATAGTAGTTTTTAGTAAAAGATTTTTTCATCGTGCATGTATTGAAATTTACTCCTGAACATTTCCCTGCCGCGATTTAAGAAGTTGCCTAACTCATGGGTAACTTGGTGTAGAATATGTTCAATTTTCAACTGATTTCGTACTCTCGATCAGACAGATTTCGCCAGAGTGAATGATGACATTCACTCAGCACAAACTTTGTTGGAATAACACAATGCCTGACTATCGTTCAAAAACATCGACACACGGAAGAAACATGGCCGGTGCGCGTGGCTTATGGCGCGCAACTGGTATGAAGGATGAAGACTTCGGCAAGCCAATTATCGCAGTGGTGAACTCATTCACCCAGTTCGTTCCAGGTCACGTGCACCTGAAAGACCTTGGCCAGCTGGTGGCTCGTCAGATTGAAGCGTCAGGCGGTGTAGCAAAAGAGTTCAATACCATTGCTGTGGATGACGGGATCGCGATGGGTCATGACGGTATGTTGTATTCACTACCTTCACGCGACCTGATTGCTGACTCGGTAGAATATATGGTCAGCGCACACTGTGCCGATGCCATGGTGTGTATCTCGAACTGTGACAAGATCACGCCGGGGATGCTGATGGCGGCAATGCGCCTGAACATTCCAGTGGTGTTCGTGTCTGGCGGCCCGATGGAAGCGGGTAAAGTCAAAATCCGTGGTAACGACAAAGCGATTGACCTGATTGATGCCATGATCGTGGCGGCTGATGACAACTATACTGATGAAGAAGTGGCAGAATATGAACGTTCTGCATGTCCAACCTGTGGTTCATGTTCAGGGATGTTCACTGCGAACTCAATGAACTGTCTGACTGAAGCATTGGGTCTATCTTTACCAGGTAACGGTTCAACTTTGGCAACGCATGCTAACCGTAAAAAACTGTTCGAACGTGCAGGTTCTCTAATTGTTGAACTAGCGAAACGTCATTATGAACAAGATGATTACAGCGTATTGCCACGTTCAATGGTGACCAAAGCATCGTATGAAAATGCCATGACTTTGGATATCGCGATGGGTGGTTCAACTAACACAGTACTTCACCTGTTAGCTGCTGCAAATGAAGCAGGTGTAGACTTTACGATGGATGATATCGACCGTTTGTCTCGTAAAGTACCAGTACTATGTAAAGTGGCTCCTGCGAAAAACGACGTGCACATGGAAGACGTCCACCGTGCCGGCGGTATCATGTCGATTCTGGGTGAATTAGACCGTGCAGGCCTGCTGGATACCTCTGTAGGGACTGTTCACGAAGCAACATTGAAAGATGCCTTGGATAAATGGGACATCATGCGTACTGAAAATGAAGAAGTGTATAACTTCTACCGTTCAGCACCAGGTGGCGTACCAACTCAAACTGCATTCTCACAAGACCGTTATTATTCACGTCTGGATGGCGATCGTGAAAAAGGTGTGATCCGTGACGCTGAACATGCCTTCTCTAAAGATGGCGGTCTGGCCGTGCTTTACGGTAACATCGCGCTGGACGGTTGTATCGTAAAAACTGCAGGTGTTGATGATTCGATTCTGAAATTTACTGGTACTGCACGTGTATTTGAAAGCCAGGATTCTGCAGTTGATGCGATTCTGGGTGACAAGATCAAAGCCGGTGATGTAGTGGTGATCCGTTACGAAGGCCCACGTGGTGGTCCTGGTATGCAGGAAATGCTATACCCAACCAGCTACCTGAAATCTAAAGGTTTAGGTAAAGCGTGTGCGCTGGTAACAGACGGCCGTTTCTCTGGCGGTTCATCAGGTCTGTCAATCGGTCACGTATCTCCAGAAGCTGCTGAAGGTGGTGCGATTGGTCTGGTTGAAGATGGTGACCGTATCGAAATCGATATTCCAAACCGTACTATTCACCTGGCAGTAGATGAAGCGACGATGGCCGCTCGTCGTGCAGCGCAGGATGAAAAAGGCTGGCAGCCTGCTGAACAGCGCGCCCGCAAGATTTCTAAAGCCCTGAAAGCGTATGCAATGCACACCACAAGTGCAGCAAAAGGTGCAGTACGTGAAATCTAAGCTGTAATTTTTATAGCACTAGAAAAAGCACTCCAAATGGGGGTGCTTTTTTTATTTCTTAAGCTTTAAAGGTTAAGTTAATTATGTGAACTTTCAATAAAATCAATCATGGCAGCGCTATACATGTTTAAAAACGATAGAGCCTTAATAAAAGTAGGTGTATAGTAAAAATACAGTATTGATGCAAAAGTGATGACGTACATGTCCATGAAATTTATTGGCCGTTTTCTGGCAATTTTAGTCTCTGTAATGGTTTTAGCTGCGCTCAGCATTCATTTTTTCTTCGATCCACATTACAGCATTGTCTTCTGGATTTTAGCTGTGCCGGTGATTTTGGGGACACCAATCTTGGCGTCTGTGATCTTAGCATCTAATGAAGAACTTGATCTTCATCAGGTGCACTAAGCAAGAAGACACAAAAAGTGTAAATTATTGATTTCCATAAGTATGAAGATGAGTATTACTAACAAATCATCCAAGGTTTGATTGATCATCTTAGTAAAAGGCTCGGCTTAAAAAGACCGAGTCGTTTTTATGACAATCATTTGATGACGCGCTTCGAATACCATCTTAGAAATTAAACAAATCACTGAATCGGATAAACAGAGTTTTACTATTCAGTGCCCTTGGCTTTCAGTACAATCGAATAACATCTAGCCAGCTTTTGGTTTTACAACAATTACAGCAGGGACAACAACAATGAGTAAAGACAATATCCGTGAACATTCTGCGCCAGTTTATGACGGAATTGAAAATGCACCGGCACGTTCCATGATGCGTGCCACCGGTTTTAAGGATGAAGACTTTACTCGTCCCTTTATTGGCATTGCCTCTACATGGGCCAATGTAACGCCCTGCAATATGCATATTGAGGGCTTGGCAAAAACTGTGGAGCAGGGCGTCAATGCGGCCGGTGGCAAGGGCATTATCTTTAATACCATCACCATTTCTGACGGGATCTCCAACGGCACTGAAGGCATGAAATATTCGTTGCTGTCGCGGGAAATCATTGCCGATTCGATTGAAGCCGTGGTTGGTTGTCAGGCCTATGATGGCGTGATTGCGATTGGTGGCTGTGACAAGAATATGCCTGGCTGCATTATGGGACTGGCTCGTCTGAACCGTCCCGGGCTGTTTATTTATGGCGGTACCATCAAGCCGGGTGAAGGCCATACTGACATGATTTCCGTGTTTGAAGCGGTCGGTCAGCATGCTAAGGGTGAGATCAACGCGATTCAGGTCAAGCACATTGAAGAGGTCGCTCTGCCAGGACCGGGTTCTTGTGGTGGCATGTATACCGCGAACTCCATGGCATCTGCGATTGAAGCACTGGGCATGAGCCTGCCAGGTTCTTCTGCGCAGGAAGCAGTGTCTAAAGACAAGCAGCTGGACTGCGCCCGTGCCGGTGAGGCAGTCATGAATTTGCTGCGTTTGGACATCAAGCCGCGTGACATTATGACTAAATCGGCATTTGAAAACGCCATCAAGGTGCTGATAGCGCTGGGCGGTTCGACCAATGGTGTGCTGCATCTGCTGGCGATGGCACATACAGTCGGTGTTGATCTGAGTCTGGATGATTTCGTGCGGATCGGGAAGGACATTCCAGTAGTAGCCGATGTACGTCCTTCAGGTAAATATCTGATGTCGGAACTGATCGCGATTGGCGGGATTCAGCCACTGATGAAACGCATGCTGGATGCCGGTATGCTGGATGGTTCCTGCCTGACGGTAACGGGTAAAACCCTGGCAGAAAACCTGGCCGATGTGCAGGACTATCCGGAAGGGCAGCAGATTATCCTGCCATTCGACAAGCCTGTGAAAAAAGATTCCCATTTGGTGATTCTGAAAGGCAACCTGTCACCAAATGGTGCTGTCGCCAAAATTACTGGTAAGGAAGGTCTGTACTTTAAAGGTCCGGCACGTGTGTTTGAAGGTGAACAGGGTGCGATGCGCGGCATTCTGGATGGCGAAGTACAGCCGGGTGAAGTGGTCGTGATTCGTGGTGTCGGTCCGAAAGGCGGACCGGGGATGCCGGAAATGCTGAAACCCACCTCAGCCATTATCGGCAAGGGCCTGGGGGCTTCCGTAGCACTGATTACCGATGGCCGTTTCTCCGGTGGTAGCCATGGTTTTGTGATTGGACATGTGACGCCAGAAGCCTATGAAGGTGGCCCGATTGGTCTGGTACAAAATGGCGATGAAATTGCCATTAATGCTGAAACCCGTGAGATGACCTGGCATGTGTCGGAACAAGAAATTGCCGCTCGTCGGGCAGCCTGGGTCAAGCCAAAGCCAAATTATACCCATGGCGCACTGGCCAAGTTTGCCAAGCTGGCATCTGGGGCAGATACCGGGGCGGTGACTGACCTAAATCTCAAAATCTAAAGTCTCGGAAATCATTGATCATTTTGTCTTGAGTTGATATAAGTTTTTCACTGAGAGCAGACCTGAACGGTCTGCTATTCTGGTGAAAAAGATAGTATCCTGTAGCAGTTTAGACGCTGTCATCTGCTGCGTCGTCATACCTGTCGAGGCTAAATCCATGTCCCTGTTACGCCGTTGGTTCGATCCCATCCGATCGAGTTGGTTTTATCAAAAGCCAACCCGCCAGGCGGTGCTATCTGCTGAAGGTGGCTTAAGTATCTATCTGCGTCTGGATGACGTTTACAGCTATTTGGCTGTACAGCTATTACCTCAATTAGAAGAAATTTTGAGTCCAGAACTCAAACCACTCAAAGTCATTATTTCCCATCAGCGCGGTGAAGTGCCGAACCAGATGACCTTTGAGGAATGGCAAAATTACTGTATTAACGATGCCAAAATTCTCTCCCGCCAGCATCGTTTTAGTTTTCATGAAACCCCGGAACTGCCGACTGAAGAAGCCCTGCAGCAGGCGGAAACCATCCTGCGCCGAACGCCGTTACGTGGACAAGATTTCCTGTATTTGCTGGAAGATATCTTTCATATGCTGTGGCAGAAGCAGTATGGAAAATTGCGTACCTTGCATACCATGGCCAGTCGCCATCATCAGCCACAGAATTTTCCAGAACGGGTTTTTGATGACAGTACACCCGTTCTAGCCAGCTTCTTTCAGTTTGGCGGTCGTCAGTACCATGCGGTCGATGACCTGCTGCGTTTAACCCGCCGCCTGAAACAGCAGAAACTGCTGACTGGTAATCCGATCTTCCTGATCAATCATATTGAATGGCGTGAGCATCTGATCAGTGATGCCGAAGAGCTGAATGAAATTCAGGGACTGGATCCGGAACTAGATTTGTATATTGCCCTAGAAGATCCAATTTCCTGGCTGTTGCTGGCTTACATAAAAGAAGAATTGGCAGATTTTTATAATATTCATTTAAATATTTATCCATTGTCCTATCGGGGTCGCGATGACTTCGACTGGGGACTGGCAACACGGCTATCCAAACGAACGGAAGTGGCCTTTATTCCATTTTGCCGACCGACGGCACAAAGTGTCCTGCCGATGGCACGTTTGTTCTATAGCTGCCCGGAAGAGCAACGGCTGGATACCATGTACGGGATTTTACAGGCGGTATGGACGCGCGGCCGTGACCTGAGTTATACCCCGCATCTCAATGCTTTAGCCAATGAACTGGGCATTACCAAGCTCACCGAAGAAGACATTCAGGCCAAGCTGAATGAAAATGACATGCACTGTGAAATGAAGTCGCAACCGAATCTACCGGTGCTAGAACTTCGAATTGATAATCAAAGTTTTGTATTTAATAGCTTATATCGCGTTTGGATGATTGAAAGTATTTTCAGTAATGTGTTAGAAGAAAAGTATAAGAGTGATAATCAAACTGAAAGTGAACTGAAAAAACATGAACAAAGTAAAAGCTGAATCATTACAACATGCCCGTGAACAGATTGATGCAATTGATACAGCTTTGGTAGAGCTGATTGCTGCGCGCCAGTTTTATGTAGATCAGACCACACGATTTAAAAAAACTGAAACGGATCTACAGTCTCCAGACCGTATGGAACAGGTGGTTGAGAATGTCCGCGCTGAAGCGACCAAGCAGGGGATTGATGCAGATTTTGTGGAACATCTATATCGTGAAATGTTCAAGCATTTCATTCAGCGTGAACTGAAAGAATTTCGTCCTTAATTCATTTAAACATTCTATTCTTGCTGGGGCATTGTTTGCTTGCCAGCAATGTGCATTTTCAGCCTCAAGCTTTGCTTGAGGCTATATCCTTAAAACCCTGATTTTTCTTTATCCGCAATTTTTATAGCATGGGCGAAACAGATGTAGGTCCATCAGATGATTGCTTTCGTTATTGCCATCTTTGCCCTGGCCGGGCTGATTAAAGGCACCATTGGTTTAGGCTTGCCCGCAGTATCTATGGGTTTGCTGACCATTTTTATGAGTCCTTTTCAGGCCGCAACTTTGCTGATTGTACCTTCGATCCTCACCAATTTCTGGCAGCTGTTTGCCGAAGGTCATGTTCTCAAATTAATGCGCCGTTTCTGGCTATTATTACTAGGCATTGCTGTGGGTTCAATGTGGAGCATTTTCCCGACACTGGGTCATTCGGAGTTTCATAGTGAAGCTTTGCTCGGTGGCATGCTGGCGCTTTATGGCCTATATGGTTTATGTGCGAAAAAAATGCCGGATTTAAGCCGACATGAAAACTGGCTGTCTCCGATTATGGGTTATCTGGGTGGTGCCTTGACGGTAGCGACTGGTGTGGTGGTGATTCCGGTGGTACCGTATTTACAGACCCTGCATTTAAAGCGTGATGATCTGGTTCAGGCTTTGGGGTTGGCGTTTACGACTTCTACCTTATGTCTGGCGATTTTCCTGCACCGCAATCTAGTGGACAATATGCCGATTGATTATGCCATGTCCACGATTGCCCTGATTCCGGCGCTGATTGGCATGTGGTGTGGCAAGAAAATCCGTTATCGCATTCCTGAACAGAAATTCCGGACTGTATTTTTTATCGGTCTGATTGCTTTAGGCAGCTATATGATGCTGCATCAATTCGGCTGGATTTAATGCAGCAGCTTTTGTGCATCTGTGGACAGCAAGAATTGACTGAAATGCTGATAGGCCGTACTCAGTTCATCAAAATTCTTTGCTGCGAGTAATAATTTTCGGTTGGCCCAGTTTCCGGTCAGTTTAATTTGCTTGAAGGCATACAGTCGAGACAGACGTTGTGCAGCACGTTGCGGCATGATGGCGATACCGACACCATTGGCCACCACCTGGGCAATTGCGGCAAAATTAGGTAAGCGTAGGCGGTACTGAATCTCGCAGTTCAGTAATCTGGCCTGGGTTTCAATCGACTGTTGTAGCGAGTGATATTGCATCAAACCGACAAAGGGATAATTCAGACAGTCCGCCAGCTTTAATTTTGACTCCTGGTTTAATTCATGCTGCTGTGGGCAAATCAGTACCAAGGGATCATCGGAAAATTCCAGAGTCTGCAGTTCGGGTGCAGGGAAAAAACTCGAGATCAGTCCCAGTTTGGCAGTGCCACTGGTGATCGCCTGAATGATGTCATTGCTTTCCGCTTCTTTGAGATCGATCTGAATATTCGGATTATTCACCAGATATTGTGGCAGCAGCAGGGGCAGGTACTCGCTTTGTGCGGAGGAATTGCACCATAAGCTGATATTGGAATGTGATCCTTCACTAAACGCAGCCATGGCCTGTGCCAGTTGCTGTCCCTGTTGTAGCATCGCTTGGGCATGCTCGGCAAAGACCTGTCCGGCAAAGGTCAGTTTGACTCCGCCAGCATGTCGGGTAAACAGGCTGACCTGATAGTGCTGTTCCAGTTTTTTAATCCGCTCACTGGCCGCCTGCAGGGAAATGGCAGAGCTTTCGGCTCCTTTGGTCAGACTGCCGCTATCGACAATATTTAAAAACAGGCGTAAATCAAAAAAATCCAGACGCATCGGCAGGATGCCCATTACAAAGAATTAGTCTATCTTAACCAATTCCTCAACCAAATAAAAAAGCAGCCTTGGTGGCCATTGCTGTCCCACAATTTTTCACAAGAGGAAGCTCATTTGAGCTTCCTCTTGTTTTATGGGTATTTTATCGGGTGAAAATAAAGCTTTTAAAGTTCTTCTTTCAAACAAATTCACTTGAATTATTCTGAGTAAACGTTGAACTGTCCAACCTGTTTTCCCTAAATGTTGAGCGAAACTCACCAATAAATAGGCGATCATCGCAATCCAGATTTGTGTCTGAATTGCGTTCCTGCTGCGGCCTAGAAACGCTTTTAATTTGAGATTCTGCTTAATCGCCTTAAAGAACAGCTCAACTTTCCAACGATCTTTATAAATCGCCGCAATGGTGGAGGCGGCTAAATGAAAGTTATTGCTGAGAAAGCTAAAGTGCTTGCCACTTTGCTGATCTCTATATTCAATTCTTCTTAACACTGGGGCTTTTCTTTTTAGAGCATGTGCGCTATTCAGCTGAATGGTTTCATCTTTTAGAATACCTTTGGATTCAAGCACTGGATGTTGCTGGATTACCTGATACACAGATTTAGGCCTAAAACGTGTGACAAATCCAATGTTTTGAGCAGTCAGATTTGCATACCATTGGTAATCGACATAGCCTTTATCAAAAACTACAATGCTGCCAGCAGGAAACTGGAATTTGCGGCCTTGTACCATGTCATTTTCTTTGCCATTTTCAACTGCAACAAACTCAGGAATATCATTGCTGTGATTCAATCCTATGCTGAGTTTCATGCTGGCTTTTGAGTCGTGAACTTTGGCCCATTCACATAAGGAAAGCGACAGGTTAATATGACTGGCATCCAAGGAATACAAGGGATTCTTAAAGCGAAATTTATGAGCTACTTTTGAGTGTTCATAGTATTTAAGCAACTTGTAAAATAGCTGTTGATACAAGGCAGCAGGCTGCTGCTCATTGATTCGTGCCAGCGTGCTTCGGGGAATAGACTTTGCTCCGAGATGACTTAGCTTTTCCTGTTGGCACTCCAAATTGGACTGAATATCTCTCAGACTTTGCCTACAAGAGAATTGAGACATCAATATGGCAATAAACTGATCCCACCGGGAAGCCGCTCTAAATTTCTGTCCAACATGGTGTACTTTAGCAAGTTGTTCAAAATCCTGTCGCACAACAGGTTTAATTAGCTCATGAAATACGGTATTCTGATGTGACAAAACCTGAATCCTGGTCGTTAAAGTGTTTGTTTGCACTCATATTTTAACTGTTAGGACTCAGGTTTTTTTATTTAAAGCAAACTATGGGACAGCAGTGCCTTGGTGGCTGCTTTCTCATGATTTTTAAAAATTATTTTTTATCGACCAGTCCAAAGAACCAGTTCAGAAACAGGGCAGCAAACGTTGCAGTTCCGATCCCGCCAAGGTTAAAGTCACCAAAGGTCAGGGCGAAGTCACCAGTTCCGAGAATAATAGTTACTGCTGCGACCATCAGGTTTTTGTTTTGCGAGAAGTCGACCTTGTTTTCAATCCAGATTTTTGCGCCGGCAATGGTAATTAGACCAAAGACTACAATCGAAGCACCGGTCAGGATCGCGGTTGGAATGGTATGAATAATCGCACCAAATTTTGGAGATAATCCTAAGAAAATTGCAAATACACCGGCAATGGCAAAGATAATGGTGGAATAGACACGAGTCACGGCCATAACCCCAATGTTTTCACCATAAGTGGTCATGCCCGGAGCACCGACACCACCTGCCAAGGTTGTTGCAACACCATCTGCGAAGAAGGCTTTACCAATCTGTGGATCTAGGTTTTCACCGGTCATCGCACCGACGGCTTTGATATGGCCCAGGTTTTCTGCCAGCAAGATCAGCGCAATCGGGGCAATGATCAGCATGGCATTCACTTCAAACACCGGTGCATGGAAATGCGGTACCCCAAACCAGGCAGCTTCCTGAACTGGAGCAAAGTTGATGGGTGTTCCATGGCCCAGTACATTACTGAGTATGTAATACACGATATAGGACAGCAGCAGGCCGACTAGCAGTAACAGGCGTTGCAGCAGGCCACGGGTGAACACAGCAATCGAACCCATACACAGTACGGTCACCAGTGACATCCACATATTAAAGGTATTGCCCATCACATTTTTCACGGTTACTGGTGCCAGGTTCAGACCAATGATCATGACCACGGCACCCGTCACTACTGGGGGCATCAGCTTTTCAATCCAGCGGGTTCCGGTCGCCATGACCAGCAGACCAAAAATGGCATAGATCACGCCACAGGCCATGATCCCGCCTGCAGCTACTGCGATATTTGGATTCACACCATTGGTTCCGGCATAACCTGTTGCTGCAATCACCACACCAATAAAGGCAAAGCTTGAACCCAGGTAACTTGGGACACGACCACCGGTCATCAGGAAGAACAGGATGGTACATACCCCTGACATTAAAATCGCCAGGTTCGGGTCAAAACCCATCAGGAACGGTGCCAGTACAGTTGCACCAAACATGGCAAACGCGTGTTGTACACCCAGGATTAATGATTGTGCAGGTGGTAAATATTCTGCGGTGCCTACTGGTCGTGCATCGATACTGCCTTCATAAGGGCGCCATTTGGGGAACCAATTGGACATAAAATGAGCACTCTAAAGATAAATTGTGCACATCATACTCTTGTTTTTTAGAAGATTTAATTGCTGATACAAATTTTTTGTTCAAACTAATTTCATGACTTTATTTAAATTTACTGAACGGTAAAAGTTTTTTGAATTAAAAGTAAAAACAAATCAGTGTATTAATTCTGTAAACAGTCTATGTGTGAACCTATAAATAAATCTGATGGGCTATATAAGTAAAGCATTTTGGAATAGTTGACTGATCAATAAAAAAGCACATCGCGAAGGATGTGCTTTTTTGTGACTTGTAAATTATTAGCCTGTATTACGTAAACCGGCAGCAATCCCCGCGATACTCACCATCAGGGCATGGTCAACCGGGGTATTTTCGGCATTTTGCTGTGCCAGATACAGACGACGACGTTTCATCAGTTCAGCTTGGAGCAGATGCAGCGGTAACAGGTAAGGCTTACGCACACGCATAGATTGATCCAAGACATCATTGCTGGTCAGCAGTTTTGATTCACCTTTCAGGGTGAGCAGGGTCTGTACGCCGTCTTTCAAACGTTGACGCAGTTCTTCACCGAGCAATTTCAGATCCGGATCATCAGTCAGATGCGATTCATAGTACAGCGCCACATCGGCATCTGCTTTCGACAGTACCATTTCCAGCATGTCGATCAGGGTCTGGAAGTATGGCCACTGCGCCAGCATTTCATCCAGGGTTGGGCGCTGACCTTGTTCCAGCACTTCATTCAGCGCTGCACCAGTACCCAGCCAGGCTGGCAGCATCAGACGGATTTGGGTCCAGGCAAAGACCCAAGGAATGGCACGTAGTGACTCGATCCCGCCGCTGACTTTACGTTTCGCCGGGCGTGAACCGAGTGGCAGCATTTGCAGTTCCAGTTCCGGGGTTACGGTACGCAAATATTTCACAAAATGTGGATTTTCACGCACGGTCTGGCGATACACATTCACCGACAGATCGGTCATTTTGTGCATCAGCTCACGCCATTCCGGTTTAGGATTTGGCGGTGGCAGCAGAGTCGCTTCCAGAGTCGCCGCGGTATAGATTTCCAGGTTTTGTAGCGCAATGGTTTCCAGACCGAACTTGAAGCGGATCATTTCCCCCTGTTCAGTCACGCGGATCGCACCCGAAATCGAACCAGGTGGCTGTGAGAACAGTGCCTGTTGCGTTGGTGCACCACCACGGCTGATGGAACCGCCACGGCCGTGGAATAGGGTCAGTTTCACGTCATGCTGTTTGGCAACGGCAGTCAGCTCTTCCTGCGCACGGTACTGTGCCCAGTTGGCAGACATAAAGCCGGCATCTTTAGCCGAGTCTGAATAACCAATCATGACTTCATGTTTACCCTGAATATGCTGCTTGTACCAGTGCATATTGAACAGGGTCGACATGGTGTCCGCTGCACCATCGAGGTCTTTTAGCGTTTCGAATAAAGGCACCACACGGAGTGGATGTTTGATTCCAGCTTCTTTTTGTAATAGGAGCACAGCCAGCACGTCACTTGGGTATTCCGCCATCGAGATGATATAGGCACCGAGCGACTCACTTGGCTGCTGTGCCAGTGTACGCATGGTGGCAAAGACTTCCTGCACATCCGGATGTTCAATCAGGCTGCCGGCCGGTTCGTTCAGGTATTTCGGTAATAATGGACGTTTGCTTTGCAGTTCCTGTAGCAGGAAGTTCTGACGTGCCTGTTCCGTCCAGGTTTCAAAATTACCTAAGCCTAAGTATTCAGTAATTGCGGAAATCGCCTGACGGTGACGGCCAGATTCCTGACGGATATCCAGTTTTAGCAGTTCAATCCCGAAACTGTTGACGCGATAGATGAAGTCGAGCAGCTTGCCATTGGCAATTTCCGGCAGGTTGCAGTCCATCAGCGAGCGGTAGCACAGTAATAAAGGCTGTAATAGCTCATCTTTCGTTTTGATCACTCGGCTATCATCGGCATCTTTACCATGCAGTTTTTCTGCCAGCCAGTTACGGGTGGCTTTCAGGCGTTCACGAGTATCGCGCAGATATTCACGGTACGGTTCCGGATGCGATTTGCCCAGTGCCTGTTGCAGTTCTTCGCTGCATTGCTGGATCGACAGTTCCCAGCGCAAGTCTTCGATATCACGTAAATACAGATCCGCGGCTTTCCAGCGAGACAGCCACAGCACTTCCTGAGTCACATGATGAGTCACATTCGGGTTGCCGTCACGGTCACCACCCATCCAGGAAGCAAAACGGACTGGCGCAACACTCAGCGGTAGAGGCTGACCACATTGGTCCTGTACCATTTCATTCAGTTCACGGATGAATTTGGGTACCGCATTCCACAAAGTTTGCTCAATGGTGGTAAAGCCCCATTTGGCTTCATCCACCGGAGTCGGGCGGTGTTGGCGGATTTCATCGGTCTGCCAGGCAGAAGTAATCAGCTGTTTCAGATCAGCCAATACTTCCTGACGTTCACGCGGTGTCAGTTTTTGCTGGTCACATTTGGACAGGCAGTTATTGATGCCATCATATTTCTGAATCAGGGTCCGGCGGCTGACTTCGGTCGGATGCGCGGTCAGCACCAGTTCAATTTTCAGTTCACAGATCTGTTGATACAGGGTTTCAGAGGAAATTTCTTTCTGTTTGAATTTTTCAAACAACGGCACTAGTGGATTTGGTGATTCAGCTGTTTCATCAAACTCGCTTTGGCGGCGGCGGCGTACCACATGATATTGCTCGGCAATATTGGCAAAGTTCAGGAAGTGGGTAAAGGCACGCGCCAGAGGGAGAATTTCATGATCTTCCAGACTCAGGAACAGTTGCTCAAGTTGCTTTTCTGCTTCAACCTGACCATCACGTGCGCCTTTGGACAATGCACGGATCTGTTCGACCTGATTAAACAAATCTTGTCCTGCATGCAGCTTTAAGGTTTCACCCAGCAGGTTACCCAGTAAGCGAACGTCATCACGCAGTGGTGCATCAATCTGTTGAGCCATTTTTATATCCCCTCTGTTATATGCTTTGACTATACCGCTCCTGTCCGACATTCCAAGCCTGTTACAGACAAAAGTCGGACATGGTCTGCTTATAAATTAACAGTTGTCAGACCAATTTATGTGAATTTGGTTATAAATTGGCAGCTTAGTGGGCGTAGCGCAATAAGAAAATCTGAATAGCGTCCTGAATGATTATTTGCTGCTGTGCGGCATCGGGGATGGGCAGGACGCCGAGCATGACTTGTTGATGCCGGTTACCAAACAGTAAGGACATCATCAGCTCCGTCTGTTTGATAGGGTCATCGGGCTGAATAAATTGATATTGCTGAGCAAGACTGAAGAAATTTCCCCAGAGCTGATCCAGAAAGCCATGTGAGGCGCGAAAGAACTGGGTGAGCAATGGGCTTTGTTCGGCAGCCAGTTCCATCAATAACAAATCTAATTTAATGGCTTCTGGCAAATTGACGATGTTCATCGACAGGGCGCAGGTCTCGTAAAACACCGTTTTAAAGTCACTCTCAGCTTTGAGCTCGATTGGACGGGCCTGAATGATGTGCTCGCAGGTATCTTCAATGGCGCAGGTAAAAAGATTAGCCTTGTCCTGAAAATGGTTATACACCGTCAGTTTGGTCACGCCCGCTGCCTGGGCAATCTGGTTCATGCTGGAACCATGATAGCCATGCTGCAAAAACAGCTGTGTCGCGGCATCCAGGATACGTTGACGCTTTTCTAAATCCTTGGGACGTCCTACCGAAATTTGCACTATCTCATCCAGAAAAAATAAATATGGTCATTGATTTATCTTGATTATTTTAATTAGTGTACCGCATGGTATATTAATTAAAAAATCACCAATTCAATATATCGCAGTCTATTCAGTAGAAAAACCATTATTAGATAAGAGCGGATAACATGAGCATGATGCAGCACTTCCTGACGGGCATGGTTATCGCCTGCAGTGTGACTCTGTGGGGATGTAGCAACAATAATGCAGCAGGAACAGAACAGGAAGTTCCTTTTGTGATGGTGACCCAGCCAAACACCTCCTATACCGAACAGAAAAGCTATGCCGGAGATGTGCAGGCACGCCAGCAAACACCACTAGCCTTCCGGGTCGGTGGCCAGATTACCCAGCGTTTTGTCGATGTGGGTGATCAGGTCAGAGTAGGGCAGGTACTGGCAACGCTAGATATCCGGGATGCGGAATTGCAACTGAATGCAGCACGTGCCCAGCTGGAAAGTGCCCAGTCTGCTGCCCAGATTGCTGAAGATGAGCTGAACCGCTTTAAACAGTTGCTGCCAACCAATGCGGTGAGCCGTTCACAATATGATGCCGTGGAAAACCAGTACAAGGCTGCCATGTCGAACCTGAAACAGGCACAGTCCAATTATGATGTCAGCCGGAATCAGACCGGCTATAACCGTTTGGTAGCGAATAAAAATGGGGTGGTGACTGCACGGCATATCGAAGTGGGGCAGGTCGTGGCGGCAGGGCAGGCCGCTTATGAAATTGCCTTGAATGGCGACCGTGAAGTTGTGATTGGGGTGCCGGAACAGGCAATCGGCGAGATCAAGGTCGGCCAACCCGCTTGGGTCACCCTGTGGTCTAAAAATGGTGAAAAATTCAGTGCTTATGTTCGTGAAATTTCTCCGGCTGCGGACCAATCCCGTACCTTTACTGTTCGTGTGGCCTTACGTGAAGGCCAGCAGTCGATTCAGCTTGGTCAAAGTGCTCGGGTATTCTTTATTAAAAATCAGGACAATGCTTTAAGTGTGCCACTGTCCAGTATTTCTGCCATCGATGGCCAAGCCTATGTCATGGTGGTGCAGCCAGATTCAACCGTACGTAAAGTTTCAGTACAGATTGGCGCCTATGACCGTGATTCAGTACCGGTGTTGAGTGGACTGAAAGCGAATGATTATGTGGTGATTGGCGGGATTCACTTGTTACGTGACCAGCAGAAAATCCGACCGATTGACCGCCAGAACCGTAGCGTTACTATCCAGGCTGGAGGTTAAGTATGGGCTTTAACCTCTCGGAATGGGCCTTAAAAAACAAGGGCCTGGTACTGTATTTCATGATTCTGCTGGGACTAGTCGGGATTATGTCTTATTCCAAACTGTCCCAGAGTGAAGATCCGCCGTTTACCTTTAAAGTCATGGTGGTGCAAACCTACTGGCCAGGAGCCAGTGCCCAGGAAGTCTCGCTGCAGGTCACTGACCGGATCGAAAAGGAATTGATGACCACCGGCAATTACGAGCGCATCATGGCCTATTCCCGTCCCGGTGAATCGCTGGTGACCTTTGTGGCCAAGGACTCGCTCAAATCCAAAGATGTTCCCGATGTCTGGTATAACGTCCGCAAGAAAGTCAACGATATTCGCCATGAACTGCCCCAAGGCGTACAGGGGCCATTTTTTAATGATGAATTTGGCGATACCTTCGGCAATATTTATGTCTTAAAAGGTAAAGACTTCGATTATGCGACCTTAAAAGAATACGCGGATCGTCTGCAGCTGCAGTTACAGCGGGTCAAAGACGTTGCCAAAGTTGAATTGATCGGCCTGCAAGACCAGAAAATCTGGATAGAAATTTCCAACACCAAAGCGGCGCAGCTTGGTATTCCGGTCACTGCGATTCAGCAGTCCCTGCAACAGCAGAATGCGATGAGCAATTCTGGTTTCTTTGAAACTGAATCGGACCGGATTCAGGTACGTGTCAGTGGTGCCCTGAAAAGCGTGGAAGAGCTGCAACAGATGCCGCTATATGTGAACGGCAAGACGGTTCAGCTAGGCGATGTTGCAGAAGTCTATCGCGGTTTTACCGATCCAGCCCAGCCACGCATGCGCTTTATGGGTGAAAATGGCATTGGACTTGCGGTATCAATGCGTAAGGGCGGGGACATTATTGCTCTTGGTAAAAGTCTGGAGCAGGAATTTGCCCGTCTGCAAAAGACTTTACCTTTAGGCATGGAATTAAAGAAAGTCTCTGACCAGCCGGTAGCCGTGAAACGCAGCATTAACGAATTTATGAAGGTGCTGGCGGAAGCGGTAATTATCGTGTTGCTGGTCAGCTTTTTTTCACTGGGTTTCCGTCCGGGGCTGGTGGTGGCTTTTTCCATTCCCCTGGTACTGGCGATGACCTTTGCCGGCATGAATTTCTTTGATGTTGGCCTGCACAAGATTTCCCTTGGAGCGCTGATTCTGGCCTTAGGCCTGCTGGTCGATGATGCCATTATCGCGATTGAAATGATGGCGATTAAAATGGAGCAGGGTTTTAGCCGGCTGGAAGCTGCTGGGCATGCCTGGCGCACCACTGCTTTTCCAATGTTGACCGGAACCCTGATTACCGCTGCCGGCTTTCTGCCGATTGCCACGGCGGCCTCGAGTACCGGGGAATATACCCGCTCGATTTTCCAGGTGGTGACGCTCGCTTTGCTTGTTTCCTGGATTGCTGCAGTTGTGTTTGTTCCTTATCTGGGTGATAAGCTGCTTCCAGACTTTAACCAGGATCTGGTACAGAAAGCGCCGTGGTATCAACGCCTCTGGGCACGTTTATGCAAGCAGCCTGAACCTGCACCACTGGTGCATCATGCCGGTGAGCAGCATGACCCGTATCAGACCCGCTTCTACCAAGGTTTCCGTCGTTGGGTTGATGCCTGTGTCACCTATCGCAAAACTGTGATTGCAGCCACTGTCGGTATTTTTGTCCTGTCGATAGCGATGTTTAAGCTGGTGCCACAGCAGTTCTTCCCGCCATCCAATCGTGCTGAAATTCTGGTCGATCTGAAACTGGAAGAAGGCGCTTCGCTGAAAGCCACTGAAGCTGCGGTGAAAAAAGTTGAAGCCTTCCTGTCCAAACAGGAGGGGATCGACAACTATGTGGCTTATGTTGGTACTGGTTCTCCGCGTTTCTATCTGCCGCTAGACCAGCAGTTACCACAGACCAGCTTTGCCCAGTTTGTGGTACTGGCTTCTTCACTGGAAGACCGTAATGAAATTCGTGAATCCTTGAGTAAGCAGATTCGTCTGTTACTGCCAGAAGTGCGTACTCGTGTATCGCTGTTAGAAAATGGTCCGCCGGTTGGTTATCCATTGCAGTTTCGTGTTTCTGGTGAAGATCTAGGTTTAGTACGTAGCTGGGCGCAACAAGTGGCAGCGAAAGTGGCCGAAAACCAGAACACTACCAATGTGCATTTGGACTGGGGTGAGCCAAGCAAGGTAATTAGGCTGGATATCGATCAGGACCGTGCCCGTCAGCTGGGTGTGAACAGTCATGATCTGGCCAGTTTCCTCAATAGTTCTATTGCTGGTGCAACGATTGACCAGTTCCGGGAAAAGCGTGAGCTAATTGAAATCCGTTTACGCGGTGATCAGGCAGAACGTGTGGATGTAGGCTCTTTAAGCAGTCTCGCGGTACCAACTTCAAGTGGCAAATTTGTCTCACTGGCGCAGATTGCCAAAATTGAATACGGCTTTGAAGAAGGCCTGATCTGGCATCGGAACCGTCTGCCGACCATTACTGTACGTGCTGACATCCGCACCAGCTTACAGCCTGCTACGGTGGTCAATGAGCTGAAACCTGAGCTGGATCAATTACATGCGAAGATGCCAAATGGATACCTGATTGAAGTCGGTGGAACGGTGGAAGAGTCGGCACGTGGTCAGACTTCAGTGAATGCAGGTATGCCGCTATTCCTGGCCGTGGTATTGACCCTGCTGATGATCCAGCTAAAAAGCATCTCGCGGACTTTTATTGTGTTCCTGACCGCACCGCTGGGCATCATTGGTGTGGTGCTGTTTCTGCTGTTGTTTAACAAGCCATTCGGCTTTGTGGCAATGCTTGGAACTATTGCCCTGTCCGGAATGATCATGCGTAACTCATTGATTCTGATTGATCAGATTGAACAGGATATTCTGGCGGGAGAATCTCAGTGGAATGCTATCATCAATGCTACGGTACGCCGTTGCCGTCCGATTGTGCTGACGGCACTGGCTGCGGTATTGGCCATGATTCCCTTATCCCGCAGTATTTTCTTTGGACCGATGGCCGTCGCAATTATGGGGGGACTGATTGTCGCGACCCTGCTGACGCTGTTTTTCCTGCCGGCGTTGTATGCCCAGTGGTTTAAAGTGAAAAAAACTGAGCATCCGGTTTAAAACTGTCATAATATCAGGTGCGAAATATTAAAAATTTTAATATAGTAGTGCCTGATATTTTAACAATTCAAAAAAATGCAAGGTTGCTGCTTTATCAAGGGTATAAGGCAGATGACGAGGTTGAAACAAACATGAATCCAGAAACTTTAACTCAAATGCGACGCTCTGTAGCACTTGCATATGTGTTCATGTTTTTAGCCTCTTTTACCGTGATTTTTGGTATTTTTTCTTACTGGTTAGCCCGTAAAGTTGCTCAGGTCGATTACGCTGAGGTCTGGTTACAGGCACAGGCCTTATGGATCATGCGCAATGTGGTGATTTATACCGCGCTGGCAGTATTTGCGGCCCTCTGGTTTATTCCATTATTTTTCTATGCCTGGGACAGCATGCTGTGGGTTAAAGCCTGTACCGTGGCTGGCGTCATCTTTAGCTTTATCGCTTTTATTTACATGATTAATGCCTGGTTTAAAGGTGTGTCCAAATTCTATCAAAGCAAAGCGGTTTTCTAAGCTTTCGATTTTTTTTCAGATTCCCCCCTTGTAAAAACAGGTTTGACCCCAATTTCAGACCTCAGTTGAGTATTAAATAAAATTCCGTGAGGAGCATCGCCAGACATGGCTAAACGTGATTATTATGAGGTTTTGGGTGTTGCTAAAACCGCTAGTGATGATGAAATTAAAAAAGCCTACCGTAAGTTGGCGATGAAATATCATCCGGACCGCAACCCAGATAACCCGGAAGCAGAAGAGAAATTCAAAGAAGCATCAGAAGCCTATGAAGTGCTGTCTGACAGCGAAAAACGCAGCATGTACGACCGTATGGGCCATCAGGCCTTTGAAGGCGGCATGGGCGGCGGTGGCGGCTTCGGTGGTTTCAGCGCAGAAGACATTTTCAGCCAGTTCGGCGATATCTTTGGTGGAGCTTTTGGTGGCGGTGGCCGTCAGCAACAGCGTGCGCGCCGTGGCTCCGACCTTCGCTATGTGATGGAACTGACCCTCGAAGAAGCGGTGAAAGGCATCAAGAAAACCATTACTTTCACAGCACCTGCACCATGTGATGCCTGTGATGGTAAAGGCTCTAAAAATCCAAACGATGTGGAAACCTGTCGTACCTGTCATGGTACAGGCCAGATCCGCATGCAGCAGGGCTTTTTCTCGGTACAGCAAACCTGTAGTACCTGTCGTGGTCAGGGCAAGATCATCAAGAATCCATGTCAAAAATGTCATGGTTCTGGTGTGGCAGATCGTCAGCAAACTTTGGAAGTTACCATTCCAGCCGGTGTTGACAATGGTGACCGCGTACGTTTGACCGGTAAAGGTGAAGCAATCCGTGATGGTCAGCCAGGTGACCTGTATGTAGAAGTGGTGGTGCGTGAGCATGAAATCTTCCAGCGTGATGGTGCTGACCTGTATATGGATGTGCCAATTTCAATTGCAGATGCTGCATTGGGTAAAGAAATTGAAATTCCAACGCTTGAAGGTCGTGTCAGCCTGAAAATTCCTGAAGGTACGCAAAACGGCAAGCTGTTCCGTCTGCGGGGTAAAGGGGTGAAACCGGTACGTAGCACGATGAAAGGTGACTTGCTTTGCCGTATTGTGGTCGAAACACCAGTGAATCTAACTGGACGTCAGCGCGAATTACTGAAAGAACTTCAGGCTACTATGGAAGGGGAAGGCAGCAAGTCTTCTCCGAAGAAAAAATCTTTCTTCGACCGTCTGTTTGACTGATTGAAGAGATGAAAAAAGGGTGCTGAGGCGCCCTTTTTTTATGCCCTGATTTAAACTCACAAAAATTAAATACACCGGACAAGATAGTAGAATTTTGAGAATAACTTTGTTGAACAACGCTAACAGAAATGCTACCGATCTTATATTTTTCAAATTTTTCATCCAGCTAAACTTGAGAATAAGAACAAAGCACTTGATAACGCATATAAATTGAAGGTAGCCGAGATGAAAATCAATATTGGTATTTCTGCAGAAGATCGAGAGAAAATTGTTGAAGGCTTGTCCCATTTATTAGCGGATAGCTATACCCTGTATTTAATGACCCATAACTTTCACTGGAACGTGACCGGACCACAATTTAATACCTTGCATACTATGTTTATGCAGCAATATACCGAACAGTGGAATGCGCTAGATATCATTGCGGAAAGGATCCGTTCTCTCGGTTTTCCAGCGCCAGGAACCTATAAACAGTTTATGAAACTGACGTCGATCGAAGAAGTACAGGATGTGCCTAAGGCAGAGGAAATGATTCGCTTGTTAGTGAATGCCCATGAAACCGTTGCCCGTACCGCACGAAGCATATTTAATATTGTCGAACAGGCCAATGACCAGCCGACCGCAGATCTGCTGACCCAGCGTCTGGACGTGCATGAGAAAACTGCGTGGATGTTAAGAAGTCTGCTGGAATAAGAAGTTTTATGAGCAGCAAAAAAACTGATCTGAGCTGAGACCAAAAAATTTAGAGAGTTCTTCCATTAAAAGCTTATACCGTCGGGTATGGGCTTCTTTATTATCAAAAACATTCATGTCACTTTTTAAATCTTTTCATAGATTTTTCTGAGATCAATCTTAGCCTTACCCGGGAGTTTTGCTATAGTAAGAGCAATTTTGAATCAAGATTAGGACAAGACTATGTCAGCAACACCACGCATTGGGATTTTAGGGGCCGGCGGCCGTATGGGACGCATCCTGATTCAGGCAGTCAAAGAAGCAGGTTATCAACTGGCAGCCGCGGTAGAACGTCCGGAAAGTACTTTACTGGGCGCTGATGCAGGTGAGCTAGCAGGCGTAGGTAGCCTGGGCGTGAAGGTTGTTGGTAGCCTTGAAGACGTGGTGAAAGATTGTGACGTGGTGATTGACTTTACTGCGCCAGTAGCAACAGTAAACCATCTGAAAATCTGTCGTGAAAATGGTGTCGCGATTGTGATTGGGACGACTGGTCTGAATGATGAGCAGAAAGCTTATCTGGAAGAATCAGCAACTCAGACTCCTGTGGTATATGCAGCCAACTATTCAGTAGGTGTAAACCTGTCCATTAAATTGCTGGAGCTGGCATCTAAAGTGTTTGGTGATACGGTAGATATCGAAGTGATTGAAGCACACCACCGTCATAAAGTCGATGCGCCATCAGGTACTGCACTGATGATGGGTGAAGCGATTGCTCAGACATTGGGTCGTGACCTGAAAAAAGATGCGGTGTATCACCGCGAAGGCCATACGGGTCCACGTGAACGTCAAAGCATCGGTTTCCAGACCATCCGTGGTGGTGACATCGTTGGTGAACATACTGTGATGTTTATCGGTGAAGGTGAGCGTGTAGAGATTACTCACAAAGCAACTAACCGTATGAACTTTGCTGCGGGTGCGGTACGTGCTGCAGCTTGGGTGGTCGGTCGTGATGCGCGTAAATATGATATGAAAGACGTGCTTGGCTTTAACGACATTCAAGTATAATATTTCTTCAGATTTATTTTAAAAATAACTTAAAACTAAAATAAGACGATAACCAATGAAGAAAGTTCTACTCATGCTCTGTGCTGTGGCCTTTGCTGCCACAGCACAGCCTAAAGCGATCCAGAATGCCAAGCTCAGTATTAATAAAAATAATATTAAGGTCTGGACCTATCAGGATCACAACAATCCAGTTTTTCTCTATAAAGCTGAGACCACTTATGATGTGCCAATCGAACAGGCAGTCTCCCTGATTCTGGATGTCGACCATGCAGTGAAATGGGTGCCGTATATGGGCAGCATCAAGGTACTTTCCCGTGATGATAAAAAAGGTGATTTTACCTTTTATATGGTGCTGGATTTTCCCTTTCCGTTGAAAGACCGTGATCTGGTGGTGCAGGGAAAAATGATTAAAGAGGCCAATGGCCAGATCACTATTAAAAACAAGGCAATTCAGAAAGGCTATCCCCTTAATCCGGACTATGTGCGTCTGACTCACTATGAAGGGGACTGGACTTTTAACCGCTTGGGTGAAAAGAAAGTTAAAGTCTCCACTTATGGCTATGCCAATCCAGAAGGTTCGATTCCATTGACCTTTGTGAATATGTTTGTGCAGCAGCAGCCTTATCAAATGCTGCAGAAAATGAAGCAGGAGCTCAGCAAGCCTGCATCGGTTCCAGTCTTGCCAGAAGCTTTACGTTAAAGAATAAAAAAGTTCGCAACCTTAGCGACCCGACTGGTACAGTATCTTTAAGACATTCAATAAAAAAATCTGCCCAATCCTGTTGATTAGGCAGATTTAAATTATCCAGAAAATTCAGCGTACCGTTTAGAAATCTGCTTTCAAAACCACCCGGTAACGTGCCTTGCCGGCATGCAGATGTTCAATCGCATCATTGATTTTCGACATCGGGAAAATCTCGACCTGCGGTGCAATATTCTTGCGTGCAGCGAACTTGAGTAGCTGGCGTAAAGTCGCTGGCGAACCGGTGGCAGAACCGGTGACTGAACGCGACAGGCTGATCAATGAACCGGCAGAAACCTGCAGAGGTTCCAATGGTAAGCCAACCATATGCAGCTGACCGTTAGGCGCTAGGGTATTGATTAACAGTGGCCAATCCAAGGTGACATTTACCGTGCAGAGCAATAAATCAAAGGTATTACGAAGGGCTTTAATTGCGTTTGGATCACGGCTATTTACGACATGATCAGCCCCCATAGCTTTCAGTTCTTCAGTTTTGTCCAGATTCGAGGTAAAGGCAGTGATTTCACAGCCCCAGGCTTTCAGCAATTTAAGAGCCATATGACCCAGTCCGCCAATGCCGATAACCCCGACATGATGCACCGCCTGAATCTGATGTTGTAGTAGTGGAGTAAAGACAGTAATGCCACCACAGAGCAGGGGACCGGCACTTTCAGCAGGCAGTTCGTCCGGTAGTGGAATCACCCATTGCCAGCCAGCACGAACCTTATCGGCAAAACCACCGGCATGACCGACGATGGTTGCAACTTTTTCGCCGCTACACTGTACCTGACGGCCATCCAGACAAGGATCACAGTGTTGGCAGCTTTCTGCGGTCCAGCCGATCCCGACACGCTGTCCGATTTTCAGGCCTTTGGCTTCTGAACCTAGTGCGATTACCTTGCCAATCACCTCATGGCCTGCCACGACCGGATAAACCGAAGATTTCCAGTCATTCTGAATTACGGAAAGGTCGGAATGGCACAGGCCACAGTATTCGACTTGGACTTCGACCTGATGCGGTTGTAGTTCACCGGTATCAAACTGGTATGGCTCAAGCGGAGCACCTGGAGACATGGCCGCGTAGGCCTGAATAATATTCTTCGACATGGAATTAGCTCTTATTGGAATGGGAAGATTTCATTTTAAATTGACAGTGATTTTCATGGTCATCCACCATGCCGACCGCTTGCATAAATGCATAGCAGATGGTCGGGCCAACAAATTTAAAACCGGACTTTTTCAGGGCTTTGGACATCTGCTGGCTTTCGATCGTCTGGGCCGGAGCTTCATAATAATGTTCGATGGAATTATTCAAAATCGGCTGCTGGGCAAAGGACCAGAGCCAATTGACCACCTCAATATTCTGGGATTTTAAGTTGAGCCAGGCACGGGCATTGTCGCGAATCGCGGTCAATTTACCAATATGTCGAATCAGGCGAGCATCATTGAGTTTTTGCTGTAACTGATCATCGGAAAGGGCAGCGATGAACTCCATAGAATGCCGAAAAAAATGTTCACGATAGGCTTCACGTTTTTTGAGTACCGTAATCCAGCTCAGTCCGGCCTGCTGGCCTTCCAGACACAGCATTTCAAACAGCCGTGCTTCATCCTTCAGGGGCTGGCCCCACTCCTGGTCGTGATATTGAATATAAAGCGGATCATCGGAGCACCAGCCACAGCGTTGAATCGTCATGTGATGCTCCTCTGTTTTAGAGTTTAAAACTGGTCCACTGATCTTGCTGGTTATCCCAGTAAGACAGCTCGGCCTGCTCCAGATCGCTGAACTTTATCCAGGCATCCTTGCCGTTTTTGTCTGCATAACCAGTGCTGATCAGAAGCGCATCTTCCGTGATTTCCATCACCCAGCCCTGATAGATCTGGCCATTGAGCACGATTTTTTGTTGATTGCCTGACTCAGCAAATTCCACCAGACGATTGATCAACGCTTCTGACATGTAAATTTCCTAAAAATTAACGTAAGTAGGGATACGGATTTACCGCACCGCGGCCTTTACCTTGTAAATACAGTCCATAGTGCAGGTGTGGCGCAGTATGCCGTGCATTACCGCTATTGCCGACATAGCCGATGACCTGGCCTTTTTTGACATAGTCACCAACGCTCAGACCGCGCTTGTGTCCGTCGAGATGGGCATAATAATGCCATGCACCACCAGGACCGAGTATCCAGACCACTTTACCACCCAAATTATTATTACGTAAGTCTGCAATCAGTCCGTCAGTCGCACTCAGTACTTTGGTTCCACGTGGAGCCATAATATCAATGCCTTCATGTAGGCGGCCGCTACTGCGCGAAGCACCCCAGGTATCCTTAAGCTGTGAGGCTTTGATCTGATCCACGGGAATCGGCAAACGGGAAGGCATGGAACGGCTTTTCAGTTTTTGTACCAGAACCGGATTCAATTGTGCGGTGCTCGACTGTTTCGGTGCAGAACTACAGGCAGCTAATAGCAGTATAAAGACAGAAACTACGACGAGACGGATATTGTGTTGCACATTTGCTTCCTTGCGCATGAGATGAAAATTAAAATTATTAAGTTAAAAATCTCTTATTTCTGAATATGTCACAGTTTGCTGGCCGAGATCAATTTTTTCATGGCAGTTGGAATGCCCGCTCTGATGGCATCAGTCGGCTCCATCCAGATGCCACCTAGTTCAATGGATAAATGTTCTTGCAGGTCAGGATCAATGGCAAAGATCAGACCTTCCAGTTGCCAGGTAAAATGGGTAAAACTATGCGAAATGCCGACCTTTTGAGCAACCTGTTTTAGGCCTAAGTTCTGTCTCATTTGCTCCAGTTCATGAGCTTCTTCAAGAATCGGCAGGCACCAGAGTCCACCCCAAAGGCCACTGTTCGGGCGTTGTTGCCACAGCCATTGTTCACCACATTGTAGAACTAATACCTGGGCTGATCTGACCGGAACCGACTTTTTAGCTTTCTTAAATGGCAACTCATTTTCCAGACCTTGTTGATGTGCCTTGCAATGCTGTTGCATTGGGCAATACAGGCACAGCGGTTTTTTCGGTGTACAGACTGTGGCACCGAGATCCATAATCGCCTGGGTATAGTCATGATTACGTTCTACAGGGCATAGCTTCTCAGCCAGCTGCCACATGGCACGTTCATGTACTGGCTTGGACAGGTCATCTTCAATGGCAAAAAAGCGGGATAGCACCCGTTTCACATTACCATCCATGATCACGCCGTACTGACGCAAACCCAAGGACATCAAGGCACCTGCTGTGGAACGGCCAATTCCCGGCAGTGCCATCCATTCTTCCAGGGTCTCAGGGAAATGATTTTGAGCTGCGACAATGCCAGCCGCCTTATGCAGATTGCGCGCCCGGGCATAATAGCCGAGGCCTGCCCAGTAAGGTGCCACTTCATCCCATGTCGCGGTACCCAAATCCTGAACCGTAGGAAAACGCCCAATAAAACGGTCGAAATATTGCAGTACCGTTTTCACCTGCGTCTGCTGCAGCATAATTTCTGATACCCAGACCTTGTAGGGATCATCCGACACCTGCCAGGGCAAGTCATGCCGGCCGTGAACATCAAACCATTCTAGAAGCGCATCAGAAAATACAAACATGGATATAGGACAGGGAAGGGAAACAGGCAGGCATTATAGCTGATTCAAACTGTAGAATCGGTGAAAAGTATATCAAGGTGGTAGGGAGAGACAGATAATAAAAAAGTGAATAAGCCAAGACCCATTCACTCTATTTAAACTAAATTGAAAGACCTGTTTTAGTCTTCGATACCCCAACGGGCATCCAGTTTCAGCACTTTGCCTTCATAACGTGGAATGATGTGAATATGCAGGTGCTCTGCCTTTTCTTCAAAGACGTCCCCATCATTAAAACCGACATGGAAACCGGCTGGCTGATAACGTAATTTCAGTTCGTTACGTGCCTGCTCCAGTAAAGTCATTAGGCTTTTACGTTCATTGTCGGTAATTTCAAAAAAGGAAGCCACATGACGTAGTGGCACAATCACGCTATGACCTTCGGACAATGAATTCGGTTCAGGCAATACCACCCCAAAGTCATTTTTGGCAATGACATCATATTCATCATAATTACAGTATGGGCAGTGAGTCTCAGTCATTTCATTCTCCTCGGTTCTTCTTTCTCAATCTCATTTTTTGCTATTCCACTCACCCTCAGAGAGGAATAGCATTACACTTATTAAACTTTATAATGACTTTAAGCCAAGTGACGTGCCAATAGAGCATACATCGCTTCAAGGCCCTGTTTTTCTGCTTCCGCATTGTAGCCAAGATCAACCCCATTGGCTTTGGCCCGTTCATCAGCCAGCGGGTTACTGAAGCCATGTTTAGCATCTTTGAAAATGATCACGTCATGTGGCACATGGGCTGCCTGCATTTCTTTACGGAAATTCTCGACATCTTCCAGTGACACCATTGAGTCTTTTTCACCATGTAATACCAGAATTTCTGCCTGAACCTGACCTTCTTGCGCTGGCGCTTTCGGTGACAGATTGGCGTGGAAAGTCACCACAGCTTTGACTGGAGCATTGGAGCGCGCCAGATCCAGCACTACTTTACCCCCATAACAGAAACCGATCGCTGCCAACTTAGAATCATCGACTTCTTCCTGTGCTGCCAGCGTGTTGAGCGCAGCAGTCGCACGATTCACGATGGTGTCGGGATCTTGAAAAGTCTGCATCATCCATTCATAAGCCTGACTGGATACCGTGGTTACTTTCTTGTCGCCATACATGTCGATCGCCAGCGCTGCATAGCCATGTTCTGCAAGTTCACGGGCGCGCTGTTCTGTATAGTCATTGCGGCCCCACCATTCAGGTGCCACAATTACGCCCGGAACAGGTTGGTCGGATTCAGGTGCGGCAAAATAACCGATCAGCTGGCTGCCATCGGGTGCAGTATATTGAATCTCGCGTGTTTTTATTGCTGCCATGCAGAGTTCCTCTATTGTTGTTCAGTATTTTGATGAAAGCATAAACATAGCAAAAGCCGGGCAAATGTCACAGGATTAGAGCGGATTAATTTGTTTTTTTAAGTGGCGGATTCAAGCGGCAAGTGCAACAGTATAAAAACCAGCCATAACTTCACTCGGTGTATACCAACCTAGCGTTTTTCTAGGACGATGGTTGAGTGCAAATTCTATCTGCTCTATTTGTTCGTTTGACACGTCATCAAACGATGATGATTTTGGCAGATATTGACGGATTAAACCATTCGTATTTTCATTTCTAGCTCGCTGAATAGACTTGTAAGGATCAGCAAAATACGTCTCTATCCCGGCATCAGTAATTCTTTTGTGTTCGGAAAATTCTTTACCATTATCAAATGTCACACTATAAGCATGGCTCATTCGTAAACGATCTAACGCACAAGTAATCGTTTGAGAGGATGCTCTCGTTGATCCTAAATGAACAATATGTACATACAGGCTCTTTCGATCAACAAGGGTTAATAAAGCACCTTTATGATGTTTACCAATCACCGTGTCACCTTCGAAATCTCCTAAACGTTGTCGTTGATCAATGACCTGGTCTCGACAGTGAATACTTGTTTTATCAATGATTTGCCCCCTACGATCCGTGTTTTTGTAACCTCGTTTTCGATATTTCTTCTGATGCCTTAAGTGTAGATGGAGTTTACCGCCTTTTGATTTATCTTGATAAATGTACTGGTAAATCCACTCATGTGAAGGTACATCCAGCCAACCGCGTTGTGTTAAAGCACCTGAAATTTGTTCTGGTGACCAGTCCAAGCCAATTAAATAATTAATATAGGCGAAGGCAAATGCTGTCATTGATGAGGAAGGACGGTACCGTCTTTGACTTGCAAATTTAGCTGCCTGTTGAGCCCTATATCCACGTTGCCCAGTATTTCTTTTTAATTCACGGTAGATGGTTGATCGTGAACGCCCTAACTCCCGAGCAAGGTTAGCGATTGAGCTTTTACTTTTCAAAGTAGCATAAATTTCGTATCTTTCATCTTGAGAAAGTTGGGTGTATTTCTTCATTGTGTGCTTTCCAATTGCGAGTTGAAAAAGTCTAATGATTCTATGAATACACCTAACTTTTTCAACTAACTACAAATGTGTCGCACTTGGGATTTGAATCTGCGAGTCAAAAAATAAGGAGATGGGTTCTGCCATCTCCTCAAGTTTTATTTGGTCACTTCAATCAGTTCAATATCAAAGATTAAGGTGCTGTTGGGTTCAATCACGTCACCTGAACCAATCTGACCATAACCGAGTTCTGGTGGAATGAAGAAGCGATATTTGGCACCGGGCTTCATGAGTTGCAGACCTTCGGTCCAGCCCTGGATCACTTGGGTAGTTTTAAAGACCACAGGCTGGTTACGGGCAATCGAGCTGTCAAATACGGTACCATCGAGCAGGCGGCCTTCATAATGCACTTTGACATTGCTGTTCGCACTTGGTGATTTACCTTTGCCTTCCTGTAAAACTAAATATTGCAGACCAGATTTTGTAGTTTTGATACCCGGTCGTTTGGCATTTTTAGCTAGGAACTCACGGCCAATTTTGGCGTTTTCTTCAGCTTTTTTCTTGAGCTCAATTAGTTCACGAGCATCTGATTGACGTTTGTATTGCAGCAGGACTTTCGCCATTTCTTCTTCGGAAATTGTGGCTTTTTGACCGGAAGCTGCAGCTTTTAATCCGTTGCTAAATGCATCTAGATCAATCCCCTTTAGCGTATCGGCATTATTTTTACCCATCAGATAGCCAAAACTATAACCCACCTGTTCTGCTTCTGTACTTTTAGTGGTGATCTCTTTGGCATATAGGCTGCTAGAACATACGAGTAGGGCAGCCAAACTTAATTGTATTTTCATTATGAGTTTCTCAAAAACAAGGGAGAGCCAATGCTCTCCCTGAACCGTATTATTTGACTTGGATGAGTTCCACATCAAAAATCAGGGTGCTGTTTGGTGGAATCGTACCAGGTACACCTTGCTGACCGTAACCTAGTTGCGCTGGAATATAAAGAGTGGCTTTACCACCTTCTTTCATTAACTGTAAACCTTCAGTCCAGCCTGGAATCACTTGGTTCAGTGGGAATTCAATTGGCTCACCGCGTTCAACTGAACTGTCAAATACGGTACCATCGACCAGTTTACCAGTATAGTGAACTTTAACGACAGAGGTCGCTGCAGGTGATTTACCTGTACCTTCTTTAGTAATCAGGTATTGCAGGCCGGAAGCGGTTTTTTTCACGCCTGGTTTTTTCGCATTTTCAGTCAGGAATGAGTCGCTAGAAGCTTGAGACTTTTTAGCATCATCCAGTTGCTTTTGTTGCATGTCTTTCTGGAACTGTTCGTAAGCTGCTTGTAATTCTTCTTCAGTATAAGCAGGTTTAGTACGTGCATGGCCTTCACGAACACCAGTAACAAAACTGTTAATGTCTAGCTCAGGCGGCGTCTGATGTGCTACTTCATAACCAAGCGCATAGCTGATTTTTGAAACCGCTGATGCATTTTTAGAAGCTTTAGAGCTTTGAGTTGTAGGATTTTGAGATGCATAGTAAACAGGAACGAGCGCAGCACCGCCTAGGATAACAGCGACAGCAATCGGTAAGGCCTTACTCATGTAGTATTTCCAATATAATGTTATCGTTAATGTTCAGTCCATCTTAGCAGAAATTTTTCAGAAATCTTGAACAAGCTATGCAAAAAACGACGGGTTTTTATTATGGTTTCGTAGAGTAGGAATTTATACTATTGTGCTTAGAATTTCTTTTTATCTGGATTAAAATTTTGTAAATCGGAAAATTAATCTATAAGAGTTAATAAAAACATTCATCAATATTTGACTTAGCAATATAATAGGGATGTCAAAGATACCTTCCCATTTAAAAAGCAGGGTTATCATTCATTGATACCCATATATAGGCCTAGATCAATGCTACAGCTTTCGGAACTCAAAATTGCCATTATCGGATTAGGTTACGTCGGTTTACCTCTGGCTGTTGAATTCGGTAAAAAAGTCCCAGTCGTGGGATTTGATATTCACCAAAAACGCATTGATGAACTTAAGTCTGGCAAAGACCATACCTTGGAAGTGTCTCCAGAAGAATTAGCACAAGCGACAAGATTACATTACAGTGCCAATTTAGAAGACCTAAAAGATTGCAACTTCTATATCGTGACTGTTCCAACTCCCATTGATCAGTTTAAACAGCCAGATCTCACTCCGCTAATTAAAGCATCGCAAAGCATTGGTCAGGTTCTGTCTCAGGGTGATGTGGTGGTTTATGAATCCACTGTTTATCCTGGAGCGACTGAAGAAGCTTGTATTCCGGTACTGGAACAGGTGTCAGGTTTAACATTCAATACCGATTTCTTTGCTGGCTATAGCCCGGAACGAATTAATCCAGGGGATAAACAGCACCGTGTGACCAATATTCTAAAAATTACTTCAGGATCTACTCCTGAAGTGGCGGATTATGTGGATCAGGTCTATAACCTGATTATTCAGGCAGGTACTCATAAGGCACCAAGCATCAAAGTCGCAGAAGCAGCCAAAGTCATTGAAAACACCCAGCGTGATGTGAATATCGCGCTGATCAATGAATTGGCAGTGATTTTTAATAAAATGGGGATTGATACTGAAGCCGTACTGCAGGCTGCGGGAACCAAATGGAACTTCTTACCATTCCGTCCAGGTCTAGTCGGCGGTCACTGTATTGGTGTAGATCCATACTATTTAACCCATAAAGCACAATCTATTGGTTATCATCCGGAAATTATTCTGGCGGGGCGTCGTTTGAATGATGGTATGGGGGCCTATGTGGTAACCCAGCTGGTCAAAGGCATGATCAAGAAAAAGATCCAGGTTGAAGGTGCTAAGGTGCTGGTACTGGGCCTGAGCTTTAAGGAAAACTGTCCGGATATCCGTAATACTAAAGTGATTGATATCGTGCATGAGCTGCAGGAATACCATATTCAGGCCGACGTCTATGATCCATGGATTGACGCAGCTGAAGCAGAGCATGAATATCGCATTCATCCGATTACTGAGCTGAAAAATGGTGAATATGATGCAGTGATTCTGGCTGTAGCACATGAACAGTTTAAAGCGATGGGGGCAGCCCAGATTCGTGCTCTAGGTAAGGCCAATCATGTCCTGTATGACCTGAAATATGTATTCAGTCAGGCTGAATCAGATCTGCGTCTGTAACCCATTAGCATCATTTAGGATTTAAAGAGAATGAACCCATATCAAACGGTGTGTGAGCAGTTGCAGCAGACACCGAAAACCTGGTTGGTGACTGGTGTTGCAGGCTTTATCGGCTCCAACTTGCTGGAAACCTTACTGAAACTGAATCAGAAAGTAGTCGGCTTGGATAATTTTGCTACTGGTCATCAGTATAATCTGGATGAAGTTCAGTCACAGGTCAGTGCCGAGCAATGGGCAAATTTCCACTTCATTAAAGGCGATATCCGTAATTTGGCGGACTGTCAGCAAGCCTGTGCCGGCGTGGATTATGTCTTACATGAAGCGGCTCTAGGTTCTGTACCACGTTCTATTGCTGATCCGATTACCACCAATGAAACCAATATCAGCGGTTTCCTGAATATGTTGACTGCGGCACGGGATGCTGGTGTATCCAGCTTTACTTATGCTGCCAGCAGTTCAACTTATGGTGATCATCCGGCACTGCCTAAAGTGGAAGAACATATTGGTCATCCATTATCTCCTTATGCGGTGACCAAATATGTCAATGAGTTATATGCTGATGTATTCGCTCGCGCTTACGGTTTTAAATCGATAGGCCTACGCTACTTTAACGTCTTTGGTAAGCGTCAGGATCCCAATGGCGCCTATGCGGCGGTGATTCCAAAATGGACAGCATCGATGATCGCTGGCGATGATGTCTTCATTAATGGTGACGGTGAAACCAGCCGTGATTTCTGCTTTATTGAGAATACGGTACAAGCTAATATTCTGGCAGCCACTACCACCGATGAAAATGCCAAAAATCAGGTTTATAACGTCGCGGTGGGTGATCGTACTACCTTGAATGAATTGTATCGCGCCATTCAGAATGCTTTAGCTGAAAATGGTGTGCAGTACGATAAAGATCCAATCTATCGTGATTTTCGTGCTGGGGATGTACGTCATTCTCAGGCCAGTATTGCTAAGATTCAGCAGCATTTAGGCTATGCACCAAAATATAAAATTGCTGAAGGCATTCAGCTGGCCATGCAGTGGTATGTTCATAATCTGACATGATTGCGCGTCTGCTCGCCAAATACCAATCTGTTGGTTTAATTACCCTAAGTTTACTTGTAGGTGCGATAATGACATTTATCGCACTTCCTGTTTTAACGCGCCTGTATTCGGTGCAGGACTTTGGCGAGTATGGCATTGCCTTGGCTGTGGTCAGTGTTTTATCCACAGTGGCCAATTTACGTCTGGATCAGGCCCTCCTTATTGCAGAAGAACAGGAGAAAAAAAGCCTGATTTTTGAGGGAAGCATTTTTTCTCTGGTTCTGACCCTGATCAGTGGTTTGGTATTAAGTTTTATCTTTCGCTTAGATATGGTTGCTGCGATCTGTAGCGGTGTGCTGGCCAATACCCTGATCCAGAGCCTGTATAATTATAAATTTGCTGCACATGCTGAATATTTTTGTGCCGGGCTGAATATTTTTCGTAGCCTGATTGTGATTGCAGTCCAGCTGAGTTTGCCGCTGCTGATGAGTATTGCCTTGATTGACAGCTATATGATCAGTTCAGTGATCATGATCATCGTGGGGGTGCTGTATATCCTGAAACATCAACTCTATCAGGTCAGCTGGGAGGTGTTTAAAAATTATAAAGATTTTGTCTATGCCAATACCCCACATGCCTTGCTAAACAGTTTTTCACATAATTTGCCTTATTATGTGGTGTCACATTTTATTGGTGTACAGGCGATGGGTTTTTATGCCATTGTCGAACGAACCTTACGGGTGCCGATTAATCTGATTTCGCAGACTTTACGTCAATTTTTTATCCGGCTGTTTAAAACGACTCAGACCAATAAACCGGCTTTAAAAAGTAGCGTGCTACTTAGCGTAGTGTCTTTGCCCCTATTTGCCATTTTCTTTGTTGTACCGGAGTCTTTATATCTCTGGATTTTTGGCAAGGAATGGCTAGGAGTTTCGCAATATTTCCAGATTTTAGCTTTAGGATATTGGGCGATTTTCTGTAATCCGCCCAGTTCTGCTTATCTGGTGGCCCGGCGTAATAGCAAGGTATTGTTTAAATTGCAGATTGTCGAGTTGTGCATTAAATTCATTTTATTTGCCGTTCTGTATCTGCTATTAAGCGACAAGCTGTATATACTGCTGGCGGTGCCGGTCGCGTTGATTTTCTATAACTTTGCCATTTTATACGTGGTGTGGAGAAGCAAAGTATGATGTTTTTTAAAGCCTTGAAGCTCATGCATTGGTTCACTGCGCAGTGCCGTAAGGCGATTTATAATCTGGCTTTTGGCACGCGGTTTCGCTACTTTGGCAAATATTCGACTTTGGAAATTAGTGGTCAGGTCAAAATTGGCAAGAATGTTTATATTGGGGATTATGTCAGCATCATTGTCGAGCCGGGTGCGAGTCTGACCATTGCAGATCACAGCTTTATTGGTGAAAACTGCTATATCAAATGTTTTGGTGGCAAGATCGAAATTGGTCGGGATGTCAGCATCAATTCCAAGTCCTATATCAATGGCTGTGGCGGGGTAAAAATTGGCAACAATACCCGGATTGGGACACAAAGCATCATTATCGCCAGCAACCATAAATTTGGTGAGCCGGATGTGTTGGTCAAGGACCAGATTACCAAGCAAGGCATCAGTTTAGGTGAAAATATCTGGCTGGGCGCACGGGTCACAGTGCTGGATGGTGTGACGATTCCAGATAATAGTGTAATTGGCGCCTGTAGCTTGGTCTCCAAGCCGCTGACAGAGGCAGGTGTCTATGTTGGGATTCCGGCGAAAAAAATAAAATCACTCTGACTGGGCATGCATATCCCTCTGCCTATTTTCAGCGTAAAATATCCGGCTTGATCTTTTTGCATTGAGTTTTATTAGCCCTATGGCCTTTATTCGTTCTGCTTTTCATCTGCTGTTTGACCTGGTCTATTTTATGGCCAAGGGCAGTGTGGCCTATGCGCGTAAAAAAGGCGTGACCGTAGGGGAGCAGTGCCGGATCTATATCAAGAGCTGGGGCTCAGAGCCATTTTTAATTTCACTCGGCGATCATGTTACCGTGACTTCCGGGGTGAAATTTATTACCCATGATGGCAGTACTTGTCTGGTGAAAGATGTTCAAGGCAAACGCTATCAACGTTTTGCGCCGATTCAGGTGGGTTCTCATGTGTTTATTGGCGTGAATAGTATCATTATGCCGGGCGTGAGCATCGGCTCGAATGTAGTGATCGGTGCCGGCTCTGTGGTGACCAAAGATATTCCGGATAATAGTGTCGCGATTGGTGTGCCAGCCAAAGTGGTGTCCAGCTTTGCGGATTATCAGACCAAGATCCAGGCGACCTGTGCCAGTGATAGCGATCTGGTCGGTATTCAGGACTATGCCGAACGGGTACAGCGCGCTATCGAAATTCAAGCCTCTAAAACCTCCCATTAATTTTTAAGTCAGGTCTGATTATGTTGAATAAAGTGATGTTCTTTTTGCCGACGCTGGGTGGCGGTGGTGCGGAGCGCACGGTGATTCAGCTGGCCAACAGTTTTGCCGAACAGGGCCTGAATATTCATCTGGGTGTGTGTGACCTGAATGGAGTCAAGGCAAAATTACTGCCGGAAGTTAGCCCGAAAATCCAGTTGGTGAATTTTGACTGCGGCCGTGTCGCCAATGCGATTCTGCCGTTAAAAAAGAAACTACAGGCCGAACAGTATGATTGTCTGGTGGTCACACAAACCCATACCAATATTATTGCCGCTTTGGCCAAGAAACTGGCTGGGGTGAAAACCCGCCTGATTTTCCGGGAAGTATCAACGCCGTCTAAAAATATAAAAAACCAGGGCTTGACAAAATTCATCCTGAAAACCTTGGTGAATTTTACCTATCCGATGGCACAGCAGGTGGTGTGTGTCTCTAAAGGCGTTGAACAGGATTTCCGGAAATATTACAGCTATAAAAAGTCCAATCTAAGTACCATTTATAACCCGGTACTGGATGATGCCTATTTTGAAAAATTAAAAACACCCGTGCAGCACACATTCTTTGATGGCAGCAATAAAGTGATTCTGGCGGTTGGCCGCCTGACTGAAGCCAAAAACTTTGGTTTTTTGATCCGTTCCTTTAAAGACTTGCATGATCAGCATCCGGACACTCGCTTGCTGATTCTAGGTGAAGGTGAACTCCGTACTGAATTCGAGACTCTCATTGCTGAGTTAGGCCTGACCGACGTGGTGGATTTGCCAGGATTTGATTCTAATCCTTATGCCTATTTTAAATATGCTTCGCTGTTTGTGCTTAGTTCTAACTGGGAAGGTTTGCCGGGTGTGTTGATTCAGGCACTAGCCTCTAAAATCAAAGTGGTGAGTACCAATTGCCCAAGCGGTCCGATGGAAATTCTGGATAACTCCAGATTTGGCTTGCTAGTAGAATGCAATGACCAGGCCGGACTCACTCAAGCCATGCAGAAAGCCATTTTTGGAGATTATGTCAGCTATGCAGAGCAGGATTTTGCTGTACATATCGAGCAGTTCCATAAATTGACAGTCTTGCAGCAGTACCTGGAGATGATGGAGCAGGCCGCATGAGCAAGCCGACCATGGTACATGTGATCACCAACTTTGCTGGCGTTGGTGGTGCGGAAATGATGCTATCGCGCCTGATTCAGGCAACTGAGCAACAATATCAGCATGTCATTATCGCCTTGATGAAAACATCAAAAGTGTATCAAAGCACCTTGGATCGCTGTCAGACACATTATGCTCTAGGCTGGAATGGACTCAATACGTTCGGCACCATTCAAAAACTGCGTGCGTTATTAAAACAACTGACACCGCAAACGGTGCAGTGCTGGATGTACCATGCCAATGTCTTGACCAGCCTGAGTGTCATCGGCTTAAAGCAGAAACCTAAGGTAATCTGGGGTATTCATCATTCTCTGGCTTCACCGAAAGATGAATCGATGAGTACCAAACTGGCTTTAGGCTTAAGCAAGTTATTATCAAAGCAGCCTCAGGCGATTATTTATTGTGCTCACTCTGCCATGCAGCAGCATCAGGCGTTCGGGTTTCAGAAGCCCAATAGCCATGTGATTGCTAACGGGGTGTATCTGGATAGGTTTCAGCCTAATCCTGAATTACACGATCCCGTTGTGATTGGTTTTGCTGGGCGCTATCATCCAGCCAAAGGCTATCCTTATCTGTTTGAGACCCTGGCAAAACTGAAAGATCAGCCGATTGTATTTAAAATTGCTGGTGGTGGAGCCAGTTTCAATAATCCTGAAGTCAAAGCCCTGTTTGAACAATATCAGTTAGATCAGAACAAAGTGGAGTTGCTGGATCAGGTCTCCGATATGCCAGCCTTTTATCAATCCATTGATGCTTTTCTGATGACCTCGATTACCGAAGGCTTTCCCAATGTATTGGTTGAAGCGATGGCCTCCGGTTTGCCTTGCATCAGTACTGATGTTGGCGATGCCAGTTATATCGTGCAGGAGATGGGGAGTATCGTATCGCCACGCGATAGTGATGCCTTAACTCAAGCCATTTTAAAGTATCTCCAATTAAGTACAGATGAGAAAATTGCTTTAAAGCAGGCGACCCGGCAGCGGGTAGAACAGCATTTCAGCATCGAAACCGTCAGTCAGCAATATATGCAGGTATGGAGCCAACAGGCATGAAATTTTTAATGATCAGCAGCTTTTTACCTTCAGTGCTGAACTTCCGTGGCAAGTTATTGGAAGCCATTGCCGCGCGCGGTTTTGAAATCCATATCATGGCTCCGGAACTGTCCAGCTTTGCTGAAGAGTATCAGCAGTTGTTACAGTTGGGCTATCAGGTGCATGAAATTCCAATGCAGCGCACAGGTACCAATCCGCTGGCAGATCTGAAACTGTTAAAGCATCTATATCAGCAGATCCGTCGAATTCAGCCGGATTATGTGCTGTCGTATACCATTAAGCCGGTCATCTACGGCATCTTGGCAGCTTGGTTAGCCAAAGTTCCACATCGTTTCGCTCTAATTACTGGTCTGGGTTATGCCTTTCAGAATGTTGAATCAGGTCAACGCAGCTTATTTCAGAAAATGGTGCATGATTTATATGCCCAGGCCTTAAAGCATGCCGATAAAGTTTTCTTTCAGAACCCGGATGATTTAAAGCTGTTTCAGAATATGCATTTGCTGGAAAAAGATAAACCGACCGTGGTGGTAAATGGTTCCGGGGTGAATGTGCAGGACTTCGATATCATGCCATTGCCGCAAAATACGCAAGGTCAGGTTAAAGCTTCATTTTTGCTTATTGCCCGTTTATTGGGGGATAAAGGCGTACGTGAATATGCCGAAGCAGCGCGAATCATCAAAGCCCAATATCCGGAAACGGAATTTCATCTGGTGGGATGGATTGATGATAATCCGACTGCAATTTCCCAGACTGAGCTGGACAGCTGGATTGCAGAAAAGACCATCAATTACTGGGGCAGACTCAATGATGTGCGTCCGGCAATTGCAGCCAGTTCGGTGTATATTTTGCCGTCTTATCGTGAAGGCACGCCACGCACGGTGTTAGAAGCCATGGCGATGGGTCGTGCGATCATCACCACCGATGCTCCGGGCTGCCGTGAAACTGTCGCACATGGTGTGAATGGTTATCTGGTCGGGGTAAAATCAGTGGATGATCTGGTGCAGGCAATGCAGTATTTTATTGAAGATCCAAAGCTGATGCTCTATATGGGACAGCAGTCAAGGGAACGTGCGTTAAGCAAATACGATGTACATCAGGTCAATGCACATATGCTGCGCGAGATGGGGATATCGGCATGATCAAACGAATTCTGGATGTGGCGATTGCTTCAACCGCGCTGGTGATCCTGTCACCGGTATATGCTCTGGTGGCGTATAAGGTGAAAAAGAATCTGGGATCTCCGGTACTGTTCCGTCAGGTGCGCCCAGGTCTGCATGGCAAGCCTTTTGAAATGATCAAGTTCCGTACCATGAAAGATGCTGTGGATGCCCAGGGTAATCCTTTACCGGACAGTGAACGTCTGACGCCGTTTGGCCAAATGCTGCGTTCCACCAGTCTGGATGAATTGCCAGAGCTGTGGAATGTGATCAAAGGCGATATGAGCATCGTGGGTCCGCGGCCACTACTGTTGGAATATCTGCCACTATATAATGCCGAGCAGGCGAAACGGCATAATGTCCGTCCCGGCATGACCGGTCACGCACAGGTGAATGGCCGTAATGCCATTTCCTGGGAAGAAAAATTCCGTCTGGATACTTGGTATGTGGAACATCAATCGCTTTGGCTGGATTTTAAAATCATGCTGAAAACCGTGAAAAAGGTACTGGCTAAAGATGATATTAATGCCGAAGGCGAAGCGACCATGAGTAAATTCACTGGCACACCGGAACAGAAAAAATGACCCAGCTTTATGCGATTTATGGTGCTTCCGGCTGTGGCCGTAGCCTGATGCCGGTGGCACGGCAGCAATTGGCCCGTGACAATGATCTATCTGAAATCGTGTTTATTGATGATGCCCTGATAGAAATCGCCCAGATTAATGGTCATCGTGCTATGAATTATGCAGCATTTATTAATGAATCTGCAGAGGTTAAAGCGGTGCAGATCGCGATTGCCAATAGCCGTGTTCGGGAAAAAATTGCCCAGCGACTTGAACAGGATGGGATTCATCTCTGGTCGATTCAGGCCGATAATGTAGTATTGATGGATCAGGCAAAAATTGCCGCCGGTGCTGCCTTAAGTCCATTTGTGACCATTGCTTCGAATATCCAGATCGGTAAATGCTTCCATGCCAATTTATACAGTTATGTAGAGCATGATTGTGTGATTGGGGATTTTGTTACTTTTGCACCAGGGGTAAAATGTAACGGTAATATTCATATTGAAGACCATGCTTATATCGGTGCCGGAGCGATGATCAAGCAGGGCACACCAGATCAGCCTTTGGTGATTGGCCGTGGTGCTGTCGTCGGTATGGGCGCCGTGGTCACCAAAAGTGTCCCCGCCGGCGTGACTGTGGTCGGCAATCCGGCTCGCATTGTCGAGTCCAAATAAATCTCTCAACCAGGAAATACCCATGTTAAACACTGCATTTGAGCCGTGGCCAAGCTTTACTCAAGAGGAAGCAGACGCGGTATCAAAGGTTCTTTTGTCAAATAAAGTCAATTACTGGACTGGTCAGGAATGCCGTGCATTTGAAAAGGAATTTGCGCAGTTTGTGGGGACTAAACATGCCGTTGCGGTGGCTAATGGCACGGTTGCGCTGGATGTAGCACTGAAAGCCTTGGGAATCGGGACAGGGGATGATGTGATTGTCACTTCACGGACTTTCCTAGCTTCAGCAAGCTCGATTGTCACTGCGGGCGCTAATCCGGTCTTTGCGGACGTGGAGCTGGATTCTCAGGATATTTCCCACCGTACCATTGAAGCAGTACTGACTCAAAATACCAAAGCCATTATCTGCGTGCATCTGGCAGGCTGGATGTGTGACATGGATCCGATCATGCAACTGGCTGAAGAAAAAGGCCTATATGTGATCGAAGACTGTGCCCAAGCGCATGGTGCCATGTATAAAGGCAAATCTGCTGGTTCTATCGGGCATATCGGCGCCTGGTCATTCTGTCAGGACAAGATTATGACTACGGGTGGTGAAGGCGGCATGGTCACTACCAATGATGAAGTGCTGTGGAAAAAAATGTGGTCTTATAAAGACCATGGCAAAAATTATGACAGCGTGTATAACAAGCAGCATCCACCAGGATTCCGCTGGCTACATGACAGCTTTGGGACTAACTGGCGCATGATGGAAATGCAGGCGGTGATTGGTCGTATTCAATTGAAAAAAATGCCGGAATGGACTGCGGTACGTAATGCCAATATGGCACGTATCCAAGCCGCTTTTGAAAATAGCCCTTATTTTACTGTAGCCAAACCATCAGCGGATTATGTGCATGCAGCCTATAAATGCTATGTACAGGTTAATGTCGATGCTTTGCCAGAAGCCTGGTCACGGGATCGCATCATGGCAGAAATCAATGCACTGGGTGTGCCATGTTTTAGCGGATCCTGTTCAGAGGTGTATCTGGAGAAAGCTTTTGAAGGGACACCATGGTGTCCGGCTCAGCGTTTGCAGAATGCCCAACAACTAGGTGAAAGCAGCCTGATGTTTGTGGTGCATCCAACCTTGTCTGAACAAAGCCTGCAAAAAAGTGTAGATGTGATTCAGCAAGTGATTGCCCGTATTGCATAGTCAAAAACAGCGTATAATTTACGCCTTCCCTGATTTTTAGATCTGAACCCGAGTCCTTTGTGAAAGACATTATCCGATATCTTGCATCCTTGCCACGTCACCAGAAACAGATTGTACTGGTGGCAATGGATATCTGTGTCTTGCCGGTGATTATGTGGCTGGTCTACGCCATTCGTCTGGCTCGACCGAATGTCTCTGTCATGGGAGGGCTAGAGTTCTGGTATCTCTATGTCGGGGTATTTGGTGTTCTGATTTTTGCCCTGATGGGAATTTATAGTGCAATTGTCCGTTCATTTAATGAAGATTATCTGCTGCGACTTTCTATCGCGACTTTTATCCAGATTGTTGTTCTGTACGCAGTCAAGAAACTGGACCTAGCCTTTATTCCGATGAGCATCCCGCTCATGTATGGCTTTGTGCTGTTTTCCTGGATGTGGTGGAGTCGTGCGCTGATCCGTTATTTGACTTTGCGCACCTTTGCTAAAAAAGCTAACCGTAAACGTGTTGCGATTTATGGGGCAGGTTTAGCGGGTCAGCAAATTGCGGCGGCATTATTTCGTTCAGATAATTATCTACCGGTTTGTTTTATTGATGACAAAACTTCGCTGCAAGGGCAGTCACTCAGTGGTTTAAAAATCTATGCGCCAAAAAGAGCTTTAGGTAAATTCCGTAAGTTTCATATTGAAGAAATTTTACTGGCCATGCCTTCAGTTGGGCGTGCCCGCAAAAAGGAAATAATTGAATCCTTTGAACAGTCCGATGTGAAAATCATGGAATTGCCTGGCGTGACCCAGCTGGTCGATGGACAGGTGAAAGTCTCCGATATCCGGGAAGTGGATATTATTGATTTGCTTGGTCGTGATCCAGTTCCACCAAAACCTGAGTTGCTCGAAAAAAATATAAAAAATAAAGTGGTGATGGTCACTGGAGCAGGGGGGTCAATTGGTTCGGAATTATGCCGCCAGATTGTCAAGCACCAACCTAAATTGCTAGTTCTGTTTGAAATGTCTGAATTTGCCTTGTATTCCATTGACCGGGAATTACAAAGCCCAGGTGTAAAGGTTGTTCCAATATTAGGATCAGTAACCAATCAAACAAAACTTGAAAGAGTACTAGCACAATATCAGGTGCAAACTGTTTATCATGCGGCAGCATACAAGCATGTTCCTTTGGTCGAAGCCAATCCTTTTGAAGGGATTTATAACACGTCTATTGGTACCGCACGTAGCGTTGATGCTGCAGTGAATCAAGGCGTAGAAACCTTTGTTCTGATTTCAACAGATAAAGCAGTACGACCAACTAATGTCATGGGCGCTTCTAAACGTATGGCGGAGCTGTATTGTCAGGGGCTTGCTGCAACCAAACCGCAAACCCAGATAAGTATTGTGCGTTTTGGTAATGTGCTTGGTTCATCAGGTTCAGTAGTACCGCTGTTTAAAAAACAGATAGCTCACGGTGGGCCTGTAACAGTCACTCACCCAGATGTAACGCGTTACTTCATGACCATCCCTGAAGCGGCACAGTTGGTGATTCAGGCCGGCGCAATGGGGACTGGCGGTGATGTATTTTTATTGGATATGGGTGAGCCAGTAAAAATTGTGGACTTAGCAAAACAGATGATCCGTTTAAGTGGCTTACGGCCTATCGATGAAAATGGGGTAGGTGATATCGAAATTCAGTTTACTGGATTGCGTCCGGGTGAAAAGTTATATGAAGAATTATTGATTAATGCCGAAGGAGTAAAATCTACAGAACATCAGCGGATTTTGAAGTCTTTTGAGAAGTATTTTGATTTTTCAATTATTTCTAATGTATTTGTTATTTTTGTTAATATAATAAATCAACAAAAAATAGAAGATTTAATAAGTATTCTTAAAGAGTATGTGGATGGTTATAGTCAGTCAAAAGAATAATTTCTAAGGGTTTTTAAATTTATATTGTATTTATAATATTCTATAGATAAAATTTATTATATGGTTTAAATTAGACCTCTTGCGAAAGTCGTTATTGCAAGTTCATCCGGTTTACCAGTGCAGCGATTAAGTTAATGCGTAAACCGAATCTTTTTCGTCTATTTCGATAGCGTTCACTTAGTATTCTAAATCTTTTCAATTGACTATTAATATGTTCGATTACAACTCGTATTTTTCCAATCATTTTATTGTAATTTTTCTCAGCATCAAATAAGGGGAAATTCTTCTTTTTCTTTATTGGCATCAATAACTTAAAGCCATCTTGCTCTAACCCATAGTACCCTAAATCGGTCATAACATAGTCACAATGTTTGAATTTCTTAACTGTTTTTCTTGCCAATTTAATATCATGCTGACTGCCAGACGATATATCTACTCCTATGATTTGTTTGCTCTTCGGATGATAGATCACTTGGGCTTTTAACGTATGTTTCTTCTTTTTACCACTGTAAAACTTACTCTGATTTTTTTTTCGGGCGTTCTATTGAACATTCTGTCGCATCAATAATTACCCAGTTAAATTGTTCGTCTGCTGTGGTAATGCTTCGTTTTGGCAGGGTAAAACGTCTTGATTTCATTAATGCATCTTCAACCTTTTTAATAGTTCGATTCACATTACTTTCAGCGATATGGTAATTTGCAGCCAATTCCAATTGAGTGCTGTAATTCCGTAAGTAATTGAGTGTTAATAATAATTGATCCTCTATAGCTAAAGTATGAGGACGCCCAGATTTCTTTTTAAGTGATTCTGCTTCTTTTAAAACTTCGACCATTTCACTAAAAACTGGTCGAGGTACACCAACCAAGCGCTTGAATTCAGAATCTGAAAAACGGTTTAATTTCTGATATTTCATGAAATCTATATTGAGGTAGTTTTTACTTTCGCAAGAGGTCTATTTTTGAAATAAAAATTATGTGAATGCAGAGTTTTCTGTTGTTTGATAAATGAGTCTATCTAAATTTATTGATTAAAGTATCATAAAATAATTGATTAAGTTTCATCTAAATGTGATGGAAAAAATGATGAATCTACGGTTTGTCTGGGTGTGGTTGAACAAATCTGTATTTCAAGGCCATATTTCTTCTTTTAAAGTTAAATGCGAGTTTTTATTGACTATAATCTTAGAATGGACCCGCTATAGAAAGTATTATTTAGTTCATATCCTTAAAATTAATTATTGTTTTACTCAAGACATGGCTGACTATGAGGATTAGAGCTATAATCCATTTGTATTATGTATGAATTGAAATTAATGAACCAAGATAAAAGATGGTTTATGGATTATAAACTTATTGAATATAATATATTTGATTATGTCAGAAGAGACATTAAAAATTTTTCAATAATACAATGAAGTTAAAGTTTGCCGAAAATCAAGATAACTAATATAGTTTGTTCCTTTCGATTAGTTTAGTAAGTTAACAATGATTAAGAAAGCAATTCTTCCAGTTGCAGGCCTCGGCACACGTTTTCTTCCTGCAAGTAAGTCTATTCCAAAAGAAATGGTAACCGTGGTTGACCGCCCTGCGATTGAATATGTGGTCAAAGAGGCTGTTGCGGCTGGTATTGAACAGATTATTCTGGTGACCCATTCTTCCAAGGCTTCGATTGAAAACTATTTTGACCGTAGCTTTGAGTTAGAGACTACACTGGAACAAAAGAAAAAATTTGATCTGCTCAAAGAGATCACTGAGATTCTTCCTCCTCACGTTAGTGTGATCAGCGTACGTCAGCCACAGCCTTTAGGTTTGGGTCATGCAGTACTTTGTGCCAAAAATGTAGTAGGTAATGAAGACTTTGCTGTACTACTACCAGATGTTCTGGTGAAAGATAGTGATACAACCAATGACCTGAGTCTGATGATTCAACGTTTTAATGAATCTCAAGCGTCCCAGATTATGGTTGAAGCTGTGCCGGATCACTTGGTTGATCAATATGGGATTGTTGATGTTGCAACTACTCCGGATGAAGGTCAGAGTACAGTGATGCAAGGCATTGTCGAGAAACCTGCTGTTGGTACTGCACCTTCAAATCTGTCTGTGGTAGGTCGTTATATCCTGCCTGCAAAAATTATGCAGTTATTGGAACAGACGCCACGTGGCGCAGGTAACGAAATTCAGCTGACAGATGCCATTGCCATGTTGCAGCAAACTGATACAGTTGAAGCATACCGTATGAAAGGCCAGACTTTTGACTGTGGTAGCAAACTCGGTTATCTCAAAGCTGTACTACATTATGGGATTGATCATCCAAAACTGGGTGAATCATTTAAAGCGCTGATTCAGGAACTAAAACTCTAAAGTTGGATATAACTATGAACATTGCAGTATTTGGGCATACCTTATACTCAGGCGTTATGGCAGCATTACTATCTGAATGTGGCCATCAAGTCTTCTGGTGTGATTTGCTAAAAAGACCGGATTCTGAACTGGTGTATGCTCAGGATGAAGCAGTACAGCAGTTACTGAATAAACAGAATAACAAAGGTTTTCTCAATTACTGCAAGTTTGATGATATTCCGCTGAATGTGGATGCTTACCTGTTCAGCTTTAGCCCCACTGAAAAAGTACAAGCCGTCGAAATTCTGCGTGATCTGCAGCGGCGCCCAATTATTCATCCTAAGCTGATGATTAATGCCTCTACTTTGGGTCTGCATGGTACAGAAAGATTTCAACAAATACTGCCTAATGATGACTGGATTTATCTACCGGATGTGATTCAGGAGGGCAATGCGCTACGTAGTTTGACAGATGCTCGCCAACTCATCGTGGGGTGTAGTAAGGAAGCAGCAAAGACGACTTTGAAGGAACTGCTTAGACCTTTATTTCCACGTGAACAGCAATACCTGTTTATGCCAGTACTTGATGCAGAATTCACTAAACTCAGTGTTTCCGGCATGTTGGCAACCCGGATCAGTTATATCAATGACCTGGCTGGTGTGGCAGAAAAACTTGGTATTGATGTTGAGAATGTACGCCAAGGTATGGCCGCAGACAGCCGTATTGGCTCTTCCTATCTGTATCCTGGCGCCGGATTTGGGGGAGAAAACTTCTCGCATGATGTGCAAACCTTGGCGAGTACTGTATCTGATACAGGCGCTAAAAGTCAGCTGTTGGCTCAGGTCTGGGAAATTAATGAGCAGCAGAAGGAAATTCTGTTTCGCAAGCTATGGAATTATTACCATGGCGATCTGAGCGGGAAAACTGTGGCTATTTGGGGAGCTTCTTTTAAGGAAAATACAGCCCGTATTCAGCAATCGCCGATTCATGCCATGCTGGCAGCATTATGGGCCCAAGGGGTAACAGTAAGACTGCATGATCCACAAGCCTTGACCGAAATCGAAAAAGTGTATGGTCAGCGTAAGGATTTGGTGTATTGCACTGATCAATATATTGCTGCAGAGGGAGCTCATGCACTCTGTGTGGTTACTGCTTGGAAACAGTACTGGAGTCCAAGTTACTCAACTTTACTGAAAACGATGCAACATCCCTTAATTCTGGATGGTCGGAATATCTATAATCCGGAATACGTGAAAGCACAAGGCTTTGCTTATAAAGGGGTCGGACGCTAATGGAACAAAAAATACTACCTTATACCGTGGAAGATACTGAAACAGTACTGAACCGTCTAAACAGTTTAAAGCAACAGTTTGAGCCTATGCATCTCACTGAATTATTTCAGCAGGATGAGAACCGTTTTGAGCGTTTTTCAGTAAATCTTGATCCGATTATCTTTGACTACAGTAAACATCGTGTTGATCAAAAAGTAATGCAGGCCTTGGTGCGGTTTGCCCAAGCCCAGGACTTAAATCAGTGGATCAAGAAACTCTTTTCTCAAGAAGAAATCAACTATACCGAGCAGCGTGCTGCAATGCACTGGGCATTGCGTTTGCCAGAAAAAGATAAAAAGTATAATCAACTGGCCAAGCAGGTACATGCTCAGCTCAAACGCATGTTTGCGTTGGTTGAAAAGATTCATGCCGGTCAATACCGTGGTGCGACTGGTGAAGTCATTCAGGATGTAGTGAATATCGGCGTTGGGGGTTCGGACCTTGGGCCTTTAATGGCGACTCAGGCTTTATCTGACTTCAAGCAGCCAACACAAAAGCCACTTAATGTGCATTTTGTATCGACGATGGATGGTAGCCAGCTTTCTGAGCTGCTACATAAACTGCGTCCTGAAACAACTTTATTTATTATTTCGTCTAAATCTTTCGGTACGATTGATACCCTCTCGAATGCCCAAACAGTTCGTCTTTGGTTAGAAAAGACTTTAGGGCAAGATAAGCAAACGCTGAAACATCATTTTATTGGGGTATCGACTAAACCAGACAAAATGACCGCGTGGGGCATTGCTCCAGAAAATCAGTTCCAGCTTTGGGATTGGGTTGGTGGTCGTTATTCACTTTGGTCCTGTATTGGTCTGCCAATTGCCTTAACGATTGGGGTGCAAGGCTTTAAGCATTTCCTGGCAGGGGCTTATGCCGTTGATCAACATTTCCAGACTGCCCCCTTTGAGCAGAATATTCCTGTATTGATGGGCTTATTGGGTATCTGGAATAATAATTTCCTTGATATCCAAACCCATGCGGTATTGCCATATGATGGGCGTTTGAAATATTTTGCTTCTTATTTGCAACAGCTGGAAATGGAATCTAACGGTAAATCCATTCAACGTAATGGTAATAAGGTGGAGTGGGATACTTGCCCAATCATCTGGGGTGAGGTAGGGCCAAATGCCCAGCATGCTTTCTACCAGTTGCTGCATCAGGGAACCCAGTCGGTCAGCTGTGACTTTATTACACCCGTGCAGCGTTATAACGCCAACCAGTTTACCTATGCAGACAATGCAGAAGCATTGATTGAACAGCATCATCTGGCCCTGTCTAACTGTCTGGCTCAGTCACGACTGCTAGCTTTTGGTAATCAGGCCTTAGACATAGCAGAACTTGCAGACTTACCAATGTATAAACAATACGAAGGTAATCAGCCAAGCTCGACGATTTTGTTGCAGGAATTGAATCCTTATAGTTTAGGTATGCTGATTGCATTGTATGAACATAAAGTCTTTGTGCAATCGGTGCTTTGGAATATCAATCCATTTGACCAATGGGGCGTAGAAAAAGGCAAGGAAATTGCGAATCAGTTATTGCCGATACTGAACGGTGAACAAACTGACTTATCTAAGTTAGATACATCGACACAAGGTTTAATTCAAATTTTAATGGGGAAACAGGGTGGCTAAAGTATTGGTAACAGGTGGGGCTGGTTATATCGGTTCTCATACCTGTCTGGAATTATTAAACGCTGGGCATGAAGTTGTCGTGTTGGATAATCTTTCCAACAGTTCTGAAGAATCACTCCATCGAGTTCAGGCTCTAGCCTCAAAAACACTGGATTTTGTCCAAGGCGATATCCGTGATCAAAAAATTCTCGATCAGATTTTCCAAACACATCAGATTGATGCTGTGATTCATTTTGCTGGTTTGAAAGCCGTAGGTGAGAGTCAACAGATTCCGTTGGAATACTTTGACAATAACATTGCAGGTTCCATCAGTCTGTTTCAGGCGATGCAGCGCGCGCAAGTATTTAAACTTGTATTCAGTTCTTCAGCTACCGTATATGGGGAAAGCAATATTTCTCCTTTACATGAAGATATGCCAACAGGAATGCCAACCAATAACTATGGCTATACCAAGCTGATTGTTGAGCAATTACTGCAAAAGCTATCAGCTGCAGATGAACGCTGGTCCATTGCCTTGTTGCGCTATTTTAATCCAGTCGGTGCTCACAAGAGTGGGCAGATTGGAGAAGATCCACAAGGAATTCCTAATAATTTAATGCCTTATGTGACTCAGGTTGCAGTAGGACGTCGTGAAAAACTGGCTATTTTTGGTCATGATTATGACACGCCAGATGGGACAGGAGTGCGAGATTATATTCATGTCGTAGATCTTGCCAATGCACATCTGTGTGCATTAAATAATCGACTGGGTACACAGGGTTGCCGTGTCTGGAACATCGGTACCGGTAATGGGATTTCAGTGCTGCAGGTCAAGAATACCTTTGAGCAGGTGAACGGAGTGACTATTCCATTTGAATTTGTAGCGAGACGTGAAGGGGATGTCGCCACCTGTTTTGCAGACAATACACGTGCAGTACAGGAATTAAGCTGGACGCCACAATATGGTCTGGAAGATATGCTGGCAGATAGCTGGAACTGGCAGAAGCAGAATCCGCAGGGCTATCGCGATTAATTTTTCACATCAGTATCAAGCATAAAAAAAGAGCCATCTGGCTCTTTTTTTGACTTTAGCTGCTTTGTATCAGCTGGGTCAACTCATCCACATAGACCTGCATCGGTTTCGGTTGGCGATCGGCACGGCTTTCAATATTCAAACGCAATAGCGGTTCAGTATTGGAAGCACGAACATTCAGGCGCCAGGCATCAAATTCCAGACTGACACCATCGGTCTGGTCAATTTTTGGATTTTGATCCGCATAATGATCAAAAATCTTCTGAATCGTGGTTTGAGTATCAGTGACCTTAAAATTGATTTCACCAGAGCATGGGAATTTGGCAATCATTTCTTCAACAAGTGAAGATAAAGGTTTTTGTGTTTCAGACAGTACAGAAATTACCAACAACCATGGAATCATGCCGCTGTCACAGTAAGCGAAATCACGGAAGTAATGGTGGGCACTCATTTCACCGCCATAGATGGCATTGTGCTGACGCATTTTTTCTTTAATAAAAGAGTGTCCTGATTTGGACTGGATCGCTTCTCCTTTATACTGTTCCACAATATCAAACGTGTTCCAGACCAGACGTGGGTCATGCACAATTTTTTCACCTGCCTGTTTGAGCAGGAATGCCTGTGCTAGGAGCCCTACAATATAATAGCCTTCAATAAATTGGCCTTTTTCATCAAACAGGAAACAACGGTCGAAGTCACCATCCCAAGCAATGCCCATATCGGCTTGATGCTCAAGTACGGCATTACGTGTACTGTCACGATTTTCAACCAACAGTGGATTAGGAATACCGTTTGGGAAGGTTCCATCTGCTTCGTGATGAATTTTGATAAATTCTACCGGAACATTCAGTGCTTTAAATTTTTCTTCAATCGCATCAATAACATGACCTGCAGCACCATTACCTGCATTCACTACAAGTTTCATTGAGCGAATTTTTGCAGGGTCAATATAAGTTATTAAATGATCGATAAATTCAGGCAACAGGTTATATTTTTCAGTCTTGCCTTTTACTGAGACTTCTTTAAACTCGCTTGATTCAGCTAAGGTTTGAATCTCTTTTAACCCGGAGTCTGCACCAATTGGACGGGCATTTTCACGGACCAGTTTCATGCCATTGTAGTCCATCGGATTGTGGCTCGCGGTAATTTCGATCCCGCCCTGAACATCCAGATGGAATGCACCGAAATAAACTTCTTCTGTACCTGTCATCCCTAAATCGATAACATTCACACCTGCATCATTGAGGCCTTTGATGGTGGCTTGTTTGAGTGCTTCGCTGGTTAAACGTACATCACAACCAACGACAATAGTTTTAGGTTGATAGATCTGTCCATAGGCACGACCAATTTTATAAGCGATCTCTTCAGTAAGTTCGGTACCTAATTTGCCACGAATATCGTAGGCTTTAAAGCAAGTTAGCTTTGTCATTTTTTATCGTCCATCTCTAGAAAAAAGGCTGGAATCACCAGCCTTTTTATCAAAAAAATTATTCTACAGTGACGGATTTCGCAAGATTACGAGGTTGATCGACATCTGTGCCACGCAGTACTGCCACATGATAAGAAAGTAATTGTACTGGGATGCTATATACAATTGGTGCCAGCAGAGCATCTACACTTGGTACATACACCACATGTTGGCGTTCTTTGGCTTTGATGCCGCTGTTCTCGTCCGCAAATACAAACAGTTCACCACCACGGGCTTGGACTTCTTCCATATTGGACTTCAGTTTGTCCAGCATGTCATCCTGTGGTGCCAGGATAACCACAGGCATATCATTATCTACCAGTGCCAGTGGACCATGTTTCAGTTCACCGGCGGCATAGCCTTCTGCATGAATGTAAGAAATTTCTTTCAGTTTCAGGGCACCTTCCAATGCAATCGGGAAGTGGGTACCACGGCCTAGGAACAGGCAATGCTGTTTTTCTACAAACAGTTCAGACAGACGCAGGATTTCCGGATTATGCTGCAAGGTGTCCAGAATCACTTTAGGGGTATGCCACAGTTCAGAGGTAATTTCAGCAATTTGTTCTGCTGAAATGGTGTTTTTGACACTACCTATTTTCAGGACTAACAGCATCAGCGCAGCCAGCTGGGTGGTAAAGGCTTTGGTGGATGCGACACCAATTTCCGGCCCTGCCAGGGTCAACAGGCTATGGTTGGTTTCACGCACCATTGAAGAAGTTGCAACGTTACAAATGGTCATGGTGGTGATATTTAGGCCTTTGGCTGCAGCACGTTTTTGCGTGTCACGTAGTGCAGCTAAAGTATCGGCAGTTTCACCTGACTGCGAAATACATACGTAGAGTGTATTATTGACAATCACAGGTGAGCGATAACGGAATTCGCTGGCGATCTCCACCTGGCAAGGCAGGTCAATCAGCTGTTCAAACCAGTATTTCGCAATCATGCCAGCATGGTAACTGGTACCACAGGCAATAATCTGAACTTGCTGGATTGTTGAAAAATCTGCAACAGCATCAGCAAGGAAATCTTCACGCAGCTTATTGCCATTCAACGCTTGAGAAATGGTTTGCTTGATTGCTTCCGGCTGCTCATAGATTTCCTTGAGCATATAATGCTTATATTCACCTTTAGACGCATTGCTGACAGTAGCATCTAGTTCCTTAACAGGACGATCGACCAATTTGCCATCCACAAAAACTTCTATTGTATTACGGGTCAGACGTGCGATATCACCTTCTTCCAGATAGATAAAGCGGTTGGTAATTGGGAGTAATGCAAGCTGGTCAGAACTGATAAAATTCTCGCCGATACCGACACCAATCACCAGAGGAGAACCTTCACGTACGGTAATCAGTTCATCAGGATGTTCCGTATGCACGATGCCTAGCGCATAAGCACCTTTGAGTTGAGGCACAACCTGGCGTACTGCTTCCAGTAGGCTAGATGTCGATTTCAGCGCATCATTGACGAGATGCGCAACCACCTCAGTATCTGTTTGTGAAGTAAACACATAACCTAAGGCTTCCAGGTCATCTTTAAGTTCTTGGTAGTTTTCAATAATACCATTATGGACGACTGCAACATTGCCAGATACATGCGGGTGGGCATTATTTTCTGTTGGTTTACCATGAGTTGCCCAGCGAGTATGGGCAATACCCAGTGAACCAGTAATTTGAGATTCATTGACCGCCTGTTCCAGATTGGCGACTTTCCCGACACGGCGTTCACGCAGCACCTGGTTTTGATTGATGAGTGCCAAACCTGCTGAGTCATAACCACGGTATTCCAGACGTTTTAAGCCTTCTATAAGAATATTGCTGATGTTTCGTTCCGCAATACCACCGACGATACCACACATAATGATTTCCCCTTATTTCTTGATCTTTTGCGGACGCTGATAATTTTCTTTAATAAACTGCTTGGAGCGTTCTACTGCGAGACAGTTTTCTGCCACATCACGGGTAATGGTAGAACCAGCCCCAACTGTTGCACCATTGCCGATTTGAACCGGGGCAACTAGTGAACTATTAGAGCCAATAAATGCATTGTCGCCAATGATGGTTTTAAATTTATTCGCACCATCATAGTTACAGGTAATCGTGCCTGCACCAATATTTGAACCAGAGCCCACTTCAGCATCACCGAGATAAGTAAAGTGATTGGCTTTTGAACCGAAACCAATGCTTGAGTTTTTCACTTCCACAAAGTTACCAATATGCACTTCATCTGCTAGTTTTGCCCCTGGGCGTAAACGTGCAAATGGGCCAATCTGTGCATCTTCACCGACAACCGCATTATCAAAGACGCTATATGGCTGAACTTTTGTGCCCGCTGCAATTTTAGTATTTTTCAGGATACAACCTGCACCGATTTCGACATTGTCACCGAGTTCACAGTCCCCTTCGATAATCACATTGATATCGATACGGACATCTTTACCGACAGTAAGCTGGCCACGCAGGTCAAAACGGCTTGGATCAATGAGGTGTACACCTTGTTGCATTAACTGCTTCGCTTGGAATGCTTGAAATTGACGTTCTAAAGCAGCAAGTTGAACACGGTCATTAACGCCTTCTACTTCAAAAGCCAGCTCAGGTTCTACAGATGCAACACTCATACCATCGGCCAAAGCCATTGCCACGATATCGGTCAGGTAATATTCACCTTGTGCATTGTCATTGCTTAAACGTGGAAGCCATTCATGTAATTTGGCATTGCTTACCGCATAGATCCCGGTATTAATTTCTTTAATTTGACGCTGTTTTTCAGATGCATCTTTATGTTCAACAATGGCTTGAATTTCACCATTGTCACGCACAATACGGCCATAACCAGTTGCATCTGCTAGGGTTAAAGTTACTAGGCCAATACCGGTATCTTGAGTTGCATTCAGTAGATTCTGCAAGGTTGCAGGGGTAATGCAAGGGACATCACCCGACAGGATCAGCGAGATACCATCTTTGGGTAAGACCGGTAAAGTCATCTGTACCGCATGGCCAGTTCCTAGCTGTTCAGCTTGTTCTACCCATTTGATATCTTGGTCAGCAAATGCTGTCTGAACTAAATTGCCACCGTGGCCATAAATGGTAATGATATTGCCTGCATTGAGTTTTTTTGCAGTTTCAATCACATGACCGAGTAAAGGGCATCCTGCAAGTGGTTGTAACACTTTGGGTAAGTTAGAACGCATACGGGTTCCTTTACCTGCAGCCAGAATAATAACAGTCGTTGACATGTTGTAATCCTAATAATGGCTTAAGCCACGGTGAAATAAAAATATAACCAGATGCATAATGCAGCCCAGAGGCCGGCAATAATATCATCCAGCATGATGCCAAAACCACCACCCACTTGGCGATCAACAACCCGAATAGGCCACGGTTTCCAGACATCAAATAAACGGAACAGGGCAAAGCCAATCAATAGCCAAAGCCAGTTCATTTGTCCTAAATATAGAACAGGTAAAAAGGTAATAGACTGCCCGGTGAACTCATCCCAGACAATCCGACCATCATCATGTACGCCCATCAATTCAGCAGTTTTGCCACAGATATAAATCCCTAAAAAGGACATCACGATCATCACCATGATCGAAGCAGGTAGGCCAATCACCAACCAGATGGGAACGAATAACAGGGCAAAGGCAGAGCCAAAAGTCCCTGGTGCTTTGGGAATTAGTCCGGAACCAAAGCCTACACCACAGAACGTAATAAAACGTTCATAGATGGACATGGATTTAAAATTAATCGTGGGTTTATGCAAAGTGTTGATATCCATTTAAATTCAGTATGACCTCATCTTCATGGTATTTCAAAGACAAGGTCTGATTTTCAGTAATTGTACCAATTCTTGTTATATTTATATCAGGTTGTTGTTCTAATAGTTGAGCATAATGCTGCGGACTTATAGTAAAGCATAATTCATAGTCATCCCCGCCTGCAAGTGCATATTGCCATTGTTTTTCATGATTTAAATCTTGCAAAGCAGGACTAAGCGGCAGTTTTTCCAGCTCTAAAGTAGCACCCACGTCAGAGCCTTTCAGAATATGTCCTAGATCCTGAGCCAAGCCATCTGAGACATCGATCATACTGTTAGCTAAGCCTTTTAATGTTGTACCAAGCTGACAGCGTGGCGTTGGATAATCTAATCGTTTTTGTAGTGGATGACCTAAATTTTGTAAGGCAAAAGCGGCATCACCTATAGTTCCGCTGACACAAATTAGATCGCCAACTTTGGCTCCAGTACGAGGAACAGCTTTGCCAGTCTCTACCCAGCCTAAGGCAGTCACGGTAATGGTGAGATGCGGGCTTTGTGTGGTATCACCACCGATTAAACTCACCCCAAATTGATCGCAACAATCATAGAGACCCTGACTAAAGGCTTTTAGCCAGTCATGATCAATTTGGGGTAGGCTCAAGGCAAGCAGAATACTATGCGGGGTTGCACCCATGGCAGCAAGATCAGACAGATTGACCGCAACCGATTTCCAGCCAATGGCATGGGGATTGGTATCTAAGGGGAAATGTCTTCCAGCAACGAGCGTATCGGCACAGATGACCAGTTGTTGCTGAGGCGGGGGAGTGAGCAAGGCTGAGTCGTCACCGACCCCTAAATCGACAGATGCGGAGGTTGGACGATTAAAATAGGTGTCGATAATTGAAAACTCAGCCATACAACAATTCGACTAAAATCAGTGAGATTGTTGTTTTTCTGCTGCACGTAAAGTTGTCGCTAAACGATCCAGTACACCGTTGATGTACTTATGGCTGTCTGCACCGCCAAAATGTTTAGCAAGCTCAATCGCTTCATCCAGGACCACGCGGTATGGAATTTCCAGATGCTCTTTCAATTCATACGCACCCAGACGTAAAGTTGCAAGCTCAACGCCGTCAAGCGCTGCAATTTCGCGATCAAGCACAGGAGTCAGTAGCGCATCCAGTGCTTCATGATTGGCAACCACCTCGGTCAACAATTCATGATAATAGCTCAGATCCACTTTGTGCATCGCATTGTCCACACGTGTACGTGCTTCAATCTCATGCACCGGATTGTGGCTCATTTGCCATTCATAAATTCCTTGTACAGCAAAGCGACGAGCTTTACGTTTTGCTGCATAAGTTGCTTGAAGTGTTTGCGACATAGCGTTAAATAGCCTTTAACAAGTTTACCATTTCAATAGCAGTCAAAGCAGCTTCACTACCTTTGTTACCTGCTTTTGTACCCGAGCGTTCAATCGCCTGTTCGATACTGTCCGTAGTCAATACACCATTAATTACAGGAAGACCAGCGTCTAGGCCAACCACGCCTAAACCTTTGGCACATTCACCTGCAACGAAGTCGAAGTGAGGCGTGCTGCCACGAATCACTGCGCCCAGCGCGATGATGGCATCGAAACGATCTGAAGCAGCCAGTTTTTTAGCAACCACAGGAAGTTCCCAAGCACCAGGTGCATGAACAACAGTGATATTATCCTCTGATACGCCATGACGTTTCAATGTATCAATGGCACCTTCTAACAGATGTTCAACAACAAAGCTATTAAAACGGCCAACTAAGATCGCGTAACGGTCTTCGTTCGCGAGATGTAACATACCTTCAATACGGCGAACTGCCATAGCAACCTCGATTATTTCTCTGATGTTTGTTGTGCGGTGATGTATTCCACCACTTCTAAGTTAAAGCCTGACAGGGCATTGAAACGTAATGGAGAGCTGAGCAGCTTCATTTTTTCAACACCCAAATCACGTAAAATCTGTGCGCCCACACCAATAGTCTGATACTGCTGGGAAAGTGCAGCATTCGACTTCACATTTTTTGGTGCTGTTAAGGCATCCAGGGCAGGGCCCAAGTCTTGCAGATGACGCTGACCAATCCAGACCAGAACACCGCGTTCACTCTTGGAAATTTCTTTTAGTGCACGGTCCAGGTTCCAGGCTGGTTCGCCATCCTGTTTATTCAGTTTTAGTAAGTCACGAGTCGGATTAAAGCCATGGACACGAACGGTTGTTACACCATCTTTTGGTTGACCTTTAACTAGCGCTAAATGGATATCCGGATTTCCAATTTCACGATAACGGTGTAATTCAAAAGTACCGTATTCGGTATCAATGCTTTGCTGATCCAGATGTTCGACCGTCTGTTCATTGGTCATACGGTAATGAATCAGGTCGGCGATAGTCCCGATTTTTAAACCGTGTTTTTCGGCAAAGATCTCCAAATCTGGGCGGCGTGCCATAGTACCGTCTTCTTTAATGATCTCGCAGATCACTGAAGCGGGTTCCAGACCAGCTAAACGTGCCAGATCACAGCCCGCTTCAGTATGACCAGCCCGGTGCAGGACACCGCCTGGTTGTGCCATCAATGGGAAGATGTGGCCTGGTTGTACGATATCAGCAGGTTTGGCGTGTGCAGCAACGGCAGTCTGAATCGTATGCGCACGCTCTGCTGCAGAAATACCGGTGGTAATGCCTTTAGCCGCTTCAATCGACAGGGTGAAGTTGGTACCGTGTTGTGCACCGTTGGCATCTACCATGAGTGGTAAGTTTAGCTGTTGGCAACGCTCTTTGCTTAAAGTCAGGCAAACCAAACCACGCGCATGAGTGATCATAAAGTTGATGTCCTCAGGGCGCACGTGGGTCGCAGCAATCACAAGATCGCCTTCATTCTCACGGTCTTCATCATCCATCAGGATGACCATTTTACCTGCACGGATATCTGCTACGAGCTCTTCAACGGTATTGAGCGGCATCAACCTTCACCTTCTTTTTTGATCTTTATTTAGACCGAACCATGACATTATTGGTTGCATAGTCTAACGCTTTTTGAGCAATTTTGCCTATGCTTATTGCTTTCCCTAGGGTGTTCATTGTTATACACAGTCTTTTTTGGCAAAGAAAGCCAACTTTGTGAGGAAGTGATGTGTTTTGTGTTTTTTTTAAACGATTGAAAATGATTAATATTGGCAAACTTATGAAGGATCGAGATAAGTCTGCTAAAAAATGGGCTAAAAATTATGCTAAATAGGCATAAAACAATAAAAAGCGAACCGGAGTCCGCTTTTTAAGAAAGGCGCTGCTTAGAAGAAGCCTGCTGGTTTTGTCGAGTAACTCACGAGCAGGTTTTTGGTCTGCTGGTAATGATCCAGCATCATTTTGTGGTTCTCACGGCCAATCCCGGATTTCTTGTAACCGCCAAAAGCCGCATGAGCCGGGTAGATGTGATAACAGTTGGTCCAGACCCGACCGGCCTGAATGGCGCGACCGGCACGATAAGAGGTATGTGCCGAACGCGACCAGACCCCGGCACCGAGGCCATAAATCGTATCATTGGCAATGCGGATCGCGTCATCAAAGTCTTTAAAGGTGGTCACGGCAAGCACCGGTCCAAAGATTTCCTCTTGGAAGGTACGCATCTCATTCGAACCTTTAAAAATGGTCGGTTCAATATAGAAGCCTTGACCGACTTCCTGACGTTCGCTACCACCGAGTAAGACCTCAGCACCTTCTTCACGTCCGGTGGCGATACAGCCGAGAATCTTATCCTGTTGTTCCTGTGAGGCTTGAGCACCAATCATCGTGGTGGTATCTAAAGGATGTCCGGTCTTAATGCGTTTTACACGTTCTACCGCACGTGCTAAAAATTCATCCGCAATACTTTCCTGCACCAGGGCACGCGAAGGGCAGGTACAAATTTCCCCTTGGTTCAGGGCAAACATGGCAAAGCCTTCAAGGGCTTTATCCAGGTAGTCATCTTCTTTGTCCATGATGTCTTCAAAGAACAGGTTAGGTGATTTACCGCCCAGCTCTAAAGTCACTGGAATAATATTCTCAGTGGCATATTGCATAATCATTTGCCCGACTGCGGTGGATCCGGTAAAGGCAATTTTCGAGATGCGTGGATTGGTGGCTAAGGGACGACCGACTTCCACACCATAACCATTCACGATATTGAGAACGCCCGGTGGCAAGATATCTTGAATGAGTTCAGCGAGTACTAAAATACTGACAGGGGTTTGTTCTGCGGGTTTAAGCACAATGCAATTGCCCGCAGCGAGTGCGGGTGCGAGTTTCCATGCCGCCATCAGGATCGGGAAATTCCAGGGAATGATCTGTCCAACGACACCGAGTGGCTCGTGGAAATGATAGGCAATGGTATCTTCATCAATTTCAGAAATGCCGCCTTCCTGCGCACGGATACAGCCGGCAAAGTAACGGAAATGGTCAATACATAGTGGAATATCCGCAGCTAAGGTTTCGCGGATTGGCTTGCCGTTATCCCAGGTTTCTGCCACCGCCAATAGTTCCAGATTCTCCTCAAGACGATCGGCAATTTTGAGCAGAATATTGGAACGTGTGGTCGGCGATGCACTATTCCATTGCTGTTTGGCTGCATGAGCGGCATCCAGTGCCAGTTCGATATCTTCAACTGAGGAACGTGGAACTTTGGTAAAGGCCTTACCATCTACTGGAGAAATGTTGTCAAAGTATTCGCCTTTGACCGGAGGTACCCATTTGCCACCAATAAAGTTTTCATACTGGGCTTTGAATTGTACTTTTGAACCGTCGGTATTAGGGTCTGCGTAACGCATAATGGTGTCCTTGCAATCATTGTTATAGTGAAACGTTTTAAAATAAATTTGAATAAAATAGAGCCATGAACCGGCTACTGCTAGAACTAATATAAAGAGCAAAATTGAAGGGAAGTTAAAGGCTTACAAGCTTGCTACAAAACACAACAAAGCTGGCTTGATTGAAGGTGGTTTTTATTTCATAAGTATTTAATCTAACGGGTTAAATTCATTATTTTTGAGACTTTTAAAGGGTTAACCTGTTCACAATTTATTGTAAATACAATTGTAACAAGAATAATAGCTGTAAGCGTCCGCTGAACACACCTTATGAATTCATCCTATAAGCCTTAATTTAGTCCCCACTTAAAAACAAGTGGGGACTAAAATTTATGACTACAAATCACCAGACATCCATCGCATCTCTTGCGAAAAAACGAAGAACATACAGTGCTGAATTTAAACAGCAGATCGTTCAGGCTTGTAAAGCACCGGACGTTTCAATTGCTTCGGTCGCTTTGCAACATGGATTGAATACAAATCTTGTATCCAAATGGATTCGCTTAATTGATGGTAAGCCAGGGAATGATCGCTCACCACTACCGAATAAACCTGCATTTATTGCCTTATCTTGCTCTGCACCATTAGATCCTACTCCTACTGACATGTTAATGGTTCAAATTACTTTACCCCACTCAAAAGCAGAAATTGGCTTGAAATGGCAAGTATCAGAAATACCTGCCTTGGCAGAATTACTCAAGGCACTTGCAACATGATCCGCATTGATGAAATCTGGTTGTCTACTCAGCCCATGGACATGCGTGCAGGTATGGATACGACCATGGCTCAGGTGGTGAGAGCCTTTGGCTACATCAAACCGCATTGTGCTTACCTGTTCTGTAATAAATGTGGCCATCGCATGAAAGTACTGGTACATGATGGACTGGGCATCTGGCTGTGTGCCCGGCGGCTGGAACAGGGCAAATTTCACTGGGCTCAAGTTCACCAAGGTGAAACCGTGGCCCTCAGCCCGGAACAGTTACAGGCACTGATCCAAGGTTTGCCCTGGCAGCGCATTGGACGACAGCAGGTGGTGACGATGCTTTAAACCAGGCTGTTCCATTCTGCTATTCTCCAAACGTTCTATTTCATTCTTCTCATGACCTCAGGCATACTGCGGTCATGAATACGCTGCCTGACTTAAGCCAACTGACCCATGAACAACTGCTGGAATTCACCAGGCAGTTGGCGCTGCAGCATCAGTCTCTAGCACAATCAAACCAGCAATTAGATGCCAGAGTTCAACATCTTGAAGTCACCAATCAGCAATTAGATTCTAAAGTTCAACATCTTTCTATTCTCACTCAAAAATACGAGCATGAACTGGCGCTGTTTAAACGGCATAAGTTCGCCCAGAAGAATGAACACTTAACGACCAAACAAATCCACCTGTGGGACGAAGCGGTTGAAGAAGATATTGCCGCGGTTGATCTAGAATTAGAACGATTAAATGCAGATAAAACCGATGCAGCGACAGAGAAAGCCACAGTCAACAAACCTAAACGTCGACTGCTGCCCGATCATCTACACACCATTCGTATTGAGCATGAACCAGCATCAACCCAATGCAGTTGTGGCTGCCAGTTACGTCGTATCGGCGAAGATATCAGTGAAAAACTGCATTTCAGACCGGCACAGTTCTATAAGGAACAGCATGTCCGTGGCAAATGGGTCTGTGATCAGTGTGACACCCTGACTCAGCAAGCGATGCCTGCCTATGTGATTGATAAAGGCATTGCTTCACCTGAACTGCTCAGCCATGTGCTGGTATCGAAGTATGCCGATCATTTACCGCTGTACCGTCAACGTCTGATCTATCAGCGGGCGGGAATCGAGCTTTCTAGATCAACGTTATCTGACTGGATAGGTCGCTGCGGTGTAGAACTGGAACCTCTGGCCAATGCCTTAAAAGAGGTGGTACTACAACAGCAGGTGCTGCATGCAGATGAAACACCGGTCACCATCATGCGGATGGGTGAGAATGATAAAAAACCGAAGAAAGGTTATGTCTGGGCCTATGCCACTACACAGTACAATCCAGTTCAGGCGGTGATCTATGACTTTCAGGATAGTCGTTCAGGCCAGCATGCTGCAGAGTTCTTGAAAGGCTGGCAGGGTTATCTAGTCTGTGATGATTACAGTGGTTATAAAGCACGCTTTAAATCAGGCCAGGTCATAGAGGTGGGCTGCATGGCCCATGCACGTCGTAAATTCCATGAACTGCATGTAACTGGGAAAAGTCAGGTCGCTGAACAGGCATTAGTGCTGATTCAGAAACTGTATGCGATAGAAGCAGAGCTCAGGAAAAAGACCGATGGTACAGCGGAAGACCGCCGCGAATACCGACAACAGCATAGTCAACCAGTGATGCAACAACTATATGAATGGCTCAACCAACATCATCTGACGGTGCCATCGAGTTCTCCCACCGCCAAGGCGATCAATTACACTCTGAAGCGTTGGCCAGCCTTAAGCCGCTATTTGGATGATGGCAATCTACCGATTTGCAATAATTGGGTAGAGAATCAAATGCGACCTTGGGCCTTAGGGCGCAAGAACTGGCTGTTTGCTGGCTCGCTGCGCAGTGGACAGCGAGCGGCAAATATCATGACGTTAATCCAGTCAGCAAAGCTGAATGGCTTGGATCCGTATGCCTATTTAAGTGATGTGCTGAAAAGGCTGCCGACGCATAAAGCGACCCAAATAGAAGAATTACTACCACATCGCTGGAAATCCAACTCAAATTAAAAAATAGGCATGGGGTTCAGCGGACGCTTACTAATAGCTGAGCTAGGCCAAGTCTTTAAATATAGAAAGCCCAAATCAAGGGCTTTCAATCACAGCTCGATTGTTGCTTTTTAACGGGACAGAAAGCCGGTGTGTTTTAGCCAGTCGAAGAGTTGCCGGTAAACCTGTTCGCGTACCGGGTGTTCCGATAGTATCAGATCATGCAAGCCATTTTTAATTTCACAGAACTGCACATCACCTGATATTTTTTTGCCATATTTGACCATATCCTTGATATTTAAGATCACATCGCTGCTTTGTGCTTGACGGTTGAAACGGCGCGGATAGCTGCTCTGATGCGCGTACATCAGTAGAGTCGGAACATTTAAGGCAACGCCCTGATGAATTTCTTTTTGTGCTTCATGAATGGCATGTACAAAGCCGAGACGCACCCATGGATAACGCGGCTGTTTCCATTCCAGGTTAAAATTCCATTCCCCCCGATCACTGACATGCAGGCTCGGCACATAGAATTTGTTTAAGCGGCTCGGAAACAGCAGGTTGGGAAAGCGTTTGCCCAGTGCAGACATTGTGGGAATAGCCAGCTTCTTTTCCAGGCGGCTCATATTAAAGTCATAAAACGGGCTGTTGAGCCATAAGGCTTTGATCAGGGGGTGCTTCGGATGATGTGAAGCATATAAGGTGGTGGTTAGCCCACCCGTTGAATGGCCACTGAGCAGGACGGCATCATGACCTTCAGCACCAATAATTGCCAACGCCTGAGTAATTTCAGCATCATATTCAGAAAGCGAATGGACGTTATAGTACATTTGATGCGGTAAATAAGAACGCCCATATTTACGCAAATCCAGCGCATAAAAATCACAACCCTGCGCATTAAAGCGCTCGGCCATTTCAGTCTGGAAAAAATAGTCAATAAAACCGTGAATATAGAGTACTGCTTTAGAGGTGGGCTGCTCTGCTTTTTTACGAATCAAAGTGGCCACCACTTTGCCTTCATAATCATCAGAAAAATTTAAAGTAGCCTGTTCATATCCTGCGCCTAATACATCAGGCTGATATCGGGGAGTCTGGAGCGTTATTGTCATTGTTATACTCAGGGAAGTTTTAGGCTTTATAGTTGATCAAGTTTCAGTCTTTGTCAATTTTTGTGATGAAGATTAAAAAGTTAGCCTTGAGAAGCAGGTCCAGTGTGAACTGAGCCTTTATACCGAATGCTTTTAAATTGCAATGCACCATTTAGAGGGGATAAATTTACTTTATAAAACGAGACGACGACGTTATCATGTCATCGCCTATTTCTTACCTCATTGACTCAAAAGAGCATATGGAACCATCATCCCAGCTTAAAAAATTACCACGCCTTAAGCCTCGTGGTGGCCTGAGAGTAATGTATGCTTCGATTCGCGCGCTCATTTTGCGTGAACTTCAAACTCGTTTTGGCCAGTATCGCTTGGGCTATGTATGGGTGTTTTTAGAGCCACTCTTAACTATTGGGATCATGGTTTTATTATTCGCGACCATTAGACAGCGTATGGCCCCCGGTATTGAGTATGAGGTTTTTTTAATCAATGGGATCATTCCATTTTTTATGTTTCGAACAGGGGTCATGTTAGGGACGAGTGCAGTAGAGTCTAATAAGGGCTTATTTAGCTATCGTTCGGTAAAGCCTATTGATGCTTTAGTTGCTCGTAACATCTTAGAGCTGCTATTAAAATTTACAGCGTATATGGGCTTTAGTGTTAGTTTCTTATGGTTCGGTTATTCTATAAGCTTAAGCGAAATTCCTAATTTATTATTTTATTGGTTACTTTTATTTATTTTCATGTTTAGTTGTAGCCTTGTATTTTTAGTAATTGCTGACTTCTCCAAAGAAATTGTTAAAATTCTTTCTCCGCTATTTTTAATTCTATATTTGGCTTCAGGTATTTTATATTCAATTCATATTATACCGGCAGAGTATCGTGTGTATTTACTTTATAATCCACTTATTCACATTTTTGAACTAATGAGAAATGCTGTTGCACCGACTTATGCTTTAGTACCTGGTATTAGTTTATCTTATTTTATTTATTGGATAATTATTACTCTGTTTTTGGGGCTTTTATTATATAAGCGTTTTGAACGTCGTATGGTGAAGTCAAAATGATAGAGCTTCGTAACCTGACCAAGTCTTATATTACTCCCAAAGGACGGCATTATGTATTTAAAAACCTTAGTGCCATATTACCAGAAAACAAAAGTGTAGCTTTACTAGGTAAAAATGGCGCAGGTAAAAGTACGCTATTACGTATTATTGGTGGGATCGACTATGCCGATGAAGGCGAGGTGATTACCAATAAAACAATTTCCTGGCCGGTTGCTTTATCTGGTGGTTTTCAGGGCAGTCTGACAGCACGGCAAAATGTCCGTTTTGTTGCCAGACTTTATGTAAGTAATGAAGATGAAGTTGAATATGTTGTAAATTTTGTAGAAGAGTTTGCTGAAATTGGAAAGTATTTTGATATGCCGATGAAAAGCTATTCGAGTGGTATGCGGAGCCGGATCGGGTTCGGATTGAGTATGGCATTTAACTTTGACTATTATTTGCTTGATGAGGCGGGGGCAGTGGGTGATGCTTCATTCCGCAAGAAAAGTCAGGCATTACTAGATGATTTAAAGCAAAATTCAAATATTATTATGGTTTCACATAATGTGAAAGATTTATTGCGTAATTGTGATGTGGCTTTTTTGGTCAGAGATGGAAAGGCTGAATATTTTGACAATATGCAAGATGCAATAGAGGTATATCAAGAATATGTTAAGTAAAAAAAATAAAAAACTGTTCATTGCATATAGCTGTATTGTGCTTATTCCTTTACTAGTCATAATGTTGTATTTGATGATCTTTGCAAAAGATCGTTATGAGTCAAACTCAATTTTACTGGTTAAGCAGGTTGCTGAAACACAGGTTTCGGATAATAGTGGTTTGGGTGCTTTGTTGGGAGTGGCGAACACAAGTCGTGAAGATGCTCAGATTTTAAAAGAATATATTCGCTCTCGTGACATGGTTGAAAAACTAGACCAAAAGCTTAATTTGAGAAAAGCATTTTATGCTCAAAAAGATCCTCTTTTCGCACTCGAGAAAGATGCTTCTATTGAAGAATTGGTTGAATACTTTAATAAAGTCGTCAAAATTGACTTGGATGAGCAAACGATGATGTTAGCTATTACGTCTCAAGGATTTACTTCAGACTTTTCATTAAAACTGAATCATGAAATTTTAAACCTAAGTGATGAGTTTATTAATGGAGTCTCTAAAAGTATTGCTCAAGAACAACAGTCTTTTGCAGAGAAACAATACCAAGAGGCCGCTAAACAACTCGATGAAGCACGCCGGGCTGTACTAGTTTATCAAAATGAAAATGAAATCTTTGATCCTGAATTACAGGCAAAGGCGGTTGCAACCTTGGTTTCTAGCTTACAAAATAACTTGGCTCAATTAAAAACTGAAGAGCGCACTCTGCTTAGCTACTTAACACCTGAAGCCCCTCAGGTCATTGCACTAAAGAGTCAGATTGAATCAGTTGAAAAACAAATTGATGCAGAAAGTGCGAAGCTTACCTCTCCCAATAACTCTAAATTGAACCAGAATGTTGCTGATTTTGAAGCATTAAAAGCCCAAGTAGAATTTGCTACAGACTTATATAAAATTTCATTGGCATCACTTGAAAAAGCACGATTAGAAGCCTCAAGAAAATTGAAAAAGTTAGTTGTAATTGCTGAGCCTCGTCTGGCTGAAGATGCTTTATACCCACGTAAAGTGTATATCAGTATCACCTCATTTATTCTACTCAATATTGTTTTTGGTATTGGACTATTGATCCATTCGATTATTCGTGAGCACAGAGAATAAGTTATGAAAAAAATTGCTGTATTATCAGTTTTATCATGGGCATGTGCGACATCGACTTATGCTTTTGATCAAAGCCTGTTACCTACCGAAGTGGCAAGTGCTCTTAATGGAGGCGGCTCACAAAATATTTCTAATAACTCTATATTGAATCAACAGTCAGTTGTAGAGTTATCACCTGGCACATCTATGCAATATCAAACAGTAAATAAAATGTTTGGTTCGCAGCTATTTAAAGGTGCATTTGCATCAACTGCAGGTTCAACCTTTAATAGCAGTTATAGAATTAACCCGGGTGATCAGATTAATTTACGGTTATGGGGTGCTTACCAATTTAGTGGTACACAAGAAGTTGATCCTCAAGGTAATATTTTTATTCCCAATGTAGGTCCTGTAAAAGTTTCAGGAGTAACAAATGGTGCGCTACAGTCCGTGATTGAAGCGCATGTGCGTCGTATTTATGTGGCGAATGTCGGTGTATATGCTGCCTTGGAACAGGCTCAGCCAGTCAAGGTTCTCGTAACCGGTTTTGTAAATCAGCCCGGTAATTATGGCGGTGTGGCAAATGACAGTGTTATTGCTTATTTAGACAGAGCAGGTGGGGTTGATCCAGAACGCGGTAGTTATATCGATATTAAGGTGATGCGTAACGGTCAGTTGATTCAGCATGTGGACCTGTATCAGTTTTTACTCAATGGACAGATTAAGCCTATTTCATTCCGTGATGGGGATGTAATTGTGGTCGGGCAACGTACCCATACCTTTAATGTATCTGGTGAAGTTTATAATCAGAATGATTTTGAATTTAACTCGCCGAGTATTTCTTTAGCTCAAGCCTTATCTTTTGCCAAGCTCAAACCTGGCGCGACTAATGTTAGTATTCAACGTCGCCAAGGCACAGAATATCGTAGTGAATATTACCCATTGAGTCAGGCCAATAACGTCATGATCCAGGATGGTGATGTGGTGACTGTTACTGCGGATCGTTATGCAGGCACCATTCAGGTCAGAATCGATGGTGCGCATAATGGGGCACATGCCGTAGTCCTGCCTTATGGGGCTAAACTCAGTGACATACTGACGCAGCTGCAACCGAATGCTTTAGCAGAAATTGAATCTTTACAACTCTTCCGTCCTTCTGTCGCCAAGCGCCAAAAAGAGATGTTAAATGTTGCTCTAGATAAGTTGGAAGAAACGACATTTAATGCTCGTTCAAGCACACAGGAAGAAGCAGCTTTACGTTTGCGTGATGCTGAACTGGTAAAACAATTCATTGCTAAAGCGCGTCAAGTTGAACCTAAGGGACAGGTGGTGCTGAATCCAGATACTTTCCAAAATGTAATTTTGGAACAGGGCGATATTTTATATATTCCTGAAAAAACCTCTGTGGTCATGGTACATGGTGAAGTTGCTTTTCCAAATGGGGTGGAATATAAGCAAGGTCTAAGTGCCAAGGAATATATTGAGCAGGTCGGCGGTTTTAGCCAAAAATCGAATAAATCTAAAGTGATTGTCATTCGACAAAATGGTAAAGCTGAACTGGTACGTAAAGGTGAAAAAATTAAACAAGGTGATGAGATTTTAGTCTTGCCTAAAGCGCAGACTAAGGGCATTGAGTTAACACGTGGTATTACGCAAGTTTTATATCAAATTGCGGTAGCAGCAAAAGTTGCACTAGATTTATAAGTCTTTAAATAGGGTAAGTTGGAAGTGTTATGTTGAAAATCCTATTAGTTTTCGGTACTAGACCGGAAGCTATTAAAATGGCACCTTTAGTCAAGCGGTTACAGAAGGAAGAAAAAATAATTACAAAAGTCTGTGTAACCGCCCAGCACCGTGAAATGTTGGATTCTGTTTTAGAGTTGTTTGAGATTAGACCTGACTATGATTTAAATATCATGAAGCCTGGCCAAAGCTTGACTCAAATGACTTCAAATATGTTATTAGGACTAGAGCCTGTATTTAATGATTTTAAACCAGATTTGATTTTGGTACATGGCGATACAAGTACAACCTTATGTGCTTCCTTGGCCGCATACTACCAGCGTATAGCTGTAGGGCATGTTGAGGCTGGGTTAAGAACCTATCAGTTATATTCTCCTTGGCCTGAAGAAGGTAACCGTCAGTTAACGGGAGTGATTGCAGATATGCATTTTGCCCCGACTTCAACTGCAGCCCAGTATTTAACACAGGAATGTGTTCAAAAGGAAAATATCTTTATTACAGGTAATACTGTTATTGATGCGCTACATATCATTAAAGCGAAAGTTGCAGAAGACATTACCATTAATGCCACTATGCAAGAAAAATTTAAAGATTTAGATTTTTCAAAAAAACGTGTATTAATTACTGGCCATAGACGAGAAAACTTCGGTGAAGGTTTTGAAAATATTTGTATGGCTTTGCAAGTTTTATCTAAACAATTCCCAGATGTAGAATTTGTTTATCCAGTCCATTTAAATCCACAAGTCAGAGAACCAGTAAATCGTTTACTAAGCGATTTAAATAACGTCAAATTAATAGAACCATTAGACTACCTCCCATTTGTATGGCTTATGCTCAATAGTCATTTAATTCTAACTGACTCCGGTGGTATTCAAGAAGAGGCCCCATCTTTGGGATTACCTGTATTGGTAATGCGAGATACAACAGAAAGACCAGAAGCAGTGCAGGCAGGTACTGTCAAGTTGGTGGGCACCCATGTCGAAAACATTGTGAGAAGTGTTTCAACCTTACTTACCAATGAAACAGTCTATGCCACTATGTCACAAGCACATAATCCATATGGCGATGGCACCTCATGTGATCAGATTGTTCATGCTATTAAAGCAAGATTTGCACAATATTTTTACGTTAATTAATCAAGTATTTTAGTATCTTATGAAAATTTCAGTTAGCGGTTTAGGTTATATAGGTCTTCCTACAGCAACCATGTTTGCCCATTACGGAGCACATGTCATCGGCTTAGATGTCAATCAGCATGCAATTGATACCATTAACCAAGGTAAAATCCATATTGTAGAACCAGGTTTAGAAGAGATTGTAAAAGATGTCGTGGCACAGGGGCGTTTAAAAGCATCATTGACTCCAGAGCCAGCAGATGCTTTTTTAATTGCGGTACCAACACCATTTAAAGGTGACGACCATACGCCAGATTTAAGCTATATTGAATCTGCTGCTAAAACGATTGCACCGGTTTTAACTAAAGGCAATGTGGTGATCCTAGAATCGACTTCGCCAGTCGGTGCAACTGAGCAAATGGTGGAGTGGTTGGCTGCCGCACGTCCTGATTTAAAATTCCCAACGTCTGCGCAAGATACTGACCTTGATATTTATGTGGCGTATTGCCCAGAACGTGTATTGCCGGGTCAGGTGATTCGTGAGTTGGTTGAAAATGACCGTACCATTGGTGGTTTAACCCCTGAATGTGCAAAAAAAGCCGCTGAAGTTTATAAAATCTTTGTAAAAGGTGATTTGGTAGAAACCAATGCCCGTACAGCAGAGATGACCAAGCTGACTGAAAATGCTTTCCGGGATGTGAATATTGCTTTTGCTAATGAGCTATCACTGATCTGTGATCGTTTAAATATTAATGTATGGGAATTGATCGCACTTGCCAATCGCCATCCACGTGTCAATATTTTAAATCCAGGTGCGGGGGTAGGTGGTCACTGTATCGCTGTCGATCCATGGTTCATTGTAAACAAAACACCTGATCTTGCACGTATGGTCAATACTGCACGTGAAGTCAATGACAACAAACCAAAATGGGTAGTGTCTAAGATTGAAGAAGCGGTTGCTCAATTAGGTGATTTAGGTCGTAAACCTAAAGTTGCGCTGCTTGGTCTTGCATTTAAGCCAGATATTGATGATTTACGTGAAAGTCCAGCAGTGGAAATTGCAGTAGAAATGGGTCAAAACCAAAACATTGAGTTGTTATTGGTCGAGCCAAATATTCATACACTTCCTGCAAAAATTAAAGTGGGTCAATTAGTTGATCAAGCAACTGCATTAAAAGAGGCAGATGTGAAGGTTGTTCTTGTCAAGCACCGTGAATTTAAAGACTTGACTGATCATGTCATGAGTTTTGTGGGGTAAGAAATGAAAAAGCCAGTTTCAGCAAGAAGACAAAAAGCTCAAATGAAGTCAGCATTAAAAGCAGCATCTGTCGATAGCGTTGATGAAAATTTAAGTGTTTTACAGGTGAACGAGATAAAAGAAACTGATACAGGGTCATCTGTTGGAATGAGTCATTCACGAATGGATGAGCAAAACTTGCAAAGTCAAGTCGATGATTTAAAGTGTTTAGTTGAAAGCGTTCATGCTTCTCTTGCTCAGTTGTCTAGTGATTTGCAACAATCTAATCTAATGTTGAAAAAAATTGACATGTTAGAAGATAAAGTAGAGCAATTGCAAAAAAATTATACAACTGAACTGGCTAATTCAAAACAGCAAATTGTTGGTGTGATTCAACAAGAGTTAAAAAATTACCAAGCTCATATTTTAAGTGTAGTTAAAGAAGTTGGTAAGAGTGAATTTTCTTCGATAATATCCTTATTAAAAATGAAAAAAGATGAAATTGACTTAGAACGTACTTTGTCATTTCAGCTTGGTCGAATTTTAATTGATAGTAAAAAAAGTATTGAACATTTGATTAATTTACCGCAATCTCTAAAAAGTTTAAGAGAAGAAGCGGTTAAGCGTAAGAAAAAAACAGTATTAGCTGAGCCTATTACTCCAAAATTAATCGAAGGTGAAAGTAAAAAAGTTGAGGTAATTCAGCCAAAAAAAGTGGTCAATGATAAGCCGACACCTGCTAAGAACGTCATTGAAGAAAATTATCCATTAATGGGGTATACTTATTATAAACAGTTTTGGCCAAAAACTACTCAAGCTGCTAAATTTATTAGTATTTTAGATGAGATTTCTGAAAATTCATGGCAAAACGTTTTTAGATTATTTCCATTAAATAAGAATAACTATGAAAATCAGATTAAAGGCTCAACTTCAAATGCATTCTTCATAGAAAGTTGTTGGAAAGGTAATGGTGGCTCTTGGGAGTATGCCTTCACATCACCAGGTTTGAAGCATGCAAATGCTCAGGCATTACTCAAAGCATTGGAAACTGCAAAATCTAAAAAGCTGCCGATCATTTTCTGGAATAAAGAAGATCCAATGCATTACGAGAAGTTTCTTCCAATTGCTGAAAAGTGTGACATTATTTTTACCACTGATGCAAATAAGGTCGCTGACTATAAAAGAGATTTACCTGGCAAAAAGGTTTATCCTTTAGTTTTTGCTGCCAATCCATTTATTTGTAACCCTGTAAACAGAAATCGTTATGAGCAGGAAACAATCTGTTTTGCAGGCTCGTATTATTCTATTGGACATGATGACAGAAAAGTTCAAATGGATACCTTACTTCCAGCATTGTTGGAGTTTAATGGAGCAATCTATGATCGCATGTCAGCATTAAATAATGAGCGATACTTCTTCCCTGAACAGTATCGTCATCTGATTAGAGATGCAGTTGATTTTAAGACAATGTCAGTTTTGTATAAACGTTTTAAAATTTTCTTAAACGTTAATACAATTACAGATTCACCAACGATGATGTCTCGTCGTGTTTATGAATTGCTCGCATGTGGTACCCCTGTTATTTCAACCCCATCTTTAGCTTTAGAAAAGCAATTTCCAGGTATTGTTCAGATTGCAAATAATGCAGAAGAAGCTGTAAAAATTGCAAAAGAGCTTTTACAGGATGAGTGGAAGTATAAGCATTTAGCACATCGTGGTTATCGTGAAGTCATGCTTAAACATACTTATCAGCATCGTGTAAAGGATATTTTGTCCTCATTAGACATCGACTATGATGATTCACCAGCAAAAGTTTCAATTCTAATGGCGACAATGCGAGAGCACTATATTGATCGTATTTTAGAAAACTTAGGACGTCAAACTTACCAGAATTTAGAGTTATTTGTTGTAACACAAGGTTTTAGTGCTCAAGGTATCGCAAAGCTTAAAGCTGGTTTAAACAAAATCAAAAATATCAAGTATTATCAAGTATTAGAAATTAATACAGAGATGACACTAGGTGAGCGCTTGAATAAAGCTGCAGCATTGGCTACTGGTGAGTATCTTGCAAAAATGGATGATGATGATTTCTATTTTGATAATTACTTAACAGATATGATTCTACCGTTTAGCTATGGTAACTTTGGTTTGGTTGGCAAAAAAGAGATTTTTGTTTACTTGGAAGGTTCAAACAAAACCGTGATTCGTTATGTAAATCAGTCCCACCGTATTACTGATTTTGTTGCAGGACCTACATTAGTTATGAGAAAGAAAGTATTTGATAAAGTAGGTGGTTTTAATGCATTGAATCGTGGGGAGGATTCTACTTTAATTGACAAAATTAAGGCATTGAAATTACCAATCTATTCTTCAGATGCTTTTAACTTTATTCAGTTTAGAAGCAAGAATAGTCAAAATCATACTTGGCAGGTGGAAGATGAATTTTTCTTAAAAGGTGATAGTATTTTTGATGGTTTTAATGTATCAATAGTGTCTATCTAAATATTTTTAAGCAATTCAGGCAATAAATAAGATGGCAGTAATTACTGCTATCTTTTGAATTTTTTTTTGAAGGAATTATACTGTGTCAACCACACCTCCTAAATTTTCATTTAGAAATAAAGTACGTGAAGCGATTTATATTAGACGTACTAATATAAAAAATGGTTTCAATGATAAGATATATAGCTTGGATAAAAAGTCTGTGGCATATCCGTTTGTTGAAAAATTTGGTGTGAGTTATCCTAAGGTTTACTTTAAAAATACTAAATTAAGTTTGATTGATTTTTCAGAAATAAAAGGTTCTTTTGTTTTAAAACCTGAACAAGCACATAGCTCATTAGGTGTGTTTTTATGCCATTATGATGATAAGTTAAAAAAATATCGTGACTTATTTACTAATGAAATTAGAGAATTAAATGATATTAAAAAAATGGCTGCTGATATTATGGTTGAAAAAAAAATCCATGATCAGTGGTTAGTGGAGGAGCTGGTTTATCCAGATGATGGGCAGTTATATGCTTTGGATGATTGGAAATTCTATTGTTTCTATGGAGAAGTTGGGCTTATTTTACAAAAAAGAAAATCATTGGATGGTAATGTAACATATAAGTTATATGATAAAGATTTTGTACAAGTTAAAAATACTGGGAAATATCTTGGAAAGATTGATGATCTTTTGCCATTACCTAAATTTCAAAATGAAATGATTGATATTGCTCAAACCCTTTCAGGTAAGATTCCTTTACCCTTTATGAGGGTTGATCTTTTTAGCAGTAGTCGAGGGGTTGTTTTTGGTGAGTTTACTCCATTCCCTGGAGGTTTTTCAATGTTTTGGAACACTTGGAATGAAAAGCTGGGTAAAATGTGGGTAGAGGCGGAGGCTAGATTAGATAGGGATATTAAATTAGGTCATTTTTATAATCTTTATTCACAAATTTAATATAAGAAATTGCATAGTCTGAGGTGAAAGTGTGGTTAAGGTAATAATATTAGGCTCTTGCGTGACTCGAGATGCATTTGAATCTAAGATTATGCAAAACAATATTAAAATAGTTAAATATTTTGCTAGAAATTCTTTAGCTAGATTAGCTTTTCCTGTGTTTCCTATACAGGAGAATGAGATTAATCTTAAATCTAAATTTCAGAGAAAAGTCTTGAAATATGCACTGTCTGGTGATTATATGGATGTCATCAAAGAACAAGAATTTGACTATTTATTGTTAGATGTTGTTGATGATAGATTTGGTTTGGTCAAACTTAATGACGAAGAAGTTTATGTAACATTTTCTGATGAACTAAAAAATTCTAAATTTATTACTAATACAGATAAGATTAAAATTTTAGCAAATAGTCAATTTTATCGAGATGCATGGGAATTTGGTTTAAAAGAGCTGTTAAAAGTAGTTCCACCAAATAAAATTATAATTAATAATGTGCAATGGGCAACCCATACAAATATGGGGAATGCTTTGTCTAAACCTGAAAGAATTGCTTTTTGTACTGATGTAGTGAATGGTTTATATCAGATTGCAGCACAATATATACCTGAAGAGAATTTTATTAACTATCCTGTAGGTATATTTATTGGAGATGAAAACCATAAGTGGGGGCGATCACCTTTTCATTATGTAGATGACGTTTATAATTATTTTAATTTCAGATTTTTAGAAATCTCTGCTTCATGTTAAAAACTAACTCACCACAAGGGTGAGTTAGTTTTTTTAATTAGAACCAGTATTCATCGGATTTTAACTTAATCTGAATATCTTCATTTTTAATAGTAATTTCTTCCCATGGAAGGGTGGTATTTTCTACATATTTTAAAACTTTTTTAAAATTAATAGGAGATATTTGTTTTTCTTTATCAAATTTAAATATGTTATCTATGATAATTTTGGGTAAATCAATACTATTGCCTGTGTCTGGCATTAAAGCACTTGTAATTTGTGGTCTAAAATTCACTTCCAATATAAAAACGTCATCTTGATTTATAATGCAGTCAATACCAAGAACATAAAATTCTGGAATTGATTTGGCAAATTTCTCTAATTTCTCTATGGTTTCTGGTTTTAGAAGCGAAAGATTTTGTTCTATATCTCCGCCAGATGATCTACCACGTTTGAAACTTAATATAATTTTTTCTTTTTCTGATGGAATATAGTCTAAAGTCAAATTTTGATTATTTAATTGATTGATAAGATCGTCATTTATTCTTATAGTCTGAATTCTCATTTTTTGTTTTACTGTATTTTTATTTTCTATTAATTTTTCTATCTTGTCTTTTCCATTTCCGATAACATGTGGAAATTCTCGTTTGCAAGCTGCACGGGCTATACCACCAACTGTATAAATTCTAAACTCATCACCTGTAATGTAATTTTCAACAAGAAAATCTGTTTTTTGGGATATAATTGCTCCCTGTAATTCTTCTATCGTATTAAGGTTTGCATGTACACCTTTTCCCATAGATCCATTAATTGGTTTTACAACTAGTGGAAAAGGTGGTAAAAGTTCTTGAATTATGTTTAAAGGTGTATTGGGCTTGAATTTAATACTATGAGGATGATTAATACCTAGTTTATCTAAAAAATTATTTAAATTATCTTTACTATATTTTTTTATACTTTTATCCTGATTTTGTTGAAGAAGTTTAGAATAATTGAAAGTATGTGTAGTTCCTCTTTCATCAGAAATTCTGTAGAAGCCTCCATTTCCCTCTACTTTGAAATATTTTTCTAGCTTTTTATCCGTTGAGATATTCAAAAAAGTTACTTTTAGTCCACGGGATAGAGCATAATATGGAATAGTATATCTTGCTAAAGCATTTCCATATATGTTTAATTTACTCAAAAAATTGTAGTTTAAATAATTAATCATAATTAATGCCTTAGTTTAAATTAGAGTTTGTTAAATTAACATAGCATTCATTATTGTCAATAAATTGTATAGGGCTCTCTTAATCTATAACCTTTAATCTCTGCCCAAAGCACTGCATACTTTGGGCTATTTTTTTCTTCAATCACCTCATTAAAAAAACAATTTAATAAAGTAAGCTTATTGAAGTGAAGTTTTTCATATTTAAAATTTTCATATTTATTGATAAATAAATCTTTGTTATTAGCTCGCTTTTTATAATAATAATCTTCTTTATCTTTCTTATGAAAATTATGCAAAAAATAAACAGACTGAATCAAACTGTCTAAAAAAGGCTTAGCCAACACAGCACGTAAACCCACACTCATTAATGGCGCTAAATACGGCTCATCGACTAAAATATCAGCTGAATACTCGATTAAGCCTTTATGCTGAAATAAGCGCAGCATGAAATCAAAATCTTCATAACCATGTCCAACAAACTGCTCATCAAAACCACCAATCTCACGCACACTGGCAAGATCAGTTAGTACAATAGAAGAAGGAAAAGCAAGGTGTAAAACCAAATCACGGCGAAAATCATAATAATGCTGTTTAAATTCAGCAGCAGAATATTTAGAAATGAGCTTACTGCCGGATTTAGACAAGTACAAACATGGAAACATCCCAATTTGTTGCGGCTGATGGATGACCTGTTGATAGGCAAGATTGACCAACTGCTGGTCGGGCACGATATCGACATCTAAAAACAACACATAGGGCGTCTTAACGGCAGCAATAGCAGCATTTCTAAGTTTAGCTAAACTACTGGCTTCGGCTTCGACCAAACAGAGCTGAATATTGGCATGTGGAGCAATTAAACGCTGTAAACATTTAACCCAAAATTGTGGTGCAGCATTACAACCAAAAATGAGCTGCACCGGTTGACCTGCAAAGGCAGCAACGAAACCTTTCACACGACGATAGAGATCCCAACTACGGCGATGAAAATCAAGCGGAATAACAATCGATAAATCAGGTGTGTGCACGTTTAATCTCAGCTTTCCAAATAAGGATGATCTACATTACAGGTTTGCAAGATCGATTTCAGCCAGGTCTTTGCAGTGTAATGCTGCTGTACATGGGTATGGGCATAGGCGACCATCTCTTGCTGCTCGGCAGTATAACCGGACTGTAACTGAGAAAACAGCGCTTGTGCCGCTTCGAAATCATCCACCTGAATACACATGTCTTGAAATAAATGATCAATGGCCTGACTTGGATTAGAAATCACCAAACGACCACAGGCCATCACCTCAATCAAACGCCGTGAAAACATGGTCGGAGAGTCGGTAATGGTGTTCACATTTAACACTTGCTGATAACGGCGATAGGTGGCCGGTGTTTCTGGATAAGGTACAGGCGGATAATAGTTTACATCCCCATCGTAATAGGGGAACGTATATTCCATAGAGGGGTTGGTATGACGATTAAACAGATCCAGGCCATACGGTGCGGCAGCTAAAAAAATCTGATCCTGCCATTGGGTGCGTTGATCATGCATATTGCTCTGATAAGTACCCATAAACACACTGCGTTTTAATGGGGCTTCTGAAGTTGAAAAATGCATCTGCGGCTGAATAAAAAACGGCGCAACAGCAGCGACACTGTTTGGGGCATCTTTTATATAACGAGCTATACTGTTTGCATCTGTCGTGAAAATATAATCGAATAATTTGGCAGACTCTATAAACTGATCATAGTGATAAGGGTCTTCCTTGTTCCAAAAAATAGTTGGAATATTATGGTCTTTACACCAATAAACTAATTTTTTCAAAGCATTATTATTGCGTTGAGGATGGTTGGGGTAATGAGCAACTTTATGCCGCCAGACATCATTGTTTCCACGCCAGGCCGATTCTACAAGTAAGAAGTCAATTTTTTGGCTTAAACGGTACCAAAAGGGCTTTTGACTTAATAGCTCTACATCCGATTCTGGTTTTAATGTATTGTAGGTGAAATCATCTAGAATACTGAGTATACGTAATTTCTTCATAGAATGATCTACTACCTGAAGTTGCTATATGTGTTATTTGGGTGGTGTATTCTACAATGTGTTTCATATTTATTTATATTTATAGCTTATAAATCTATCTTATGCGTTATTTTGGCTCCAAAAATTTAGAAAAATTGATGCAAGTATATCCAGTTGACTTTCGGTATGAGAGTTTTAGCTGTGGATGGGGCCGTAAAAAAAGTTTCTTTAAAGCCCAAGCCTTAGCCGAACAAAAAGGTCTGAAAGCTCTTTGCTTGGAGGACGGCTTTGTCCGTTCTCTAGGTCTTGGTAAAGATGGTTATCCACCTCTGTCGCTTGTTGTTGATGAAACCGGTATTTATTTTGATGCCTTACAGTCTTCAGATCTAGAAAACCTCATTTTAAAAGATGAGAATGTTAGAGATAATCTTCGTGCCCAGCATGCCATCGACCAAATCTTAAAATATGGAATTACTAAATATAATCAAAAATTTCAAACAATAGATTTATGCAAGTTTGATCAAAAAAGCACACATATCTTAGTGATAGATCAAACCTTTGGTGATCAATCAATCAAATATGCAGGGGCTACTCCTGACACATTTAAAAGCATGTTAAGACAAGCCTGTATTGATCATCCAGATGCGACTATATGGGTAAAGACCCATCCTGATGTACTGGCCGGGAAAGCTCAAGCCCATTTTGCTCAAGAGGATTTCAATCATCCCAATATCCGGTTGCTCACGGAGCACTATAATCCTGTCGAGCTGCTGCAGCAGATGGACGAAGTGTATGTGGTGAGTTCTCAGCTTGGTTTTGAAGCACTGTTATGTGGAAAAAAAGTACATTGTTTCGGCGTGCCGTGGTATGCAGGCTGGGGGTTGACCAATGATGCTCATGCGCCTTTGGATATTCTGAATGGCCGCAGAAACCGGCAAAAAAGCTTGCAACACTTATTTGCCTGCGCCTATTTTCACTATGCCCGCTATGTAAATCCGCTCACCGGGCAACGTTGTGAATTGGAAGATATTCTAGAGCTGCTTATTCCCAATATTGAAGTACAAAAGAGATTAGAAAGTCGTTATATCGCTTATGGGTTTTCCCCTTGGAAAAAGCGCTTTATTCCGGATTTTTTAGGCTTTCCAAAACTGGATTTAAAATTCCAGCGTTATCTTAAACCGAGAAAGTCTGAACATGTGCTGGCCTGGGGCAAGAAGGCTCGACAGCTTAAAGATAAACAATACAATCACATTACTACAGTGGAAGATGGCTTTATCCGCTCCGTAGGACTGGGAGCAAAGCTGATTCGGCCATGTTCCCTGGTCTTTGATGATGTTGGAATTTATTACGATGCCACCCAACCTTCGCGTCTTGAACAACTCTTAAACCAGGTCGAGCTCAATGCCCAACAAGCGCAACGGGCCACACGCTTGCAACAGATGCTGATAGATCTGAATATTTCCAAATATAATGTAGGCGAATTTAAGCGTTTAACCAGACCTGAGCATCCACGGGTTTTATTGGTTGTAGGGCAGGTCGAAGATGATATGTCTATTCAGCTTGGTGGCGTGGGAATAAAAACCAACCTCGCGCTGTTAAAAGAAGTACGAACCAGAAATCCCGATAGCTATATTATCTATAAGCCGCATCCTGATGTGCAAACCGGTTTAAGGGTGGGCGGTATTCCTGCTGCCGAGATATTGCGTTATGCAGATCAGGTAGAGTTAGATGCTTCTATCCTTGAATGTTTTGAAATTGTAGATGAGCTACATACCATTACATCGCTCAGTGGTTTTGAAGCACTCATTAGAGGCTTGAAGGTATACTGTTATGGCTTACCTTTCTATGCGGGATGGGGGCTGACTCAAGATCTGTATCAATCAGAGCGACGTAACAAAAAAATTAGCCTTGAAAAACTAATTTATATTACGCTGGTAGAATATCCAATTTATAATTTAGAAGTGACAAAAAAAATGCGGATACCTGTAGTGCGTCCCGAAGATGTCATTACATCTATCAAGCAACAATTAGACCAAGCGGTAAAGGTAAACAGCCATAAAAAGAGTATACTGTCGCCTTTATATAATTTACTAAAAAAACTGGGTTAATTTCTCATGTCTGTACATGTAAATAATTTACTACTTTCAGACAGGGTCTTGTTGTTGCAGGGCCCTATGGGCAGTTTTTTTTCTACTTTTGCCAACTGGCTAAAGTCCAATGGCGTTCAATGCTTTAAGGTGAATTTCAATGGTGGCGATCAGTTTGATGCGCGTCATTTTGAATATAGCTTTGACTATACGGGCACTTATGCGGATTTTGCCCAATGGATTGAGCACCTCATATTAACTCATGAGATTGATGCTGTCGTGTGTTTTGGCGACTGCCGTAAGTATCATCAGACCGCGAAAAAAATAGCAGCAAAAAATAAAGTGAAGTTTTTTGTCTTTGAAGAAGGCTATATTCGTCCGAACTATATTACCTTTGAGCAAGATGGCGTTAATTTCTTTTCAAAATTTTTAACTCATTTCCAAACGACGACTGTAAAAACCTCCCGGGTAAATAAGCAGGTTGAAACTATTCATAGCAGTACAAGTCTTAGAGTATTCAGTGTTATTGCCTATTACTTTTTTATGCTGATCTTTTGCTGGAAATATCGGCATTATAAACACCATCGGCAAATGAGTGTCTGGACAGAACTTTATTATTGGATCTGGGCGGGAATTCGCCGCTTAAAGAATTCCTGCTTTGAAAGCCGTAAATTTAATCATTTTATTCGTCACCATCAAAAACGCTATTTTGTATTTGCCTTACAGGTACATAATGATTTCCAGATCAGGACGCATTCTGAACTGAAATGTATGAAAAAATATATTCAGCTGGTGATAGAGGATTTTGCTGATCATGCTGATCCATATCATCATTTGGTATTAAAGCATCATCCTATGGATCGTGGCTATCGTAATTATGCAAGATTAATTCGTAGATTAGCGAAAAAACATGGAGTAGAAGGGCGTATCCATTATTTTTGTGATATTCATCTACCGACTTTATTAAAGCATAGTTTAGGTTTTGTTGCGGTAAATAGTACAACCGGTATCCAGGCTTTATATCATCAGATTCCTGTAAAAGTATTAGGACATGCTTTATATAATTTACCTAAACTGACGAATCAGCGCCCATTGTCAAAATTCTGGCGTAACCCAGGTAAAGTTGATCAGGTGTATTTTAAAAAATTCCGGGAAAGGTTGATTGATTACTCCCAACTCAATGGTTCTTTTTATGGAGAATCACCTTGGATGGAGCAATATAGTATTGAATCTTCTACTATTACCCAGCCAGTGAAGGCTGCTTTAGAAGAGCGGGTGAACATTGGTTCATAAGAATTTATACTTTTAAGTGAATGGTAATAGGGTCTAAATCATAAAATGAATAAAAGCGAACATTGCTTCGCTTTTTTTGTTAATTCAGAGATTGAAATAAAAAAGCCCCAATCTTTCGATCAGGGCTTTTAGAATCTGGAGCGGGAAACGAGACTCGAACTCGCGACCCCAACCTTGGCAAGAGTCACCGACATAAAATACACTAAATAACATAATTAGTATTTTAATAAACTCTATATATAACAGTTATATAGGGTTTTTATTTTGTGTGGTGTAATTTAAGGTAGGGTGGGGTACTTTGATTTTTGGTCACTAATTTATTGTGATAATCAACAATAATAACCAACATACACATGCTTAATCTAAAGGTGAACCGTACCGGGTTTGTCGGAGAGTCAATATTCTGAGAGACTACCCCGATGACAAAATTAAAATATACCCCTGAAATCAGAGAAAGAGCGGTTCAATTATTGATTGAATCTGAAAAAGATTATCCATCGAATTGGGCTGCAATCACAGCAATTGCGCCTAAGATTGGTTGTACTCCTGAAACACTTCGTGCCTGGCATCAAAAGCATTTAGATCAGCAAAATCCTATTAAAGTACAACAGATATCTGATCAAGAAAAAATGAAGCAAATGGAACGTGAAATTAAAGAATTAAAGCGTGCCAATGAAATTCTACGTAAAGCAGCCGCTTTTTTCGCCCAGGCGGAGCTCGACCGCCCACACAAATAATGGTGGATTTCATCCATAACAATAAAGACTTATATGGTGTTGATGCGATTTGTAGGATTTTACCGATCGCAGCTTCAACCTATTACCGAACTTTAGATCTCGCTGACAATCCAGAACATCGAGCAAAGCGAGATTTACATGACTTGCATCATGCTGAACAAATTAAACGAATTTGGAAAGAAAGTTCAGGTCGATATGGTGTGCGTAAGGTCTGGCAACAATTGAAACGTGAAGGTTATGTTATCGCACGTTGTACAGTTGCTCGATTGATGCAGAAGCTAGGTATACAAGGTGTTTGGCGTGGTAAGAATAAACAAACCACCCGTAACCGAGATGATCAAAAAAGAGCAGATGATTTAGTGAAACGTAATTTTAATGCTGATCATCCTGACCAACTGTGGGTGAGTGACTTTACGTATATTCAAACTCATTCAGGCTGGGTCTATACCGCCTTTATTATTGATGTGTTCTCACGAGCAATTGTTGGATGGAAAGTATCTACACGGATGAATACAGATATGGTACTCGATGCACTTGAGCAAGCATTGCACGATCGAGGCATGCCAAAGAATGTGATTCATCATTCCGACAGAGGTGTGCAATATCTTTCCATTCGCTATACCAATCGTTTAGAAGCTGCAAATTTACGAGCATCAGTCGGTACGACTGGTGATTCATACGATAATGCTTTGGCTGAAACGGTGAATGGCTTATACAAAACAGAGGTGATTGAATATCTAAAAGCAGATTGGCAAGGTTTAGCAGATGTACAACTTGCGACACTAAACTGGGTAGATTGGTTCAATAAAAAGCGTGTACACAGTGCACTGGGTTATGTATCGCCTTTTGAGTTTGAAGCAATGTACTATGATAAGATTAACCCGTTAGGTCAGGTGGCCTAACTTAAATAAAAAAATCTCCGACAAACCCGGTACGGTTCAGTTCCAGGTAGTAGCAAAGGGCCGAGATTGATGTGCGCCAAAGCGTACAAAATAGCCTAAATTTTATCCCCAGCAATTGGGGATAGTTTTGGAACCTGGATCCGTATGAAATGGGCACTGATTGCTAAATTGATCATTTTTTTAGCCAATTTTCTTGGCAAAAACTATCAAAATCGCTCATAAAAAAGCCGACTTGTTTCAAAGTCGGCTTTTTGGGCATTTTTAGATTTTTATGGTTTAAATAAGTATCTGATATTTCAATTAATATACAAGTGTACTTCGTATAACCGCCATTATGTTAAATGGAGATTTATTTCAAACATTATTCAACTAAATATGCCTAAAAAATCCATTTAAAATTAATTAAGCTGTTGTAATTTTTCATATAAATAATCAATAAATAATCTAACTCTCTTAGGTATATAATTTTTTTTGTAATAGACAGCATGGATTTTTTGCTCATGAATCTTTATTTCATCTTCAAACAAAGCAATTAATTTACCTTCTTTTATATCCTTTAAAATTAAAAATTCAGAGAGACAAGCAATTCCTACGCCTTGTAAAGCAAGTTGACGAACACTTTCGCCATTAGAAGCTGTAATAGATGGTGAAGTTTTATATAGTTGATCATTTATATAAATTGGCCAATTATTTAAATGCAAAGGATGGCTAAATCCTAATAATCTATGTTGATTTAACTCAATAATAGATTTTGGTAAGTTATTTTTTTTGAGATATTCAGCGCTAGCAACGATATACAAACGACTTTTACATAATAATTTTGCATAGAGACTTGAATCTTCTAGATCACCAAACCGTATAGCAACATCTATTTTATGCTCTAATAAATTAATTACATGATCATGACTAGTTAGTTCAATACTGATTTTTGGATATCGTTCTATAAACTCTGGTATTAATGGAATAATTACATGCAATACAAACGGTGTTGCTGAATCTATTTTAATTAAGCCTGTAGGTTCAGTACCTGGATTAATTAACAACTCTTCAGCTTCATTCAAATCAGAAAGTAATTTTCTTGCTCTTTCTAAAAAAATTTTTCCATCATAGGTAAGATTAAGGCTACGGGTTGTACGTTCGATTAATTTAACATTTAATTTTTTTTCGAGGCGTTGTAATGTGCGACTGATAGCAGATGTTGTTTGATTTAATTGTTCTGCTGTTTTCACTATAGAGCCACAATCAGCGATCGTAACAAATACTAAAAGTTCATCAAATGTAGATTTCATATCTAAGTAAATCATTAATAAAAAATCATTTTTAATTATATATTAATTTTAATTATTAACAATTAATCAATAATGTTTTGTTAATAATTGCATTTATGTTGATGAATCTTAAATTTATATTGTACCTCTCTATTCAATTTGGGATGAAGATGAATAATATTTTAATTATCAATGGTGCTAAAACTTTTGCTCATTCTAATGGTGAATTGAATGATACCTTGACGATTTTGGCAGAAGAAGTATTAACCGAATTAGGTCATAAAGTTAAAGTTACGCGTGCTGATAGTGCTTTTGATCCAAAAGAGGAGGTAAAAAAATATCTTTGGGCTGATGCTATTATTTATCAAATGCCAGGCTGGTGGATGGGTGCACCATGGACAGTAAAAAAATATATTGATGATGTATTTACTGAAGGTCATGGTCATATATACGCTAATGATGGTCGTTCACGTTCGGATACTTCTAAAAAATATGGTTCGGGAGGTTTAATGCATGGCAAAAAATTTATGCTGTCATTAACTTGGAATGCACCTGCTGAAGCATTTACTGATCCAAAACAATTTTTTGAGGGGAGAGGTGTAGATGGGGTTTATTTACCTTTTCGAAAAGCCAATGAGTTTCTTGGTATGCAAAGCATGTCAACATTTATTGCTCATGACGTCATCAAAGCACCAAACGTACCACAAATAAAAGATGATTATCGCCAACATTTGATCCGTAATTTTTCTGCATCAGTGATATAGAGGTAAATGATGTTAACAATTATTGCTGAAATTAAAATAAAACCCGGTTCAGAGCATCTGCAACATGTAATCAATTCATTCAAGGAGATCACACCAACAGTGCTTGAAGAAGATGGTTGTTTTAGTTACGAATTACTTATTAATCATGAGAGTCATGCGTCTTATCAGGCGCCATTGAAAAATACAGTCGTTATGTTGGAAAAATGGAAAAGTATCAAACATTTAGATGCCCACCTTGCAACCGTACATATGCAAGAACATCACTTTAAGATAAAAGATGATGTTCTTGGTGTTGATATCCGAATTTTAGAGAATGGATTTTAATCAAATTATTATATTCATTTATGAGTTTCTCTAAAATTAACATAATACACGTTATACGAAGTCAAAAAAGGGAGCCTCTAGCTCCCTTTTTTACTATATTTTTTAAAGTTTTAGGCGTGTTGTACTGTGAGTTTTAGACCTAAAGCATTCACAACACGATTAATCGTATCAAAACGTGGTGCTGAATCCTGACGTAGAGCTTTGTAAAGTGCCTCACGTCCAATCCCTGCTTCTTTAGCGATTTGAGTCATGCCACGAGCTTTAGCAATAACGCCAAGTGCATGGGCTAATTCAGCTGGATCATTCTCTTCAAGAACCATATTGAGATACATCACAATGTCTTCTTCAGTTTTGAGCGACTCAGCCATATCAAAACTTGGTAAATCAGCGACTTTAACCATTTTAATCCTCCAATGTTTTCGATAATTTGACTGCACGATTGATGTCTTGTTGTTGAGTTGATTTATCTCCTCCACCAAGCATTACAATAACTACGTCACCATGTTGGATGTAATACATCCTCCATCCAGAACCGAAGAATTCTCTCATTTCCCAAACGCCATCTTGAAGAGGTTTAATGTCTCCCCAATTTCCACGTTGAACCTTATCTAATCGACGATTCAGGCGGATACGGGTCATATTGTCTTTAATGCCATCCAACCATTCATCAAATTCTGGCAGACGTTTAATTTCAATCATGAGGATTCCTTCTCTTCTCACTATATTGTATTCGATCGAATACAATATGCAAGTAATCTATATGAACATCCATTAATTTCGTATAACAACCATTATGTTAAATGGGGCGGATTTATTTAATCCGCTTACCATTTTTATCGATGATTATTTCACCATCCTCTTTGATAAAAGCTCCTAATTGAGGTGCAGACAAAATATCTAAAACGAGTTCAGATGGTCTACAAAGTTTTACGCCTAACTCAGTCACTACAAATGGACGATTAATTAAAATTGGATACTCCAGCATAAACTGAATAAGCTGCTCATCTGTCCAGTGCTGCTGATCCAAGTTGTGAGCTTCAAAATGTTCCACGTTTTTGCGAATAGCTTCACGTACAGAGAGACCTGATTTCTCAATTAAATTAATGAGTTCACTTTTACTTGGAGGGTTGAGAAGATACTCAATAATTTCGGGTTCTTCTCCGGTATTTCGAATTAGCGCCAGTGTATTTCTTGATGTTCCGCACGCTGGATTATGATAGATCTTAACTTTTGATGACATTGTACTTACTCAGGACTTAATAATATTGCATTTATATATGGATATACGTATATTCGCAATAGCATATATTAGAGTATAGATTATGGATCAAGCAGATTTCTTTAAATGCCTATCTGACCCGACACGTCTAGATATTTTAAAAATTATTTTAGAAAGACAAAATGTATGTGTTTGTGAAATCACAGAGATATTACAACTGAGCCAACCTAAAATTTCTCGTCACTTGGCTTTACTCCGTAACCTTTCAATTTTGCTAGATGAGCGCAAGGGACAATGGGTGTATTACCGATTAAATCCTGATTTACCAGAATGGGTAAATGCAGTGTTCAGTGTTTTGAATGATGAAGTATTAAATAAACCTACGAGCAACTTATCTATCTCTATGCAATGCGAGTAATTCAATGTCCGCATCAAAGCTCTCATTCTTAGATCGAAACCTAACTCTATGGATTTTCATTGCCATGGCATTAGGCGTAGGTATTGGGGTGTTTTTCCCTCAAACATCTGTTGTATTAGATCAATTAAGCATTAATTCAGTGAATATCCCTATCGCAATAGGGCTTATTTTGATGATGTATCCACCACTTGCCAAAGTAGACTATGCGACTTTGCCTAAAGTCTTTGAGGACAAGCGGACCCTTACATTATCTCTCGTTCAAAACTGGCTAATAGCACCTTGCTTAATGTTTGGTTTGGCCATTATTTTTCTGCACGCCTATCCTGAATACATGACAGGTCTCATTCTGATTGGTTTAGCCCGATGTATTGCTATGGTCCTCGTTTGGAATGGCTTGGCATGTGGGGATAATCAGTATGTTGCTGCCTTAGTCGCGTTTAACAGTATCTTCCAGATCTTATTCTTTAGTACTTATGCCTGGTTATTCTTAACCTTCTTACCACCATTCTTTGGGGTAGAAGCACAAATCATTGATGTAAGCTTTTGGACCATTACCCATGCTGTTCTGGTTTATCTAGGTATTCCGTTCTTACTTGGGTTTTTAACCCGACTGATTTTGGTTAAAAAAAATGGTTTGGCTTGGTATCAAACTAAGTTTATCCCAAAGATTAGCCCAATCAGCCTTATTGCCCTTTTATTCACGATTGTAGCCATGTTCAGTCTTAAAGGTGGTGAAGTGATTAGCCTTCCTCTAGACGTGCTTAGAATCGCTATTCCTTTGACGATCTATTTTGTTGCAATGTTCTTCATTAGCTTCTTTATGAGTAAGTGGATGGGCAATGATTACCCTAAAACGACTGCTATTTCCTTTACTGCGGCAGGCAACAATTTTGAATTAGCACTGGCTGTAGCGATTGCCACTTTTGGATTAGCTTCACCTGTGGCTTTCACAACAGTGATTGGACCGCTTGTTGAAGTGCCTGTATTGATTACCTTAGTGACAGTTTCGCTATGGCTGAGAAAAAAAGTTTTTAAAGAGGCATGAAGCTAATGAACTTACCAAATATTGATCTTAGTCTTTTGGAAAAACCGACTTTAGAAAAAGTTCAGGCAAAGAACCTTGAACATCCTCCAAGAATACTGCTTCTGTATGGCTCAAATCGTGATCGATCATATAGCCGTTTAGCTATTCAGGAAGCTGGTCGAATTCTTGAATATTTTGGTGCGGAAGTGAAGATTTTCCATCCTAAAGGGCTACCTCTGCCTGAAGATGGTGATATGGAACACCCTAAAGTTAAAGAACTGCATGAACTTTTAGCATGGTCTGAAGGAATGGTTTGGTGCTCTCCTGAACGCCATGGCGCGATGAGTTCAATTTTAAAAGCTCAAATTGATTGGATTCCATTAGCAGCAGGTGCAATCCGTGCAACGCAAGGTAAAACTTTAGCGGTGATGCAAGTCTGTGGCGGTTCACAGTCGTTTAATGCTGTAAATCAATTACGTATTTTAGGGCGTTGGATGCGTATGATTACGATACCCAATCAGTCTTCAGTGCCTAAAGCATTTCTTGAGTTTGAAGAAGATGGTCGTATGAAACCTTCCTCTTATTACAATAGGATTGTGGATGTGATGGAAGAGCTCTATAAATTTACGCTTTTAACCAGAGGACAATCAGCATATCTAACTGACCGTTACTCTGAACGTGTAGAGAGTGCGGAAGAGCTTTCAAAGCGTGTGAATCAAAAGAGTATTTAGATTTCCTAAAATGTAAGCATCCGGCTAACACAGCCTTACCAAGCGATCCTATAAGCCTTAATTTAGTTCCCACCTAAAAACAAGTGGGGACTTAATCCATGAACATGGATATATATTCAGCAACACCTCCTGTTGCTACAAAACGCAGAAAATACAGCAAAGAATTCAAACTCAGTATTGTCAATGCCTGTAAAAATCCTAATACCTCGATCGCTTCGGTCGCACTGCAACATAGTATTAATGCCAACCTTGTCAGTCGTTGGATCAGGATCTTCAGCCATCATGAGGGTGCCGTGCAGGATCCTACTCATGTGAATCCAGCATTTATTGCTTTGCCTTACACTGCTGCAATCAGCCAACCTATTGATGAGAGGATCACGTTGTGTATCACCGTGCCTCATACGAATAATGATATTCAGTGAACCGTACCGAGTTTGTCGGAGAATTTTTATTTAAGTATTTTATTCATAGAAACAATGCTAAAACTTTTGACCCCATTTGGTTTAAAATTAACTGTTGTGAAGAAATCATCACTTTCTATCAGGATATTTTCGATCTCAATGAACTGTTTAACTTCTCGAATTTGATTGTCTTTATTCACAATATTCCTATTGAGTGAGTCGAATCTGTGCTCAGGTTGAGCAGTTCGGCTACTGTTCTGAAATGACAGCTTTGTCCGTTATAATTGTATAAACATTTTGGTGTCTGGTAATTATGTCCTTATTGATCAATTTTCTATCTCGCTTTAGTACTGCAACTCTTCAGCGCAGTCTGAGCTATGCTAAACACATTGATAGGGAAACAATTGAGTTCTTTGAGGAAAATGATGATGTCACGATGTATGCTCAAATTGAAGGGACAGATTATTACGATACCGCGATTACCTATAATCTTAAAAAAGACCGTTTAATCGATGATGACTGCACTTGTCCAGTTGGATATAACTGTAAACATGCTGCTGCTTTAGCGCGGTTATTCTTTCAAGAATATCGTCAGGAATTTCAACAGCGTTATGCTGAATCTCAATCTCCGCAGGGAATCGCAAAACGCCGATGGGGGGATGATCAGGCGCAGCGTTGGTTGAATGATTTTAAACGGTATTTACAACAGACTGAACCAGAGCAATCTGTCAAAACAAACAATTATTTAATTTACCTGCTAGATCAGTCGGTCAGCTTAAAGAAATTGACAGTTGATGTTCAGAAAGCCAGACGCAATAAAAACGGCTCAATTGCAGGGGAAAGTTATTATACCCAATATGAAAATATCACCAGAAAGCATCTGACTTTACCTGAACAAAAACGACAATTATTTAACCAGATTTATTATTACGCCAAAATAAACAGCGACGAGCGTTTTTATCAAAGCAATCTTGATATCTCCGGAATTTCATTGGAGCACTTTAAATCTTTTATTCAAAGTGGCGATGTGTACTGGCAAAAAAAGAGCTATGCTGCACTTCAATGGTCAGAACAAGGCTATCACATCGAATTGATCTGGGAACAAGGTGTCAACAAACAGACGGAGCATTTAAACATTGAATTGGTCAATGGCGATATTCGACTCGATTTAAAATCAAATCCACATATCCAGATTCTCGCGAGCCAGCCACCATGTTATGTGGATATTCAACAGAACACGGTGGGCCAGTTATATGGTGAATATACGGCAAAGCTGCTCTACCATTTTTTACAGATGCCTGATCTTCCAGCTAAGCTCTTGCCAGAGTTTGAGAAACTGACTCATCAATATTCAGACGTGAAAAATCTGCCTCAGCCCGAGTCTATTCAGCATATTGATGTCCTTGAGGGTAGTCCCCAGCCAATTTTACGCTTCGGTGTTTTAGATAAATTTGATTGGAAATGGGAAGAGTCTGTTTGTGCTGAAATTGAATTCTCCTATGCAGGTGGGCGAATTAAAGCAGGTACATCAGGTGACAGTTTTATTGGTGAACAGCATGGCAAAATGGTGCGACAGCTTCGGGACTTAGTTCAGGAACAACAGTCAATCCAGCGTTTACAGCTATTGGTCGAATCACTGAAGTGGGTGAAAGATCTTAGTTATGACCAGCAATTAAAACTGGATAAACAACGTCTTGATTCTATGGTTTTTGCTTTCTATGGAGACTGGATCAAACAGCTCATGCCCATCAATCAAATTGAGTTGATGGGCTGGCAGATAGAGCATCTGGAAAACAGCCCCTTTAACCTGCAATATGTCGAAAATTTAAATATTTCTATCACTGAATCTGAAGGTCAGCAGGACTGGTTCAATATCGGGGCGACGGTTCAAGACAGTGCAGGTAATTCTTATAATTTGCTTGATGCGCTCGTAGCTTTGGTGCGAGTAAATCCTGATTTACTTGATCCGCGGACGTTTATTCATCTGCATGACAGTCAAATTTTCACCGTGAAAACTGCAGTTGATCAACCTGATTTGGCTCTATCCGCTAGGGATATTAAGCCGGTATTGTTGCATCTGCAGAGCATTTTACAGCAAGAAGAGCGCAGTATTGATCGCTATGATGCGAGTCAATTATTAGAATTGCAGCATAATCTTGGGATGACATGGCAGGTCAGTGATCGCCTGCAGCAATTTGTACAGAAATTCAAACAAGGCTATCAGCAACAACTGCCGACACCACAAGGTTTTCAGGGGGAGTTGCGTCCATACCAGCAGCAGGGCTTAGGCTGGTTACAGTTTTTAAGGGAAACCCAGCATGGCGGGATTCTGGCAGATGATATGGGCTTGGGGAAAACAGCACAAACTTTAGCCCATTTACTCATGGAAAAGCAGGCTGGATATTTGCAGGACAGTCCCGCCTTAATTGTTGCACCCACATCGCTGATGCATAACTGGTTCAAAGAAGCGGAGAAATTTACCCCTGAGCTCAAGGTATTGCTGCTACAGGGGCCCGACCGCCATCAGAATTTTGAGCAGATTCCGCACTATGATATTGTGTTAACCACCTATCCGCTTCTAGCGAGAGATGAAGAACAACTAAAGCAATATGAATATCATCAACTCATTTTGGATGAGGCGCAGAATATCAAAAATCCGCGTGCCAAAGCTGCACAGGTAGTACGCCAATTAAAAGCACGACATCGTTTGTGTCTAACAGGTACCCCGATGGAAAATAATTTGGGTGAACTGTGGGCACTATTTTATTTCCTGATGCCAGGATTTTTATATTCACAAGAAATTTTTAATAAAAAGTACCGTCATCCGATTGAAAAACGCGGTGATCAGCAGTTAAGGCAAAAGCTGGTCAACCGGATTAAGCCCTTCATTTTACGTCGCTTGAAAACTGACGTAGCCAAAGAATTGCCAGAAAAAACTACGATTGAAGTCAATATTGATATGAATGACCAGCAATCCAAGTTATATGAGGCTGTTCGTGCCACGATGCAGGAAAATATTCAGAAAATTGTGGCAGAAAAAGGCTTTAAACGTAGTCAAATTCAAATTTTAGATGCCTTACTGAAGCTACGTCAGGTGTGCTGCCATCCTAGCTTACTAAAGCTGGATTCAGTGAAAACCGGGCAGGCACACTCTGCCAAACTTGAACAGTTGATGGATATGGTCGTTCCAATGGTGGAGGAGGGGCGAAAAATTCTGATCTTCTCTCAGTTTACCTCAATGTTGGAACTGATTGAGCAACAGCTCCATCACGCAGAAATTGGCTATGTGAAGCTGACTGGAACGACCAAAAAGCGAGATGAAGTCATTACAGCATTTCAGTCTGGACAAGTGCCGGTATTTTTAATCAGTCTGAAAGCAGGAGGGGTCGGTCTGAATCTAACTGCCGCAGATACGGTCATTCACTATGATCCATGGTGGAACCCTGCTGCTGAAGATCAAGCTTCAGATCGTGCATGGCGGATTGGACAGGACAAGCCAGTATTTGTGTATAAGCTGATTACCAATAAAAGCATAGAAGAAAAAATTCTTGCCTTACAGCAAAATAAAGCAGAACTGGCACAGTCTATTCTAAGTACCGATCATGAGGGCGAAGCGAAACTGACGGAAAATGACGTGATGAACTTGTTTGAGAAATTTTAGTTTGGTTTCAGATTACCCTAATCATCTGTAAGTATCTGAAAGTCTGGATGCAATTTTTTCCAATGTTCTCTTAATTTTTCTTTATGAGCAGGAATCATAGGTAAGTCTAGTAATAGCACTGGCCATACTGACCGTGCTTTGTCCATGATCGCGTGAAGTTGTTTTTCAATAACACGCCATGGAACACCGACTTTTTCAGCCCATTCTTCAAAGTGTTTCATCTCAGCTAAATACCAATCTTTATTTTTGGCAAGATTTAATGCGAAATGACGCTCATTTTCAATATATACACTGGTCATTAATATATCGTATGCGGGAGATAATCTGGGTGCACTTTTATCATGATAAATCATACTCCAGTTTTTTAAGTGCGCATCTCCATTGGCGAGTAAAATATTGACAAGTAAGCGGCTGGCAAATTGCTGAATATCAATAATTTTGTTATCTGAAAATTGATAAATGATCTTTCCTATCTGCTCATAATTTGTGGTGCTGTATTTCTGCTGTGGATATGCACCGAAGATCTGAGCAAAGTCTTCGATGTGAATAAGCTCTGTAGTATCAGCAGTATTCTGTCTATCAAATCTTTTGATTGCAAAAGCATATTGCTCTTGGGGTAAATTTAATGGTGGAAGGTCTTGTAAGAGTGCCATATCCACCAAGCGAATCTCAGGGACATCTATTCCGACCATTTTTGCAAGGCTCATCATAGAATATTCATTTAGCGGAACAAAAGCATGTCTGGAAGAAGGAGTTTTGACAATCCAGTCCCCGAGTAGAGACGATTCCGTTGCCTGGACTAGTGTAAAACGCCCATCTTTGGCTTTCATGGAAAACTTCATTTGGACGCCGGCCAAGGAAAACTTATTATCTGTTCGGATCTCTTGCTTTAAGATCTGATCTGGATTAGAGATCTGCAATTTGAATTTTATTTCATCTGGAATTTCTTCTGGATCTAATGGAGTCGCAATGAGTGCTCCAGGTAAATCATGACCTAAAGCTGCCAATAACTGAAATTCATTGTCTATATGTACTTTGAGGCTTTGTGCAATCAGTTCGCGCAATGCACCTTCTGGTAGCAAGTTTGATAGCAAGGGATGTAAACGCTGATGTGTAACATAGGTCTTTTCTAAAATTTTATCCGCTTGAGGATACAAGGGGGAAGTCAGCAGGCTCAAGGTCGGACGTTGCTGATCAAAGCGGAAAGAATCTGTAAAAACCAGAATATTTTTTCCGCTCTGAAATCCTGCCAAGTATCCAACGACAGCGTGATGTAATGTTAATTTCAGGACGGCAACAGTATTCATGGTTCCTCTCCTCCGAGAAGACCCTTCCATGGGTTAGTCATTAAGTCATCCTGATCTTCAATAGTGACTTCAATTTCATCATTCAATAATTGTCTAATCAAATGAACCTTATCATCAGGGATGAGCATCAGTTGAGCATTTAATCCTGCCGCGATAATTTCTAAGGTCTCTAATCGAGGGTTACCCTGACTTTCCAGCTTTTGGTATTGCTGTCTTGAAATGCCTGTACGGGATTGCATATCAACTTGCTTTAAGCCCAATTGGGTTCGTCTTTTTTTGATTTGCTGAAGTAAAGACTTATTCATTGTAGATACATTTATTGCTTTTAGGTCATATAAGAAACATATTAGTTTCTTTTTTTTTGAAAAGCAATTTATGAATTTATCATTTCGATCTGTAAAATAGCCCTACTTGTATGAGAAATGGGTGTTCAAGTTGTTGTTGATTTTGCATTGAACCGTACCGGGTTTGTCGGAGACTTTTTTATTTAAGTTAGGCCACCTGACCTAACGTGTTAATCTTATCATCGAACATTTTTTCAAACACAAAAGGTGGCACATAACCTAGCGCACTTGTACAGCGCGCAATAACATAACTTCTCGTTGCAGTTATTGCCAGACCTTACGAACGCCATATCGCCCCGAACTTTCTTTCCAAATTCGTTTGATTCGCTCAGCATGATGAAAATCATGTAGACCTCGTTTTGCTCGATGTTTCCTTGCGAAGCGATGCTTCTTATCTCAGGGAAAGTTGGTCTCCGACAAACCCGGTACGATTCAGTAGATGGTTGATCGTGAACGCCCTAACTCCCGAGCAAGGTTAGCGATTGAGCTTTTACTTTTCAAAGTAGCATAAATTTCGTATCTTTCATCTTGAGAAAGTTGGGTGTATTTCTTCATTGTGTGCTTTCCAATTGCGAGTTGAAAAAGTCTAATGATTCTATGAATACACCTAACTTTTTCAACTAACTACAAATGTGTCGCACTTGGGATTTGAATCTGCGAAATTTATAAGCTCTTAAGATGGAAATTAAACAACTGAAACAGGTAGAAGTCGTTACAGATGTTGTATGTGATGTATGCAACCAATCAACGAAACTGGAGTTTGGAACTTTATCGGCGCATTGGGGCTATGGTTCTAAGCATGACGGGGAAAGATATGAATTGCAGTTATGTGAGAAATGTTTTTTTTATGCACTTGCGACATTAAAAAAAGAGCGAGCAGATGAGTTTATGTTTGATGAAAATTTTGACCCTTCAACCCTAGATGGGTTTGGGTTGAGGTGAACCTATCATCGCGATAGGTTCTAAGAATCCAGAAAATACTGATTCAGATCCACGCCAGCAGCTTCATTTTTAATGGCGAGTAAGGGATTCAGGAAAAATATTTTTCTTTGCTTCGAGGTCACTGAGTTCGGAAAATGCTTGAATACCGCCTGCGGCTTTAATTCCATCTAAAGCGACAGATAGAGCTTCCTGATCTGACGGGAATGTTTCATCCCATACCGTAGAAGTACCACTTTGGTTCACCACTTCCAGTGTCCAATCACTGTCAGGCAGTCGATAAATGAGAATTTCGACCTGCTGATTATGTTCCTGTAAAACTTGAGATAAGGGAGAGTCGATTAAATCATTTTCATCATAATCGTGAGTATGGTGATTGTCTGACATCAGAGGCAACCTTTATTGTACTTAACATCCGTCCATAGTAATGAATGAATCAGATTTTGCCTAGCAGGAGGAATATTATCGGTAAAAAGAGCGGTGAATTCTAAAAAAGAATTGCCCCGACAATAAAACAAAATAATCCAAAAATCACCCAAATCCAGACATTCGATTTGGGTTTCTCAGTATGTGATGTATAGAACGATTGTTGTTCCTGAGTAGGATTTTTTGGGTTGCCAACTCTGTTCTTATAGGGCTGGTGTTTTGAATAGGATAGGCCTGTGCCAGGAATACCAACGCTGGTTCGCGTACCTTTTTTGCCAATATTTAAAGAAGCACCAGGTTTGCCAATGCTTGCACTGCTGATGCCTTTATGCGTCAGATTGATTTTTAATCCAGGTAATATTTTAATACTCTTGCGAAATCTGAAGCCCATATTTTTTCCATTTACAAGAACCAGTTTGGTTTCTATCTCAGTTGTCCGGATACAGTGAAATAAGAGTTTGATTCATTCATAGGACTGATCATTTGACTTATCTAGTGAAAAATCAGTATGTTCTTTAACATAAGATATTGGCTTTTAGACAATGAATCAAACATCAAATTATTACAATCAACATGCTCAAGCATTTTTTGAAAATACCTATCAGGTTGAGATGGAAAGTCTTTACGCACCATTTCTAAGATATTTGCCGGAACAGGCATTGATCCTAGATTTGGGCTGTGGCTCGGGGCGGGACACTTTGGCATTTAAGAAAAAAGGCTATCAAGTTGAGGCAATTGATTATTCTGCCGAGCTGGTTAAAAAGGCCAGGGAGCTGACCAATATTGAAGTACGTCAGCAAAGTTTTTATGACCTAGCTGAGAATAATAAATACGATGGTATTTGGGCTTGTGCATCTCTTTTACATTGTGAAAGAGATCGCCTAACTGAAGTGCTGGGGCTTATATTCAAAGCATTAAAGCTAAATGGTGTGTGTTACATGTCTTTTAAGTATGGCAATACAGACCGTGAGATAGAGGGGCGCAGCTTTACTGACTTGAATGAACAGCAAGCTCATGACTTACTCAAACAAATAGATCAGGCTTTACTGTTACAACAATGGATTACTGTAGATAAACGTCCAGAGCGTACAGAAGAGTGGATGAATATTCTGATTAGAAAAGTGCAGGCTTAGATATGTTATTCAGTATAGCCGAAATACCAACCCCTCAAGAACAGTTGAAATTCTTAAAGCATATTCAGCAGATTTTGCAGTCAGGGACTTTTACTTCGACATATAAGTTTGCTTTGCTGATAAGTATCACGCGTCTGGCGATTGAACAGGGGCAAGATACTGGTGCTGCCTTGCATTTAGAATATCAGGATATTGCTGAAAAGTTTATTGACTTATACTGGAAACAGTCACTGCCGTTTCAGTTTAACCAGTATGAGCCTTTTACTATTCATCAAAGCACTGGTAAGCAGGCAAAGATCATCAGTGAAATCCAGAAAGCACAGCAACAATTCAAGACCTTGGCCGCGTTGAGAAAAGACCAGTTGCACTGGAATCAGCTTAAGAAAGTGGTTGCAGTAACCGTCAAGCAAATGCCGGTGGTGTATTTGCAGAATTTGAATGGTCAAACCATAGAGTTTCTCTATAGTCTTGAAGATTCCAAGCAGTCCCTCAAGCTGTTGCCCAAGGTGATGTATTGCTTAAGACAATTTAGTGAAATCATTGAAGAGTTGTGCCAGAAGCGCTGGATTGATTTTGTTCGGCTAAACAAGCAGAACCTAGTGGTACTGGATGGTTTGCCTGATCTAGATGAATTCATGTTTGCCCCAAGTCGCAATCAACTGGGGAAGGTCGCGGACTTCTTAATTGACGTACAGCAATGCCAGTGTTTTTACTGTGGCAAAAGCCTAAAAAATTCAAAATATGCCGTGGATCATTTTATTCCATGGTCATTATATCCTGCCGATACCGGACATAATTTTGTCCTGGCGGATGAAAAGTGCAACTCACAAAAAAGTAATTATTTGGCGTCAGAACAATTTCTGCAACAGTGGCAGGAGCGGAACTATCTACATGATCAATCTATTGTTCGGGAAATTTCTCAATTAGGTTTTTTAACCGATCTGCAACGTTCGCATCGGGTTGCCGACTGGGCGTATAAGCAGGCAATAGAGAATGAATATTTAGTCTGGCTAGGTGGAAAAGATAAACATATATTAGGTGTTTAGTCCCATATCTGGAGTACTTTAATGTCTTTATTTTTCTGTAGTGAAGATTACTGGAGTAGGCTGCTATATAGTTTAGATTATGTCTCTATCTAGCGCCTGAATTGACAGATTACATCGCTTGACCACGACAATTCATGTCCTTGTCCACCTTTTTACTGCTGCATAATTTAGAATTTTAGGTAAAATCATTTGATTAATGATTCACTTAATTGGACTTCTATAAAAATGACCCAGGTGCAACTACAACAGCTACAAAAACAACTTTGGAATATTGCCAATACTTTGCGTGGCACCATGGGCGCCGATGAATTCCGTGATTACATTCTGGGTTTTATTTTCTTTAAATATTTATCAGAAAAATCGGTGAACTTTGCCAATGAATTGCTCGAGGGTGAAGACGTCAGCTTTTTAGAATTAGATGAAAATAATGCTGAGCATGTGCCCTACATCGAAGAAATTAAAAAGAATGCCATTGCCGAAGTGGGTTATGCGCTTACACCAAAACAGCTATTCCATACCTTAGCCGAGCGTGGTCGTCAGGGCGAATTCATTCTGGATGATTTAACTGCGACCTTAAAATCAATTGAACAAAGCACGTTAGGCACCGACTCTGCCGATGACTTTGCCAACCTGTTTGAAGATTTGGATCTAAACTCGACCAAGCTCGGCAATAATGCCAGTGACCGTAATGCACTGGTGGCGAAAGTCCTGAGTCATTTAGATGATATTGATTTTGATATTTCCAATACCGAAGCCGATGTACTGGGGGATGCTTACGAATACCTGATTGGTGAATTTGCCTCAGGCGCGGGCAAAAAAGCGGGGGAATTCTATACGCCGCAAACGGTATCGACTTTATTGGCAAAGATTGTCACCCAAGGCAAAGAGCGTTTACGTTCAGTCTATGACCCGACTTGCGGTTCAGGTTCGTTGTTGCTTCGGGTAAAACGTGAAGTAAAAGATGTCGACATGATTTACGGTCAGGAGATGAACCGTACCACCTACAACTTGGCACGCATGAACATGATTCTGCATGATGTGCATTTTGCCAAGTTCGACATCAAGCAGGAAAATACTTTAACCCGTCCGCAACATTTAGATAAAAAGTTTGATGCGGTGGTGGCGAATCCGCCATTTTCTGCAAAATGGTCTGCCGATCCGTTATTTCTACAAGATGAACGCTTTGCCGCGTATGGCAAACTGGCGCCAAGTTCTAAAGCCGATATGGCATTTGTACAGCACATGCTGTATCAACTGGATGACAACGGCACCATGGCGGTGGTGTTACCGCATGGCGTATTGTTCCGTGGTTCGAGCGAGGGCGTGATTCGTCAGTATTTGATTGAACAGATGAACGTGGTGGATGCGATTATTGGTCTACCCGCCAATATTTTCTATGGCACGTCTATTCCGACCTGTATTTTGGTGTTGAAGAAAAGCCGTGAGCAGAGCGGCAATATTCTGTTTATTGATGCCAGCAATGATTTTGAAAAGCAGAAGAATCAAAACAAGTTATTGCCTGAGCATTTGGATAAGATTGTTGCGGCATTTGAAAAGCGTGAAAATATTGAAAAATATGCGCATGTCGCGACCTTGCAAGAAGTCAAAGATAACGATTACAACCTGAATATTCCGCGTTATGTGGATACTTTTGAAGCGGAAGCCGAGATTGATTTAGATGCGATTGCAAAACAGCTTCAAGCTTTGGAACACGACAGCCAAAAGACCGATGCCATCATTGCGGATTTTTGCAAAGAGCTTGGGATTGCTTCACCATTTTCGGAGGTGAAGTAATGGCTGTGCCAAAGTTAAGATTTAAAGAGTTTGATGGAGATTGGAGCAAGAAAAGATTAGATTCTTTCCTTGAGCGTACATCTAACCCTGTGAATGTGATCGATACTCAAAATTATGTACAAATCGGGATTCGCTCCCATGGTAAAGGTATTTTTCACAAAGAATCAGTAACGGGTAAAGAACTTGGCAATAAAAGAGTTTTTTGGGTAGTGCCAAATGCTCTTGTAGTAAATATTGTCTTCGCTTGGGAAAGAGCTATTGCGGTTACGTCAGATAAAGAAAATGGATTAATTGCGTCACATCGTTTTCCAATGTATCTACCAAAAGATGGCTTATCTGATGTGAATTTTTTACGCTATATGTTTATAACAGATAAAGGACAAAGTTATTTAGAACTTGCTTCGCCAGGTGGTGCAGGTCGAAATAAAACTCTCGGGCAATCAAATTTTGCAGAATTAAAGATTGATTTACCAATAGTTGAAGAACAAACCAAAATCGCCTCTTTCCTTTCCGCAGTCGATGAAAAGATTAGCCAACTGACCAAAAAACATGAGCTGCTGAGCCAATACAAACAAGGCATGATGCAAAAGCTGTTTAGTCAGCAGATTCGTTTTAAAGCGGATGATGGGAGTGAGTTTGGGGAGTGGGTAGAGTGGAAGTTTGCAAGCTGCATTGATATTTTTGATAATTTAAGAAAGCCTGTTAGTGCATCAGAACGTAAGGTGGGCTTCACTCCTTATTATGGTGCAAATGGAATACAAAGTTATATTGATGGCTATACACATGAAGGTGAATTTATTTTAATCGCTGAAGACGGAGCAAATGATTTAATAAATTACCCCGTGCAATATGTAAATGGTAAAATTTGGGTCAATAACCACGCACACGTAGTTAGTGGTAAACAACATATAGTAGATAATAAGTTTTTAAAATATCGTCTTGGATCAATAGATTTTACAAAATATCTTGTTGGTGGGGGACGTGCTAAGTTAAATGCAGGTGCAATGAAAGAAATTGCCTTTTTATTACCTTGTTTAGAAGAACAAACCAAAATCGCTAATTTCCTATCAAGCATTGACCAAAAAATTGAAGTGGTGGCACAGCAAATTGAACAGGCTAAAACTTGGAAAAAAGGCTTGTTGCAGCAGATGTTTGTGTAGAGGGATCTCATGTCTGAATGGTTATTTCCTGTTAATCCTGCAATTTATCCCTTTAGCCGTAAAACCTCGCCCTTCAGGGCGGGGATATAAGGCTGCAATCCGCTAGTCCCCCTTGTGGGGATTAGCTAGGATTGCTAATGCGGTGTTTGCTGTTGTTGGATATATTGTTTAATAATCCCAATGGGAGCACCTCCACACGATGCAGCGAAATAACTAGGCGACCACAAAGCATTCCCCCATAATTTGTTTTTAATTTCAGGGTGTTTAGTTCTTAAAATACGACTAGATGCACCTTTTAGGCTGTTAACCAAGCTAGAAATAGCTACTTTTGGTGGATAGTTCACAAGTAAATGAACATGATCATGCTCACCATCAAATTCTACCAACTTAGCTTCAAAGTCTAAGCAAATGCGCTTGAATACTTCATTCATAGTTTCGAGCATAGCTTTGGTAAAAACATCTCTACGATATTTAGCCACAAAGACTAAATGAACGTGCATATTAAAAACACAGTGACGACCTGTTCTAATCTCTTGACTATTATCCATAGACCAAATATATTTTAGTGATGAAGACACTTAAATTACGCATAAAAGACAAACATTGCAAGGTGCTAGACCAATTGGCATCTGAAGTTAACTTTGTCTGGAACTATGTCAATGATTTGTGTTTTAAACACTTGCAAAGAAAACAACAATTCTTTTCAGCTTACGATATTGCTAAATACACGAAAGGTACATCAAAAGAGTGCAATTTGCACAGCCAAACCATACAGGCAGTTGCGGAAGAATTAGTTACTCGAAGAAAGCAATTTAAAAAAGCCAAGCTAAAATGGCGTGTCAGTAACAAAAAAAATGCTAGACGTTCTCTCGGTTGGATTCCATTTAAAAAAGTGGCGGTGAAATATGCCGATGGGTATGTCCAATACGGCAAGCATCAATTCAAGCTATGGGACAGTTACGGACTAAGTAAATACAATGTTAAAACAGGCTCGTTTGTCGAGGATAGCCGAGGGCGTTGGTATGTATGTCTTGTGGTTGATTCAATTAAAACAGAGAAAACCACCGCTAAAACCTCAATTGGCATTGATCTAGGACTCAAAGACCTTGCGACTTGCTCAGATGGTGTAAAGTTCAAAGCGCCTAAAATCTATCGTCAATATGAACAAAAACTTGGTATTGCTCAAAGAGCAAGAAATAAAAAACGTGTCAAAGCGATTCATGCCAAGATCAAAAATCTACGTCAAAATATGCTGCATCAATTCAGTCATAAACTGGTGAATGAACATGCAGCCATCTTCGTTGGTAATGTGAATGCCAAAGCATTGGCACAGACAAAATTAGCTAAGTCTGTACTCGATGCAGGTTGGACGACCTTAAGAACCATGCTCAAGTATAAATGCGAGAACGCAGGGGTATGGTATGAAGAAGTCAATGAAGCCTATACCACCCAAACTTGCTCGTGCTGCGGCTCACGCTCCAGTAGTCTGAAAGGTAGAGCAGGACTTGGAATAAGAGAATGGCAGTGTGTGGAGTGCGGTACATTCCACGATAGAGATATAAACTCAGCACTGAATATTCTTGCGCTCGGACATGGGCGTCTCGCAGGAGGAATCTCCGTCCTTTAGGTCGGAGAGGATGTCAAGATATAGATCGTGCTTATCATGATGCACATCAAATATGTTGGGCAAAATACGATTTTGAATTCCAAATTAATGACATTCTATTTTTGTATGTGACAGAGCCAATAGGAAAAATTCAATATCAATATCAAGTTGTTGGATTTGCAGGTCAATCTGATTTGCCAGAAAAAGATAGAGAATATTGGTTAGATCAAAAAGAATTAGAGGCATATAAAGGTGATTACTTTCTAATTCAACCAATTGAAAAAGTTGAGAAAGCATCACTGTCTAGACGATATTTAGCCGAACTAGGTCTAATCACACCAAAAGATACTTTGCAGTCGCATAAGACCACTAAATTTGTAAAAGGTAAATCTTTAGATAAGGTTGAAGCACATAAAAAATTGCTTAGTTATATTGCTGACCAGTTTAGTAATGTTGAAGAGACCAACTATCCTGATGAAGCAGGTGTGAATAGCCCCAAATTTTTTGAAGGCAAAAAACTAACTGTTACTGTAAATGGCTATGAGAGATGTCCCAAAGCGAGAGCTGAATGTATTGCCATTTATGGGACTCGTTGCTATGTCTGTGGCATGAGCTTTGAACATACCTATGGCTCATTTGCTAAAGATTTTATCCATGTACATCATATTGAGCCATTAAATACGATTGGTGAAGAGTATGAGGTTGATCCTAAAGAAGATCTAAGACCTGTCTGCCCAAATTGTCATGCAATGCTGCATAAAACCGAAAATGGTATTCCAATGACAATTGAGAGATTAAAATTTTTATATAGCGTTTCTTTGAGGAATCCGCTTAGACAAACATTTGAAGAATAAATAATTCGAGATTTTTAATGCAGCTTTATCAAACCCAAGCACAGTCATTAGTAGAACTTACAGAAGATCCTTTTCGTTTGGAAAGAGAAATTCAAAGCCTGTTTGAAAGTAATCTTTACAGTTTTACAGGTCTGGAATTTATTAAATCTGAGTTTACGATTAAAAATAATCGTATCGATACTTTAGCTTTCGATCCCGAAAGTCAGGCCTTCGTAATTATCGAATACAAGCGTGAACGTAATTATAGCGTGATTGACCAAGGCGTTTCTTATCTGAATCTGATGCTCGACTATAAGGCAGATTTTATCGTTGAGTACAATGAGAGCCAGAGCAACCAGCTGAAACGTCAGGATGTGGATTGGTCACAAAGTCGAATCATCTTTGTTTCACCGAGCTTTACCGACTTTCAAAAGCAGTCCACCAATTTTAAAGATTTGGGCATTGAGCTGTGGGAAATCAAACGCTATCAAGGTGGAATTGTTTCAGTCAATCCATTGCAGAAAGCCAAATCAGCCCCTTCAATCAAGCAAGTGCAAAAGGTTGAGTCTGAAGATATTCAAAAAATTGCTAAAGAAATCCAGCAATATGATGAAGCCTATCACTTGGAGGATAAGTCCGATGACATCAAAGAGCTATATGAGCAATTCAGGGACTCAATTCTGGGCTTAACCACCGATTTAGAGGTTCATCCCAAGAAAATGTACATAGCCTTCCGTAAGGGTAAGCGTAACTATGTCTATATGAGTATTGGGACAAAGCAAATTCGTATATGGCTGAATATGCCTTTTAATCAACTGGATGACCCGAAACAGCTCGCGAAAGATGTGACCAATATTGGACATTGGGGAAATGGTGATTGTGAGGTGATCGTCTCAGATACAGAAAATTTAGAATATATCTTGAGTTTAATTAAACAAACATTGAAGTGAATAATTTAAGATTTTAGAGGGAAAGGAAATGACAGTACAAAGCGAATATCAACTTGAAAATGAACTGATCGGCCAACTGCAACAATTAGGTTATGCCTCAGTCACGCTCAAGGATGAAAGCCAACTACTGTCTAACCTCAAAACCCAAGTCGAACGCGCCAATGGACTAGCGCCTCTGTCAGAAACGGAATGGAAACAGGTCATCAGTTTTTTGAACACGGGCACAGTGTTTGAACGCGCCAAGAATCTGCGTGATCTGTTCCCAGTCAAATTTGATGATGGAACCAGTAAACACCTTTTTTTCCTGTCTGATGATCCTAGCAAAAATATTTATCAAGTCACCAATCAAATCACCATCGACCACCGCGACTATAATGGCAGAACCAGCCGTTTTGATGTGACCTTACTGGTCAATGGTTTGCCTTTGGTACAGATCGAGCTAAAAAAACGCGGCATGGAAATCGCCGAAGCCTTTAACCAGACTCAGCGTTATACCCGTGAAGCCTATTGGGCAGGGCAAGGGCTGTTTGGTTTTATTCAGCTCTTTGTGATTAGTAATGGTGCCAATACCCGTTATTATTCAAACGGTACCACAGGCATCGAGTTTGCCTTTCCCTGGGCGGATGTCCATAACAAACACATCAATGAAATTGTCGACTTTGCCGAAGCATTTTTAAATCAGCAGCATCTAACCCAAATGCTAACCCAGTACATGGTGCTGCTAGAAACCACCAAAAGCCTGATGGTGCTGCGTCCGTATCAGATTTATGCAGTACAGAAAATTGTGCAGCATGTGCAAAACTCCAATCAGAACGGCTATATCTGGCATACTACAGGTTCAGGCAAAACCTTGACTTCATTTAAAGCCAGTCAGATCATCATGCAAATGCCTGATGTGGAAAAAGTCTTGTTTGTGGTCGATCGTAACGACCTCGACACACAAACCTCAAGAGAATTTAATGCTTTTAAAGCCGACAGCGTCGACAGCACAGATAACACATCGACCTTGGTAAAACAGCTCGATCAACGTCATGACAAACTGATTGTGACCACCATCCAAAAACTCAATCGGGCCATTAGCACCGACCGTTATTTAGAATCGATTGATTATCTTAAAAATAAAAAAGTGGTGTTTATTTTTGATGAATGTCATCGCAGTCAATTTGGTGAGACCCATCAGAACATCAAAAAATTCTTCAGCAATGCACAAATGTTTGGTTTTACCGGTACGCCTATTTTTGAAAAGAACAGCCAAAGCAAAGCAGGTTTAAAACTCACCACAGACTACCTGTTTAATGAGTGTTTGCATAAATACGTGATTGTCGATGCCATCCGTGACCGTAACGTCTTGCAGTTCCAGATTGATTATCGTGGCAAATACACCGCCAAAGGCATGGCGACGAATGAAAGTTATGAGGAAGATGTAGAAGGCATCGATACCAAAGAACTGTATGACAATCCGCAACGCCTTGAAATGATTGCCCGCTACATTGTCAATATTCACGATACCAAAACTCGTAATCGCGAATTTACCGCAATGTTCTGTGTCAGTTCGGTCGAAACACTGACCCAATATTACGACCTCTTTGAAAAGGTGCAGGCTGAAAAGCAAATTGAAGATGAAGCACAAGGTCGGATATTTAAACCGTTGACCATTGCCACTATCTTTTCTTATGCGGCAAATGAGGCTGTACCGACTGATGACTTAACTGGCTTGATTCATGAAGAAGCCGCAGATATTCCAAGTCAGGTCAATTCATCCAGTCGGGATAAGCTGGATCGCTACATTGCCAATTACAATCGACAGTTTAAAACCAACTACAATTCTGGTGATCAATTTTATGCGTACTACCGCGACATTGCACAGCGCGTAAAAAACAGACAGATTGATATTCTAATCGTGGTCAATATGTTCCTCACGGGCTTTGACTCTAAGTCGTTAAATACCTTGTATGTCGATAAAAACCTAAAATATCATGGCTTGATTCAAGCATTCTCACGCACCAACCGTGTCTATAACGATAAAAAACCATTTGGCAATATCATCTGTTTCCGTAACCTGAAACGTGCCACAGATGAAGCGCTGGCGCTATTTTCCAATAAAGATGCGCAAAAGGTGGTACTGGTTCCAAGCTTTGAGGAAATTAAGCAGGATTATGATGCTGCTGTTCAGAAGTTGCTCAAGATCACGCCTGATTATCAAAGCGTGGATGATCTCATGACAGAAGATCAGCAGTTGGAGTTTATTAAGGCCTTCCGTGAAGTGATGCGTTATAACGCTCAGCTGCAAACCTTTATCGAATACGATCAGAACCAGACCGCTTTAGATAAACAGCACTTTGCCAATTTTGCTTCCAAGTATGCTGACTTATGTCGTGATGTACGCAAGACTACGAAAAAAGAAAAAGTCTCTGTACTGGATGATGTCGATTTCCAATTGGATCTGCTACATAGTGACCGGATCAATGTGGGCTATATTATCAATTTGCTGCAAATGGCTCTGGATAGCGGGAATGAGGCCAAACGCAAGAAATACGAAGCACAGATACATGATCTAATTGGTAATGAAGTTACCTTGCATGACAAGCAGGAACTGATTCAGAAGTTCATTGAAGAAAACATGCCGAAGATGATCAATGGGCAGAGCGTCCAAACGGCTTTTTCTGAATTCTGGGATGCTGAAAAAGAACAGGCCTATCAGCATCTTTGTAAAGAAGAAAACCTGAAACCAGAAGCCATGAAGCAGGTTCTGGAGCATTATGAGTTCACCAAACGCCTACCACGTAAAGAAGAGTTGAAGGACTTACCAAACTATAAGGTTAAGCTGTTTGAGCGGGAGAACGTGTTTAGCAATTTGCTGGTCAAGACACGCCAGTTGATTGAGAAGTTTTATGTGGGATTTTAATTGAGGTAAGGCTTTGTTGCACAAACCTAGCTTAGAAGGGGCGCATACCATTGCGTAGCAGGATCAAACCAAATGGCAATATTTCCGCGACTCATGAGTGCTCGGTTATATGCGGGCCAATTGGTTGTGCGGTAGATTTTGTGTGTAGGCTTCTTCATTTGAAAATTATATCGCTGAAAAACCCTTTACAGATAGGTTTGTGCAACAAAGCCACTTAATTTAAAAAAGAGATAAGTTAAAAAGAGCCGTCTAACAAGGCTCTTTTTTGCAAGCAGTATTAAGTAATCCTTTGATCTGCCCAGTAGCATGGAACAATGATCAGGCTATTTTCATGCAACCTTGACCATAATCGGACACCTAAATCCCGCTGCATATTTTGGACTGTGAAATTGGAAATCAGCAGGGTAGATTTCATATTGTCATAACGACTATACAAAACCTTATGTACCATCTCTAGGCGTTTTTCATGCCGGTCATGCAGGCCATATTCATCTATGACCAATAAATCAAAACTGGAGAAATGGTCGATAACCTCCTTCTCAGAGCGTGAAGCATCTGACCAGGTATCCATCATTTTTTGAGCAATTTCTGCACTGGTATAGTAGCGTGCAGATTTTGTACTGTTATGTAGAATGTTGCGAATAATTGATGCACTCAGATGGGTTTTACCTGTACCTGGTGTACCAATCATCAACATGTTCGGGTTGTGGTCAGAAATAATCTGTTGTGCAAAGGCCTGACATAGCTTGATGGTATTGTCTTGTGCAGGGCATGCAACTACATAATTCTTGAAGCCACGATCCAGGTAGCGTTTATTGAGCCCTGAGTTTTTAATTTTTTGCTGCAGTAATCGCTGTTGCAGTTCGTCCTCATAGGTTGCATGTGAGTGATGGACGGTTTCTTTGGCACACAATTTACAGAGCCTGTGACCTGCAATTTCCATTAGGGGTATATGATGGGTAGGGCAAAGTGTTTCCGTTGTTTCTGCGCGAAACTGGAGTGTTTTAAGCATGGTATTCATGGCTGATCTCCTAAATCCATTTTGAATTTTCTAAAAAACTCTCATTTTTTTCTTCAAAATTTGAAGATGAAGATGAAGATGAAGATGAAGATGAAGATGAAGATGAAGATGAAGGGCATGATTCAAGCATGGCTTGAGTAATACTCGAGCTCTTCTCAGGAGCTGCTTGAGCATTTACTTTTCGTTGCTTGGTTGATGCTTGAGCATTACTTGCGGATTTATTCCAGCGTGCTTGAGCTGCATTTTTAGCTTTATCAGATTTCATTTGCTGATTTTGCAATGCCTGGCTTTTTAGACTGGTTAAAAAATTTGAATGAATCTGCTCAGATTCGACTTCAAACAAATCCAGTGCTATCAGCGTATTCAACAAAGTTTTAGCCTTGGTATGTTGCGACAATTTTGTGATGCTGCATACAGTCGCTAGGTCATGAGGAATGGCACCATTTTTCCAGAAATCCATCATTAACAGCAGTGCCGCACCAATTTGTTCTGCTGTCATTCGTGCAAATTTCGCCTGTAGGTCGCCAATATAGAGTGGCATCCAAATTGAAATATCTTTATGCATGTGTTCACCTTTTTATAGGTATAGAAGGGCTAAGGTCATCGATTTGATGACCTTTTATGTTTGTTTTATTAGTGAGCTAGGCTCATTAACCGGAGACGGGCCTGTTGAGCCAAGTCATCGTAATGAGCTTGCCCTTCATCCAGCATTCGCTGTAACCAGAGTCTCAACGCCTGGTGATCATCGAAGCATTTATTGATTTCCAGCAAAAAGGCCAGATTGTGCAGTTTGGGAATGTGTAGCTCATGGATTAATTCACGAGCGACCATATCTGCTTCAGGGCTGACGACCACACCACCAAAGAAAGCTTTACTATTCATGTGCAAGCTCCTCTGTATTTAGTTTTTCCAGCATGGCTTCAAATGCACTGCCATCGCGACGGGTAACATTCGGAATGTAGCGGCTATAGACCCGGAACAACATTTCAGTGGTTGAATGCCCCAATTGGCGAGCGACCCATTCTGGATTTTCACCTGCCGCCAACCAGAGCGTTGCTGCTGTATGACGTGTCTGATAAGCACGACGAGGCGTTAATCCTAAAAAGCGTAGCAGAGGATGCCAGACACGCTTGTTTACCAGACGATAATCGAGAGGTCCACCATCACGATTGCAGAATACAAACTCTGATTTACCATTATTTAACATTTTCTGTTGCAGAAAGGCCTGATAAACCCGATCACTCATTTGGATGGTACGGTCAGAACCATAAGTTTTGGTTCCACCAAGCTCGCCATTTACTAACGCTTCTCTGATATGGATTTCACGACGCTGTAAGTCGATATTTTTCCATTGCAGACCATCGATTTCACTGGTACGCATACCCGTAAAAAAGCGAATGGTGTAATAGGGGCGGAAGTCTTCACGCACTGTGGTAAGAATTTTATGCACCTCTTCCAGAGAAAAAGGTGTGACTTCAATCTTGCTTTCCTTCAGATTGTTAATATTTTTATAAGGCGACTCAAACTCGTATCGTTCAGCCGCATCATTGAGTATCATACGTAAAGGCGTCATGATTTGATTGATCCTCGATGCTTTCAGACTTGTTTGATCTTTTCCGTGTGTCACTTTGGCGAGAGAGGCACGGAAGTTCAGCAAGTCTGACTTCTTGATTTTCGAGAGAACCTGATTACCAAAAGCAGGAATCAAATAGTTTTTGATCACAATTGAAACCTTTTGCTGATATGAGGTTCTCCATTCAACTTGTTTCTGCTTAAACCACAATTCAGTAAACTCTTTAAAAAGAGGAACTTTGGTCTGTACAGCAATTTGCTGACTTCTTTTTTCCTTAAACTCCTCAACACGGTTACTTTTTGGAAAGTACTTTTCGTATTCAAAAGTTCCCAAAGTAATTTCAGCTTCAAGCTGTTCGAGACGTTTTTTCAAAATGCGTCGGTTATAAGCATTGTCTTCAAGATTGGTTGTTTCTCTACAACGAATGCCCATGTAGCGAAAATCAGCAATCAGTTTGCCACTTCGTTCCCGGATGCTAGCCATCAGTTAAACTCCTGAGCCTTATTGCAAGGCATCCATGCTTAAACCGGTGAATTTAAGCATTTCAGTTTCAATGCGTTCCCAAACAAAAAGAATTTTTCGACCACCAAAAGGACGGATGTAGTGAACACCTTCAATAAAGACACTGTCCTTTAGCTGGTTGCGAATAGTACGAGCGTCGTACTGGATTTTTTCAGCCAGTTGCTGGGCTGTGAGATAGGTATATGACATAATTGTATTCCTGGTGTAATTCATCGGATGTAAGTAATTTTTCATCCTCAGACCTAAAATAACCTCAAATTTAATTAAATGCAATTAAATTTTCATTGTATTAGAGGAAAAATTAATGGTTATTTGTAAGCTACCAATATTGTTGGCTGAAAGAAAAATGCGTGTAGCTGACTTAATTCGTGGTACAGGCATTAATAAGACAACTTTGCATAAGCTTTATAATGGCGAATTGACTCGAATTGATTTGGAGACTATCGATCGTATTTGCGATTATTTAGATGTACAGGTGGGAGATTTATTTGTTTTTGAAAAAAACAATAAAAAACAATCTGTTATCTAATGGTTTGGTCACAAATGGTCACATCAAAAAGTGAAATGGTCACAAATTATTGATCATTTGGTAAAAAACACCTTGTTTGGAAGAGAACAGGGTGATTTTTTGCCTTCAAAAAAGCTCTGAAAGTGGTGATCGATTGAGGACATTTAAGGTCAATTGAGACCATTTTTATTGTCCTGGGCACGCCATGGTCACATTTTGGTCACAAAATACAAATTACATTAAGAATATTTTTTATTGAATCGAATAACAAAGGAAGAAGAGTTTTTAAAAAATATAATAAAATCAACAAGAAAAAAGCCCCAATCTTTCGATCAGGGCTTTTTGAATCTGGAGCGGGAAACGAGACTCGAACTCGCGACCCCAACCTTGGCAAGGTTGTGCTCTACCAACTGAGCTATTCCCGCAGGGTCGATTAATTTTTTACTATAAAAAACTAAACAAAAAAGAATTTGGAGCGGGAAACGAGACTCGAACTCGCGACCCCAACCTTGGCAAGGTTGTGCTCTACCAACTGAGCTATTCCCGCATGCCGTGTATAATACAGCATGCAAAAACAGGGTCAATAACTTTATGAAAAATCTTGCATCGTTTGCATAAAATAAAAACAATTCAGGCTATTCGCTTTTAAGATTAGACAAAATTTATGCAAAATTTTGTTAAAACAGTGCCTTGGCACCATTCGATTACGATTCATAAAGATAAAACTCCAGACAGAACAAGGTATACTGAAAACAGTTTTAATCTTTTTATCGTGGAGAAAGCCATGAGTATTGAACAAGTATTAAGAGAACGCCTTGCTACATTGTTTCCAACTTATCTGGAAGTGGTCAATGAGTCCTCTGGGCATGGCGGTTATTATCCCGGTAAAGAATCGCATTTTAAGGCCGTGATTGTCAGTGAAGCTTTTGCTGGCCTGCGTCAGGTACAACGTCATCAGAAAGTTTATGCGACAGTAGGTGATTTGCTTGGCCCGGAAAAAATCCACGCATTGGCAATTCATGCCTTCCTGCCAGAAGAATGGGTAGGGCAGGATACTAGCAGTCCTGAATGTGCGCACGCGCCAAAATCTTAAGAGGAACATATGGAAGCTCAGTTACTGGTTAAAATCATCCATATGTCTGCGGCTGGGTTGGCGATCGTTGCTATTCTGGCCCGTGCCATGACCCTATTTATTGGGACGCAAGGCAATTTACCCAATCCGGTGGCGCGTAAGCCGCTAGTTGCGTTGCAGCATCTGGCAATGGCAGTGATTGCCCTGACCGGTATCATTGCGCTGTTCCTGAAGAATTTCGAAGTCCAGCCGTGGTTTTATGCCAAGGTTATTCTGTTTCTGGTACTGATCTCTTCTTTGGGCAAAGCCTATAAAAAGGATGATTCGATCCTGCTGGTACAGCGTCGCGCTGGCCTGGTTATTGCAGTAATTTCATTAATTGCAATTATTGCCTTGGTGATCATCAAGCCAACTTTTGGCTAAATCATTTATCAATTGGGCAAACTTTAAAAAGATATAAAAATAATAGGGGGTTTTAATGCGTACACGTGTGGTGTTTAACCAGAAAGGTGGGGTGGGTAAATCCAGTATCGCGGTAAATCTGGCGGCAATCAGCGCTCATGAAGGATTGCGGACACTGTTGATTGATCTCGATCCGCAGGCCAATTCCAGCCAGTATCTGCTCGGCGATGATGCGACCTATTCGGAAAACAAGCCGGCATTGGAACCCAATATTAAAAACTATTTTGAAGATGTACTGGGTGCACAGCAAAATAAAAGCCTAATTGGCAATGCCATTGGGACAATTTTAAAGACCCGTGCCAAAGGGCTGGAAAGCTATCTGCACCAGTCGCCATTCAAGCATCTGGATGTGATTCCGGCCAGCCCGAGTTTGGGTGAACTAGCTTATGCTTTGGAATCTAAGCATAAAATCTACAAGCTGCGTGATGCGTTGCAGCAGCTTTCTGGACAATATGACCGGGTGTTTATCGATACACCACCGGCTTTCAATTTCTTTACGCTATCCGCTTTAATTGCGGCCGACCGCGTACTGATTCCATTTGACTGTGATGTCTTCTCGAAACGTGCACTGCATACCCTGATTGAAAATGTCATCGAAACCCAAGATGATCATAATGACCGTCTGGAGATTGAGGGCATCGTAGTAAACCAGTTCCAGGCACAGGCCAAACTGCCGCGTGAGGTGGTGCAGCAACTGAAAGATGAAGGCTTGCCGGTGCTAGACAGCATGTTACCGCCATCGGTGATCATGAAAGAATCGCATCAGAAAAATCAGCCACTAATTCATCTGGCTACTGATCATAAATTGACGCAGGCCTACCAATCGTTGTTCAATGAGATTGAGCAAAAATAATTTGATGAGTGCTTTATGAAACTCGTAAAACTCAGTCTGGGTGTGGCTATGATGGCATTACTCAGTGCTTGTGCTTCGACGGTGAAGCCGACCTATGTCTCTCCGACACAATACCAGTCATTTGACTGTGGTCAGATGCAGGGTGAATACAACCGTATTCAACAGTATATCGACAATGGAGTACAACCGCCGAAGCGTACTGGTGTCGGTGTTGGCGTGGGTGTTGGTGGCGGCTGGGGCAGTCACGGAGGCTGGGGCATTGGACCGAGCATTTCTGTGAATATGGGCCAGTCTTCCAATACCAAGAAAACCGAGCTGGCGCGCCTGCTTGGTGAGCAGGAAGCGATTGTACAGGCTGCTCGTTACAAAGGCTGTCCGCTAATTGTCCGCAAGGCAGCAGCGAAATAAGCTGTTCTCTACCCTTAAGTGCTGACTCTGGTCGGCATTTTTTAGCAGTGTATTCCAGGTGAAGCCAGTATTTTGCATAGAAAATAGATTGGAATGACTGCTGGGAGCAGTTTTACAAGAATTTTCATCTTGTTATACATTGCTCATATTCGTTAATGTTGCGCCATTCTTTGGGGTAAGTTTGCGTATGATCGAAAACTGGATTTTTGTCTTGCCGGTGATTGCAGTCTTGATGATTCCAGGGCCGGGCAATGCCATGGTGGCCAGTGCTGCACATCAGCACGGTCAGGCCAAAACCAGTTTATATATTCCGGCGATTCTGCTTGGTTATTTCTATGCAATTAACCTGTGGGCCTTATTGATCCATCTAGCCACACCGTACTGGCCAAATTTCAGGGTCATGCTCTATGTCTTGAGCTTGATACTGGTGTGCTGGATGACCTTCCGGTTATTTAAAGTGCAGCAACTGGAACATCATAACCGCAAACACCCCTTGATCCGTCCCAGTCAGATGTTTGCTGCCACCTTAAAAAATCCCAAAGCGGTATTGTTTGCAGCGGGGATTTTCCCCGACGAAACCTGGGACAATGTCACTAATTTTGTACTGGTCTTTGCCGCTTTTAGTCTGGTGACCTTGCCTGTATTTGGATTCTGGATGTCTTTTGGACAAGCTTTGCTTTCCGGAGCTTCTGAAAAAAGAAAAACCGACCTCTTGTATAAAGGGTCGGCCTTATTTCTGTTGCTGTGTCTGATTCCGCTTATGATCAGCCTGTTTAACTGATCAGCATTTTTTAGATATTAAGCAGTTTTATTCTTTTTAAATTTTTGCTGAATGTAGCCAAACACACCCGGCAGGATACTGATAATAATGATGCCGAAGATCAGATGGGTGAAGTTGTCTTTGACGATCGGCATATTGCCAAACAGATAGCCTAGTACTACAAACGATGTAATCCAGCAGAAAGCACCAATCACGTTATAGGTCAGAAAATACTTATAGTTCATGCTGCCGGCACCGGCTACAAATGGTGCAAAGGTACGGGCAAATGGGATGAAACGGGCAAAAATAATGGTCTTGCCACCGTGTTTGGCAAAGAATTGCTGTGTCGCCAGTAGATGCTTTTTATTGATAAAGCGCGACTCGATTTCAAATACGCGTGGTCCGATAAATTTACCAATATGGTAATTCAATGTATCCCCTAGCGCAGCGGCCAAGAAGAGCAGGGGAATCAGCACCCATGGATCCATCGCACCAGTCGAGGCAGCCAGCGCACCTGAAGCAAATAACAGGCTGTCCCCCGGCAGGAACGGCATCACCACCAGTCCCGTTTCCACAAAGATAATCAGGAAAAGAATTGCATAAATCCACACCCCGTAATTGGTGATGAATTCAAGCAGGTGGTCATCAACGTGTAAGATAAAATCGAGCAATTCCATGAGGTGAGTACAAGCAAAAATATGCCTGAAATGCTAACAGTCCGGGGCAGGAAAGTCAGTAGCAGAAAGCAAATAAATTGAAGAGGACTCCTTGCCAAAAATACCAAATATTGAACTTACAAATTATTGCGAAAACCGCTTAAAGACAGGCATAGCATAAATGGGTCATGAGAAGAAAAAATAAAGGTGACTCCCATGTTAAATCCTGATTTGACCTTACAAAAAGTCTTTCTCAGTTCTGCCACTGAGGCCTTGATTAACTTTGTTGCACGTGTATTTATCTCCTTTATTTTTATCGGTTCAGCCTGGATGAAAATCCAGAACTACGATGCCACAGCAGGCTATATGGAATCGTTTAATGTACCCAGTGAATTACTGCCCTTAAGTATCCTGCTGATAGGTGGCGGTGGGCTAGCTATCCTGTTCGGCTTTCAGGCACGTCTGGCTGCGTTGGCCTTGGCGGTCTTTACGTTTATCTGCGGCTTTATCTTTCATGGTTCAGGAACACCGGACGATAACATTCATTTGATGAAGAATGTTGCCATGACCGGTGGGCTGTTATTCGTTTTTCTGCATGGTGCAGGACAGTTTAGTCTGGACCATCTGATGACGAGAAAAATCACGTAACAACGCAGAATCTAACACTTTCGATATAATAGTTGTGCGTATTATCGAGATGCGGCGAGAAGCCGCATCGGCTTGATCCTTATACAACGATAAAAACAAAAAAGGATAAACAATGAAAAAATATATGCTATGCAGCATCTTGCTTGCTACATCCAGCTCCTTCTTGTGGGCAAAAACTGATGAGGCCATTCTGGCGGAAGCAAAAACCAATACTGTGACGGTTGCTCAGGCTCAAACGCTGCCAGATGAAACTGGCGTAACGCTAAATGGCAAGATTGTCAGGCAGCTGGCGACGCAAAGCGATGAGTTTGAATTCAAAGATAAGACGGGTTCCATTATCATTGAAGTCGATGATGAACAATGGAAATCGCTCCAACTGAAAGCGGGTGACAAGGTCCGGATTCTGGGTGAAGTAGACGTCCATAGTGACCAGCCTACCGATATCGATGTGATCCAGATTGAACGGGTGAAATAAACTGGAACAAGGGGAAACTTAATCGGAAGGTTAGGTTTCCGTATATGCATGTTAATGATCAATTTTAAACTCAACAATCATTTAAAATTAGTCTTAAATTTATCTAAAGATCTGGTAAAAAAAGAAACCGCTGATTACGAAAAGTGTGATTTGCGTCACATGAAAATGAAATACACCAGCCATGAATTCTGCTTCAATAATGAGTGATGAAGCGACATAGTGGAATCAATCATGAAGCAAATGTTATTGGTAGTGTTTCTTACCAGTACCATGTTTGCTCCCGCATCTTGGGCCGGACAGCGTGAAGCTGCGATGTTAAGGGAAGCGGCTCAAAATACAGTGAGTGTTGCGCAAGCAAAACAACTGGCAGATGAAACAGCGGTAACCCTATCGGGTGTTATTGTTAAACGAATAAAAGGTGATCATTTTCAATTTAAAGATGGCAGCGGAACCATCGAAATCGACGTAGATGATGAGGTGTGGAAACCTCTCAGATTAAAAGCAGGAGATCAGGTCAATATCGTCGGTGAAGTGAATGTCCAAAGCGGTCAAGCTCCCATTATTGATGTTGAAAAACTGGAAAAAATACCCGGTAAACATCAACAGTGGCAGTGGTACAACCAGCATTAATAAAGGATAAATGAGCTACTGGCACGAGCATAGCCCTTGTCTTAATTTAGGCCTACAGCAGTGCTGTCCGAAATCTCTAAATTACTCTCCCATTTAATCCCAAATAATAATTCAAACAGGTGATATCCTCTATTCCAGTTAATAGAGGATATCGGAAGCTGATTATTTACAATAATTTTTCTATTTCTTATCTTCAGAAATGATTCGTTAAACACTGAAGAATTATATTCCAATCAACTAAATATTTGTCCTGTGCGAATAGTGTGCTTAATGCGGCGAAAAATGATAGAATACGGCGCTTATCTTTCGTTTGCCTTTCTATAGTTGTTTGTCATGACTACCAATACTCAAATCACTGAAGATCGTATCCTGATTTTGGATTTCGGTTCTCAATATAGTCAGTTGATTGCACGTCGCGTACGTGAATCTGGCGTATATTCTGAAATGTTTGCCTATGACATGTCTGAAGAAGACATTCGTGCATTTAATCCAAACGGTATCATCCTGTCTGGTGGTCCTGAGAGCGTACACGAAGAAGGCAGCCCACGCGCACCTGAAATCGTATTCAAGCTAGGCGTTCCAGTGTTGGGTATTTGTTACGGTCTGCAAACCATGTCTGCACAGCTTGGCGGTAAAGTTGAGCCAGGTACAGTACATGAATTCGGTTATGCTGAAGTAGACATTAAAGTCCGTGATGGCTTAATTGGCGATCTTGAAGATTCAGCAGACAAATTGAAAGTCTGGATGAGCCACGGTGACAAAGTGACTCAAATCCCAGAAGGCTTCCAGATCACTGCAAGCACACCAAGCTGCCCGGTGGCGATGGTGTCTGACGAAAAACGTCGTTTCTACGGTATCCAGTTCCACCCAGAAGTGACCCATACTTCTAAAGGTAAAGAGTTACTATCTAACTTCGTACACAACATCTGTGGTTGCCGCAGCCTATGGAACTCTGAAAACATCATCGACCTGCGTGTTCAACAGTTGCGTGAACAGATTGGTGATGAAAAAGTATTACTTGGCCTGTCAGGTGGTGTGGATTCCTCTGTGGTTGCTGCGCTGTTACACCGTGCGATTGGCGATCAGCTGACTTGTGTATTTGTAGATAACGGTCTGCTACGTCTGAATGAAGGCGACCAGGTGATGGACATGTTCGCGAAAAACATGGGTATCCGTGTAATTCGCGCTGATGCTGAAAACCGTTTCCTTTCAGCCCTGGCTGGCGAAGTTGATCCAGAGAAAAAACGTAAAATCATCGGCCGTGAATTTATTGAAGTTTTTGCTGAAGAAGCACGTAAACTGGATGGCGTGAAATTCCTGGCACAAGGTACGATTTACCCAGACGTGATCGAATCTGCTGCAAGCAAACAGGGCAAAGCACATGTGATTAAATCACACCACAACGTGGGTGGCTTACCAGAAGATCTGGCATTTGAACTGGTTGAACCTTTACGTGACCTGTTTAAAGATGAAGTACGTAAATTGGGTACCACTTTAGGCCTTCCTCATGAAATGCTTTACCGTCATCCATTCCCAGGCCCAGGTCTAGGTGTACGTATCCTTGGTGAAGTGAAGAAAGAATATGCCGACATCCTGCGTCTGGCTGATGACATCTTCATGCAAGAACTGCGTGCAAGCGGTTGGTATGACAAAACTGCGCAAGCATTCGCGGTATTCCAACCTGTGAAATCTGTGGGTGTGGTCGGTGATGGCCGTCGTTATGCATGGGTCATCGCACTGCGTGCGGTTGAAACTGTAGACTTTATGACGGCACGTTTTGCACACCTTCCATACGAGCTGGTTGACAAGATCTCGACTCGTATCATGAACGAAATTGCTGAAGTTTCACGTGTGGTTTATGACGTGTCTTCTAAACCACCTGCAACGATTGAATGGGAGTAATTCAGGGATTTCGGACAGCACTGCTGTCCGCCTGAATTACGCCAAGCGCTATGCATGGTAATGAAAAAAATTATTGAGAAAAGAGTGCTTAGGCACTCTTTTTTTATCTATAATGATTAAAAAATAAACTATAATTTTAACTATGGCTAGAAAAAATGTAATTAATCTTTTAAATGAACTTGATAGTTTAATTGATGATTATGGAGAGGTTTATTTAGAAAAAGCTTTTTATACACCTAGCTATTTAGTACCTCTTACTACTTATCTTTACTTCGAAAAAGTACCTTATAACAAATTTGATTTAGACCCTTATAACCTAAGTTATTTAAAAACAATAGGTTTTTATAGGCAATTATGGGGAAAAGTAGATGGATATCAAAGATTAAAAAATGGTCATACATATGCTTCGATAGCTTGCCTAGATAGTCCTGAACATGTAAATCAGGTGAATACGGAAATATCTAGTTGTTTAACTAAGTTAGTAGGTGAACAACGATCAGAAGGTTTCTTGAAATTAATAGATGTTATTGGAGAAGTGCATGATAATGTTTGGGCTCATGGGTGCTCAACAGGTTTCTCAATGGCACAAACTTATGAAGATCCAATAACTCATAAGAAATTTATAGAATTCACTTTAGCAGATCAGGGGCGTGGATTTTTACGTGAAGTAAAAAGTGTGGGTTTATCTATAAGTTCTCATAAAGATGCAATTGAATGGTGTATCCAAAAAGGTAATTCAACTAAATTGGTGACTGCAGATGATTGGAGGCAGAGAGTACCTGGTGACTTTGTTGGGAATAACCCAATGGGTAGATTCGGTGGTCAAATCAGAGAAAGTCATCATCAGGGATATGGTTTATTTCATCTGATCGATCTTGTAGAAAATTTTAATGGCGAGTTATATTTAATTAGTGGTAATGCTGCCTTACATATTAAAAACAAAAAAAGAGCTTATCTTAGATTAAAGAATGAATGGCAAGGGGTTATCATTTCATGTAGGTTTGATAGAGATGAACTGCTAAGTTCAGATATAGGAAAACCTGTTGATGATGAAAAACTGAGCAATATAATAAGAAGATTAAGAGGTGATTAATATGAATACTGTACTGAGATATGAGCTGCCAAAAGGTTTTTTGGCATCTAGAAAATTAGCTATTCCTCATCGTCAACATATTGAACAAGCTTTTAATAATTCTGAAATTATGCAGATTCATATTGATCTTTCAGGCGTCGAATCAATTTCAGAGTCATATGCAGATGAAATCTTCGGGGTACTTGTAGAAGAGTTTGGTTGTGAAGATGTCTTGAATAAAATTAAGATCAAGAATGCGAAAGATTATATTCTTGAAAATATTGCGATAGTTATTGATCGACGTGCTAATACAGTTTGTCATTAATTATTTAAATATAATAAAAAAAGGACACGTTGATAGTGTCCTTTTTTATTCCTCAACAATTTTAATCGGCCGGTCATTGCTCCAGGAACCATGCACTTGTGGCTCTAGAACTGGACTAATGAAAGGATCATAGTGCTCCACCCGGTTCCGGCCATTGGCTTTGGCCTGATACAGCGCAATATCTGCCTGCTTGATCAAGGTATACAGGTCATTTTCACAAGTTTCTAAAATTGCAGCCCCGACTGAAATGGTAAATCTTAAAGTTTGCTGCTGGTCAATCGCGACCTCGGTTCTTTCAATCCGCTGTCTTAAGCTGTCGGCAATTTTTAATGCATCATCTAGATGAGTATTTGGCAGCAGCGCAATAAATTCCTCACCCCCATAGCGTGCCAGAATATCGGTAGGACGCATTTCACTACAGGCGGTTTCGGCAATGATTTTTAGGACCTTGTCGCCAATATCATGCCCATAGTTGTCATTAATCTTTTTAAAATGATCGACATCAAACACAATCAGTGAAGTCGGGTCTGGATGATCTTCCTCAACGATACTCAGTAAATGCCGATGCGCCAGATATTCAAAAGAACGGCGGTTATTCAAACCGGTCAGTGAATCGGTATGTGCCATATGCTCAAAGGCCTGACGGTTATATTCATTCAGCGTGTGCTGTAAAAACACGATCCGGGATTTTAGGGTCGAATTCCAGCTGATATAGATACTGAAACTCAGTACCGGCAGGTAAATCAGGGAAAACAAAATTAGCTGTTGCCTGTCCCCGTCGACATTGAAATACACACCGATATAGATCATCAGGGTAATCAGGGCGGAGGTGATCAGCGATGGCTTGAAATGCACATGCACACTCAAATTGGCCAGTACGATAAAAACCAGCGAAGCATATTGATAAATCTGGGTATAGGGACTTTCAGACTGGTTTAAATTAAAAAACCAGACCGCGCTGGCCCCAATAATGGATGTGGGTAGTAATAAATCAAATAAGGGCAAATTCTGCTTGTGATGATAGATCCAGATCGTGAGCAGAGTCACCAGTACGGTAAAACCCAGCTTGGTAATGATCAGCAGCGTATGAACATCAGTCAGCACATAAATATCTGCAAGGGTATAGGAGGCATAGGCAAACTGGGCAAACAGGTTGACCTGAAGCAAATATTTCAGGTGCAAACCTTTTTGATGCGAGTAATAGTCGGACTTGAGTGCACGGGGAATACGCACAAGTGGGTCTTTAAGTGCTTCCTGGATCAGGAGGCGCGATTCCTTATGAAGTTCATGCGGCATTCAGCCATCCCCATCAGAAAAATTATATTATTTGTGTCGTAATTTTGTATAAAAATTATTCTATTCTTTAATATTCCATTTTAAAAGTAGGGAATTAAAATACACATGTTTCGTTACAACTTTTTAATCTGAAAAATTCAAAAATAGACAATAAAAACATAATGGATAGAGAAATTTTTACTGGAAAAATTGATAGGGCTTTACGAGGTTATGGATTGGGATGTTTTTGATGGTGCAGATTGCATCTCCGGGCGATACACCCTGATCCGGTTACGTCCTGCCCGTTTGGCTGCATAGAGCGCAATATCCGCCTGTTTAATCAGTTCATCCAGACTTTGGCTAGGCGATTCCAGTTCAGCAATGCCAATGGAGACAGTAAATTGCAGAGGTGGATTCTCCTGCACAGGTACATGCTGGCGCTGAATGGAATGGCGGATCCGTTCTGCAATTAGCAGCGCATCCTGTAGCTGGGTATCAGAGAGCAGCACAATAAACTCCTCACCACCAAAACGGGCCAGTACATCGCTATGCCGCATTTCTTTGCGTGTGGTTTCAGCAATCACTTGGAGTACCCGGTCACCAACATCATGCCCATAGTTATCATTAATCTGTTTGAAATGATCGACATCAAACATCAGTAGACAGCTGGAAGAGGGAGTAGGCCATTCATGGATGCTATGCTCCGCCAGATTGACAAAATGTCGGCGATTGTAGAGCTGGGTCAGATCATCAGTATGTGCAAGTTTGCGTACCGCATGGTAATTCCATTCATCCAGCAGGGTCCTTAAAAACGTTCGGCGCATGTTGATGATATTGGTCCAGTTCATGTAGATGCTAAACAGTAGGATTGGAGTTAGTACCACCGCAAAAGTAAATGCTTCTGACAGTGTCATGATCTGAGTCATGGTGATCAATACAAACAGACCGATAAAGAGCGAGCAGTATAAGGAAACCTTGAACTGCACCTTGGTACTGAGATGAATGATCAACAGAAAGATGGCCGAAGCATATAAATAATTCGCCACATGTGGACTGGTGGAGGTAACCAGCATGATCATCCAGATGCCGGCACAGAGGGTCGTGGCAATTGGCATGATCGTGTCCAGCAGCCGGATGTCTTTGCTGTGGCGGAAGAGCAGCTCAGAAATTAGCCATAGACCGAGTGCCACTCCGACACGTGTCAGTCCGGAGATTAAAGCGAGATCCGGGATAATGAATAGATCGGCAAAGAAATATAGTAAAAAGGCCAGCTGACCCAGTAAATGGATGTGGCGCAAGCTTTGATAAGTATGCTGGTACAGATACTCATAAAAGCGCGGTTGGAATGGGGCTGGAATGCAGGCATGCTGATTCGCAAGTGCGTGTTCGATCACTTGGCGGTTATTCAGTTCATGTTCAGAAAGTTTCATATTTTCTGAAGCATGTTCACTGAGGTTGTGCAAGTTGGTATGAGAGCCATGCAACTTACGGTCAGCAAAAAACATATTCAGGTCCAGAATTTAATAAGCTCATATTATGAGCAAATTGGAATGAATAAGAGCTACCCTAATTGGGGAAGATTACGATGGATGGAACAGGAAAAAGTAACAAAAGATTTAAATATGGATGATAACTGTGACTTATTTCGCATAATTTTTATAAAGTGTTATTTATTAAAACATAAATTAGCATAAATTCCGTTTCACGTGAAACAATTTGGTGCAAATTTAGGCATTTTTTAGAAGAAAATCGACCTGGAATGAATCAATATTGTATTAAAAATACGCAAGAATCCTCTTTGCAAAACAGCAACAACTGAGCTGGAAAATGTTGCTTAAAATCAGCTTGAGCCTATGACAAGAATAAATGAGATCGAGCACAGCTATCGAAGTGGTAAAACTGGATAATCCTAAAACTGAGAAACATAATCCTGTGATGCTGGCTATTCATGGAATCGAAATGCTCTGATCTTTTAACCTAGCTGAGTGAGCCGAATCATGTCGAATAATAATGAGACCGAAATTTTCAATTCAGATGACTGTATTAAATACGTCAATCAGTTTGTTACGGAATTTCCATTACGCCGTGCGGAAATCGGTCAGGGTACGGTGATCAAACGCGCCTTGCCGAGCAAGCATAAACGCATGATCGGGGCCTGGTGCTTTCTGGATCATGCTGGTCCGGCACATTTTCCACAGGGAGATGGTCTGGATATCGGCCCACATCCACATATTGGCTTGCAGACTTTTACTTGGATGATTGAAGGCACCATGATGCATTATGACAGTTTGGGGAATCAGCAGCTGTTGCGCCCGCGTCAGGTCAATCTGATGACAGCGGGTTATGGCATTTCTCATGCCGAAGTGGCACCGGAAACCGAAACCCATATACATGCTGCCCAGCTGTGGATTGCACTACCAGATGATTTAATCAATATGGCACCAGCGTTTGAGCATTATCCGGAATTACCGGTGGTGACAGATCAGGGCATTGAATTTACGGTATTGGTCGGGAAATTCCTGACTGCACAATCACCAGTCAAAGTGCATAGTGAACTGCTTGGGGTTGATTTATATTCGGCTGACAGTACCCGGGCCGTATTGCTACTGAATCCAAAATTCGAGTATGGCTTTCTGGCACTTGAGGGCACAGCCAGTATTAATGGGCATGAGCTGACCGATGACAATATGGTGATTCTGGAACCGGGCCTGGAGCAGGTGCAGGTCGAGATTCATGCCGGCAGCCGGATCTTGCTTCTGGGTGGTGAGCCTTTTGAGACGCCTATCCTGCTGTGGTGGAATCTGGTTGGTCGAGATATGGAAGAACTGAAAGTGGCCCGTGAACAGTGGATGATGGGGCATGAGCGTTTTGGCTCAATTCCAGAATATGATGGCCCGCGTCTGGAAGCGCCAGCTTTTCCAGAACGTATGCGTGCTTCCAAATAAGAATAAAGGACAACGAGGATGGCAATCATTGCAACTGCTCAGGTGCATAGTCTGGAAACGCCGTGGCAGGGGCGAATCAGTCATGGCAAGCATCAATATTTGACGGATAAACCAGAAAGTTTTGGCGGCCAGGACAGCGGTCCGGCGCCGTATGATTTTCTACTGGCCAGCCTGATTTCTTGCACCATGATTACCTTACGTATATATGCCCAGCATAAGGGCGTTGAATTGGGTGAATTTCAGGTCGAGGCAGACTTTTTCAGTAACAAAGAAGGGCAGGAATGGATTGAACGTCGCCTAAGTTTTCAAAATAAATTAGATGCAGAATGGCAGCAGAAAATTCTGGACATCTGTCAGAAAACCCCAGTGACCAAAACATTGCTCCGGAGTCTAGAGATTCGAACATCTTTGATGTGAACAGATTTATTTAAAAGTAGATGAAATGTAATTTGATGCTTCACCCATCTCACGGTGTAGCCCCTGTTTTTGTTATGCTGATGGCAACACGAACAATCAGAATAATAAAGAGTCAACTATGCGTATCCTGCACCATCTCGAACAGTCCCGATCTTTCCGTATTCTATGGGCGCTGGAAGAACTGGGGCTGGATTATGAAATTAAATATCACCGACGCCTACCCAATTTTGCCGCACCCTCAGAACTGAAAATGATTCACCCATTAGGCAAAGCGCCGATCCTGATTGATGATGACTTGGTACTGGTCGAATCTGCAGTGATTTTGCAGTATCTACAGGAAGCCTATGATACGGCAATGGAATTCCAACCCTTGACTGCAGCAGCCAGACAGCAATACCGTTACTGGATGCATTATTCTGAAGGTTCACTGATGCCACTTCTGGTCATGCAGTTGGTAATGAACTCAGTCGAGAAACATGCCCCTTTTCTGTTCCGACCATTTGCAAGACAAATTACCAGCGGGGTAAAAAAGCAGTTTATCCAGCCCCGCCTTCGAGAGCATATTCACTATCTGGAAGATTACCTGAGTGAGCATGAATATTTTGCTGGCCGTTTCAGCTTTGCCGATATCCAGATGAGTTTTCCACTGGAAGCAATATTGACGCGTACCGGCAAGCGTTATCCGGCGATTGAGGCTTATCTGGATAGACTTTCCCATCGCCCAGCCTATTTCCGGGCGATGTCTAAAGAAGAAGTTTTACGTTAAAAATTTTCCGAAAAGAAAGGTGCTTAAAGGCACCTTTTGATTTAAATCGCTTTTGAATTAATCCGGGAAACTGAGTCGTTCTTTGGGGAAAATGACTTTAAAGGTCGAGCCTTCATTTTCCTTGGATTCAATCACCAGTTGGGCCTGATGCTGCATCAGCACGTGTTTTACAATCGCAAGTCCCAGCCCAGTACCCCCGGTACGGCGGCTCCGGTCAGAATCCACCCGGTAGAAACGTTCGGTCAGACGGGGCAGGTGTTTGGTATTGATTCCGATCCCGGTATCCTGTACCACAAAATAGGCAGATTCACCATCATCATGCCAGCCCATGGTTACGGTACCACCTTTCGGGGTATATTTAATCGCATTGGTAATCAGGTTACTGAAGGCACTGGCAATTTCCATATCCGAGCCAATCAGGTCGCAGTGGCTGTCGATATCCAGATTCAGGGTATGGCCATAGTCCACGTTATAGGCCTGGGCATCATCAAACAGCTGGTTCATCAGGCTCGGCATGTCGATGATCTGGTTCTTGGCCAGATTTTTGTCATTTTCCAGGCGCGACAGCAGCAGCAGGTCATTCACCAGTGCATTCATACGCCGGGTCTGGGACTGCATCTGGTCAAAGGCGCGTTTCCAGCGTGGACTGATATCTTCCTGATCGGTAAAGGTTTCGATATAGCCGCTGAGTACGGTCAGCGGGGTACGCAGTTCGTGGGAAATGTTGTCGACAAAGTCCTTACGCATCTGCTCCAGATTATGCATCCGGGTCACGTCATAAGCGACCAGCAGGCGGCTTTCGCCACCAAAACGGGTCATCTTGATCTGCACATAATGGTCTTCCACAACCGGAGACTGCATTTTCAGGCCATCCGGAGCATCATCTATATGATGGTAGTATTCAATAAATTCCGGTTGAGAGAGCAGTGTCAGGATATTGCAACCTTTGTCTTCTGCTTTGAGACCCAGCAGACGCTCTGCAGCGGGATTCCACCATTCAATCTGCTGCTTATCATCAATCAGAATTACTGCTTCCTGAAGTGCAACCAGTGAAGATTGGGCACGATCAATCAGTTCCACCATTTCTGCCTGAACAATGCGTTCCTGTCGTTGAGCCTGATAGACGTTAAACAACAAGGCACCCCAGATGCCATTGATCTTGGGTGGTACATCATATGGACGGTTGGAAATCCAGTCATTGACCAGATACAAGGAACGGATCTGCGTGGCAAAAAAAGCTACAAAAGCCAGCACGATACAGACCCAGAAATAGCCGATCCCGAACCCGATTAGGCTGCCGATCAGCAGAAAACCAGCCAGTAGACGTAAATCCTGCTTGGCAAAATCCCAGAGGCTGTTGGAGCGAGGCATCTTGTGTCCACGGGCCATTTCAGGAACAGGGTAGGGTTTATACATAAAGCAGGATTTACCTAAGTCAGATTAGCCGAGGGCAACATCGGCACGGGTAGAGAAACGGTAACCGGTACCACGTACGGTCTGTACATAACGGTCAGCCCCATACGGTTCCAGTACCTTGCGCAGGCGACGGATATGTACGTCAATGGTCCGGTCTTCAATATAGACGCTACCGCCCCACACCTGATCCAGCAGCTGGGCACGGGTATAGGCACGTTCCGGATGGGTCATAAAGAAGGCCAGCAGGCGATATTCGGTCGGTCCCATATCCAGAAGGGTGTCACCAAAGCTGACGCGCTGGCTGACCGGGTCCAGCACCAGGCCGTTGGCATCAATATTCTTGTCATTGCTCAGGCCATTGGTACGACGCAGCACAGCTTTGATCCGAGAGACCAGTTCACGGGTGGAAAATGGCTTGGTCATGTAGTCATCGGCACCGGCATCCAGACCTTGCACCTTATGATCTTCTTCACCACGTGCGGTGAGCATAATCACCGGAATTTCCGACAGGCTTTCATCACGTTTCAGCCGGCGGCACAGATCGACACCACTGACGCCACCGGGCATCATCCAGTCTAACAGGATAAGTGCCGGACGCTGATCCACAATCATTTGATGGGCCTGCTTGGCATCTTCTGCCTCCAGACAATTAAAGCCTGCCATATCCAGGGCAGTATGGATCATTTCACGAATTGGAAGCTCATCATCGACGATTAAAATGTAGTCATCTTTCACAACGCAATACCCTATCAGTTAACGGTGGACCGTTTTATATTTATGACAAGCCTTATTACAAAGATTAATTATGACAGTATCATTGCAGAAAGGGCAGCTTCCCAGATTTCGCAAAGAATTGTGACAATTAAAAACAATCCGTACTCGACCAAATATCATTTTTAAACAGCTGAAATCATGTCATTTGGCTATTTAAAATCCTCTACTTTTTCTCGGCAAAGGTTTCAAACAGGGTCAGGAACACAATACTGCATGAAGACAGCACTTCTTCCATCGACTGTTTAAAACCACTCATGACCCAGCGAATCGCGATCTGGGTCACGTAGCCATTCAGGCCGGTAGAGACCAGAGAAATTTCCTGTTCGGAACGGCTTAGGTTGGGCATCATCAGCATCACAAAAGCCTGAATCATGCGGTCAAAACGGCTCATGGTTTCATGAATGGTGGCCTGATTATGCAGTTCCTGCACCAGCATGGCATCGATATAAATAATCCGCGCCATACGTGGATTATCGCGTAGCGTAGTCAGCAGGGCAGTCAAACCGGCTTCAATCATTTTTTTCGGATCGGAGGAGGCCCGCATCATCGCCTGCATGACATTTTGCTGCAGTTCATCGATCAGTTTCAGGAAAATGGTCTGGAACAGATGCTCGCTTTTCTTGAACGATTCATAGAAATAGCGTTCGGTCAGCTTGGCTTCATTACAGATATCTTTGACCGTTACGGAAAAAAAGCCATGCGTACCATAAGCCTGAATACCGGCTTCAATCAGCTTCTCTCGGCGTGCCTGTTGACGCTCCGCCATGGACAAACCCTTAAACTGGCGTTCTTTGGCTGCTGTTTTTTGTTGTTTTTTCTCAGAAGTTGCTGACTGTGTCATAGGATGAACAGGCTCATTTACACCAAAATTTTGAATATCTTATCAATAAATTGCCATTGTACCTATGCTCAGACTAACCAAATCATCTTGGCCCGAATAGACAAGCAAGGTTTATTGACAATGAGTATTGTCAAAACTATATTGGGGAGAATTGCTGCATGAAGCACGACAGAACCAGAAATACTGTCCGCGCGGGCAGTGTCATTCATAAGGGAAAACCATGAAAAATTTTAATAATAAAGTTGCTGCGATTACCGGGGCAGGGTCTGGGATCGGCCAGCAGTTGGCCGTGTTACTGGCAAAACAGGGTTGTCATCTGGCATTAAGCGATGTCAATGAAGAAGGTTTGGCTAAAACCGTTGAGTTGCTCAAAGATGCCAATGTCCGTGTCACCAGCAAAAAGGTCAATGTGGCGAATCTGGAAGAAATGCGTGCCTGGGCAGCTGAAGTCGAGAAAGATCATGGCAGCGTGAACATGATCTTTAACAATGCGGGCGTGGCACTGGGTTCTACCGTGGAAGGCGCCAGCTATGACGAGCTGGAATGGATTGTCGGGATTAATTTCTGGGGTGTCGTCTATGGGACCAAGGAATTCCTGCCGCTGATCAAGAAAACGGGCGAGGGACATATCATCAATATTTCCAGTCTGTTTGGCCTGACTGCGCAGCCGACACAATCGGGTTATAACGCCACCAAGTTTGCGGTACGTGGCTTTACCGAATCGCTACGTCAGGAACTGGATATGGAAAACGGTGGCGTGAGTGCGCTGTGTGTCCATCCGGGCGGCATCCGGACCAATATCGCCAATGCGGCGAAAATGAATGACAGTATCCGTAGTCTAGGGATGCATCCGGAAAAATCAGCGCAGAACTTTAACAAGCTGCTGCGTTGTCCGCCGGAAGAAGCGGCGCGCCAGATTCTCGATGCAGTCCTAAAAAACAAACGCCGCTTGCTGATCGGTAATGATGCTAAAGCGATTGATCTGATGCAGCGTATCCTGCCAGCGGGCTACCAGAAAGTAACCGCTTTTGCGACCAAGCTTGGGAATCGTTCCAAGAAATCTGCTTAAGTTTTGAAAATCAATCAAATAAAAGCTCACAGAGGTGGGCTTTTTTGATATTGGAACTAATGAAATCTTAATATTCAGGAAGTTTTCTTTATCTTAAAAATAGAAAATAAAATAGAGATTAAAGCTGAATTGATATAAGCAAGTGTTGAATTATCAACACTGAAAGCGGTTAAAAACCAACATAAATGTTCTGGATATTTTTATAAAATATAATAAAAACAATATATTAAATAATTGGCATGCTTGTTGCCATATAGGGAGAGTGAAATGATAACAAACTAGGTACTCCCCATGACTATTTTAAAAGATTTAAAAGGCAAGACTTCTCGTTCAGCGCAGGTGAAATCCCAGCTCGATTTTCCGGTGATTGATACTGATATTCATACCAATGCCTATAGCCCAGCACTAGAAGACTATATTGCGCAATACGGTGGTTCACGTATCGTGGATTTGTTCCGTACCCATTTAAAAAGTAATGGCTTAAATGCCTTAGCAGCAGAATGGTATAACGCAACGCCACAAGAGCGTAAAGATCGCCGTCTGTTCCGTCCGCCGTTCTGGGCACTTCCATCTGAAAATACCTATGACCTGGCAACTGTAGCCTTACCAGGTTTGTTATATGAGCGTTTAGAAGAGCTCGGTACAGACTATGCGGTACTGTATCCAAACCTGTCTTTGTTCCCAATCAACTCATCTAATGATGATTTACGTTTATCTTTGACTCGTGCCATTAATCATTTCCATGCCGATGTCTATAAGCCTTATGCCGATCGTTTAACACCGGTAGCAGCGATTCCATTGAATACGCCGCAAGAGGGGATTGAAGAACTGGAATTTGCACAAAAGCTGGGGCTAAAAACCGCCCTGATTCCGGGTGCAGTACGCCGCCCGATCAAAGCTGTAGCAGATCGTTATCCTGAAGATACGGATCTACGCCGTTATGCTTACTGGTTAGATTTCTTCGGCATCGACAGTGAATATGATTATGACCCGTTCTGGCAGAAGAGTGTGGAGCTGGGTATTAATTTGTCGACACATTCTGGTAGCCAAAGCTGGGTCGCACGTAATTCACCAACGAATTATATGTTTAACCACATCAACCACTTTGCTGATGCGTCTGAAGCACTAGCCAAAGCGCTGTTCTTTGGTGGTGTGACTGAACGGATTCCACAACTGCGTATTGCACTGCTAGAAGCAGGGGCAGCATGGGGACAAAATGTTTTGACCCATCTGGTGGATCGTTTTGAAAAACGTGGTAATGAGCATGTGCAGCAATATAACCCGGAACGTCTGGATCGTGAATTGGCGGTCGAACTGTATCTTCAGTATGGTCATACCTTGTACCAAGGCCGTGAACTGAATGAGGATGAAATTGTGCAAAGCCTGTTTGGTGTCGCTGCAACCTCTCGCTTCCAGGCACAAAAACCGGATGAAATTAACGATTTTGCCTTAGCCAAAATTCAAAGCAAACAGGATATTTGGGATCGTTGGGTGCCGAACTTCTATTTCGGTAACGAAGCTGATGACCGCACGATTGTGGGGGCTTTAAATCCAAAAGGGAATCCATTTGGTCAGAAAATTAATGCCTTGTATTCCTCTGACTCGGGTCATTGGGATGTCCCTGAACTGACTGAACCACTGGCAGAAACCTGGGATCTGGTGCAGGAAGGGGCGATTACCGCAGAAGACTTTAAGTCGCTGGTATTCACCAATCCGTATCAGTTCTATACCGCGAATAATCCTGATTTCTTTAAGGGAACCCAGGTGGAAGCCAAATTAAACAAACAGAACGCCGCATAACCCCTTAATTCAAAAATATCGTCCGCTTGTGCCAGCAGGCGGACTGGGGATTTTTCGTCTTTTATTTTAATGATTCAGGAATTTTTTGTGGGTAAACAACATTTATTGGCTGTATCCGTTGCATTGATTATTCAAGGGATCTCTCTCAGTGCGTATGCAGATGACACGACTCAAGCCGAGTTAAAACAGCTTAAAGCACAGATTGACGTCTTACAAAAACGCTTTGTGCAGCTGGAACAAAAACACAATACCACGCTGTCTACGAGTGACCAAAGTGAAGCGACGTATACAGAGTTTATGGAAGATGGAGAAGGTACTGAGCTGGTTGCGCGTGAAGTCACAACAGATGACATCGATGGCTTAAAAGGGGATATCGAGAATTTCAAATATGACCATTCCCGTCAGTATGAACGTCAAACAGTGAAATCCGCACGTGATACGACTTTATACGGAACGGTACAGGTACGTGCCTCTTATCAGGACGAGGGGACAACTGCAGGTAACCCGGCACCCGTGGGTGAGCGCAAATCAACGTTTGATATTCCAACAGCACTGATTGGGGTGCGCGGTAATTTATTCCGTGATTATAACGAAGGCAAAAATCTGGATTACCAGCTGTCTTTCAGTTATGCCAAACAGACCGGGACTGCTGGTAATAACAGTAACTTCAATTTGCAGGATGCTTTTCTACGCTACAACTTTTTCTCGACCAACTCCGGTTTGGAACAACCCCGTTTAAATGTAACTTTGGGTCAGCAACTCATTCCGTTTGGTCTGGAAGCGCAGTCTCCTGAAGATTTACGTCCAACCATTACTCAGGCGATCGCGCCTGTACAGCTAGGTCTAACAGCACGTCAAAACGGTTTAATTGTACGTGGTGATGTCAAACCTTATGTCGATTACGGTGCAAATTACCGCGCTCCATTACTGGAATATGCATTTGGTGTGACTAATGGTAATGGGATCAACAAGACCGATGATAATGAGGGCAAAGATTATCTGGCACGTCTGGCTTATACCTTGCCTGTGGACTATGCCAGCATTTTCCGTGAGCTGAAATTCGGTGTGTCGTATTTAAAAGGTAAGAACAATGTCAAAAATGATGGAGTTTTGCTGAGCGATCATGGCAAGCGCGATATTTTAGGCTTTGATATTTACTACAACCATGCACCGTTTGGTGTGACCTACGAATACATTCAGGCTAAAACAGAAAAAGCCACGCCTGTGAATGAGCTGGTTGATACCACGGCTGAAGGGCATACCTTTACCTTGTTCTATACCTTGGGTGACCAGTTCTATAACAGTATCAAATCCAATGCCAAATTTGACGATTTCTGGCCGAAGTCAATCCAGGGCTATTACCGCTATGACAACTATAACCCGAACAAAGATCAGGATGTGGTTGGTGTGCCTGGCAATGGCTGGGGTGAATATGACAAGCACTCGCTGGGCCTGAACTTCTTCTTCGCGCAAACCACTAAGTTCCAGCTAGCCCTGAACCATACCAAATACCAAAACGAAACCAGTTCCCAAAAAGACTTTAATGAAGTCGTGGGTCAATTCCAATACACCTTCTAATTATTCAACAGGATTGTTTTAAAAATGAAATTTCTCTCTAAAAAAATTACCGCAAGTTTACTGGCACTTTCAGCATTAGGTCTAAGTGTTCAGGTGTCTGCGGCAGCACCGAAAGAAATCCGTATTTCTGTGTCTAGTGCTGGCGAGGGCGGACGTCCAAAAATTGGCGGCAGTTTTATTGCATCAGCACATGCACGTGGGGTACTGGAACAGGAATTTAAAAAAGACGGCATTAAAGTGACCTGGTTATTCTTCCCAGGCGCAGGTCCAGCAACCAATGAAGCTTTAGCGAACGGTAAAGTCGACTTTGCATCTCAAGGGGATTTGCCCGCGATTGTTGGCCGCTCATCAGGCCTGAAAACCAAACTGTTATTTGGTACTGGGCGTTTAGGACCGGTGTATTTCGTTGTGCCGTCAGACTCTACAGCCAAATCGCTAGCGGATTTAAAAGGCAAGAAAATTGCCAACTTTAAAGGCACGAATGGACAGATCGTTCTTCATCGCCTGCTGAAAAGCCAGGGAGTATCTGAAAAAGATTTCCGAGTTATTAATCAGGATACCTATTCATCCCGTACCTCGATTGCAACGGGGGATATCGACGGCACGATTACGACACCTTGGAGCCTGGAAGCTCGTGGTGTGGCAAAACGCTTAATCACCTCCAAAGATCCAAAAGTTTCGGCTTTATCTGCGTTCTGGGTCACAGAAGCGTTTGAAAGACAATATCCAGATATTGTCCAGCGTGTGGTGACAACCTTAGTGAAGCAAGCACACTGGAGCAGTCAGGAAGCTAACCGTAATGAACAGTACAAGCTTTGGGCACAAAGCGGTATTCCATATATCGACTATAAAAAAGACTGGGATGGCTGGGATCTGAAAAAACGGATTAACCCGCTGCTAGATGATTTCCATGTGGCTCAGTATATCGATGCTGCAAAAATCTCTAAAGAAGCACGACTCATTCGCCGTGATGTGGATATCAAAACCTGGTACGAACCTAAGTATTTGAACCATGCCCTGAAAGAACTCAAACTTGAAAACTATTGGCGACCTCTGAATGCCAATGGCCAGCCAAAGTAAGGATGTTCTGATGTCATCGGTTGAATCAAATCTCGCCACAACACCGCTGTCTTTCAAGTTTATGAGCAGCTTTATTGTGCTGACGATTTTGGCAGGTTTAGGGATGGGCGTATTTCGCGTCCTGACCTCCCTGTATGGCGTTGAACTGCAAGCCTCACCGTTACAGTTAGGCTTGATTTCTTCAGCGCAGAGTATTGGTGTCCTACTGATGGCTTTACCGATTGGGGTCCTGGTCAAACGCTTAGGTTCCTTGCAGGTATTTAGTATCGGCAGTATTGCAGGGGCAATTCTGTTTGTATTGGCTTCACTGTTTCATAACCCGTGGGCACTGGTACTGATTACTGCTTTGGTGAGCTTTGTAATGCCGATGCGTTTTGTCTCAATCAATACGGTTTTTTTAACCCATTTACGCCGTCTTGGTGCTGCAAAAGCTGGCTGGTTTCGTGGTTCGCATATGATGGGCTTTTTCCTGATCGGTCCATCACTGGCACTATTTTTTGTCTCGTTATTTGGTTATCAGAAGTCCTTCTGGTGTGTGGCAGCACTGTTTATTTTCGCAATGTTATTCGCACCGATCTGCTTCGAGAAAAAAAGCCAGATTGAACGTGATGCTCAACCGAAATTCCGGTTTAAGGAAATTCTTGAGCCACTGCGTTTAATTAAAAGTCATCAGCCACTGCGTACCGTGTGCCTGCTCGAAATTTTAAGCAGTATTGCCACCAATACCTTTGGTTTCTTTATCGTTGTCATTGCGATTCAGAACTTCGCTTTTGCTGAACATTCAGCCGTATTGCTACTCACAGTTCAAGGCATTGTCTTTGTGGGTTCCTTATTTGGCTTGGGGAGCTTTGCAGAATGGCTAGGCTATCAAAAGTTTTATCTGATCGGTTTGACTTTGATTAGTGGGGCTTTATTTGCCTTGGCACTACTGAAGCAGGCTTGGGGCTTATGGCCAGCCAGTGCCTTGCTGGGCTTGGGACTAGGCGTGTTGCATATCGCCAACTTTATGTCTTTTGCCAAAGTCGGTGAAGAAACAGAAATGACCAAAGTTTCGCCTATTCTGGCACTAGTCGGACCTCTAGGCGGATTGCTTGGCGGTTTTATCGGCATAGTCTGCGGATCCAGTTTTGGATTGCAATGGCTATTCTTGCCGACTGCAATCGCATTTACTTGCATGACTTTTTATATCTATTTCAGCCAGCGCTTTCTGGCATTTATCCAAAATGATCAACTCAATACAACACAGCAACTCGAGGGGCAAAAATCATGAGTATCAGTCATATTGAACGCCGTAGTTTTGCATGGCAAAACATTTTCAATCCTGTTGAATTGCTTAGAAAAGCCGTCAAAACGCTGTTGTTGCTGTGTTGTGGCCTGGCGATTCCATTGGCCGTATTAGCGCTTTGGCATATCGCAACAGAACGACAATGGCTGCCTGAACAGATCCTGCCAGCACCACAGCTGGTCTGGACGACGACGCTGGAACTGTGGCAATCAGGCGATCTGCAGAGCAATTTTCTGATCAGTGCCAAACGCATTTTCTGGAGTGTCAGTCTGGGTGCCAGTATTGGCCTGATCTTGGGAACCTGGTTTGCCTTGTCCAATAAGGCCAAGCAACTGGTTTATCCAAGTATCCAGCTTTTGGCCCAGTTCCCGATCATTGCCTGGATTCCTCTGCTGATGATTTTTCTGGGTATAGATGAAGCTTTAAAAATTGTCGCGATCTCTCTGGCGGTGATTGCTCCGGTGCTGATTGCAACCTTTAAGGGTATCCAGCTGGTACCTGTTCGATTACTGGAAGTGGCTCGTGTTTACCAATTTTCAAAATTGCAAACCTTAACTCGGGTGATTTTGCCAGCAAGTTTATCGGCCATTATCAGTGGGTTACGCCAAGGCATCATGCAGGCCTGGTTAGCTCTGGTCTTTGTGGAATTACTTGCCAGTAGTGAAGGCATCGGTTTCCTTATGGTATGGGGACGTCAGCTGATGCAGCTGGATATCGTCTTTATGGGCATTATTTTTATTGGTCTAACGGGTTATGTCCTGGACAGTGTTCTTGCTGTGTTTGAACGTGTGGCTCGTTTCTATGCAACACGTGTGGGGGCTTAAATCATGTCAGAACTCATTTTAGAAGAACACAAAACAACTGCTTTACCGGGAAAAAACATCGCTGCTCCTGTATGGAAACCAAGCAAAACGGCATTGCAGGCATTGATTGTCCCTGCACTGTTTATCCTGCTGTGGAGTACGGCTTCTTATCTGAACTGGATCGATGCCAAACTGATTCCTTCACCTTGGGACGTCGTGGTTGTTGCCAGTAAAACCTTGAGTGAGGCACAGTTCTGGCAAGGTGTTACCGCCAGTTTAAGCCGTAACTTTATTGGCTATGCTGTTGGTGCCAGTCTCGGCGTGGTCTTTGGTGTGTTATTGGGAACTTCACGGTTTGTCCAGTGGTTCTTTGCACCAGGTTTTCATGTATTACGTCAGGTCTCACTGTTCGCCTGGTTACCTCTCATCTCAACCTTTTTAGGGTATGGCAATTTCGCCAAAATTTTATTCATCAGCTTATCGGTATTTTATCCAGTTGCCCTGCACAGTTTGGAAGGGGTGAGCAGTATTTCCAACAGATACCGTGAGGTTGCCCAGGTTTACCAGTTCCCGACCACTTATACCTATCGCAAACTAATTTTACCTGCAGCAAGCCCGCAGATTTTTGTTGGATTACAACTGGGGCTGATCTTTGCCTGGCTAGCCACCATTGGTTCGGAGTTTCTGTTGGCCCATTATGGTGTGGGGCTTGGCAACCTGGTGATCCGCGGTCGTGAGCAATTTAATGTGCCATTAATTCTACTCGGGATGTTGGTGATTGGTGCGGTTGGCCTGATTCTCAACCGCCTACTGGTGGCAGTTGAGCAGCGTTTATTGACATGGCAGAAGTAGGGGGCAGAAGAGAAATGAAAAAAATATCAATCTGGTTAAAACGGGCATCTGTTGCCTTACTGGTTGGCCTGAATCTGTCTGCCTGCAGTCTGAATCGCGCTCCGGATACCTCATTACCTGTCACTGAGTTGCGTTATCAGAGTAGTGCCGGACTGGTGTCCCTGCCAGAGCTGGCCAAAGACCTGGGCTATCTCGGCAATATCCAGCTGAATTATGTCGGTACTGTACAAGGCGGACCACAGGATCTGTTGACCTTGGTGGCAGGAGATGTGGACTTTGCTTCAGCCTTTAATGGCGCAGTTGTCAAAGTGATGGCAGCAGGTCTGGATGTCGTCCCTGTAGTGGCTTCTTATGGTTGTGACTATAAGCAGTCAGCAGGCTTCTATGTGTTGGAAAATAGTCCAATTCGTACCGCGCGTGATTTTATTGGCAAGAAAGTGGCGATGAATACCTTCGGCGCTCATCATGATTTTGTACTACGTGATTGGCTGGAAAAAAATGGTTTAACAGCAAAAGAAATTTCAGAGGTGGAATTCATCATGCTGCCACCGATTACTTCTGAACAGGCACTTCGTAACGGGCAAATTGATGTCGCTGTGTTATCCAGCATTACGGAACAGCGCGCTTTAAAGAATGGCGGTGTGCGTAAAATTTTTGCAGATGTAGATTTATATGGCCCATTCACCGCAGGGAGCTACTCGATGCGCAAAGAGTTTATCGAGAAACATCCTGAAGTCGTAAAGACCTTTGTGGAAGGAGTAGCTAAAGCACATCGCTGGGTGCAGACCACACCCGTTGAAGAAGTACATGCCCGTTTTAAGCGCATCATTTCCGAGCGGGGTCGCAACGAGAATCATGCCCTGATTCCATATTTCCAGAGTTATGGTGTGCATAGTGCGGGTGGGGTGCAGAAGGCAGAAGACTTCGAGCCATGGATCAAATTCATGGAGAAAGAACAAAAACTGAAACCAGGCGTACTGAATGCGCAAAACGTTTTCAGTAACCGTTTCAACCCTTATGCCGACCAGAATACACAAGGATTATAACAATGACGATTGCATTAAAAATGGACCATGTCCGTAAAGAATTTCCAGCTAAAACCACAGGTAAATTGCCCTCTGCACCTTTTGTTGCAGTAGAAAATGTCACTCTAGATATTCAGCAAGGTGAATTTGTATGCATCGTGGGGCCGAGTGGTTGTGGCAAATCGACTTTACTGGATTTAATTGCGGGCTTAACCCGTCCAAGCTCCGGTCAGATTTTGCTGAATGGCAAGGAAATTACCAAGCCAGGTCTGGATCGCGGCATTGTGTTTCAGCAATATGCGCTCTATCCATGGCTGACCGCGCTAGAAAATATTGAGTTTGGTCTGGAAGCCAAAGGCGTAGATAAAAAGACCCGTCGTGAGAAGGCCAAATATTATTTACAGCTGGTGGGATTAACTGGTTTTGAAAATCACTATCCGAATGAATTATCTGGCGGGATGAAGCAGCGGGTGGCCATTGCCCGCAGCTTGGCCTATGAACCAGAAATTCTGTTGATGGATGAGCCATTTGCTGCACTGGATGCCCAGACCCGTGAAACCTTACAGGAAGAATTGCTGAACATTTGGCGCAGTTCCAAAGCCACCATCATTTTTATTACCCATAGTATTGATGAAGCGATTTACCTCAGCCAGCGCGTCGCTATCATGACTTCCCGTCCGGGACGGATTAAGGATGTGATCGAGATTCCGGAAAGTTTACGTTTGCAAGATGAAGACGTTCGTTCAACGGCAGAATATGGGCGGTTACGTCATAGAATCTGGTCGCAGTTGAGTGAAGAAGTGGTGAAAGCACAGGCATTAGAAAAGACCAAGCAGCTACAGCACAGTGCTTAAAAGAATATAAAAAAGAGGATTATCAATATGACAACAGCAAAAAATCAGGCATTGGCCTATCCCAATGCTACCTTTAACCGCAAGAAACTCAATATCCAACTCACCTGGTTGAGTTCTGGGTTTAAGCGATCCATTGCCATAGTACTGTTCTTCCTGCTTTGGGAAGTCTTACCGCGTATGGGTGTCGTTAGTGCGGCCTTTCTACCACCTTTAAGTCAGGTATTTCAAACGGGTTGGGAACTATATCAATCAGGGCAATTGACCCATCATTTGGTAGTTTCTCTACAACGCTCAGTGATTGGTTTTACCTTGGCGATATTACTGGCTATTCCACTAGGTTTGCTGATTGGCTGGTACAAGCTGATTGCAGAAACCTTAAATCCATTGTTAGAGCTGTTCCGTAATACCACTGCACTGGCTTTAATGCCGGTATTTATCCTGTTTTTGGGGATTGGTGAAGTGTCAAAAATCAGTTTGCTGGTTTATGCCTGCACTTGGCCAATCTTACTGAATACGATTTCAGGGGTACAAAACGTAGATCCATTGCTGATTAAATCTGCACGTACCATGGGTTTGCCACCGTATCAGCTGTTTAGAAAAGTGATCTTGCCGGCAGCTGTACCGACTATTTTTGTGGGCATCCGTCTGGCTGGTGCGATTTCGATTCTGGCACTGGTTGCGGTAGAAATGTTCGGTTCTAAAGCTGGTTTAGGTTATTTGATTATGTATTCCCAATATAGTTTTGAAATTCCACAAATGTTTGTCGGTATTTTAATTATGACTGTTTTAGGGTTAGCATTTAATTATGGTTTACTTGCGGTAGAAAAACATTTTACCAAGTGGAAGAAAAATCCGGTTGAATAATCCAATTAAAATAAAAAACCCGTTTTAAATAAAACGGGTTTTTTAATATCTTATCTAAAATTAAAAATATCATTGTATGAATATAAATAATAATTTTCACATAGTTTTTAAATCAGGCCGTATTTTAATAAACGCGTCCGAATGACATTACGGGTCACTCCTAACAGCTTTGCAGTATGTACCTGGTTGTACTGGCAATGTTCATAGGCACTGCGAATAAAGCGTTCTTCAATCAGTTCATTGATATTCAGATCAGGCAGTTGCCCAGAAGCGTCAAACAGCTGTTTAAAGGTTGCTTGGAGCAACTGTTCAGCATCCTGAAGGTTATGAATCTCCATATTCAAGTCAGTTGATGAATGCGGCTGACTCTGGGGAAAACCGGAAGACTTGATATTGCCAGTCACCAGGTTGGAAAAGCTGATATCTTCCGGTTCAATGACGCCATTACGGCTGACCAGCACCGCATGGTGCATGGTATTTTCCAGCTCACGGATATTGCCCGGCCAGCGATGTTGAATCAGCTTTTTCGCTGCCAGCGCCGAGATACGTAGAGGGGTGTCATGCGGGTTAGTCTGGTAACGTTCCACAAAGTATTTCGCCAGAGGCAGAATATCTTCACGACGGTCGGCCAGTCGTGGAATACGCAGTAATGCCACATACAGGCGATAGAATAAATCCTCGCGGAATTTACCCTCAATCACTGCCTTTTCCAGATCGACATTGGTTGCAGCAATGATGCGGACATTGATCGGGATCGGCTTAAGCGACCCGACCCGGATAATTTCTCTTTCCTGTAAAATCCGCAATAATTTGACCTGCATTGGCAGGGATAGGTCACCAATTTCATCCAGGAATAGCGTGCCATTATGCGCTGCTTCGAACCAGCCGATACGCTGGCTAATTGCCCCGGTAAAAGCGCCTTTTTCATGCCCAAAAAGCTCACTTTCGGCCAGCGATTCTGTTAAGGCACCGCAGTTCACTGCGATAAAGGGACCATGGGCACGATGACTCAGATCATGAATCTGGCGTGCCACCAGCTCCTTACCGGTACCGGTTTCACCGATAATTAACGCATTGGCATCACTCGGTGCAATCTGTTTGATTCGTTCCAGCAAGGCTTTAGACAACGGGTCTTCAAAGACGGTAGCAGTCGCCCGTTCATGCCGTCTTGTCTGACTAATAATGGGATGTGTAAATATCGACATAATTCTTATTTCAAATTATTAAAATATAGACAATCATCTATTAATTCATGACTTTTTGTAAATAATAAATCGGTCTTTAATTATCAATCTGGTATATATAGGTTTAAATAGAAAATTAATCATAAAATAAGATAAAACCAGTAGCGATAATCAAATATTAAATCAAGATAAGTATTCACTGTAAAATCTTTTATATTATGCTCATCAATAACCAAAAGGGTAAATATAATGACAATTACATCAGTTAACGTGCGTAACCAGTTTAAAGGTGTTATTCAGGAAATTGTAGAAGGAAGTGTTGTTTCAGAAGTAAATGTGGAAACCAAAGCCGGCATTTTTACTTCAATTATAAGTACCCGTTCGGTACAGGATCTGGATTTAAAAATCGGTTCGGAAGTGGTGGTGCTGATTAAATCAACAGAAGTGTCATTGGCAAAACTCTAGATCTATATCTGGATTAAATCAAAAAAGGAGTGAACGATGACACAGCAAGATCTCGGTTCAGTGTCGATTCAACACTTATATAAAAAATATCCCTCGCAAAATAATGAAGATCTGGTGGTTTTAGAAGATATCAATTTAGATATTCAGCCGGGTGAATTCATTAGTATTGTCGGTAGCAGTGGCTGTGGTAAATCCACCTTGCTTCGCCTGTTGGTAGGTCTGGAAAATCAATATCAGGGCAATATTCTGGTGGATGGTGAAAAAGCCATTGGTACCAGCCTTAATCGCGGCATTGTCTTTCAAGATCACCGCCTGTTTCCATGGCTCAGTGTTCGGGAAAATGTACGTATTGCCTTGCATAAAAGTAACTTAACCCGCGCTGAAGAAGACAAACTGATTGATGAGCATCTGGAATTGGTTAATCTCAGCAATTTTAAAAATGCCTATCCATCACAGCTGTCTGGCGGGATGAACCAGCGTGTCGCGATTGCCCGTAGTCTGGTAAATCGTCCACAAATCCTGTTACTGGATGAGCCTTTTGGTGCACTGGATGCCTTGACTCGTCAGAATCTGCAGGATGAATTACAACGCATCTGGCAAACAGAAAAGATCACCATGATCATTGTGACCCATGATGTGGAAGAGGCGGTTTTCTTGGGTGATCGCGTGGTGGTGATGCAACCACATCCGGGACGGATTAAACGGATAGTTGATGTACCTGTACCACATCCACGCAAGCGTGAGGATGTTCGTCTGCACAATATTAAGAACAATATTTTGCAGGACTTTAGCGATCCAAGCAAAGAGGTGCTGTTCCAGAAACCGCGACATTTTTCAGATTACCAGTTTGCCTGGTAAACCTTTAAAGCTTAAAAAGCCTGTTAAAGCAGGCTTTTTTGTTGGGTGTATTTTTAGATAACTGAAGCAATAAAAAAATGCCCCGAAGGGCATTCTTCTTGCATTTGATTAGGAAGCTGCCTTGTTCAGCTTGCTTTCAGTCACATACTGATTTTCAGGACGCTTTAATCCTAAATTTTCACGTAAAGTTTTGCCTTCATATTCTGTGCGGAATAGGTCACGGCGTTGTAATTCTGGGACAATGAAATCAACAAAATCATTCAGACCGGCAGGGGTGGTTGGTGGCAGCACATTAAAGCCATCAGCTGCTTCATTTTCGAACCATTGCTGTAACTGATCTACGACCTGTTCTGGTGTACCCACCAGCGTCCAGTGCCCACGTGCTGAAGCGATATATTGGTAAAGCTGGCGAATGCTAAAATTATGTTTACGGGCAATATCAATCATCATCTGCTGGCGGCTAGAGAAATTGATGTCAGTATCTTCCAGTTTCGGGAATGGTGCATCCAGATCATATTTCTCCAGGTTAATGCCACCTGATAGACCTGAGAGTAGAGCCAGTCCCACTTTTGGATGAATCAGACTATTCAGGAAATCATATTTTTCTTTGGCTTCTTCTTCAGTTTTGGCGACGAAAATCGAAACACCTGGCATAATTTTCAGGTCATCCGGATGGCGGCCATATTTCAGCAAACGGCTTTTTACATCGCGATAAAATTCTTGAGCATCTTCTAGCGTTTGTTGAGCTGTAAAGATCACTTCAGCATATTTTCCTGCCAGTTCACGGCCATTCTCGGATTGACCCGCTTGAACAATCACAGGATAACCCTGCGGTGGGCGAGAAACATTCAGAGGCCCCTGTACATTGAAATGCTTCCCTTTATGTAATGGCTCATGCACCTTATCTGCCTGGAAGAACTGCCCAGTTTCCTTGTTATAGATAAAGGCATCATCTTCCCAAGAATCCCAGAGTTTTTGCGTGACTTCAATAAACTCATCGGCACGTTCATAACGCACTTTTGGCTCGGGATGTTGTTCCAAACCAAAGTTGCGTGCAGTATCAGCCGATGCAGTGGTGACCACATTCCATGCTGCACGGCCTTTAGAAATATGATCTAAGGATGCAAATTTACGTGCCAGAATATAGGGATCTTCATAAGTGGTCGATGCTGTAGCGATAAAGCCCAAGTTTTTGGTTGCCACAGAGAGAGCCGCAAAGAGTGTTACCGGTTCAAAGCCAACGCCTTTATCACCCAGACCAAGTTGGCCTTCTACTGCTGATCCCCAACGGACTGAAAGGCCATCTGCCAAGAAATAGGCATCAAACAAGCCCCGCTCAGCGGTTTTTGCCAACTCGATAATGTAGTCGATATTGAGATGATCCTGCGGACGTGATTCCGGATGACGCCAGCCAGCGGCATGCTGGGCAGTTGCGGGAATAAAAGCACCGAGTTTAATTTGACGTTTTGCCATGTCTGTTTCCTTATCTATGGATTTTTTCATCGAATAGACAAGAACAATTACTGTGCCAAATAATTTTAATAATTAAAACAATAACATAAAATACACAATATTTTTATGTGTTTAAAAATCAGCAAGATTTTATGATGAGTGCTGGAAAATCTACAGCAGTAAATCTGCAGTGCTTATCTCAAAGCAGCTATTTTTAGATAAGGTGATTTAAGGCAGATATTCAGGCACAAAAAAATGATTAAGAAATAAAAAAATGCCCCGAAGGGCATTTTTTATAAGTAATGGATTTAAGAGGCTACAGCAGTATTCCGTTGTGCTAGTACATACTGGTTTTCTGGTCGCTTTAAGCCTAAGTTCTCACGCAAAGTGGTTCCTTCATATTCAGTCCGGAAAAGACCACGACGTTGCAGTTCCGGCACAATTAAGTCGACAAAGTCATTCAGACCAGCTGGCGTACTTGGAGGAAGGATATTAAACCCATCAGCCGCTTCATGTTCAAACCATTCTTGCAGCTGATCCACGATCTGCTCAGGTGTGCCGACCAGCGTCCAGTGACCGCGTGCAGAAGCCACATATTCATACAGCTGTCGAATAGTAAAATGATGCTTACGGGCAATCTCAATCATCATCTGCTGGCGGCTGCCAAAATCAATCAGCTTTTCATCTAGTTCCGGGAATGGCTGATCCAGATCGTACTGTTCCAGATCAATTCCGCCTGCCAGGCCAGAAAGCAGACCCAGACCGACTTGCGGATGAATCAGGCTATTGAGCAGATCGTATTTTTCCTGCGCTTCTTCTGCAGTTTTGGCTACAAAAATCGAAACACCTGGCATAATTTTCAGGTCATCAGCATGACGACCATATTTGGCCAGACGACCTTTGACATCGCGGTAGAAGGCTTGGGCATCTTCCAAGGATTGTTGTGCAGTAAAAATTACTTCGGCAAATTTCGCTGCCAGTTCACGGCCATCTTCAGACTGACCAGCCTGTACAATTACGGGATAACCTTGTGGCGGGCGTGGCACATTCAGTGCGCCTTGGACCTCAAAGAATTTACCTTTGTGCTGTGGCTCATGGAATTTTTCGGGCTGGAAAAACTGTCCTGAATCCTTGTCATATATAAAAGCATCATCTTCCCAGGAATCCCAGAGTTTCTGCACCACTTCAATAAATTCATGTGCCTGAGCATAACGGGTCTTGGCATCTGGATGTTCAGACAGGCCAAAATTACGCGCTACCTGCTTGGAGGCCGTAGTCACCACATTCCATGCTGCGCGGCCTTTAGAAATATGATCCAGTGAGGCATATTTACGTGCCAGCGTATAAGGATGTTCATAGGTGGTCGATGCAGTTGCCACAAAGCCGATATGTTTGGTCACGGCAGATAGCGCTGCGAACAGGGTCACTGGTTCAAAGCCCGTGTCTTTATCGCCCAAGCTCCAGCCTTTGCTGGTCACTGAACCCCAATCGCCACGAACTGCCAGGGTATCAGCCAGAAAATAGGCATCAAACAGACCTCGCTCTGCGGTTTTGACCAGTTCAATGGCATAGTCGATATTAAGATGATCCTGCGGACGTGATTCTGGATGACGCCAGCCAGCAGCATGTTGAGAGGTGGTTGGGATAAAAGCACCGAGACGGATTTTACGTTCAGCCATGAGAAAAACCTTGTGTTTTTTATGTTGTGAGCTGGTTATAACAAGGAATTTTCAGGGGTTAAAATACGATAAAATTAAATCCATATAAAAAATATGGATTAACCAGAAAATACGCCATTCACAAGTTTTTCACTCGGTTTTATTTTCTTATGAAAGGCTGAAAATTACACCAGTGCCTTAATGGTTTTTTTCTTCCAGACGAACTGATAATACAGTCCTTGCAGGATGCATAGACAGACAAAAGCCAGGGCATAGCCATACCAGATGCCTTTTAAGCCCCACCATTGACTAAATATATAGGCAGCCGGGATTTCAATTCCCAAGATAGTGACAATATTAATGACCATCGGAATATTCACTGTGCCACTGGCTCGCATAATCGAGGCAAAAATGGCACTGCCACCAAAGAACAGAATGGACCACAGCACGATAAACAGCAGTTGCTGACCGAGCACCACCACATTTGGATCGGTGATAAACAGCGCCATCAGATATTTTGAGAACAGATAGGCCAGTATCACTAAGCTGCCGGTAAACAGGATATTCATGCTCATGGCGGTACGGGTGACTTTATTCAGCAGCTCATTTTTACCGGCACCAATGGCTTGTGCTGCAAATACCGAAGCTGCAATAGCAATGGAAAGGGCAGGGAACTGGATGTAGTTCAGTACCTGATTGACCGCACCATAGGCGGCTGTGGCTTCAGCCCCATAACGGTTAACCATGCCAACGATCACCAGACCGGCTGCGGAGGTGGTGATCATCTGTACCCCGGTTGGAATGCCCAAACGCAGAATGATCAGGCTTAAGCCGGGATGGTGACGAATATTTTTCAGTAAAGCCCAATCGGGTTTGAGCGGATGTTTTCTATAATTTAAATACAGAACTAAAAATAATAGAACCGCCAGATTCCCGAGAATGGTGGCAATCGCCGGCGAGATAATCCCCATTTTCGGAAAACCCAAATAACCCGCGATCAGGATCGGCGTAACGATCAGGCCGATACCAATGGTCAAGGCGGAGGCAAACAGTGGTGTAGTGCTATCCCCGACACCACGCAAAATTGAGGTAAAAATAATATAAATAAAAATCAGGGGGCTACCTGCTAGCATCCATTGTACATAAGGCACCGACAGGTGCATCACATTCGGATCGGTACCCAGCAGCAACAGAATCTGCTCGGCAAAAATCACCCCGAACAGTGCAATCAAACTACCGCCAATCAGGGTCATGAAAAGGGTGGAACCTACCACACAGCGAACCTTTTCCAAATTTTTGGCACCCCAGGCCTGTCCGACCAGCACCGTCGAACCAGCAGACAGTCCAATCACAAAGGCCATTAAACAGAACAGGATCGGGAAAAATACCGCCACAGCCGCAATGGCATTCACGCCCAGCATCTGCCCAACAAAAATCGTATTAATGGTTCCCGACAGGCTTTGCAGGATATTGGTTACGATCAGTGGCAGCAGGAAAACAAAAAAGGATTTCCATAAATTCTGCTGCTGAACCAATGCGTGCTTAGCCATGTGTTGTCCTGTAGTGGAAGATGAGGTCTATCAAAGAAACCTGATTATCGGAAATTTGTACAAAAAAAGCCTTAGCTTTTAAGTAACTAAGGCTGATTCTATGTAAATATTTAAAATTTTAAACCTAGACTTTTGACAGAATTTCGCCGGCTTGCAGCAAGGTTTGTTCCTGTTTGGCAAAGCAGAAACGCAGCAAACGCAGGTCTTTCGGTGGCTGTTGATAGAACACGGATATTGGAATTGTGACAATGCCATGTTCATGTGCCAGATACTGGCACATCTCCACATCTTCCAGATCAGGACGGATGGCACTGTAGTCCAGATTCTGGAAATAGGTACCGTGCGACGGTGTCCATTTGAAACGTGAATGCTGAATAGAAGAGTTAAACAGATCCCGCTTGGCCTGATAAAAAGCAGAGAGTTGTGGAATATGTTCCGGATGCTGCTGTAAATATTCAGCTAAGGCGACCTGTACTGGGGTGACTCCGCAGAAGCTGGCAAACTGATACACCTGACGGAACATTTTCATCAGTGCCGGTGCAGCGACACAAAAACCAGTTTTCCAGCCAGTGACATGGAAGGTTTTACCAAAGGAGCCCACCACAAAACTACGCTCACGCAATTCCGGGAAAGATAGGGCAGAATAATGCTGGATGCCATCAAACACCAGATGCTCATAAACTTCATCGGAAAGCACTACAATATTGCGATTCCGGATCAGTTCAATCAGCTGTTGCCAGTCCTGTCTCGACCAGACACTACCAGTGGGATTATGTGGTGTATTTACAATAATCATCCGGGTGCGGCCATTGATCGCCTCTTTCACCTGATCCCAGTCTACGGAGAAATCCGGATGTTGTAGCGCAATATGAACCGGCTTGGCACCGACCAGCTGGACAGTTGGCGCATAGCTGTCATAGCTTGGATCAAAAATAATGACTTCTTCACCAGCACGAACCACCGCCTGAATGGCACAGAAAATGGCAATGGTGGCACCTGGGGTGATGGTAATTTCCTGTGTTGGATCTAAAGCCAGTTGATCGCGCTGTGTATACAGATCTGCTACCAGCGCCCGTAACACTGGTAGACCATCTCCCGGTGCATACTGGTTAAATCCAGCGCTACTTGCCCGTCCTAAAGCTTCAATCAGTTCAGGCGGTGCTGGAAAATCCGGAAATCCCTGGGAAAGATTCAGTGCCCCGAGTTGTTGCGCCAAGGCAGACATGGTGCTGAAAATCGTTACCCCGAGGTCGGGCAGTTTGGACTGGAGATCAAGCATGTCACAGTGCTCTTTGGTGGATATAACAGGGAAGTTTAACAGTAACGACGTTCAGTGATGATCATGAATAACAGAAATTATTCATAATTTTAGTGATAAAACAGCGGGATAATTTGGGAAGTGATTTATTTTATAGCGTGAAAAAGTGAAGATTTACGTCAAAATTTGTACTAAAAATACATTATAAAAAAAGCCGACTTGCGCCGGCTTTTTCATTTTTTATGTTTATGCTTCCAGAACTTCGTCCAGTAACTCGGCACTCGGTGCAAAGTAGTAAGCGCCGTCCATTGGTGTCACGAAGTGCAGCAGGCGGTCGTGAATGCCATCACCAGATGTGCCAAACATGCGTTCTAACATCAGATCAATAATTTTCAGGTCTTTGGTATAGGCAATAAAGAATAGCCCCTGGTCACCACGACCATCACCATAAGGCAGGGAGTGACGCAGGATTTCCATTTCTTCGCCTTCCTCATCCTCAACCACTGTACGGGCAATGTGAGCATTGGCAGGTTTGACTTCATCATCCAGCTCAATCGATTCAAGCTTGGTACGACCCATCACCTGTTCCTGAGCATCAACTTTTAGTTTTTTCCATTTTGCCAGATTATGCGCATAGCGCTGTGCAAAAACAAAGGAACCATCCTGAAAAATGCCGGCATCTTCGCCGAGTAAAGCCACTTCAGCACGGTCATTCGGGAATTGTGGATTTTCAGTACCATCAATAAAGCCAGTGATGTCACGGCCATCAAAGTAACGGAAGCAGACACGTTCATCCAGTACTTCAACCTGGTCGCGAATACCTTCGAAGAATGCCTGGCTCAGGGCAAAACAGATATCTGCACGCGCACTGGCAATATGGATCAGCACATCTGCCGGTACCACTGGCATTGCAAATGAACCTTGAATCGGCTCAAGCTGTTTAAAGCCAGTAGGAGTCTGATCATACAGTTTTGACCAAAGTTCAGGGCCAAAAGCGACAGCTGTCTTGATTTGCGCATCCGGGTGTTGGGTAATCAGGCGATCGCGTGTGGTGAAAAGCTGTTGTAATTGTTCTTTAAAATCTTCAATGCTGAGGTTTTTTAAACGTAAAACAATAAAGCGAGCATGATCTGAGGGTAATGGCAAAATTACAGATTGGGCTGTCATTCATGACTCCTGTAATAAAAAATTATGGTTTTCAATCAAACTATTGTGCCTGAAGTAGTACCGGGTGAATAGTATGCAAATGGATTTTCATCAAGAAATTAAGCGGAATATAGGGGAAAAGTCATATAATACTGCGCAAGTTTTTCATTGAGCAGGTTTATGTCCTATCAGGTTTGGTTTGCCTACATGCTGGCATGTTGGGTGATCAGTATTTCTCCCGGTGCTGGTGCCATTGCTTCGATGTCGAGTGGACTCAACTACGGCTTTAAGCATGGTTACTGGAACGCCTTAGGCTTGCAGCTGGCTTTGCTGTTACAGATCGCCATTGTGGCTGCTGGGGCCGGGGTGCTGTTCGCAACCTCGCCGTTGGCTTTTCTGGTGGTGAAATGGTTTGGCGTGGGTTACCTGCTTTATCTGGCCTATTTGCAGTGGACTGCACCAACGCAGTCGATTGAGATCCGGCATGAGCTGACCCGAAAATCTGTTGGGAAACTCATCCTGCATGGCTTTCTGGTCAATATGAGTAATCCGAAGGCGATCGTGTTCCTGCTGGCGGTGCTGCCCCAGTTCCTGGATTTGTCGAAACCTCAGTGGATACAGTACGTGATTATGGCAGTAACCATGGTCACCATTGATCTGATTGTGATGGCCGGTTATACCGGATTGGCAGCAAAAGTCTTAAGATTATTAACATCAGCAAAGCAACAAAAAATATTAAACAGAAGCTTTGCGGTGCTCTTTGCCTGCGCTGCGACCTTACTCAGTCTGGTGCATCAGGCTTAAGCCAAAACAGCGGATCATGCCAAAAACAAAAATAATGTGATCACGTTAATGTTGAATACAAATATAACAACAATAACAAGAGGTATTCCCATGTCAGGTCAATTTGACTTTGTCTCCATTTTGAAGAAGCCGAGGATTCACTCCAATGGCTGCTGTATCAGTCATTGCATCCAGATGTCGGATGGCAGTCAGAAAACCCTCGGCGTGTTCTTGCCGACAGAGCAGCCGATCGTATTTGAAACAACGCTAGCAGAACGTCTGGAAATAATTTCTGGTGAATGTCTGGTACAGATTGGAGATGATGCCTATTACCAGCGCTATGTGCCGGGGCAGTCATTTTATGTACCCAAACACAGCCAGTTTAGGCTGCTGTGTAATGAAATCGTGGATTATGTCTGCCACTTCGAATAAGGCAGAGCATTTATTCAGATTGAGGTTTTAGCTGCTGCAAAAATTCCTGCTCGGTCATCACCATAATGCCGTGTTGTTGGAATAGCACGGCAGTGACGCCTTGTCCCTGAATTTTCCTGCCTGAAAATGAGCCATCATAAATCAGGTCGCTGCCACAGGAAGGGCTGTTAGCTTTCAGAATGGCATGGGTGACTTGAAAATTTTGGGCTAATTCTAAAGCAGCATAGGCACCTTTGATAAAGGTATCTGAAACATCTGTACCCTTGATATCTACAACATGAGCTTGGTACAGCAGCACATCTCGACCATCGCCAGATTGAATCTCGGCAGGCGGGCGAGGGATGGGCAGCCCGCCACTGACTTCAGGACACAGGCTGACATATTGATCAGGAACCAGATGTTCTAGCAGCTCTTTAAGCAGGCAGTCCTGTCCATCATAACGGACTTTCTGACCGAGCAGACAGGCACTGATCAGGTAGCGTCTCTGCTGCATGCTTAGCTCAGCTTTTTAAATTTCTGGATACAGAAGATTGCAGCAAACAGGAGCGACATGGTTAGTACGATGGTGAGACCTGTTGATGTATTAAGTCCTGCACTCGACCATAGCCCAACGGTGACGCCAATCTGTGCTACCACAAATGCCCAGACTACCATTTGCTTTGGTGAATTGGCCAGCAAACGTGCGGTCAATGCCGGAATGACCAGCAGCGCACCCATTAGCAGTGAGCCAACTGCACGCAGTGCCAGTACGGTAAACAGTGCCAGAAGTAACATAAAGATCAGGCGTTGCCATTTGGCATTCACACCTTCGCTGATTGCCATGTCCTGATCAATTGCAATCTGGATTTGTACTTGCCAGCTTTTGTAGAGCACAGTTAAAGCGACAATAATCACGATGGCAAAGGTCGGTAGATCCGACCAGGAAATGGTGAGCAGATCCCCAAATAGGTAACTCAGCAGTTCCGGTCTTAATCCCGGTAAATGTTGAATGAATAATAAGCCGGAGCAGAGCAGCGTTGCTGAGCAGAGTGCCAGTAATGCATCATTTGGCAGGCGCGGGTCATACAGCACCCATAATACTGCCACCAACAACACCGCAATAAAACTCACCCCCAGCCAGAGTGGCAAGCTCATCGCGCCAGCAATCGCCACACCTAATAAGGTGCCGTGTGCCATGGTATCTGCAAAAAACGACATGCGACGCCATAACATCAGGCAGCCGAGCGGAGCGGTCAGGAACACTAATAATGTCCCCATGATCCATGCTGGTAAAAGGAGAGATAACCAATCCATCATGGCTTAGGCTTCCGGTTCGGGATGAATATGTGGACGGGGATCGTGCTGGCAGGGCGTTGCTGAGTCGCCATGGGCACAGTGGTCATGATGATGCTGATAGAACACCCGGTTAGTCCCAAAAATCGCCTGATATTCCGGATGCTGCTGCACACTTTCCGGCAGGCCGCTACAGCAGATATGCTTGTTCAGGCAAACTACACGGTTGGTACCTTGCATGACCCATTGCAGGTCATGCGAAACCATCAAAATGGCACAGCCATATTTTTCCGGCAGGCTGCGCACATATTCATACAGTTCAGCTTCAGACTGGATATCCAGCCCTTGCATCGGTTCATCCAATACCAGAATATCTGGCTGACGTAACAGGGCACGGGCCAGCAAGACACGTTGCCGCTCACCACCCGAGAGTTGCTGGACTTTGGAATTTTTCAGTTTAGCTATGCCGGTATCCCGGATAATCTCTGCCTTGATATCCGCTGGACATTTTTCCAGGGCCAGTAGATCTTTCACGCGCAGCGGCAAACTATGTGAAGGATTGAATTTTTGTGGCACGTAGGAGAACTTCAATTTACGTGAAGTTTTGATTTCTCCGGATTTTGGCTTGATGATACCGAGCATAACTTTAATTAAAGTCGATTTGCCGGCACCGTTGGGACCAATCAGCGTGACAATCTCTTTCTCCTGCAGGGAGAAATCAATGGCCTTTAATATATCGCGTTCATCTATATTGACCCAGATTTTGGAAAGCTGGATCAAAGGTGATGTGCTTAAGCTTTGTTGCGACACTGCTGACAGATTCCTGAAATCTCAATAATGCTGTGATGAGCATCGAAATGATCTGAGCTAGCCAAAGCAGCAAGCTGATCGAGTAGACCTTGTGCTGAAGCTTCTTTTACCGCTTTACATTCGGTACAGATTAAAAAGGCAGCCTGATGGCCTTCACGCGGATGGCAACATGGAATATAGGCATTAATAGAGGTCAGGCGATGAATAAAGCCCTTCTCTAACAAAAAGTCGAGGGTGCGATACACCGTTGGTGGAGCAGCCGGACGATCGCTGTTACTTTTGATTTTGGCCAGCAGATCATAGGCACCCATCGGACCTGTAGCATTCAAAATCAGTTCCAGCACTTCACGACGCAGTGGCGTCAGACGCGCACCTGTCGTTGCACAAAGGATTTCGGCCTCTGCCAGGCGTTGCGCGACGTTCGGATGGTCGTGTACGCCATGCAATGCGTTGTGGTGTTCATGCGAACATGCACCCATAGTTCACCTCAAGTGCGAAACTGAAATTAAAAGGATTTTAAATCTTACCATGAAGCGATCTGAGTTTCGATCAGGCATAGGCATTTTTGCGAATCTGTTATATTATAACACTTAGTTTTTTTATCGTGATCTTTTCTCCCATGTCCCGTTTTCTTGCGTTTTGTACCTTAGCTTTATTTAGTAGCTTAAGCTGGTCACAAGGCCTGGTGGTCTCTACGCATCCGATTTACCTGATTGCCAAGAAAGTTACTCAGGGTGTGGAAGAGCCGACCTTATTATTGGAACATCAGACTGGACACGATGTCAGCCTGACCCCGGCACACCGTAAAATGATCCAGGATGCCAATCTGGTGATCTGGCTGGGACAGGCGCATGAAGCACCGCTGGCAAAAGTGTTGGAAGGCAATAATAAAAGTATCTCGATTCTGGATTCAGGGATCATCAATCCGCTACCAATGCGCAACCCTCGTGGTGAAACCTTGAAAAATACTGTGGATACCCATGTCTGGCTGGATCCAAACAATGCGGTACGAATTGGCTTCTTTATTGCAGCACTGCGTTCACAACAACAACCTCAATACCGTGAAAGCTACTGGAAAAATGCACGTGCTTTTGCACAGAACATGCTGACTACTGCACAACGTTATAATTCAACTTCCAAACCGCGCCCTTACTGGTCTTATCATGATGCTTATCAGTATCTGGAACGTCCGCTGAATTTGAAATTCATGGGTGCATTGACCGATGATCCGCATGTTTCACCGACCGTGGCACAAATCAAGTATCTGCAAGACACCCGTGTGCAAAGTAAAATGTGCCTGCTGGCAGAAAGCCACGCCAGTGCCGGTCAATATAAAAAACTGAACCCGATCGTCTTCCAGCCAGTGGACGAAAGTATGAGTGGGGCAGGGGACTTTGTACACGGTTGGCAACAATTAGCTGAACAAACCAGCAAATGTGTGCTAAATTCTCGATAACGATTAAAAAATGATCATGTTTTGATTAGTTTAAAAACGATTAAGTCCCTGAAATTTTCGAGTCTTAGCTCGGGAAAAGATTGCATGTTCAGGGGTGTAACTCTATAATGCCTGCGATTAAAAATAATCATCAGCTAAACTTGTCAAGCATGATTGCTGTGAGTGAATAAATAATGAGCCGAACTAGTCGCTTGATTGACCGACGATTAGCGAAAGCTTTAGTCATCTTACAAGCAATAATGATACCCGTTTCAGCGTTATTAGGTTGGGTTGTCAAAGACACGACCGCAGCTTTGAGTGCGGCCTTGGGTGCATTCGTATGCTGGTTAGCGAGCTGCTACTTTAGCTGGCAGTCGTTTCGTGCTGCGGGCGCGCGAGCTTCCAAACAAGTTCTATCGAACATGTATAGGGGCATGCTCGGTAAGTTTGCAATAGTGATTGTTGGATTCATTTTGATTTTAAGCAATGTCAAGCCGTTATCCCCGGTGGCATTGTTTTGTGGTTTTATACTCGTTCAAGCCATGTCGTGGGTCGCTCCGTTTTGGGTGTCACGTCTACAAAAACGAGTTTAAGCGCAGCAAAAATTGAAAAGTTTTTTCAGAAATAAGCGAGATATCAAGCAGCACGCGATATTCGCAAGTTTCATTAGTTTTTGACATTGACCAGGTGTGATTTATGGCTGCTGAAGAACATGCCCTTACTTCGACCGAGTACATCAAGCACCACTTGACCAATTTGACCTATGGCAAAATGCCAGACGGTACTTGGAAATTGGCCGAGACTGCTGATGAAGCTCAACAGATGGGGTTCACTGCTATTCACTTGGATTCAATGGGTTGGTCAATCGGCCTTGGTCTGATTTTCTGCTTGTTGTTCTGGCTTGTAGCGAAAGCTGCTAACTCTGGTGTTCCTACCAAGTTCCAGTCTGCAATCGAAATGATCATCGAATTCGTTGACTCAAGTGTCCGCGACACTTTCCATGGCAAATCACGCTTAATTGCACCGCTTGCACTGACTATTTTCGTGTGGATTTTCCTCATGAACTTAATGGATTTGATCCCTGTGGATTGGATTCCTTACGTAGCTCAACAAGTTGGCGCTAGCGTATTCGGCATGGACCCTCACCACGTTTACTTCAAGATCGTTCCATCTACAGACCCTAACATTACCCTTGGTATGTCTCTGTCTGTATTTGCACTTATCTTGTTCTACAGCATTCGTGAGAAAGGGGTGGGCGGTTTCGTCGGTGAGCTTGCACTTAACCCATTTAACCCAAGTAACCCAGTTGCAAAAGCGTTGCTTATTCCAGTGAACTTAGTACTTGAATTGGTAACCTTCCTTGCACGTCCAGTTTCATTGGCTCTTCGACTATTCGGTAACATGTATGCGGGTGAATTGATCTTCATCCTAATCGCGTTATTACCGTTCTGGATCCAGTGGGCGTTATCTGTGCCTTGGGCGATCTTCCACATTCTTGTTATTACGCTGCAAGCATTCATTTTCATGATGCTGACTATCGTATACTTGAGCATGGCAAGCGAAAAGCATTAATGGTATTGCCTAACTGTCACGGGATGGTTGGGCACAATTTTTTAACTTAATTTGGTATAAACCTAACCTCTGAGGAATTATCATGGAACTCACTTTAGGTCTAGTTGCAATTGCATCTGCTATCTTGATCGCTTTCGGTGCTTTAGGTACTGCGATTGGTTTTGGTCTTTTAGGCGGTCGCTTCCTTGAAGCTGTAGCTCGTCAACCAGAATTAGCTCCACAACTTCAAACTCGTATGTTCTTAATCGCGGGTCTTCTTGATGCTGTGCCTATGATCGGTGTTGGTATTGGCTTGTTCTTCATCTTCGCTAATCCATTTGTAGGTTAATCAGCTTAATTCCGAAATTCACTATTTGAGGAATTTGCAATGAATATCAACCTCACATTGTTTGGCCAAGCGATTGCGTTTGCGATTTTCGTCGCATTCTGCATGAAGTTCGTTTGGCCACCACTAATCAATGCGATTAGTGAGCGTCAGCGTAAAATCGCTGATGGCTTAAATGCTGCTGAAAAAGCGAAAGCTGACCTTGCAGACGCGCAAGCACAAGTGAAAGCTGAATTAGACGCAGCAAAAGCACAAGCGGCTCAATTGATTGAACAAGCGAACCGTCGTGCAGCACAATTGGTCGAAGAAGCGCGTACTCAAGCATCTGCTGAAGGTGAGCGTATTCGTCAACAAGCGAAAGAAGCTGTTGATACTGAAATCAATGCTGCTCGCGAAGAATTACGTCAACAAGTGGCTGCCCTTGCAGTTGCTGGCGCAGAAAAAATTCTGAACCAACAAGTTGACGCAGAAGCTCACAATGCCATGCTGACTCAGCTGGCTGCAAAACTTTAAGAGAGGCGGATTATGGCTGAACTCTTGACGTTGGCACGCCCTTACGCAAAAGCAGCATTTGCTTACGCTTCTGAGCAAAGTGCAACTGACTCATGGTCAAAAGCACTTGAATTGCTTAGTGCTGCGGTGCAAGACGAAGCATTTTCAGCTTATCTAAATCGCCCTGAGCTTACACCTGCTGAGCAGGTTAGTCTTTTTGCTAAAGTTTTAGGTGAAGACCAAACTGCAGCAGTGTCAAACTTTTTGACATTGCTTGCTGAAAACGACCGTTTGGTTCTACTTCCTGAAATTGCTGCAGAATACGAACAGCTCAAATCACAGAATAACAATACTGTGGATGTTGTAATCGAATCAGCATTCCCATTGACTTCTGTACAGGAACAACTACTTACTCACGCACTAGAGAAGAAATTCAATGCGGCGGTAAATGTTTCTGTTGAAGTAAATCCAGCGTTGATCGCGGGTGTAGTTATTCGTGCAGGCGACCAAGTGATAGATGATTCTGCGCTTAACAAGCTTGAAAAAATGCGGACTCGTCTTCTTGCTTAACCGCTCGAAGACTGAACTATTAAAAGATTGAGGTATAGCGCAATGCAACAACTGAATCCATCCGAGATCAGTGCGCTCATTAAACAGCGTATCGGCGATCTGGACACCAGCGCGACCGCTAAAAACGAAGGTACCATTGTTATGGTATCTGACGGTATTGTGCGCATTCACGGCCTTGCTGATGCAATGTACGGTGAAATGATCGAATTCGACGGCGGCTTATTTGGTATGGCACTGAACCTAGAACAGGATTCAGTGGGTGCCGTTGTCTTAGGTAACTACTTAAGCCTTCAAGAAGGTCAAAAAGCTCGTTGTACAGGTCGTGTATTAGAAGTTCCAGTTGGTCCTGAACTTCTTGGCCGTGTCGTAGACGCTTTGGGTAACCCAATTGATGGTAAAGGCCCTATTGATGCAAAACTTACTGATGCTGTTGAAAAAGTAGCACCAGGCGTAATTTGGCGTCAATCAGTAGACCAACCTGTACAAACTGGTTATAAATCAGTTGATACAATGATTCCTGTTGGTCGTGGTCAACGTGAGTTGATCATTGGTGACCGCCAAACTGGTAAAACAGCAATGGCGATCGATGCGATCATCGCTCAGAAAAATTCTGGTATTAAATGTATCTACGTTGCAGTTGGTCAAAAACAATCAACTATCGCTAACGTTGTACGTAAGCTTGAAGAAACTGGCGCTATGGCGTACACAACTGTTGTCGCAGCTGCGGCAGCTGATCCTGCAGCAATGCAGTATCTGGCTCCATATGCTGGTTGTACAATGGGTGAGTACTTCCGTGACCGCGGTGAAGATGCTCTGATCATCTATGATGACCTGTCTAAACAAGCTGTAGCATACCGTCAAATTTCATTGCTTTTACGTCGTCCACCAGGTCGTGAAGCTTATCCTGGTGACGTATTCTATCTACACTCACGTCTTCTTGAACGTGCTTCACGTGTATCTGCTGAATACGTTGAGAAATTCACTAACGGTGAAGTTAAAGGCCAAACTGGTTCATTGACTGCATTACCGATTATTGAAACTCAAGCAGGTGACGTATCTGCATTCGTACCAACAAACGTAATTTCGATTACTGATGGTCAGATCTTCCTAGAAACATCACTGTTCAACGCGGGTATCCGTCCTGCTGTGAACGCGGGTATCTCTGTATCTCGTGTGGGTGGTTCTGCGCAAACTAAGATCATCAAGAAATTGTCAGGTGGTATCCGTACCGCTCTTGCACAATACCGTGAATTGGCTGCGTTTGCTCAGTTCGCTTCTGACCTTGACGAAGCAACTCGTAAACAGCTTGAACACGGTCAACGCGTAACTGAGTTGATGAAGCAAAAACAATATGCTCCATACTCAATCGCTGACCAAGCTGTTTCAGTTTATGCATCTAACGAAGGCTACATGGCTGACGTTGAAGTGAAGAAAATCGTTGCATTTGATGCTGCGCTGATCGCTTACTTCCGTTCTGAACATGCTGCGTTAATGCAAAAAATTGACGAGACTGGTGCTTGGGACAAAGACATCGAAGCTGAATTCAAAGCAGGTATTGAGAAGTTCAAAGCGACTCAAACTTACTAATTTAGCAACTTGCTAATTAGTTTTGGTTTGGTTCACGGATCAACCTTCGGAAGTTCGAAAGGACTTCCGAATACTAGGTTAAGCGTATGGCAAATTTAAAAGAAATTCGCGCCAAAGTAGCTAGTATCAAAAGCACGCAGAAAATTACTCGCGCGATGCAGATGGTAGCAGCTTCTAAGATGCGTCGTGCGCAAGAGCGCATGGCACAAGGCCGTCCGTATGCCGAAAATATGCACCGTGTAATTGCTCACCTGGTACAAGCGAACCCTGAATATAAACATCGTTATATGGTTGAACGCCCAGTAAAACGCGTTGGCTATATCGTTGTTTCTTCAGATCGTGGCCTTGCTGGCGGCTTGAACATTAACCTGTTCAAAAAAGTGGCTAAGCATGTACAACAACAGCAAGAGCAATCAATTGAAGTTCAATTTGCTTTGATTGGTCAAAAAGCGGTTTCGTTTTTTAAAAACTACGGCGGTAAAGTGCTTGGAGCAACAACTCAGGTCGGTGATGCACCGTCTCTTGAACAGTTGACTGGCTCTGTGCAGGTTATGCTTGACGCATTTGACAAGGGCGAGATCGATCGCATTTACCTTGTGTCAAATGGCTTCGTTAACGCAATGACACAACAGCCTAAAGTAGAACAACTTGTTCCACTTGCTCCGGCAGACGAAAGCGAAAGCCTCAACCGTCAATATGGTTGGGACTACATCTATGAACCAGAAGCAGAAGAACTGCTGAACGGTTTATTGGTTCGCTATATCGAGTCTATGGTTTATCAAGGCGTAATTGAAAACATCGCCTGTGAGCAGTCTGCACGTATGGTTGCAATGAAAGCAGCAACCGATAACGCAGGTCAGCTTATCAAAGACCTACAACTCATTTACAACAAGCTGCGTCAAGCCGCGATTACTCAGGAAATTTCTGAGATCGTTGGTGGTGCCGCTGCCGTTTAACATTATTAGTTTGAATTGAGGAGACAGCAATGAGTAGCGGTCGTATCATTCAGATCATCGGCGCGGTTATCGACGTCGAGTTTGAACGCAACAGCGTTCCTAAGATCTATGACGCTCTCCAAGTTGACGGTACTGAAACTACTTTAGAAGTTCAGCAACAACTTGGTGATGGTGTAGTTCGTACCATCGCAATGGGTTCTACTGAAGGTCTTAAACGTGGCCTGAACGTAACTAACACTGGCGCACCTATTTCTGTACCTGTTGGTACAGCAACTCTAGGTCGTATTATGGACGTTTTAGGCCGTCCACAAGACGAAGCTGGTCCAGTTGCAACTGAAGAGCGTTGGGCGATTCACCGTGCAGCACCTTCTTACGCTGAACAAGCTGGTTCTACAGACCTTCTTGAAACTGGTATTAAAGTCATCGACTTACTATGTCCATTCGCGAAGGGTGGTAAAGTTGGTCTGTTCGGTGGTGCCGGTGTAGGTAAAACTGTAAACATGATGGAGTTGATCAACAACATCGCTAAAGCGCACTCAGGTTTGTCTGTGTTCGCTGGTGTTGGTGAGCGTACTCGTGAAGGTAACGACTTCTATCATGAGATGAAAGACTCTAACGTTCTTGACAAAGTAGCAATGGTCTACGGTCAGATGAACGAGCCACCAGGTAACCGTCTACGTGTTGCGTTGACTGGTCTGACTATGGCTGAATACTTCCGTGACGAAAAAGACGAAAACGGTAAAGGCCGTGACGTTCTTCTGTTCGTCGACAACATCTATCGTTATACACTAGCGGGTACTGAAGTATCAGCACTTCTAGGCCGTATGCCATCTGCAGTAGGTTACCAGCCGACTCTTGCAGAAGAGATGGGTGTTCTTCAGGAACGTATTACATCTACTAAGTCTGGTTCTATTACGTCTATCCAAGCGGTATACGTACCTGCCGATGACTTGACTGACCCATCACCTGCAACTACGTTCGCTCACTTGGACGCAACAGTTGTATTGAGCCGTGACATCGCATCTCAAGGTATCTACCCTGCGATCGATCCACTGGACTCTACTTCTCGTCAGCTTGACCCTCTAGTAGTGGGTACTGAGCACTACGAAATCGCGCGTTCAGTTCAAAACGTTCTTCAACGTTATAAAGAACTGAAAGACATCATCGCGATCTTGGGTATGGACGAATTGTCAGAAGAAGACAAACTGATCGTGTATCGTGCACGTAAGATCCAACGTTTCTTCTCTCAACCGTTCCACGTAGCTGAAGTATTTACTGGCGCTCCTGGTAAGTATGTACCTCTTAAAGAAACAATCCGTGGCTTTAAAGGTTTGTTAGCTGGTGAATACGATCACATCCCAGAACAAGCGTTCTACATGGTTGGTGGTATTGACGAAGCACTTGCTAAAGCTGAGAAACTTTAATTAGTTCCCTAATTTAGGAGATTCTCATGGCGACTATGCAATGTGATGTTGTAAGTGTAAAAGAGTCTTTGTACTCTGGCACTGTCAGCATGCTGATCGCAAAAGGTGCTGGCGGTGAGTTAGGTATTATGCCTGGCCATGCTCCGCTAGTAACTTTGCTCCAACCTGGCGCGATTCGCGTTATTTTGGAAAACGGTACAGAAGAATTAATCTATGTATCTGGTGGTGTTCTAGAAGTTCAACCGCACGTTGTTACGGTTCTTGCAGATACTGCAGTCCGTGCAGAAAACTTGGATGAAGCAGCAATTCTTGAAGCTCGTAAACAAGCTGAACAATTGCTGGCGAACCAAAAGAGCGATTTGGACTCTGCTGCTGCATTGGCTGCTCTTGCAGAAACTGCTGCTCAGCTGGAAACCATCCGCAAAATCAAAAACCGTGCAATGTAATTGCTGGTTTAAGATTGAAGAAACCACCCGTCAGGGTGGTTTTTTTTATGACTTTAAGAAATTTGAAAATACTGGGTTGTAAAGATTTTTAGATAAAACTGTTCTCCAATTTTTGAATCATTTCTTGATGAGCTTGTTGTTCTAGCTCTCCAATTTTTTTTGTAATTTCCATCCCATCTTTAAATTCGTTAGTTTCTAAAACCTGATTCAGTTTCTTCAACTGCACTGCAGCTTGTTGAATATTTTGTGGTTTAGAAAAATCTGAAAATAAACTCAGGTTAGATTGTACGGCTAGAATATTAAGTTTTTGAATCTTTTGATAATGAACTGTTTTGAAATTTTGGCTTTGGTATGTTTTTAAAAGAAGTTGATCATCATATGTAGTCCTACTCGACATTTCTTGCAAAATTTTTCTAGTATCCCAAGTTGGATCTCTAGGGTTTTGCTGATGATGGAATTCTAAATAATAGATCCAATCATGTAATTGATTCGGATCAATATGTTTTAGACGGCGATCTTTTTTAAAACTTAAGACTTTTAAATAATTTAAATTTTGTATTGCACTTTGTTGAAGCAGGTATTGTAATTTAGCTGAGACTTTTAAAACTGGCTCTTGTAAGTAAGATTGAGTTGTTTTGTGCTGCCTGTAATAGTCAACAATATTTACCTGCATGAGTTGGTTTTGGATAGATAATGCTTCTATTTCTAAAGCCTTGATCTCTTTAAACTCAGGTGAAATGAAATTTATAGAATTCAAAATTTTAATATTATTGTTATTTGATTCAATCACTTTAGGTGTATTTTTTACTATCGTTAAAAGCATTTGATCTAAGTAATTTTTAGATATATTCCCCTGTGGAAAAGGTTCAAGTTTGGGTATTTCCATATTTAAAATGAATTTTTCATAAAGTATCCAATCTTTTAAACGCTTTTCTTCAGCAGAAATTTGAAAAGGTTTCTGAATCCAGTCGCTTATCTTTTCATGACTAAAACTTTGTATGCTCAGTGCAGCAATTCCCAAATTGAAGAACACAATAAGTAAAATTTTTTTCATATGTATTTTTAATTATTCATAATGGGCAAATTATAATCTAATTAATAAAAGTATATGATTTTATTATCAACTGATTGAAGTTCTCGAATTACGATCTAATTTAGCCATGCTGAATCCAATTTTAATAAAAGCCCTCAAGTCCTCCTTCCATCGCTTTAAATGAAATAAGTAGAGTTGCTTAAACTGAAAAAGCCCATTTTATAAATGGGCTTCATCAATATTTTAATTCTTAACTGTCTTCTTTAGAACCTTCCGGAATCATCATCGCTGCCAGTTTTAGCATTTCCAACTGAACATTGCTCATTTGCTGTTCCAGCTTTTTAAAGTCCACTTTGCTCAGATCTACCTGACCATTCAGGAAGGGAGAAGCCAGGGCCTGATGATTAGCGCTCATGATATTGCTACGTACCTGATCCACTTCCTGGCTTTTCAGGTTCAGGCTGCTGAGTGTCTGGTTAAAGCCTTTCAGTTGCTGTTGTAACTGAGTCGCAGCAGTTTGCAGTTGAGCTGTGTCTTTGCTGTCAATTGCAGTTTCCAGCTCAGTTTGAGTCTGCTTGAGCTGCTCCACATAGTCGCCCGCTTTGAGCTGCAGATCCGCCACATCACGCACGATATAGAACATATTGCCGCTTTTCAGGTTCACAGATGGCGTGCGTACTTCAGTAGTGTCTTGTCGCTCCACTTGCTCAGCGGTTTCCTGCTGGACTGGCTTTTCAGCATGAGAAGCCGGTGCTGATTCCTGTTCGCAGCCCAATAGTGCAATTGCACCTGCAAAAAGGGCAAAAGGTATAATGCTGTTCTGAAGAATCTGCTTGAATTTCATTGTACTGGGCTCATCATGGGTTACTGCGGACAGGTACTAATATAAGGATACAATTTGGAGAAAATACGGAGATTTGCAAATGAATAACAAAAAACTGATTCAAAAGCTTGCGGGCTTGACATCCTCTCCGACCTAAAGGACGGAGATTCCTCCTGCGAGACGCCCATGTCCGAGCGCAAGAATATTCAGTGCTGAGTTTATATCTCTATCGTGGAATGTACCGCACTCCACACACTGCCATTCTCTTATTCCAAGTCCTGCTCTACCTTTCAGACTACTGGAGCGTGAGCCGCAGCACGAGCAAGTTTGGGTGGTATAGGCTTCATTGACTTCTTCATACCATACCCCTGCGTTCTCGCATTTATACTTGAGCATGGTTCTTAAGGTCGTCCAACCTGCATCGAGTACAGACTTAGCTAATTTTGTCTGTGCCAATGCTTTGGCATTCACATTACCAACGAAGATGGCTGCATGTTCATTCACCAGTTTATGACTGAATTGATGCAGCATATTTTGACGTAGATTTTTGATCTTGGCATGAATCGCTTTGACACGTTTTTTATTTCTTGCTCTTTGAGCAATACCAAGTTTTTGTTCATATTGACGATAGATTTTAGGCGCTTTGAACTTTACACCATCTGAGCAAGTCGCAAGGTCTTTGAGTCCTAGATCAATGCCAATTGAGGTTTTAGCGGTGGTTTTCTCTGTTTTAATTGAATCAACCACAAGACATACATACCAACGCCCTCGGCTATCCTCGACAAACGAGCCTGTTTTAACATTGTATTTACTTAGTCCGTAACTGTCCCATAGCTTGAATTGATGCTTGCCGTATTGGACATACCCATCGGCATATTTCACCGCCACTTTTTTAAATGGAATCCAACCGAGAGAACGTCTAGCATTTTTTTTGTTACTGACACGCCATTTTAGCTTGGCTTTTTTAAATTGCTTTCTTCGAGTAACTAATTCTTCCGCAACTGCCTGTATGGTTTGGCTGTGCAAATTGCACTCTTTTGATGTACCTTTCGTGTATTTAGCAATATCGTAAGCTGAAAAGAATTGTTGTTTTCTTTGCAAGTGTTTAAAACACAAATCATTGACATAGTTCCAGACAAAGTTAACTTCAGATGCCAATTGGTCTAGCACCTTGCAATGTTTGTCTTTTATGCGTAATTTAAGTGTCTTCATCACTAAAATATATTTGGTCTATGGATAATAGTCAAGAGATTAGAACAGGTCGTCACTGTGTTTTTAATATGCACGTTCATTTAGTCTTTGTGGCTAAATATCGTAGAGATGTTTTTACCAAAGCTATGCTCGAAACTATGAATGAAGTATTCAAGCGCATTTGCTTAGACTTTGAAGCTAAGTTGGTAGAATTTGATGGTGAGCATGATCATGTTCATTTACTTGTGAACTATCCACCAAAAGTAGCTATTTCTAGCTTGGTTAACAGCCTAAAAGGTGCATCTAGTCGTATTTTAAGAACTAAACACCCTGAAATTAAAAACAAATTATGGGGGAATGCTTTGTGGTCGCCTAGTTATTTCGCTGCATCGTGTGGAGGTGCTCCCATTGGGATTATTAAACAATATATCCAACAACAGCAAACACCGCATTAGCAATCCTAGCTAATCCCCACAAGGGGGACTAGCGGATTGCAGCCTTATATCCCCGCCCTGAAGGGCGAGGTTTTACGGCTAAAGGGATAAAAAAGAGCGCCGAAGCCACTGCTGTCCCATAGTTTGCTTTAAATAAAAAAACCTGAGTCCTAACAGTTAAAATATGAGTGCAAACAAACACTTTAACGACCAGGATTCAGGTTTTGTCACATCAGAATACCGTATTTCATGAGCTAATTAAACCTGTTGTGCGACAGGATTTTGAACAACTTGCTAAAGTACACCATGTTGGACAGAAATTTAGAGCGGCTTCCCGGTGGGATCAGTTTATTGCCATATTGATGTCTCAATTCTCTTGTAGGCAAAGTCTGAGAGATATTCAGTCCAATTTGGAGTGCCAACAGGAAAAGCTAAGTCATCTCGGAGCAAAGTCTATTCCCCGAAGCACGCTGGCACGAATCAATGAGCAGCAGCCTGCTGCCTTGTATCAACAGCTATTTTACAAGTTGCTTAAATACTATGAACACTCAAAAGTAGCTCATAAATTTCGCTTTAAGAATCCCTTGTATTCCTTGGATGCCAGTCATATTGACCTGTCGCTTTCCTTATGTGAATGGGCCAAAGTTCACGACTCAAAAGCCAGCATGAAACTCAGCATAGGATTGAATCACAGCAATGATATTCCTGAGTTTGTTGCAGTTGAAAATGGCAAAGAAAATGACATGGTACAAGGCCGCAAATTCCAGTTTCCTGCTGGCAGCATTGTAGTTTTTGATAAAGGCTATGTCGATTACCAATGGTATGCAAATCTGACTGCTCAAAACATTGGATTTGTCACACGTTTTAGGCCTAAATCTGTGTATCAGGTAATCCAGCAACATCCAGTGCTTGAATCCAAAGGTATTCTAAAAGATGAAACCATTCAGCTGAATAGCGCACATGCTCTAAAAAGAAAAGCCCCAGTGTTAAGAAGAATTGAATATAGAGATCAGCAAAGTGGCAAGCACTTTAGCTTTCTCAGCAATAACTTTCATTTAGCCGCCTCCACCATTGCGGCGATTTATAAAGATCGTTGGAAAGTTGAGCTGTTCTTTAAGGCGATTAAGCAGAATCTCAAATTAAAAGCGTTTCTAGGCCGCAGCAGGAACGCAATTCAGACACAAATCTGGATTGCGATGATCGCCTATTTATTGGTGAGTTTCGCTCAACATTTAGGGAAAACAGGTTGGACAGTTCAACGTTTACTCAGAATAATTCAAGTGAATTTGTTTGAAAGAAGAACTTTAAAAGCTTTATTTTCACCCGATAAAATACCCATAAAACAAGAGGAAGCTCAAATGAGCTTCCTCTTGTGAAAAATTGTGGGACAGCAATGGCGCCGAAGCGCTCTTTTTTCCCGAGGAGGACAGGCTTAAGACTTAGCCTGCAATAATCTTGATAACCTTATCGTTAACCACATTCATCAGAACGTAGTCACCATTCACTTTGATCCATTGCGGGTTGCGACCTGGTTTACTCAGCTTTTTGTATTTGCTGTGATCTATCTTATAGATTTTGCTTTGATACTGGCTTGGGACTTTCTGGCCTACTCGCCAATCACGTGAAGGATCTACTTTTTTATAGACCTGTTTATGCTTTGGTGCATGATGTTGAGGTGCCTTATGCAATTGTTGAGTATGCGGTTTGTGCTGCTGATGGTCTTGCGGTGCAGCCATAGCAGATGTCGCAGCGACTGCAGTTGAGATCGATAAAACAATGGCTTTTACTAGAGTTTTCATACTTCACCTTAATATGGCGGTTTGTTTGTGTATGAGCTCATAATAGGCCGGCAGATGTGTTTGAAATTGAAGGGATTGTAGCTGAAATATTAAAATCAAGAAGAAATGTAGCAGAATATTATAGGGTGAATTTATTGATATAAGCCATTGTTTCTAAATTAAAAATATAAGCATCCTGATCTATGCAAGATGCTTACATTACTGTTACAGCTTATTTAGCTAATTCAGCATTAATTGCATCAACGATTCTTGGATCATCAGCCGTAATGTCTGGTGCAAAGCGAGCGATCACTTCGCCGTTTTTATTCACTAAGAATTTCTCAAAATTCCACAACACTTCAGGTGGCTCATTTGGTGTTAGGCCATAATCGACCAGATCTTTCCACCATGGGCCTTCACCGGTACGTTCCGGAATAGCTTGAGTTAATGCGGCATACAGCGGATGTTTGGCTTCACCCACCACGCGGATTTTAGCAAACAGCGGGAACTCTACCTGATAATTCGTAGAACAGAAGTCCTGGATTTCCTTTTCGCTACCGGGTTCCTGTTCCAGAAAATCATTGGATGGAAAACCCAAGATTTCCAGGCCCTCAGCCTTTTTCTCACTATACAGTTTTTGCAGGCCCTCATATTGTGGGGTCAGGCCGCATTTGGAAGCGACATTGACAATTAACAGTACCTTGCCCTGATACTGGTTTAAGGTGAATTCTGCGCCCTGAATGCTGGTGACTGGAATATTGTAGACGGAAGTGCTCATTTGAAGTCCTGTTTTTTGATGTGTTTATCCTGTCAAATGTTGTAGCGGGTATTTAGTCTCTATACAAGTCAAAAGCTGTAGCGCAGTGAAGTAAATTTTATTCTGTGCATTAATTTTGTGTGAAAAATCAATTATGCTTGCCTACCTGACTGAACAATGGGTCAAATCTGATTCCGGCATGTTGGAATCATAAGCCGATAGACTTTATGGATGAGCATATGACACAGAAACACAAGGTAGTGTGGTGGGCATTTTTATTACCACTGGCTGCGATACTGATCTGGTCGCTGAACATGACCGTGAACCGTTATGTGGCGGACTACATTTCACCGGTGAGCATCAGTTTTTACCGCTGGATTCTGGCGCTGCTGATCCTGACGCCGTTTGTGCTGCCGCAAGTGATCCGTAGCTGGTCCAATATTCGCCCACACTTGGGTAAACTTGCTGTGCTGAGTGCCTTCGGTATGGTACTGTATCAGGGCTTGGCCTATACCTCGGCGCACTATACTACTGCGACCAATATGGGTCTGATCAATGCCTTTATTCCGGTGTTTACTATTATTGTGGGTATCTTCGTGTTGCATGTGCGACCTGCGATCACGGCGATTATCGGTAGTTTCCTGTCGATCTGTGGTCTGATGTATGTGATGGCACAAGGGCAGTGGGGACATTTGCTGAATTTCAGCAATACTTATATCGGCGATGTGCTGATGCTGATCGCCGTATTTTTCTATGCCTGCTACGGGATTTTCCTGAAAAAATGGCAATTGCAGATGCCGTTGATTCAAAGCCTCTATATACAGGTCTGTTTTAGTATCTTGCTGCATATCCCGATGATTCTCTGGACCGGTCTGGATCCAATCAATAGCCAGAATGCCAGCAGTATTGTTTATGCGGGGATTTTTCCTTCCATTGCTGCGCCATTTTTATGGATGCTGGCGGTACAACTGCTTGGCCCCAACCGCAGCAGTATTTTTATGAACCTGATGCCAGTGTTTACTGCTCTGATTGCTTATCTGTGGCTGGGTGAGTCCTGGACGGTTTACCACACCATAGGTGGCATAGTGATTTTATTCGGGATTTTCCTGGCGCAATATACGCCTAAACTCAAGGTCTAAGCGGGTCTTTAGATTTTATGAAAGAATAAATTGATTAATAAATAGTCAGTTGATCAATTTATTCTAATAGGATGAGACGGTAAATATCCTTATTTTGAATGTAAAAACGAATAATAAATTCCAAGCTTCTGAATAAAATCAGAATAAAAATAGCAAGATAATTTGAATTTTGTCCAATTTTGAATCACCAGTAATACTTAAAAAGTATAAATAAAAGATTTTTATTGTATTTGTGATCCGATTCACTTTCTCACATAATAACCACATCGAGAATGATGCTTCAGAAAATTTCCTGATTTATCAAACTCCCAGAGATTTTCGAACCCTCTGGATGTGTTTTACACATCCTTTTTTATGCTCAGCCATCCCTATATGGCTGAGTTTTTTTTTGTCTTAAAACTACGGTCGGCTTGTAGGCCCCGACCAGGTAGATCCGTGCTTAAGCGCGGATCACTTCACCGGTGACAGCATCAATAATCTTGCTTGGTTCCTGACTCAGTCCTAGATCCCCATTCAGATAATTCAGCGTTTCCGAATCTTTAAAATACTGGATGGCATCTTGCAGTGAACGGGCAGGATTCTCGCCAGCAGGATTGGCGCTGGTCGACACAATAAAGCCGCCAAAGGCCTGACACAAGGCGACACAGAGGGGATGCGTGGTCACGCGTACCGCAACCTTCGGATGATTGCCTTTGATCCACGCCGGAATATCTGCATTGGCAGGTAATAGCCAGGTGGTGGCACGTTCCGAGATGCTACGGTTGGTCCATGAGGCAATCACGCGTTCGCGGATTTCGGGAGAGAGGGTTTCCAGCAGATGCTCGACTTGGGAGATATGTCCTGCCAGAAGAATCACGCCTTTTTCCATCGGGCGATGTTTCAGTTGCAGAATTTCATGAAAAGCCTGTTCATTATAAGGGTCACAGCCTAAACCCCATACAGCCTCTGTAGGATATGCCAACACTTCTCCCTGTTTAAGGCATGCTGCTGCTTCGGCAACAGAGGTGGTGATCATGTATATACCTTTTTCAAAACAATAAAGGGCTATTGTGAACCTTATTTGCTGGTACGACAACGCAGAAACATGCCGGCCTGCTGGGTACTTAGCCCAAGAAGCTCCAGTTCCATTAGCTGGGCGGTCACGGTGGAGACATCCTGATTCAGCTGAAGGCTGATCTGATCTAGATCCTGCCCGATCCAGTCCAGCTGGTTGTAGAGAGGAAGAAGATGCTGTGGAATTTCAATTTGTTCTGATTCATCAGATACTGAACTGAATGGTTGAGCAGAAATTTGCCATTGGGTTGCCAAAGCCAGGTCTTCAATCACTTGCTGCGGATGGTCAATCAGAATCGCCCCCTCCCGAATCAGCTGATGACAGCCTTTATGATATTCGCTATAGATATGTCCCGGAATGGCAAACACGGTTTTGCCCTGTTCTGCAGCCCATTTGGCGGTAATCAGTGAGCCGCTTTGCAATGCCGCTTCTGCCACAATCACACCGAGGCTTAGTCCACTAACAATACGGTTACGCCGTGGGAAATGTTGCTGTAGGGGAGGTGTACCCGGCAGAAATTCGGTAATGATTGTTCCACCAGTTTCCAGAATCTGTTTTCTTAACATTTGATTGACCGAGGGATAGGTTTGATCCAGTCCGGTACCCATCACGGCAATGGTGCGGTGCTGCTGCAAAGCGGCCCGATGTGCGGCTTCATCAATCCCTTCTGCTAGACCACTATTGATATAAAAGCCCTGTTCACTCAGATAGTAGGCAAAATCATAAGCCATTTGCCGGCCATGGGTACTGGGCTTGCGACTCCCAACAATGGCGATTTGCGCCTGTAACAAGCTATCCATTTTGCCCTGACCAAACAGAATCGGTGGGCGATTGTCATAGGGACTGAGCTGTTGAGGGTAGTTCACCTCATCCTGGAGCAGGATAAAGTCACAGCTGGACTGAATGCTATCCAGACAGCGCTGAAACTGGCTTTGTGATTCTGCGGAATGAAAATCTTGCAGGCGTTGCAGATGATTTTTATGCAGACCCAGTTTACGCCAGGTTTCAAACTGATCAAGACGAGTGGCTTGGGCCAGATCATTATAATGGTGATAGAGCTTATAAAAGCTGGAAAGAGAATGTTGTACCAAATACCAGAGACGGATTGTGTCGAGTTGATGCGTAGAAAGCGTATGCAGCATGTCGAGACCTATATTGCGTCTTCTTATTTTTATTTATTCTAAATTTTGAAATGGGAGATGATGCTGCGAACAGCATCATCCGGAATTACTTACAGATTATTCATCCAGCAGTGGTGGCTGAATGCTTGCACCAACCTTGATTGGCAGTTCGCTATCCAAGACGTAGGCGTAGCTCAGCTGGTCAAAGGTTTTGAAGACCATCACGTTACCAATACGCTCACCTGGAAGCTGCACGCGCTCTTTGGTTTTCGGATCAGTCACGATTTCACCTTGCTGGTTTACACTGAACACATGACCAGACTGCACGCCGTGTGCTGTACCGCGGTCAATCGTTACGACACTATGACGCGCTGCGGTACCAATCGAACCAAGGACACGGACGATCTGACCACCGTTAGTCACGTTTTCTGCATTCACCGGATAGAACAGGGTAGGCAGCATTGGATCGTATTCTGGTAGAACACGGTCACCACGACGCACTTCGGCATTGTAGCTGTCGGTTAATTCCAGGGTAGTGACATCGCCTTCACCACGTACTGCAATACCGGAAGCGACTTGTTGTAGTTCAAGTGCAGCGGTGTATTTCTTACCGTTGGCATCGGTGAAGACATATGGCTCAGCTTCACGGTAAACCGCATAGCGTTGACCCACTTGCAGGCCATTACCACGTGCATACACTTTCTGGCCTTTACCTGCCAGTACGCGCTGATCGGCTGTACCGAGGATATAAGGTGTGCCTTCAACAGAATCTGCAGGCAGAACAGTATAGCGTTCCAGCCATTGCTGGATATGCGCTAAAGGAATCACAGGAATAGTATTGTTCAGAGACTCAACACGTACTTGTGGCTGTAACTTGTCTGTGCCGAGGTAGCGGTTGATGATACCGGTACAGCCATCACCTTCATCTTTGCCAATGATTGGACGGCCCTGATAGTCACACATCAACAGGCGGTCACCCGGGAAAATCCAGTGTGGATTTTTCACATGTTTATTGCCTGCCCAGATTTCTGGCCAGCGCACTGGATTCTTTAGGAAACGTTTGGAAATATCCCATAATGTGTCACCTTTTTTCACCACATACACGTTTGGTGCAGAAGCCTTTAGGCTCGGTGGGTTCACATTACGCGCGATTGCTGCGTCTGCGGTTGAAATAGTCCCCATACTGACACCCACACACACGGCGAGTGCGAGCATCTGATTTTTAAACCCCAAGGCACTAAAAGATGGCATGCCCTTCAAAACCTTTTTCATTATCATAATTCCTAAAATTATGTATGTAAGTTGCGTTATAATAACGATCTTACACACAATTTTTTAATGAAGCATTCCCTTCATTTGGTTTTTTGATCAATGGCATAATTGAGGACGCAGTATGGCCTTATTACCTATTTTAAGTTTCCCTGATCCCCGTCTTCGTACCATTGCACAACCAGTCGAAGAAGTTACTGATGAAATTCGTCAGCTCGCTGCAGATATGTTTGAAACCATGTATGAAGCGCCAGGCATTGGTTTAGCCGCGACACAAGTCGATCGTCATATTCAGCTGATTGTCATGGACTTATCTGAAAATAAAGATCAACCCATGGTGTTCATTAACCCCAAAATTACACCATTGACTGAAGAAACACAGCCATACGAAGAAGGCTGTCTATCAGTTCCTCAAATATACGATAAAGTTGAGCGTCCGTCACGTGTAAAAATTCAAGCAATTAATCTTGAAGGTCAAGCATTTGAGATTGAGGCCGATGGCCTGCTCGCAGTATGTATCCAGCATGAAATGGACCATTTAAATGGTAAACTTTTCGTGGATTATTTGTCGCCCCTAAAACGCCAGCGTGCCCGTGAAAAAATTGAAAAAGCACAACGCCAACGTGAGAAAGCCAAAGTTGCGGTAAAACGCTAAAAATTTCGTCGCCTTGACGCATTTTACTAGCCCAGTTTCGACTGGGCTTTGTTATACTCGGAAGTGACAAATTTTTATTTGCCTTTCTCCTATGGTGATACGTAGTGGGCTGCTGCTTTCCTTTGCAGCCGTGTTCTTGCAGATCGCTGTATTTTTACAGCCGTTGCTGCCGAAGCAATACCAGATTGCTCCGGTCTGTGAGACCATCACGCGTGCACTTTTATTAAAATCTTTTGTTCATTCCGAACATCATTCCCCGCATAGCGCTGCAAATCAGCATGTCATGTCATCGGACTTTGCCGAACATGAACACGATGCCAGTCATCAGTGCCAGTATTGTACGGTTTACGGCAACCTGGTCTTGCCACCTGAATTAGACGTCAAGGAAGTTCTGGACCGGATTCAAGTTCGACTGATTGCCTTTAAACGTGCCTATAGTCATGTCTGGTTTGTACTACAGCAGCTATTTTTGCTCCCGCAGGGCAGGGCACCTCCATTGTTTGCATAAATCCACGTTGTTTTTGCTTGGGTCTTCAGTGACTTAGGCCGTGTTCAATTTATGTATTCAGTGAGATAGAAAATGGCTCAGCCTCAATTTTTTCTACAGCCACTTGCGGCTGCGGTTTGTGTTGCCTGTTATTCATCAGCAGTGGCGGCAAATGAACATATCCCTGTGCAGACGATGGCACCGATTGTGGTGACTTCGGCTGCCGGTAATGATGCCAATGGCCTGATTGTACGTGCTGATCCAAAACAGCCGATCCAGCCTGTACCGGCAACCGATGGTGCTGATTATTTACAAAGCATTGTTGGCTTTAGTTCGGTAAATAGCGGTGCAGGCACCAATGGCGATGTGACCTTCCGTGGCATGTTTGGTTCACGCATTAAAATCCTGACCGATGGCACAGAAAACCTCGGTGCCTGCCCAAGCCGGATGGATTCGCCAACCTCTTATATTTCCCCAGAAAGCTATGACCGGATTTCGGTAATCAAAGGTCCGCAAACCGTTCAGTATGCCAATACCGGTTCAGCTGCGACGGTAATTTTTGAGCGTAACCCAGAACAATTTGATCAGGATAAAAAATACCGTGGTCAGGCCAGTGTGCTGATGGGTTCCTATGGCCGTCTGGATCAGAATGTTGAAGCTGCAGTCGGTGATGAAAACAAATATATCCGCCTCAATACCAATCGTTCTGTCTCTGACAGTTATCAGGATGGCGATGGTAGAACAGTGCCATCGGATTGGGAACGCTGGAATGCAGATCTGGCACTAGGCTGGACGCCGGATGAAGACACTTGGGTAGAACTGACCGGTGGTAAAGCTGATGGTGAGGCGGTTTATGCTGGCCGGATGATGGATGGTTCCAAGTTTGCCCGTGAAAGCCTAGGTTTGCGTGTCGAAAAGAAAAATGTCACCGATGTCATTAAGAAAATCGAAGCGCAAGTGAATTATAACTATAACGACCATGTGATGGACAATTATAGCCTTCGTGATTTTAAACCAACCATGATGATGCCAAAGGAAACAGGAACGAATGTTACGCGTAAAACCTTAAATGCACGTATGGCTGTTACCCAGGAATGGGATAAATTTGAACTGATCACGGGTGTAGATACGCAGAATAACGAGCATACAATTCGGAAGACAGATACTGATCGTAATATTCCTTATCAAAATCTGCCACGCAGCAAAGATATGGAATTCCAGTCAATTGGTGGTTTTGGTGAATTGAGTTATCAAGTCGGTGACAACAATAAACTGGTGTCGGGCTTGCGTTTGGATCAGGTTAAAGTTGACGCTGTTCAGTCAAATCAGGAACGTAAAGAAACATTGCCAAGTGCGTTTTTCCGTTTTGAGAATCATCACCCAGAATATGACGATGGCAAAACCTATATTGGTTTAGGCTATGTAGAACGTATGCCGGATTATTGGGAATTGTTCAGCCCAAAATCAGGTAATGGGCAGTTAAATACCTTTAAAAATATTGATACCGAAAAGACATTACAGCTTGATCTTGGTTATCAGCATGCACATGGAAAATTCAACTCCTGGGCATCCGCTTATGCTGGGCTCATTCAGGATTACATCCTCACCACTTATTTGCCAACAGGTGATATGGGAATGCTAGAGGCACATACCCGTAATGTGGATGCAACCATTGCAGGTGCAGAAGCCGGTATTGGTTATCAGTTTACTGATGCAATTCAGGCAGACGTCAGTGCCATGTATGCCTGGGGTGAAAACACCACAGATAATACGCCGTTGCCACAAATTTCGCCTTTGGAAGCGCGAGTGAATCTACGTTATATCCAGGATAATTACACTTTAGGTGCTTACTGGCGTCTGGTCGATAGTCAAAACCGCATTAGTGAACGTGAAGGCAATATCGTAGGGTATGACCATAATAAGAAGAGTGCAGGTTTTGGTACACTGTCTTTAAACGGGACTTATCATGTGAATGAAGGCGTGGATTTATCTATAGGTGTCGATAATGTCTTTGACCGTACTTATACTGAACACTTAAATAAAATGGGCAATGCTGGAGTTGGATTAGCAGCGACAGAACAATTTAACAATATCGGACGCAATTACTGGGCGCGTGTCAGCATGAAATTCTGATTTGACTAAATTGAATACGAAAAGCAGGGCTTAGGCTCTGCTTTTCTTTTTTTTAATGAGATTAAAATAATTAAATTCAATATCTTATGTTAAATATGTGTTTCTAAATAAAATAATAAACATTTTTCTTAAAATATTTTATATAAATAAAACAGTAATTTATGAATTTGTTGGATTATAAAATAAACATACGATTCAAGAGTTTTGAAAAAGGTGTTGCAAGCCCTCTGAAATGCTGTAGAATGCACATCCATCGGCGGTGATGTTAATTAAAACTTCTGATAAAACAGTAACTTAGCATAAAGTGGTTAAGTTGGGTTTTAGAAAGAAAGTTTAAAAATAATTTGCATTACCAGTTGACTTTCATTTTAGAAAGCGTAATATAGCCGACCTAGCTTGATGCTGACGAAGCATGAAGACGATCATTAAGAGATTATGAAGAATAACTTGTGTGGATTTTTACCGGTTGATCGATTGAATATATTTTCATTGATTAATGGTAGAAATTACTCGAAGTTTATTTGAGCGAATTTTTGTCAGTAATTGATGAGCCAGAATTAAGTACTTTGTCTTAACTAAAGTACAAAATGATTTTAACTGAAGAGTTTGATCATGGCTCAGATTGAACGCTGGCGGCAGGCTTAACACATGCAAGTCGAGCGGAGATAGGTAGCTTGCTACTGATTCTTAGCGGCGGACGGGTGAGTAATGCTTAGGAATCTGCCTATTAGTGGGGGACAACGTTTCGAAAGGGACGCTAATACCGCATACGCCCTACGGGGGAAAGCAGGGGATCTTCGGACCTTGCGCTAATAGATGAGCCTAAGTCGGATTAGCTAGTTGGTGGGGTAAAGGCCTACCAAGGCGACGATCTGTAGCGGGTCTGAGAGGATGATCCGCCACACTGGGACTGAGACACGGCCCAGACTCCTACGGGAGGCAGCAGTGGGGAATATTGGACAATGGAGGCAACTCTGATCCAGCCATGCCGCGTGTGTGAAGAAGGCCTTTTGGTTGTAAAGCACTTTAAGCGAGGAGGAGGCTTACCTGGTTAATACCTGGGATAAGTGGACGTTACTCGCAGAATAAGCACCGGCTAACTCTGTGCCAGCAGCCGCGGTAATACAGAGGGTGCAAGCGTTAATCGGATTTACTGGGCGTAAAGCGCGCGTAGGCGGCTTTTTAAGTCGGATGTGAAATCCCCGAGCTTAACTTGGGAATTGCATTCGATACTGGGAAGCTAGAGTATGGGAGAGGATGGTAGAATTCCAGGTGTAGCGGTGAAATGCGTAGAGATCTGGAGGAATACCGATGGCGAAGGCAGCCATCTGGCCTAATACTGACGCTGAGGTGCGAAAGCATGGGGAGCAAACAGGATTAGATACCCTGGTAGTCCATGCCGTAAACGATGTCTACTAGCCGTTGGGGCCTTTGAGGCTTTAGTGGCGCAGCTAACGCGATAAGTAGACCGCCTGGGGAGTACGGTCGCAAGACTAAAACTCAAATGAATTGACGGGGGCCCGCACAAGCGGTGGAGCATGTGGTTTAATTCGATGCAACGCGAAGAACCTTACCTGGCCTTGACATACTAAGAACTTTCCAGAGATGGATTGGTGCCTTCGGGAACTTAGATACAGGTGCTGCATGGCTGTCGTCAGCTCGTGTCGTGAGATGTTGGGTTAAGTCCCGCAACGAGCGCAACCCTTTTCCTTACTTGCCAGCATTTCGGATGGGAACTTTAAGGATACTGCCAGTGACAAACTGGAGGAAGGCGGGGACGACGTCAAGTCATCATGGCCCTTACGGCCAGGGCTACACACGTGCTACAATGGTCGGTACAAAGGGTTGCTACTGCGCGAGCAGATGCTAATCTCAAAAAGCCGATCGTAGTCCGGATCGCAGTCTGCAACTCGACTGCGTGAAGTCGGAATCGCTAGTAATCGCGGATCAGAATGCCGCGGTGAATACGTTCCCGGGCCTTGTACACACCGCCCGTCACACCATGGGAGTTTGTTGCACCAGAAGTAGGTAGTCTAACCGTAAGGAGGACGCTTACCACGGTGTGGCCGATGACTGGGGTGAAGTCGTAACAAGGTAGCCGTAGGGGAACCTGCGGCTGGATCACCTCCTTAACGAAAGATTGACGATCGGTAAGAATCCACAACAAGTTGTTCTTCATGACGATGTATCTGAGGGTCTGTAGCTCAGTTGGTTAGAGCACACGCTTGATAAGCGTGGGGTCACAAGTTCAAGTCTTGTCAGACCCACCACTACTGACGAAGCGATTCATACAGAAACGGAACGATACATTGACTTATTGATAAGCTGGGGACTTAGCTTAGTTGGTAGAGCGCCTGCTTTGCACGCAGGAGGTCAGGAGTTCGACTCTCCTAGTCTCCACCACGTATTCGTTCGAATACGTAATAAGCAAACAGTTTGATAGCTTATAGAGATTAGTGAAATGGAAGCGTATACTACGCACCACTTACTAATCTCTGTGATTTATCACAGTTTCTCGGTCTGACGAAGACGAGAAAAATCATTAACAGAATATATTTGAGTTGAAATAATTTGTTCAATCTCATAAGAGAGCGGAAATGAGACGACGCAAGTTGAATCGTTGAAGTGATTGAATGAGAACTAGCGAAATTAACTGAATCAAGCGTTTTGGTACGTGAATCTAATTGAAGCTGTACGGTGCTTAAGTGCACAGAACAACAAACTGTAAGAGAAGCCAGTTTACTGGTGGAACTTGTTGCTACACTGACTTGTAGGTGTAACGACTGTTTGGGGTTGTATAGTCAAGTAATTAAGTGCATGTGGTGGATGCCTTGGCAGTCAGAGGCGATGAAAGACGTGATAGCCTGCGAAAAGCTTCGGGGAGGCGGCAAATATCCTGTGATCCGGAGATGTCTGAATGGGGAAACCCACCGGCTATAAGGTCGGTATCATAAACTGAATACATAGGTTTATGAGGCGAACGCGGAGAAGTGAAACATCTCAGTACCCGTAGGAAAAGAAATCAATTGAGATTCCCTCAGTAGCGGCGAGCGAACGGGGAACAGCCCATTAAGTCATATCAGTTTTAGTGGAATGCTCTGGGAAGTGCAACCATAGTGGGTGATAGTCCTGTACACGAAAGGGCTGATATGATGATGTCGAGTAGGGCGAGGCACGTGAAACCTTGTCTGAATATGGGGGGACCATCCTCCAAGGCTAAATACTCCTGACTGACCGATAGTGAACCAGTACCGTGAGGGAAAGGCGAAAAGAACCCCTGTGAGGGGAGTGAAATAGATCCTGAAACCGCATGCATACAAGCAGTGGGAGCCCTTCGGGGTGACTGCGTACCTTTTGTATAATGGGTCAGCGACTTACATTCAGTAGCGAGGTTAACCGTGTAGGGGAGCCGTAGAGAAATCGAGTCTTAATAGGGCGTATAGTTGCTGGGTGTAGACCCGAAACCGGGTGATCTATCCATGAGCAGGTTGAAGGTTGGGTAACACTAACTGGAGGACCGAACCCACTGTCGTTGAAAAGCCAGGGGATGACTTGTGGATAGGGGTGAAAGGCTAATCAAACTCGGTGATAGCTGGTTCTCCCCGAAAGCTATTTAGGTAGCGCCTCGGACGAATACCATTGGGGGTAGAGCACTGTTTCGGCTAGGGGGTCATCCCGACTTACCAAACCGATGCAAACTCCGAATACCAATGAGTACTATCCGGGAGACAGACTGCGGGTGCTAACGTCCGTAGTCAAGAGGAAAACAATCCAGACCGCCAGCTAAGGTCCCAAAATCATAGTTAAGTGGGAAACGATGTGGGAAGGCATAGACAGCTAGGAGGTTGGCTTAGAAGCAGCCACCCTTTAAAGAAAGCGTAATAGCTCACTAGTCGAGTCGGCCTGCGCGGAAGATGTAACGGGGCTAAAACTATGTACCGAAGCTGCGGATTTACGCTTATGCGTAAGTGGTAGGGGAGCGTTCTGTAAGCCAATGAAGGTGTGTTGAGAAGCATGCTGGAGGTATCAGAAGTGCGAATGCTGACGTGAGTAACGACAAAACGGGTGAAAAACCCGTTCGCTGAAAGACCAAGGGTTCCAGTCCAACGTTAATCGGGGCTGGGTGAGTCGACCCCTAAGGCGAGGCCGAGAGGCGTAGTCGATGGGAAATTGGTTAATATTCCAATACTTCAGTGTAATGCGATGAGAGGACGGAGAAGGTTAAGTCAGCCTGGCGTTGGTTGTCCAGGTGGAAGGAAGTAGGCATGCATCTTAGGCAAATCCGGGGTGCTCTATGCTGAGATCTGATAGCAAGCCAGTTTACTGGTGAAGTGGCTGATACCATACTTCCAGGAAAAGTCTCTAAGCTTCAGTTACACTGGAATCGTACCCGAAACCGACACAGGTGGTCAGGTCGAGTAGACCAAAGCGCTTGAGAGAACTCTGCTGAAGGAACTAGGCAAAATGGTACCGTAACTTCGGGAGAAGGTACGCTGTCGATGGTGATAGGACTTGCTCCTTGAGCTGTTGACAGCCTCAGAAACCAGGCCGCTGCAACTGTTTATTAAAAACATAGCACTCTGCAAACACGAAAGTGGACGTATAGGGTGTGATGCCTGCCCGGTGCTGGAAGGTTAATTGATGGGGTTAGCGTAAGCGAAGCTCTTGATCGAAGCCCCAGTAAACGGCGGCCGTAACTATAACGGTCCTAAGGTAGCGAAATTCCTTGTCGGGTAAGTTCCGACCTGCACGAATGGCATAATGATGGCGGCGCTGTCTCCAGCAGAGGCTCAGTGAAATCGAATTCGCCGTGAAGATGCGGTGTACCCGCGGCTAGACGGAAAGACCCCGTGAACCTTTACTGCAGCTTGACACTGAACTTTGATCTTACTTGTGTAGGATAGGTGGGAGGCTTTGAAGTAGCGACGCTAGTTGCTATGGAGCCAATCTTGAAATACCACCCTGGTAATATTGAGGTTCTAACTCTGTCCCGTAATCCGGGACGAGGACCGTGTCTGGTGGGTAGTTTGACTGGGGCGGTCTCCTCCTAAAGAGTAACGGAGGAGTACGAAGGTGCGCTCAGCGTGGTCGGAAATCACGCGTAGAGTATAAAGGCAAAAGCGCGCTTAACTGCGAGACCCACAAGTCGAGCAGGTACGAAAGTAGGTCTTAGTGATCCGGTGGTTCTGTATGGAAGGGCCATCGCTCAACGGATAAAAGGTACTCTGGGGATAACAGGCTGATACCGCCCAAGAGTTCATATCGACGGCGGTGTTTGGCACCTCGATGTCGGCTCATCTCATCCTGGGGCTGAAGCAGGTCCCAAGGGTATGGCTGTTCGCCATTTAAAGAGGTACGCGAGCTGGGTTTAGAACGTCGTGAGACAGTTCGGTCCCTATCTACCGTGGGCGCTGGAAATTTGAGAGGATCTGCTCCTAGTACGAGAGGACCAGAGTGGACGAACCTCTGGTGTACCGGTTGTGACGCCAGTCGCATCGCCGGGTAGCTATGTTCGGAAGGGATAACCGCTGAAAGCATCTAAGCGGGAAGCCTACCTCAAGATTAGATTTCCCTAGGACTTTATGTCCTCTAAAGAGCCGTTCGAGACTAGGACGTTGATAGGTTGGGTGTGGAAGTGCAGTGATGCATGAAGCTGACCAATACTAATTGCTCGTGAGGCTTGACTATACAACGCCCAAGCAGTTGTATACAAAGCAACAATTGATTCATAAAGCATCAAAGCAACTTGATTTAGTTGAAATGCTAGATACAATGTTCAACTCAGATTATCCTGTTAATAACTCATTTGGAAAAAACCTTGGCGCAAACCTAAGACCAAGCGAGTATCCATCCCAGTTGTGCTGGCGACCATAGCAAGAGTGAACCACCTGATCCCTTCCCGAACTCAGAAGTGAAACCTCTTCGCGCTGATGGTAGTGTGGCGTTTGCCATGTGAGAGTAAGTCATCGCCAGCTCATTATTCCAGACACCCCCGATCAAAAGGTCGGGGGTGTTTTTTTTGTGTGTGTGGATTTTATTTTGCACATTAAAACAATAACAGACAATCAGCAGGATCAGCGTATACTGGGTAGGTTCACGGAGCTGATATGTCCTTAAATTCATCTTCAAGCCATATTGAATATGGTTCATCTGCCTTTAAAGCGGTTTTATTTTCTTTATTTTTGGCTGGCTTTGCGATTTTCTCTTCATTGTACTGTGTCCAGCCGATGATGCCGATTTTGGCTCATTATTTTGATGTTTCTCCGACGCAAAGCAGTTTCCCGCTTTCATTTTCTACCGTCGCATTAGCTGTAGGCCTGATTTTTACAGGGCTAATTTCGGATCGTTTTGGCCGTAAACCGATTATGGTGTGGTCTTTATTCTCGGTTTCAGTATTGCTGTTACTGAGTGCTTTACTGCCGGTCTGGTCGGTATTTTTGGCGACTCGTGTCTTCATTGGTTTAACGGTGAGTGGGGTAGCGGCTGTCGCGATGACCTATATCGGGGAAGAATTGGCAGCCAAAGATGTTGGCTTTGCCATGGGGCTGTATATTTCCGGGACGGCAATTGGCGGGATGAGTGGGCGCTTGATTGCAGGCACATTGGTGGATTTTATTTCCTGGCAATCCGCAACTTTGATTATTGGACTACTGAATCTGTGTATTGCCACGATCTTTTATTTTCTATTGCCTAAGTCCAGATATTTTCAGGCCTATCCGATTAAATTCAGCCGCTTTGTTAGAGCATTTCGACAGAATCTGAGTGATTCTAAGCTTCGAATCCTGTTCCTGCAAGGCTTTATTCTGATGGGCTGTTTTGTTTCAGTATTTAACTATCTCAGCTATCGGTTGATTCAGGCACCTTTTGAACTCTCGCATTTCTGGATTGGTTTAATTTCGATTACTTACCTGTCCGGTATTTATAGTTCGCCACGTGCAGCAGCCTGGAGCCGAAAGTATGGACGATTTCAAGTTTTGGCCACTATGTTGGGTACGATGTTGTTGGGCCTGGCTCTGATGCTGATCAATAATTTGGTTGTGGTCTTTATTGGCTTGCTGATTTTTACTTTTTCTTTCTTTGCAGCTCATTCAACAGCGAGTAGTTGGGTATCGGTGCAATCCTTACAGTATCGGGCAGTCGGATCATCTCTATATTTATTCTGCTATTACCTCGGTTCAAGTTTCCTTGGTAGCTCGAGTGGCCTGGTCTGGGAAAATGCCGGATGGCTGGGTTTATCTTTATTTATTGGCTTGATCCTGATGGTTGGTATTGCATTAGCGCAACGTTTAAAGCCAACTACGGTAGAGTAAGCTCAGTTACCTCGGAAATATATTCCTGAATCAGGGCTTAAAACCATTATTGTATAAATTATAATCAAGCAAGCCGGGGCGAATTCATGCTAAAATGCTCGGCTTTCATCTTTGATCTATTTTCTGATCTTCCATCTGCCAGCCGAGAATTGCTAGCCATGTCTACTGCTTATACCGCTCAGACTGCGCCTAAAGCGTTGTTTGATTACGACAAATATTGGGCGTCATGTTTTGAACCTGCGCCTTTTTTGCCGATGTCACGCGAGGAAATGGACCAACTCGGTTGGGACAGTTGTGACTTCATTTTTGTCTGCGGTGACGCCTATATTGACCACCCGTCTTTCGTCAGCGGGATTATTGGGCGTGTGCTGGAAGCGCAGGGCTTCCGTGTCGGGATTATTGCCCAGCCGGACTGGACCAATGTCGATGCTTTCCGTGTTCTAGGCAAGCCAAATATTGCCTGGGGTGTGTCTGCCGGCAATATGGACTCGATGATCAACCGTTATACCGCGGACCGTAAAATCCGTTCGGATGATGCCTATTCTCCCGATAATGTACCGAACAAACGTCCAGACCGTGCGGCAACTGTGTATTGCCAACGCTGCCGTGAAGCTTTTCCGGATGTGCCGGTACTGTTAGGTGGGATCGAAGGTTCATTGCGTCGTATCGCGCATTATGACTACTGGTCCGATAAAGTCCGTCGTTCGATTTTGATGGATTCCAAAGCTGATATTCTGATGTACGGGAATGGTGAGCGCTCGATCATTGAAATCATGCACCGCCTGGCCAAAGGTGAAAAGATTCATCAGATTACTGATGTGCGCGGTACAGCGTTCATCATCAATAAGAATAACCGTGCTGCGAAAGCCAAGTTCGTGGAAATCGCATCGAATGATGTGGATACCATTGGCCGTGTCGATCCGATCATCAATCCCTATGTGATGACTGAAGATATTGACGGCTGTGAAATTGAAAAAGGTAAGGATCAGGTCAGCCAGTATCAGGGTTTCCAAAAAGAAGTCGTGAAAAATCCGATTGTGCGTGAAGGGGATAATCTGGAACCTGATACGCAAATCGTTCAGTTACAGCCTGCATCTAAAGCCATTAAACACAAACTGCCACCACGTGAACTGGCGGTGATTCGTTTACCTTCTTTTGAAGAAGTGGCGAATGATCCTGTACTCTATGCCCATGCTAACCGTATTCTGCATCTGGAAACCAACCCGGGTAATGCACGTGCGCTGGTACAGAAACATGGCGAACGTGATGTCTGGATTAACCCGCCACCGATTCCATTGACCACAGAAGAGATGGACTACGTATTTGACCTGCCATATGCACGTCTGCCACATCCATCTTATGGTGATGCACGCTTTCCGGCTTTTGAGATGATCAAGTTCTCGGTGAATATCATGCGTGGCTGTTTCGGCGGCTGTACCTTCTGTTCGATCACTGAACATGAAGGACGAATCATCCAGAACCGTTCTGAAGAATCAATCCTGCGTGAAGTGGAAAAGATTCGTGATACCGCACCGGGCTTTACCGGCATTATTTCTGACTTGGGTGGACCAACAGCAAACATGTACCGTTTGCACTGTAAAGATCCTGAGATTGAGAAAAACTGCCGTAAGCCGTCTTGTGTCTATCCGGGCGTATGCCAGAACTTGCATACTGATCATGCACCTTTGACCCAGTTATATCGTAAGGCACGTGCAATTAAGGGCATCAAGAAGATTCTGATTGGTTCCGGTCTGCGTTATGACCTAGCTGTGCTGAATCCTGAATATGTCAAAGAGCTGGTCACCCATCACGTCGGTGGTTATCTGAAGATTGCGCCAGAGCATACCGAAAAAGGTCCATTATCGAAGATGATGAAACCGGGTATCGGTACCTATGACCGCTTTAAGCAGATGTTTGACCGTTTCAGTAAGGAAGCCGGCAAGGAACAGTATCTGATTCCTTACTTCATCGCGGCGCACCCGGGCACAACTGATTATGACATGATGAACCTGGCGATCTGGCTGAAAAAGAATGGGTTCCGTGCTGATCAGGTACAGACCTTCTATCCATCGCCGATGGCAACCGCAACCACCATGTACTACACCGGCAAAAACCCGCTAGCCAAAGTGGCACGTTATACCGAAGATGTGGACATCGTCAAAGGTGAAAAACGTCGCCGATTACATAAAGCTTTCCTGCGTTATCATGATCCAAACAACTGGCCTTTACTGCGTGAAGCACTGAAAGAAATGGGTCGTGCTGACTTGATTGGTAATTCAAAACATCACTTGATTCCGAGCTATCAGCCGCAAGGGGTGGAAGGACATTATCAGTCCGCACGCAAGAAAAACTCGACAGTGGCGGGTGATTCGGCCAAACGTACCGGAGCCAAGGGAAATCGGGCACAAGCACCGAATAACCGTCCGCAAAAAGGCCAGATTCTAACCCAGCATACTGGCTTGCCACCACGTGAAACCGGTGATGCGAAAAAACCATTTGGTGGTTCTAAAGGGAAAGGCAAGACTAAAACAAAAAGTCGTGCCTAAATCACTTAAAAAAGACACTTCGGTGTCTTTTTTATTTTGTATTAAATTATTTAACCTGAGTTCGATATAAAAAAAGAGTAGAAAAAAAGCCCTGTTTTTGTAACATATTGGTTCTCAAGACAAAATGTTATAAAACAAGGCTTCTCAATGGATCATATTACCGAATTATTTTGTATTTTGGATGATTTCTGCAAAAAATTTAATGAATCTTTAGAGAAAGCTTTAATTTCTAATCAAAAAACCAGGTTGAAAAAGTCAGCTTTAAGCTTGTCTGAAGCAATGACCATTGTCATTTTATTTCATCAATCCGGTTTTAGATTCTTCAAATATTTTTATTGCCAAATGATCGTTCCATTCTGGAAATCTGCTTTTCCTAAACTGCTTAGCTACAGCCGATTTATTGAAATCATGCCCCGTTGTTTGCAAGCTCTGAGTAGCTTCTTCCATCAGGTGAAAGGAAAAGATACGGGAATCAGTATCATTGACTCCACTAAATTGGTAGTTTGCCATAATCTTCGGATTAAAAGGCATCGTGTATTTAAAGGCTTGGCCGGTCGTGGAAAAAGTAGTACGGGTTGGTTTTATGGTTTTAAATTACATCTCGTTATCAATAATTTAGGTGAAATTATTAATCTCAAGCTGACATCGGGAAATGTTCATGATGTTGCTATATTAGAATCTTTAACTCAAGAATTAAAAGGGATCCTACTCGGAGACAAAGGCTATTTAAGCAAAGCAAAAGCCGAAGCTTTAGCAGCAAGAGGACTGAAAATATTGACCCCATCACGTCGGAATATGAAAAATAAACCCATCCAAACTGAAGAAGAAAAACAATTACTTTGCAGAAGAGGATTGATCGAAACAGTGAATGATCAATTAAAAAATTTACATCAACTTGAACATTCACGTCATCGTTCGGTAAATAACTTCATGGTGAATATCATGGCTGCTGTAGTGGCTTATTGTTTGAACCCCAATAAGCCAACTTTCCAAAATATGCTAAAAGGTTAAGTGGATTTCATCGAACTCAGGTTATTTATTAAGAAAAAATTAAAACTTAATTAAATAATAATTTAAATTGCAGATTTTGTTAGAAAAAACTCCTTTAAAAGTTGCACTTTATCGGAATCGTCAGACAAATAACCATAAATCCTATTGCTTAACTTTGAATAGCTGTTTTAGAGTGAGAGCTATGTAAGGAACACATTACATTTCCAATACTCTAATTCTTCCCATCCAATTGGAATGTAATACGCTCTTATAAGTTTTGATACCGGATGTTGCAGTATCTAAGCAAATTGGTTGTATCGAGATTTTCTTTCGAAAATCGTATTTATACTGACAACAATAAAACAAGAACGATTATAAGAAATGCAAAAAGGACGAACGCATGGCCACTTATATTATGATTGGCAGTTTTCTGCTGTTCTGTGCCGTACTGATGGCATGGAAACGCGTAGAAAACAGCAATAAGCAGCAAGACAGCGCACTGAAGCAGCGTGCCATTTTTAACCTGAATGAACAGATGACCTATACACGTCTGAAGGAAATTCTCCCAGAACATACCATCCTGGCACATGTCTCCTATGACGCGCTGCTGACAACCAAATTTTTCCGTACCCGGAACAAGTACCGTAATCTGGTGGCTGATTTTGTTGTGCTGGATCAGAACCATCAGGTGGTTGCCATCGTTGCCGTGGACGATCCGGTGGTCTTAAGACGCCCGCAACAGTCACAGTATCAGGATGCACTGTTGAGCATGGCGGGCTATAAGGTGTTTCGTTATGAAGATATTCCGGAATATTATGAGTTGCGTCGTGATTTTCTGAATGAAGATGAGGAGAGTGCGGTAGCTTCCAGCCCACGGATCCTCCCAAAGCAGTACCCACTGTATTCCCGTCTGGCCCAGCCTAAGGCCAAAGCAGTGGGATAAGATTTAAAATAGGCGGGAACAAAAAAAGCATGCAGGTTGCATGCTTTTTTTATTGGGAAAACCCTGGCTTATTCCGGTTTCACCGCAACCACAGTCAGTTCAACCAGTACCCGTGGATCATACAATTTAGCTTCGACACAGGTACGTGGCAGGGCTTCAATATCGGCTACCCAGGCATCCCAGACTTCATTAAACGCGGCATAGTCACGTTCAATGTCTTTCAGGTAAATGGTTACCGACATGATATGGCTTTTATCAGTACCGGCATCAGCTAGGAACTGGTCAATGATGTCCAGGGTTTGCTGGGTTTGTCCTTTAATATCCAGCTCCAGATCCGTAGCAAGCTGGCCGGCTAGGTGCACCAGATTGCCCGAAATGGCGATTTCAGAAAAACGGCTGGAAACATGCAAACGTTGAACAGTCATGGTTTTAATCCTGAGTTTTAGGCATCAGCGCCGCGACTAAAGTGGTCAGCAGACAGCCGATAGCAAGATAGATCGCAACATAATGCCATGAACCGTTGCCCCAAATCACCAGTGAAGCGGCAATCATTGGAGTAAAACCACCACCGATGATGCTCGCAACCTGATAACCAACACCAGCACCGCTATAACGGTATTCGGTACCGAACAAGGAAGTGAAAATCGGCTGATGCACGCTCACCACCATGTCATGCGCAACGTTGGCCAGCAGAATCGCCCCAATAATAATCATCCAGGTATTTTGTGCATCCAGTGCCATAAAGAACGGGAAGGCAGACAGTGCACCAATCAAACCACCCCAGACGCACATGGTCTTGTGATTGATCTTGTCCGATACCCAGGCAAAGAAGGGAATGCTGAAACAGCTAATCGCACCCACCATCAAGGTAATGTTCAGGAAGAACTGCTTGTCCATGCCCAGATTATTGGTTGAATAGTTCAGGGCAAAGTTGGTCACCAGATACATGGTCAGCAATTCAGTCAGACGCAGGGCAATGATGTAGAAAAATGCCTTCGGATGTGCAGTAATTGCTTGCAGGATCGGCAGTTTTTTTGGCTTGTCTTTGGCTTTCGCGACTTTTTCCAGGAATTCCTGAGATTCATCCTGACCGCGACGAATCCACATGGCGATGCCGATCAGGATAATGCTGGCAATAAACGGAAGACGCCAAGCCCATTCGGCAAAGGCCTGTTCACCTAAGGTGGCAATAATCAGAGACACTGCACCGGTCGCTAAGACCAGACCGACACCATAGCCGACCTGAACACCACTACTGTAGAAGGCTTTTTTGCCTTTCGGGGCATTTTCTACCGCCATCAGGGCAGCACCACCCCATTCACCACCAACCGCAAAGCCTTGCAGGGCACGTAAAGTTACTAATAGGACAGGTGCCCACCAGCCAATCGCAGCAAAATTCGGTAACAGGCCAATCCCGACAGTGGAGATGCCCATCATTAGCACCGTGAGCACCAGCATTTTTTTACGGCCGAGCTTGTCACCAAAGTGACCAAACACGATGCCACCGAGCGGACGGAACAGGAAGCCGACTCCAAAGGTCGCGAGCGCCGCCAAGGTGCCCATATTGTTGCCAATGCTCGGGAAAAACTGGTCTTTAAAAATCAGTGCAGCCACGATGCCGTAGAGAAGGAAGTCATACCAGTCAACGACTGCACCAATGAAACTGGATAGTGCAGCTTTACGCGCGCGTTGTTCTTGAATAAGAGAAAGAGATGTAGGGTTTGCAGAAGACATGCAGGATAGGATTCCATGGGAGATTACAGAGTGCCCTGCAATATTCGGATTGATCGTCACGCCAATCACAGGACAGCATGCTGAAAGTAAAGGTGATTTTCAGCATCTCAGCACATACATGGATAATGCATTGCGCGGATAGATTACTCCAAAAAATTAAAATGTAAAAATAAAGTTGTTGTCTTTTTAGACTAATGGCCTATTTCTTAGGCAGAGGGGGATTAAAGCAAAGAAAGCTGGGTTTCCTGATGGCGTTGTGAAAGCTGATATACACCGACGCCAATCAGGCGAAACTGTAGCTCAGGGTCAAGGTGCATGCCCTGCAATAGAAGGTAAAGAGCTTGCTGCATTTCCTGCGGATCTTTAAAGATGGAACGGAAGCTGCGACTATGCTGAATGATCTGGAAATTTTTTAGTCGGAGTTTCACGCTGATCCCGCGGGCAGAAAGCTGTTTCTTCTCCATACTGTTCCAGACCTGCTGAATCAGCGGCTCCCAATAAGGACTGCATTGCGGCAAATATAAGTCATCGCCAAAGGTGGTTTCCTTGGAAATCTGCTGGCGTTCGCGTTCCGCTTCTACCGGCCGTTCATCAATGCCCTGGGCATAGAGAAACAGGCGTTTGCCATATTTACCAAAATGCTGGATCAGTATCGCCTCATCGACTTGTTGCAGATCACCTAAGGTTTCCAGATTCAGGCTTTTCAGTTTTTCCTGGGTGACTTTGCCCACACCGGGAATTTTCTTGAGCGGTAAATCTTGAATAAAGGCCTGTACCTGCGACGGCTTGATCACACAGATGCCATTGGGTTTATGCCAGTCCGAGGCGATTTTGGCGAGAAATTTATTCGGGGCGACACCGGCGGAAGCGGTCAAACCTGTGGTCTGGAAAATTTCCTTCCGGATGCGCATGGCAACTTCGGTGGCACTCGGAATCTGCTGCAGATTTTCCGTGACATCCAGATAAGCTTCATCCAGAGACAGCGGCTCAATAATCGGGGTATATCTGCGGAAAATTTCGTGAATCTGTGCTGAAACAGCACGGTACTTCTGGAAGTCGGGTTCAATCACGATCAGCTGGGAACATCGCTTGCGGGCCTGGCTCATCGGCATGGCAGAATGTACGCCAAATTCCCGTGCCGGATAGGAAGCAGCCGCGACCACGGCCCGTGGATGATGGGAAGCGATCACCACGGGCAAATGTTTCAGTTCCGGACGTTCACGCAGTTCTACCGAGGCGTAGAATGCGTCCATATCAATATGGATAATTTTGCGCATATGACATCTTAAAAGGCTTTTAGAAAGTTTGGAAGATGCTGATTTCAAAAGACTATAAGATTAAAAAACCATGAACAGTGCTATTTAGGCCGGCTATGGATCTGTTTTTTGAATTCATTCTGATTGCAAAATTATTTGGCTGCCTTTTGTGCAGGTGCCGCCTCAATCCCATTCTGTTGCAGGAATTTCAGCCAGTCGTTTTCTGAACCATAGAACACATTCAAATCTACAGGAACCGGAATGCCATTAATCTGGCCCTGGCTGGTATGCTGCCAGAAATGCCATTTCGGATTGCCTTTCAGTTCTGGCAAGCCTTTGTATTCGCGGATCCATAGCGGGACGTCAGAGAACTGTCCAGCTAGCACAATATTGTAAAAAGCCTTGGAGGTATAGAACATCGGCTGCTTGCCATAGTGCTGCTTGAGCAGGTCATGCATCACCTGAATTTCCTTGAGCAGCTGTTCCTTGGTATAGGTATTGATGCAGTTGCTGTCATATTCCAGGTCAATCACTGGAGGCAGGGCATCGGCCTTGTTCGGTACAGTTTCAATAAAGTTTTCTGCCTGGACTTTGCCGTCACGACAGAGGCGGTAGAAATGATAGGCACCAACCAGAAAACCCTGCTCGCGGGCTTTGAGCCAGTTGTCCTGGAATTTGGTGTCCTTGAAATCACCGCCTTCGGTAGATTTCAGATAGACAAAGCGGTATTTGTCCTTGGGAATCTTTTTCCAGTTAATCTCTTTCTGGTGATGGGAGACATCAAAACCATGAATGTCATATTCCGAAGCATTGGCAGGCAGGGGCTTAAGCAACAGCCACCACGCTGCACAGACAGCAGCAAGCAGCAGCATGGCACTCATCAATGCTGCCCAAAGGGGTGGATAATGCTTGGCAGTTTTCTTCATAACGGATCTTAAATTCTGACTCTGTCTAGCTTATACCGATTTGCCTGGAACTTTAATGGCCGATGCTCACACCGGCGTATTCTTTGGGATATGCCAGAAAATATAGGCAGCAATGATATTGATACAGCCGAGGCAGATCAGTGACAGATGGAAGGCATTATTCAGCTGCTCCGGACCAAAATAGGCACTAAACATATTCACCAAGGTCCCTGCCAGTGCAACCCCGATACTCATGGACAGCATCATGATCATGGACAGGAAACTGTTGCCACTGCTGGCATCCTGCTGGCTCAGGTCTTTTAGCGTCAGGGTGTTCATGGAAACAAACTGCAGTGAATTCAGAATGCCAAAGGCGAAGAAATGCATGGCACGCAGCCAGATCGGGGTATCCGCCGTGGTTAAGGCAAAACTGGCAATACACATACCCACCAGCAAGGTATTTACCAATAATACCTGACGATAGCCAAAACGCTGAATGATCTTGCGGATAATCGGTTTAGAGGCCAGAGAACCAAGCACGGTTGGAATCATCAGCAGGCCGGTAATAAAGGGCTCAAAACCAAATGCGACTTGCAGCATCAGCGGCAGTAGAAAAGGAATCGAGTTACCACCGAGACGGGCAAAAAAATTACCCAAAATCCCAATGGCATAAATCTTATTTTTAAACAGCTTGCTGCGAAACAGGGCATTGCTATGCGTATGCGAATGGTAGGCATAAATTAATGAGGTAAGTAAACCCACGGCAACTAGGGTTAAGCTCCACCAGAGTGGATAGAGGGGATTGGCAAAGTTTTCAATGCCGAGACAGAGCCCGACCATCGCGACAACCAGCAGCACAAAACCACTATAGTCAAAGCGAGCCACATTGGGTTCAGTGACATTCGGCATCGCTTTAAAAGTAATTAGGCCCCCCAATAGACCAATCGGCAGGTTAATTAAAAACACCCATTGCCAGGACAGGTATTCCACCATCCAGCCACCTAAAGTTGGGCCAATCAATGGGCCAATCAGTCCGGCCAGACTCATCAGGCTCATCGCGGATAAAAACTGGGTACGAGGAATAATTTTCAGCATCGCCAGACGACCGACCGGCAGCAGCAATGCTCCACCTATGCCTTGCAAGACCCGGAACATCAGTAAGGTATTTAAATCCTGAGCAATGGCACAGCCCAGTGATCCCAATACAAACACGATAATGGCAGTAAAATAGGTATTACGCACACCAAAGCGGTCGGCCAGCCAGCCACTCAAGGGAATGCAGGCTGCCACGGATAACACATATGCCACTACTACGCTATGCATGCGCAGCGGATCTTCATTCAGGCTGCGGGCAATCGCGGGCAGGGCAGTATTGATAATGGTGGTGTCCAGCCCCTGCATAAAGAAGCCGATCGATACCAGTAAGACCAGCAGTCGAAATTCAGGTTGCAGCGCTTGATGGGTGGGCGTGGCATTCATATGTGAGTGATAAAATTATTAAGTATTTGAATGTGGGCTAAGTTTAAAGCAATTCATTGGATTGCATGTAATAAATCGGTTGCAAAAATCGGGGATTTTTACTGAAAAATGTAGCAGTCCAATCTATAGCGATATCAGCAGGCTAAAGCTAGTTATATGCCTAAGGAATATTAAATGAATACTGCTGAAAGGAGCAGAAATCATTGACGACTACAAAACATCTGTCATGTTTGTCATGAAACTGCAATAAAACAGTCATAATCTTGAAAAAATTTTTCCACTATGGCCCTGAGGTCATGGTCCTCGAAAAGGTTTGGTTTTATGTCCATCGAAATATTGATGGTAATTGGCTTCTGTCTGGCAGCCTATTCTATCGTGGGTAATGACGTTCCACAGACGCTGGGAACCTTTATTTCATCCAATTCGCACCGTCCGTGGTGGGTGTTGTGGATTTATATCAGTACCATTCTGGTAGTGGTGTTGACCTATGGCTGGATCAGTTCTGGCGTTGGCGACGCCTCCTATGGCCGTCTGGAAACCATTCCTTTCCCTGCAGAAGGGATTACCTGGCTGTATGTGGTTCCGCCAGTCCTGCTGCTGATTCTGACCCGTTACGGGATTCCGGTGAGTACTACCTTCCTGGTGCTGACGATTTTCTCCCCAACCAGTCTAGGTTCCATGATGGTCAAATCCATGATGGGCTACGCCGTGGCTTTTGTGGTAGCGATTGTGGTCTACCGTTTTGTCATGAAAGGTATGGCGGAATACTTTGCCAAGACCCGCAATCATCCTCCATCTCATTTCTGGATCGGCTTACAGTGGCTATCTACCGGCTTCCTGTGGAGCCAGTGGCTGATTCAGGATTTGGCCAATATTTTTGTGTATGTACCGCGTCAGGTACCGCTGGAATTCCTGATCTTTGCCATTGCAGTATTTGTGACGCTCATCGGGGTGGTGCTATACCAGCGCGGGGGCGCAATTCAGAAGATTATCGATACCAAAACTGGCGTGACCGATATCCGTTCGGCAACCGTGATCGACTTTATGTATGGCGCAATCCTGCTGGTCTTCAAGGAATGGAGCAATATTCCGATGAGTACCACCTGGGTCTTCCTGGGTCTATTGGCCGGCCGTGAATTTGCCATGTCACTGTTCCTGTCCGAGGTGAACAAATATCGCACTTCACGCAATGTCAGCAAAGATGCGATGAAACTGATGTTCGGTCTGGCAATGTCGGTGATTCTGGCAACAACCTTACCCGCAGCGTATGAGTTCATTACTAACTTTGGCAAATAAAATTGAACAATAAAAAAGCGAGCCCAGTGCTCGCTTTTTTGTTTGTAAATCAGGTTTAAATGGCAAACTGTTTTGGACTGCCGAGATTTTTCAGGGCATTGAAAATATGTACCGAATGCTCGCAGACAATCAGCTTGGCGCGGTGTTGGGGGGGCAGGAAGCCTTCATTCACGGCATGATCCAGCTGGGCAATTAGCGGGTCATAAAAATTATTCACGTTATAGAGCATCATTGGTTTCTGGTGCTGATTGAGCTGGCCCCAGGTCGCAATTTCCAGAATTTCTTCAAAAGTCCCCAGACCACCAGGCAGGGCGACAAAGGCGCAGGCACGCTCCGCCATCAACGCTTTACGTTCATGCATGGACTGCACAATATGCAGTTCGGTCAACTTGCTATGTGCAATCTCATAATCCAGCATAAATTCCGGAATCACACCTACTGCTTCGCCGCCATGCTCGATCATGGTGTCAGCAACTTGGCCCATCAGGCCAATACTGGCACCGCCGTAGACCAGGCCGAAGCCGTTTTCGGCCAGACTCTGGGACAGCTGAACGGCTTTTTCTTGGTAAATCGGGTTATTGCCGGCACGTGAACCGCAGTACAGCGCTACCAGCGGGCGGGTGGTTTTGGGAGTTTTATTTTTAGTATGTTCAGTCATTCTTACTACACTTTGCATCTTTTCTTCACCTTATCATTTTTTTATTTGCTTGCTACAACATATATTAAAAATATGACAAAACCATGCATCTTCCTTGCCAATCTGCACGTCAAGAGTCAGGAAGCTTCAACCAAAGCATGAAAACTGATGAATTTCATTTTTAAATTGCTATACTGAAAATCTGTCTTACTACAATAGAATTCACATGGGTAGTCGAAGTTGGCGCTTTAACCAAATAAAACGTCACATTATCAAGTCTTTAACTCAAAGCGGAAATCATTCCACCTGCATCGCTCAACAGCATGTCTTTCCACTGATGTTCAGGGGAGCATGTGATGATTTTTGAGTGGATGTCCGATCCTTCAGCCTGGGTAGGCCTACTGACCTTAATTGTTCTGGAAATCGTACTGGGCATCGATAACCTGGTGTTTATTGCCATTCTTGCAGAAAAACTGCCGCCAGAACAGCGCAATACGGCACGTATCGTCGGCTTGAGTTTAGCCTTGGTGATGCGTCTGATCTTGCTGGCTTCGATTGCTTGGGTCGTGACGCTGACTGAACCGTTCTTCTATATCTTTGATCATCCATTCTCTGGACGGGACCTGATCCTGCTCTTTGGTGGGGTGTTTCTGCTGTTTAAAGGCACCATGGAATTGCACGAACGTCTGGAAGCCAAACCAGTCGTAAAAGATGAAAATCCTGTGCATGCCGTGTTCTGGATGGTCATTGTTCAGATCGTGGTGCTGGACGCGATCTTCTCACTGGACAGTGTGATTACCGCAGTGGGCATGGTTAAAGACCTGTCAGTAATGATGACTGCAGTGATTATCGCTGTGGGGATCATGCTGTGGGCATCCAAAGCCCTGATGGAATTCGTCAATCGTCATCCGACGGTGGTGATTCTGTGTCTGGGCTTCCTGATGATGATTGGTTTCTCTCTGGTGGTGGAAGGCTTTGGTTTCCATATTCCGAAAGGCTACTTATACGCAGCAATCGGTTTCTCGGTGATTGTCGAGTTCATTAACCAGACCATGCGTCGTAACCAGGAAAAAATGGTCACGACAACAGATCTGCGTTACCGTACGGCTTCTGCCGTGATGCGTATGCTCGGTGGCAAGCCGGCGCAGGACAATGACTCGCCAGAACCAGAAGATGTATTGGCCACCCGTGCCTTTGCCGATGAAGTCTTTGATGATGATGAAAGTGGTGTCTATCACAGTGTGATGGTACAGGGCGTACTCGGTCTGTCTGAACGTCCAGTGAAATCGGTGATGACCCCGCGTCCTGAACTGGAATGGATCGATCTGGATGAAGATCCGGAGATTATCCGTTCTAAGTTGCTGCATATGAGCCATTCGCGTTTGATCGTAGCCCGTGGTGAGTTGGACAATATTGCCGGTATCGTGCTGACCCATAAAGTCCTGAATGAATACATCGAAACCGGTGTAATGGATTTCGAAAAGCACTTACGTGAGCCAGTGATTGTGCATGAAAATGCGCAGGTGCTGATGGTGATGGATCAGTTGCGTCAGGCGCCGTTGCAAATGGCAATTGTCCTGAACGAATATGGCTCGATTGAAGGCATCGCGACCCCGATTGATGTACTGGAAGCCATTGCCGGTGAATTCCCAGATGAAGATGAAATGGACACTGCGGCTGAAAGCCTGGATGACGGCAGCCTGTTGTTGGAAGGTTCAACCGACATTCGTCATGTATCCCTGCTGATCGGTCGTGACCTGGTAGATGAATCAGAAGAATATTCAACCCTGTCCGGTTATATCCTATTCCACTTGGGACGCTTGCCGGAAAATGGTCAGAAGTTTGAAGCGGATGACCACATTTTTGAAGTGGTGACGATGGATGGTCATAAGATCGAGAAGGTTCATATTATTCCGCTGAAGCAAAAGGATTAAGCTCAGGCTTAAACCAAGTTTGCTAGAATAGCCCGCATTGTCGGGCTATTTTTTTGATTTTATTTTTGGAACTCACCATGTCAGAAGCATGTCCATGTGGACTGGGAAATTATGAGACCTGTTGTCAGCCACTGCATCAGGGTAAGCGGATTGCGCAAACGGCTGAACAGCTGATGCGTTCGCGTTACAGCGCCTTTGCCAAGCAGGAAATTAACTATATTCAAAAGACCACAGCATTGGGGCAGCAGGATTTTCTGGATATGCCTGCGATTGCAGACTGGAGTAAATCAAATCAGTGGCTAAAACTGGAGATCGTGCAGGCCAATGAAAAGCTGGACAAAACTCATGCGTTGGTCGAATTCAAGGCTCATTTCCATGATGGTAAACAGGCCCAGATACATCATGAAGTTTCACATTTTGTCAAAGTGAAGGATGTCTGGTATTTCCTGGATCCAACCACAGATCAAAAGCTTACGATGAAACAGCCCTGTATTTGTGGTTCCGGGAAAAAATTTAAGCAATGTTGTGCGCAATTTTTATAACTTTCACATAGATTTGCCTTAGAATAGCGCGCAACTTAAAGCCTCAGGTGGAAGCAGGGCGATGTTGTTGACCGTGATTTATATTATTGCCATTACCGCAGAAGCAATGACGGGTGCCTTGTCCGCCGGCCGCCGGAGTATGGACTGGTTTGGGGTCATCATTATTGCCTGTGTCACGGCACTTGGTGGCGGTTCGGTACGTGATGTCTTGCTGGGCCACTATCCACTGACTTGGGTCAAACATCCTGAATATCTGGTTTTAACCTGCTGTGCCGCTTTTGTGACTATCCTGATTGCCAAGTGGATGAAGCACTTACGCAATATTTTCCTGGTGCTGGATGCCTTGGGCCTGATTGGCTTTACCATCATTGGCTGTCAGATCGCCCTGGAAATGGGGCAGGGCTTTGTGGTCAGCGCCGTAGCTGGCGTATTGACCGGAGTATCTGGCGGTATTTTACGTGACATTTTATGTAATGATGTGCCGCTGGTGTTCCGCCGTGAACTGTATGCCAGTATTTCCTTTGTCGCGGTGATTTTTTACTGGATTTGTAGCAATGTCGGCCTATCCCTGGAGCTGACCATCATTTCCACCCTCATCTTCGGTTTTACCCTACGTCTGATTGCGATTTATTTTGGTCTAGAAATGCCAAAATTTATCTACAAGGATGACGATGAACAGTCCGCATCGTCCAAAGATGAATCATGAGCATGATTTTCAGATAAGCGAGGCAAAATAGCCTCGCTTCTGCATTCAATCGTAGTATAACAAGAGTACTGATACGCCTGCTTTTTTCGCAGCTTCTCCCGTACCATCTATCAGAGATTTAATTATGGACCTCGTTTCCCGGATTCAGCGCTTGCCGATTGGCAAATTCCATTACATGTTGCTGGTCGTGATTGGTTTCGGCTGGATGTTCGATGCCATGGACACTGGATTGATTTCATTTATTCTGGCCAAAATGGCAGAAGACTGGCAGATGACGCCAGACCAGAAAGGCTGGGTCGTGTCGATCGGCTTTATCGGCATGGCGATTGGCGCGATCTGTTCAGGTGGATTAGCAGACCGTTTTGGCCGTAAAACGGTGTTTGCAGTAACACTGGTAGTGTACAGTCTGGCAACCGCAGCCTGTGCTTTTGCGCCGGATCTGACCTGGTTGCTGGTCTGTCGCTTTATTGTCGGTCTGGGACTGGGTGGACAGTTGCCTGTCGCGGTGACATTGGTGAGTGAATATATTCCGGCACGGGTACGTGGTCGTTTTATTGTTTTATTGGAAAGTTTCTGGGGACTGGGTTGGCTTTGTGCAGCTTTAATTTCCTATTTTGTGATTCCGAAATTTGACTGGCATACTGCCTTTTTAGTCGGTGGTATTCCAGCACTCTATGCCATCGTGATCTGGAAAATGGTGCCAGAATCGATTCCATTCCTGATTAACCGTGGCCGGTATGTAGAAGCACAGGCTTTGGTAAAAAAAATTGAAGCCAAGTGTGGTGTAGAAGTTCTGGAAATTTTTGAAGTCAAACCAGTAGCCGAGAACAAAACTATTTCCTTTAGCCAGCTCTGGTCAGGTGTATTTGCCCGTCGTACCTTGATGCTGTGGCTGATCTGGTTCGGCATTATCTTCTCTTACTATGGCATCTTCACTTGGCTGCCAAGCCTGCTGGTTAAAGAAGGCTATACCATCGTACAGTCCTTTGAATATGTGCTGATCATGATTCTGGCACAGCTGCCGGGCTATCTGGTAGCAGCATGGCTGGTAGAAAAACTGGGCCGTAAAGCAACCTTGGCTGGTTTCATCGGCATGTGTGCAATCTCGGCTTACTTCTTTGGTCAGTCCGGTAGTGTCATTGAAATCGTGATCTGGGGTTGCTTGATGTCCTTCTTTAATCTGGGGGCTTGGGGTGTTCTTTATACTTATACCCCGGAACAGTACCCAACCAATATCCGTGCCTTTGGTTCAGGCTGGGCTGGGGCGATCGGCCGTATGGGCGGGATTGTGGCACCTTTTGCTGTGACTCACTTGATGGTGCTGCCTGCAGGTTTTAGCTATGTCTTTACCATGTTTACTGCCGTTTTGATTGCAGTCGCTGTGGTGGTTCTGGTTCTGGGTGAGGAAACCAAAGGTAAAACCCTTGAGTCAATGAGCTTGTAGAATTGGTGAATTTTTAGTTGATTAGGGCGGATAAAGTGGATATTTTTACGCCATAAGACACGATTTGTCGCACTGTGTCATCTAGTGCCCTTGTGCCGCTTAGCAGTGCGACTTAGCATAAGAAACATTGATACAAAAAATGAATTTTTTAGGATTATAGGTTGTTATGACAAGCCTTGCGCATCATGCGACAGAAAACCGTTCCGTAGCAGAATTTACCGAACAGGCCTACCTCAATTACGCCATGTACGTGATCATGGACCGTGCACTGCCACATATCAGTGATGGTCTGAAACCGGTACAGCGCCGTATTGTTTACGCCATGAGTGAACTGGGACTGAAATGGACCAGCAAGCCGAAAAAGTCTGCACGTACTGTAGGTGATGTGCTGGGTAAATACCATCCGCATGGTGACTCAGCCTGTTATGAAGCCATGGTATTGATGGCACAGCCATTCAGTTACCGCTATCCATTTATTGAAGGGCAGGGTAACTGGGGTTCACCGGATGATCCGAAGTCCTTCGCTGCGATGCGTTATACCGAAGCCAAGCTATCCCAGTACAGTGAATTGTTGTTGTCTGAACTTGGTCAAGGCACTTGTGACTGGCAGGACAACTTTGACGGTTCCTTGAAAGAGCCAATAAATCTGCCAGCGCGTGTACCGAATATTTTGTTGAATGGTACCACCGGTATCGCTGTTGGTATGGCAACTGATATTCCACCGCATAACCTGCGTGAAGTGGTTAAAGGTACGATTGCCCTGATCCGTAACCCGAACCTGACCGACAGCAAAGTTGCGGAATATATTCCTGGTCCGGACCTGCCAACCAAAGCTGAAATCATTACCTCACCAGCTGAATTGCTGAAAATGCAAAGTATGGGTCGTGGTAGCTATCGTATGCGCGCCGTGTATACGGTTGAGAAAAATGAGATTGTAATCACTGAGCTGCCATATCAGGTGTCTGGTTCCAAGATCATTTCCCAAATTGCCGACCAGATGCAGGCCAAGAAACTGCCGCTGGTAACTGATGTGCGTGATGAATCGGATCATGAAAATCCAACCCGTCTGGTGATTGTGCTACGTTCGAATCGTATTGATGCCGAATCGGTAATGAGTCACCTGTTCGCCACCACTGATCTGGAATCCAGTTACCGGGTCAATATGAACATGATCGGTGCGGATGGCCGTCCACAGGTGAAATCGATTCGCCGTATTCTGCTGGAATGGATTGAAATCCGGAAAGAGACCGTCACTCGCCGTCTTAAATTCCATCTGAACAAGATTGAAAAACGTCTGCATATTCTGGCGGGGCTGATCATTGCCTACCTGAATATTGATGAAGTCATTCAGATCATCCGTGAGGAAGATCATCCCAAACCGGTACTGATGGAACGTTTTGGGATTGATGAAATTCAGGCTGAAGCCATTTTAGAACTCAAGTTACGTCATTTGGCCAAACTTGAAGAAATGGAAATGCGCCGAGAGCAGGAAGAACTGGAAGCCAAAGCCGCGGAAATCCGTGACCAGTTAGCGAATCCAGAGTCACTCAAAACCCTGATCATCAATGAACTGAAAGATGATGCCAAGAAATTTGGCGATGACCGACGTTCACCAATTGTGGAGCGTGCCGAAGCAGCTGCAATTGATGAAACAGAAATGCTGCCAGCAGATCCTGTGACTGTAGTCTTGTCCGAAGCCGGCTGGATTCGCTGTGCCAAAGGTCATGAGGTTAATGCGGAGCATCTGAATTACCGTGCGGGGGATCAGTACCTGAGTCATGCTCAAGGTAAATCCAATCAACGTGTCTATGTGCTGGATGAAACTGGCCGTAGCTATGCGCTAGCGATTAACAGCCTGCCATCTGCGCGTGGTTTGGGTGAACCGCTCAGTTCAAAACTTTCTCCAGCCAGCGGTGTTGGCTTCAAGCAGGTGCTGGTGGCTGAAGATGACGCCGAAATTCTGGCAGTCAGCAATAAAGGTTATGGTTTCAAGACCCAGGCCAAACACTTGGATACCAATGCTAAAGCCGGTAAGGCCTTCCTGACTGTGCCAGAAGGCGCACAGCCAATGAATCTGGAGCCACTTGAAAATAAAACCCATGTGGCGCTGCTCAGCTCTGCAGGTCGTCTGTTAATTGTTGATTTAGCTGAATTACCTGTGTTGAATAAGGGCAAGGGAAATAAGTTGATACAACTTGAAGATAAAGATCAGATTTTGTCCATGACAACACTGAACTTAGATGAAATAATTCAAGTGCTTGCAGGAAATCAACAAATAAAATTAAAAGGAGACGACCTGCAGAAATACATGGGGAAACGTGGTTCAAAAGGACAGCTTTTACCACGCGGATATCAAAAAGCAAATAAACTGTTGATTCAGAGATAAGACTAGCATCCATCCATCGAAATACGTTATATATGAACAACGATTCGACAGGATGGATGCAGTATTGCGCATCAACAAGCTTAATAATTCAGCGCAATATTGAAAAAAAACAGTTGAGATTCTAAGGATTATGATTGGAGAGAATGGCATTATGGAAAAGATTTGGTACGCTGAATATCAAAAAACAGGGATTCCACAAACGATAGAATTGCCACCAGAAAATACTTCATTAATTGATATTTTTGAGCGTAACTTCCAGAAGTTCGGCTCACGTGATGCCTTTATCTTCATGGATAAAGTCATGACCTTTAATGAACTGGAAGAAGCAAGCCGCAAGTTTGCAACCTATTTGCAAAGCCTGAACCTGCCAAAAGGCACACGTGTTGCTGTAATGATGCCAAACGTACTGCAATATCCAGTCGTGGCATTGGGTGTATTCCGTGCCGGTCTGGTTCTGGTGAATGTGAACCCGCTGTATACTTCACGTGAACTTGAGCATCAATTAAATGACTCTGGTGCAGAAGTGCTGGTGATCATTGAAAATTTTGCTACAGTTTACCAAGCAATTATTGGCAAAACTCCTGTGAAGCACGTGGTTGTCGCTTCTGTAGGTGATATGCTTGGTGCGCTGAAAGGTACTTTGGTGAACTTTGTACTGCGTTCAGTACGTAAGCAAATTCCAGCATGGGATATTCCAGGCCACATCAAGTTTAATGCTGCGCTCAACAAAGTTAATCCAAATAACTACAAACGTCCTGAGCTGACTTTAAGTGACACTGCTGTATTGCAATATACCGGCGGTACTACAGGTGTATCTAAAGGCGCTGAGCTGACCCATCGCAACCTAGTCGCAAATATGCTGCAGTGTGATGGCATCTTCCAGAGCAAGTTCGGTGCGCAAGATGGTCAGCCAGATGACCGTATTTTCTGTGCGCTGCCGCTGTACCACATCTTTGCCTTCATGGTGTGTGCGCTTTACGGTATGTACAAAGGTCAGGCTAACGTTTTGATTCCAAATCCACGTGACCTGCCTGCAGTAATCAAAGAATTACGTAAATATCAGCCTACATTCTTCCCAGCAGTAAACACATTGTTTAATGCATTGGTAAACAATGAAGAATTCAAGCAGCTAGACCACAGCCGCCTGAAAATGGCAATGGGTGGTGGTATGGCAGTGCTACCGTCTACAGCTGAAACCTGGAAGAAAGTGACAGGTACGACCATTATTGAAGGTTATGGTCTGTCAGAAACTTCACCGGTTGCAACTGCGAATCCGCCTGCATCTGAAGAGTTCAGCGGTACCATCGGTATTCCACTTCCTTCTACTGAAGTGGCGATTCTGGATGATGATGGTAATGAAGTGCCACTAGGCGAGCAGGGTGAAATCTCAATCCGTGGTCCTCAAGTCATGAAAGGTTACTGGAACCGTCCGGATGAAACTGACAAAGTGATGGTGAACGGTTTCTTCCGTACCGGTGATATCGGCATCATGAATGAACGCGGCTATGTGAAAATCGTAGACCGTAAGAAAGACATGATTCTGGTCTCTGGCTTTAACGTTTATCCATCTGAAATCGAAGAAGTGGTTGCGAAACATCCAAAAGTGCTAGAAGTGGCTGCGATTGGTGTACCAGATGAGAAATCAGGTGAAGTGCCTAAACTGTTCGTGGTGAAAAAAGATCCATCTTTAACAACTGAAGAAGTTTTAGCATTCGCCAAAGAAAATCTGACAGGTTATAAACGCCCACGTTATGTGGAGTTTATGGACGAGTTGCCAAAATCAAACGTGGGTAAAATCCTGCGTAAAGATCTACGCAAATCCGCTTAAGCTGTTAAAGAGAAAGCGCCGTAAGGCGCTTTTTTTATCGATGATTTTTCTGATAGAACATCAAGACGCAGTCGGTTTGTTTTTTTCCATCCACCAGCGGTCAAAGTAGCGACGACCCACACCAACAATTCCCATAAAAATAAACATGGAAATAAACTGGCGGTTAAACCCGGAGCGATAAAACTCGCCATAACTCAGGTAATTATCAATCAGGCAATACACCAGCAGAATGGTCAGCCAATGCCACAGGGCATAGCGTTTAATTCCCACAGCATAAAAAGCGATCCATAAGATGATGAAGCTGCACAGTGGTGACCAGATATTTATATTGGCACTAATAACACTGAGCAGAAATGCCACAATCGGCAGGACAATTTTCAGGACGCGATCCACTTGCAGTTGCATCTGACGCTGGCGTTCCAGTACGTCAAGCATTTCCTTTTGATCGGGATTGACCATCGTGAATCCTATACAGTTGCTAAAAACACCCTATTTAACAAAATTTATTCACGAAATGCCATGCTATGATAGCGATAAAATTTTCATGAGAAGAATCAGATGCAAAGCATTAGTGGGATTATCTATCTCATTTTAGCGGCATGTCTGCTGCCTTATGTGTTTACCATGATTGCCAAAAAAGCTGGGGGCTTCAAAGCCAAAGATAATCAGAATCCACGGGATTTTCTGGCTCAAACGACCGGTGTAGCCAAGCGTGCTAATGCGGTACAGCAGAACAGTTTTGAAAGTCTGCCTTTATTTATTGCCGCGATCCTGATGGCGGAATATCTGGTGATGCCACAAAGCCTGATCATGACTTTCGGGATTGGCTATTTGGTATTTCGAGTGCTATATGGCATTTGCTACCTAGCAAATTGGGCGACACTACGTTCAATCATGTGGCTGCTTTCAATACTTTGTCCAATCACCTTGCTCTTGCTGATTATCAAAATTATTTAAGCCCAAAGATCGAGAGATAGCCTGATTTACAGTTCAATATTTTTAAATCAAAAAAAATCTGCAAAAACCGTTATAATTGTCGCGGTTTTTAAAGATATAACTTGTTAAAGAGTGATGCTATGAGCTACAGCAATATCCCAGCGGGTAAAGACGCACCAAATGACATCTATGTAATCGTCGAAATTCCTGCAAATGCAGCGCCAATCAAATACGAAATCGACAAAGATTCTGATGCATTATTTGTAGACCGTTTCATGGGTACAGCAATGTTCTACCCAGCAAACTACGGTTATGTACCAAATACACTTTCTCTAGATGGTGACCCTCTAGATGTATTGGTAGTAACTCCACACCCAGTTGAGCCAGGCTCTGTAATTCGTTGCCGTCCTGTAGGTAAACTGAACATGGAAGATGACGGTGGTGTTGATGCGAAACTGGTTGCAGTTCCACACGAAAAATTAACTCCGCTGTACAAAGATGTTCAAGAGTATACCGATCTTCCTGCACTGCTGATCAGCCAAATCGAACACTTCTTCCAACACTACAAAGACTTAGAACCAGGCAAATGGGTTAAGTTAAGTGGTTGGGAAGGTGCTGATGTTGCGAAACAAGAAGTACTAAGCTCAATTGAAGCTTACAAAGCAGCAAACAAATAATGGCTGTGTGATGAAGGTCTGAGTTTTAAGACCTGAATAAAAAAACCTGCACATTGTGCAGGTTTTTTATTGGCTTTAATATTCGGGAAATTAGAATAATTTCACAGGAATATCTAACCAGATACGCCATTCATTGGTGTCAGGCAGGTAATAATCATTAGCATAAGCAGAATCATTACGATAGTGCGAATAACGTAGACGAAGGCTAGTATCTTTAGCAAAACCAGATTGAACAGTGTATTTCACTTGATTGAAAAACTCTTGTTCTTTTGCATTGTTATCAGTATCTGTATCAATATCCCAGCCATAAACAAATGCTGAAGTCCAGTTCAGTCCAAGAATACCATATTTAGAAAAATCTAAATTGTATTGAACTTGAGCTGATTTTTCGTCACGACCGTTGAAGTCAGACAGATAAGAGTTTGGTAAATAAATACTTTGATTACCATCAGCATTTTCACCATATGCGTAACCAGTATTACCAGTACTTTGTTGATAAGCCAACATTACACTATGAGGGCCTTTATTATAGGTACTAGAAAGCGCCCAGATGTTATTGCTACGATCAGATGAATCTTTACCTAAACGTGAGGAAGAAGCCTCAGCTTCTTTATCCCATTCAGTATGATAGCCGCTGAAATCATGAGTTAAACTGCTATCTTCTGATAAAGCATAGGTGTAGTTTGCATTCACATAATGACGTTCTAAACGATCTTGAACATCTGTACCATAATAAGAAGCATTTAAGGCATCATTAAATTTATATTTTGCGCCCCATACAACTGCACGATCTAAATTACGACCATCACTGTTGATTTGGTCTGAGTACTGGTTTTTAGTAAATTTACCGGCAGTCAGTGACAAGTTATCAATTTCATTACTGGTAACTAATACACCTTCAAAATATTCAGGCACCAAACGAGCTGTATTTGATGCAAGGACAGGAAGATCTAGAATTTGCGTACCGTAGACAGCAGTGGTATTAGAAACACGTGCTTTTACATAAGCACCACCACGTGCCCAATGATCATAGGTATCCCCAAGCCCTTTCGTTGGTACACCATTTTCATCTAAACCTGTTTCACGTGGAATCATGCCATTGCCAGCATGTTTATTGTTGCCTAATTTGAAAGATGCATCACCAATGATGCCGGCACCAAAGCCTACAACACCTTTGGTAAAGCCTGAATCCAGTTTAAACATAGCGGTTTGGGCAAAAGAGCTAGTATCCGCTCCTTGAGGCACGTCTTTAAAATCGCGGCTTAAGTAACCGGTACGGAACAGTACTGTACCTTCGGCATCTTCTACAAAGCCTTTTGCTTCACTTTGTTCACTGGCATAAGCCGTGGAAATAAGAGCAGCATTAACTAAAACTGCTAATGCAAGTTTTTGTGTCTTTAACATGGGGAGAGAGCCTCATATATGTTTTTCAAAGGACTGCGTTCGGGCAAAGAACAGGCAGAAATTAACCAAATTGTATAATTAATCTGATAAAAAATATCGTTTTTATGGCAATTTTTAAACTAAAGTTTAGTTTTTATTACTTTTTATTCACAATTGAGTTACAGCTTTTAAAATAATTTTTTGCCAAAAGGTAAAAATGATATATAAAACAATAAAATATAGAATGAAATTTAAAAATAGTTGAATGTTCAACTATGAAGTTCCTGTTGCAAAGTAGCTATTGATTTTCTCGATTTTCATTTTAATGCGCTTTTATTTGTTCATTTTTATCTTTAAACATGATTTAGCAATCTTTCAATTTTCATTTTTAGGGAGCTTTTATAATTTTATATCGGCTAAACCCATACACTTTTACTATTCAACCTTTTGGTAAAACTTTATTATTCACGCTTTCTTGTTTCTTGCGCGTTTATGTTGACGCGAAAAAGAGGGTCTCCATGTCTCAACTGCCTAAATTTAGCCTACTTTTATTATTTGCAACCATGGCTTCTGTTGCTGGTGCACAGGATGCTTCAACCTTTGCAAATGGTGAAGTTTCGGCAAGCGTTGGTGTGGTCAATAAATATATTTATCGCGGTGGTGAGGAGAATGATAATCCGGCAGTGCAGCTGGGAGTGGAGTATGCGCATAACAGCGGCGTATTTGCTGGGTATTGGGGTTCAACCTTAAATTATGATCCTTCTGATGAAAGCCAGAATCATGGGTTTGAACATGATTTCTATATTGGTTATGGCCATGAGTTAAATGAGAACTGGAGTTATAAGTCTCAACTCATTTCTTATTATTATCAAGATGGCGGCACAATTTATAGTGAAGATGGTCTTGATGAGCGTCGGACTACGGGTTTTGAATTATTGAATGATGTTAGCTATAAAAACCTGACCATGGGGTTAGGGGTGATGCTAGCTGATGCTAGCTATGCCAATGCGGGAGATGTGTACTTAAGCGCAGCCTATAGCTATCCTTTACCAAAAGATTTTAGCCTGAATACTTCAATTGGCGCTTCAATTTATAATGATAGTCATGATGATCAGTTGCTTAATACTACCGAAAGTGTTGCATTTAATGAGGCGCGGATTGGTTTCAGCAAGACACTTGCTGAAAAAATTGATGTAAGCCTGGATTATGTTTACGGTGGTGAAGATCGCGAAGGCTCTGATTTGGATGATCATGTAGTTGTAGGGGTAAATTATAATTTCTAAGTTTTTCAAAAAACGATTTTTTTAAGGTGTGCAATATTGCTTGACATCCTCTCCGACCTAAAGGACGGAGATTCCTCCTGCGAGACGCCCATGTCCGAGCGCAAGAATATTCAGTGCTGAGTTTATATCTCTATCGTGGAATGTACCGCACTCCACACACTGCCATTCTCTTATTCCAAGTCCTGCTCTACCTTTCAGACTACTGGAGCGTGAGCCGCAGCACGAGCAAGTTTGGGTGGTATAGGCTTCATTGACTTCTTCATACCATACCCCTGCGTTCTCGCATTTATACTTGAGCATGGTTCTTAAGGTCGTCCAACCTGCATCGAGTACAGACTTAGCTAATTTTGTCTGTGCCAATGCTTTGGCATTCACATTACCAACGAAGATGGCTGCATGTTCATTCACCAGTTTATGACTGAATTGATGCAGCATATTTTGACGTAGATTTTTGATCTTGGCATGAATCGCTTTGACACGTTTTTTATTTCTTGCTCTTTGAGCAATACCAAGTTTTTGTTCATATTGACGATAGATTTTAGGCGCTTTGAACTTTACACCATCTGAGCAAGTCGCAAGGTCTTTGAGTCCTAGATCAATGCCAATTGAGGTTTTAGCGGTGGTTTTCTCTGTTTTAATTGAATCAACCACAAGACATACATACCAACGCCCTCGGCTATCCTCGACAAACGAGCCTGTTTTAACATTGTATTTACTTAGTCCGTAACTGTCCCATAGCTTGAATTGATGCTTGCCGTATTGGACATACCCATCGGCATATTTCACCGCCACTTTTTTAAATGGAATCCAACCGAGAGAACGTCTAGCATTTTTTTTGTTACTGACACGCCATTTTAGCTTGGCTTTTTTAAATTGCTTTCTTCGAGTAACTAATTCTTCCGCAACTGCCTGTATGGTTTGGCTGTGCAAATTGCACTCTTTTGATGTACCTTTCGTGTATTTAGCAATATCGTAAGCTGAAAAGAATTGTTGTTTTCTTTGCAAGTGTTTAAAACACAAATCATTGACATAGTTCCAGACAAAGTTAACTTCAGATGCCAATTGGTCTAGCACCTTGCAATGTTTGTCTTTTATGCGTAATTTAAGTGTCTTCATCACTAAAATATATTTGGTCTATGGATAATAGTCAAGAGATTAGAACAGGTCGTCACTGTGTTTTTAATATGCACGTTCATTTAGTCTTTGTGGCTAAATATCGTAGAGATGTTTTTACCAAAGCTATGCTCGAAACTATGAATGAAGTATTCAAGCGCATTTGCTTAGACTTTGAAGCTAAGTTGGTAGAATTTGATGGTGAGCATGATCATGTTCATTTACTTGTGAACTATCCACCAAAAGTAGCTATTTCTAGCTTGGTTAACAGCCTAAAAGGTGCATCTAGTCGTATTTTAAGAACTAAACACCCTGAAATTAAAAACAAATTATGGGGGAATGCTTTGTGGTCGCCTAGTTATTTCGCTGCATCGTGTGGAGGTGCTCCCATTGGGATTATTAAACAATATATCCAACAACAGCAAACACCGCATTAGCAATCCTAGCTAATCCCCACAAGGGGGACTAGCGGATTGCAGCCTTATATCCCCGCCCTGAAGGGCGAGGTTTTACGGCTAAAGGGATAAATATTGTGCACCTTTTTTATGCATAAAAATTAAATTGCATAAAAAACAGCCTTAAAAAGTAGCAACTTGTAAATGAATATGTATAAGCCTTTATAGAGCACATCGATATTTTATTTTTCACTTTTTCGGATATTTCTATCACATATAGTAATTTTTATAGCTGTACTTTATTAAAATAAATAATAAAAAACAATTTGTTAAAATAATGTAAGTGATTTCTAAATTTGGTTGAATTCTTTTTTTTCTTAAATTGGCATAGCAATTGCAAAGTTTCCCATGAGTTTAAAACACAACTAAAAACGTCTGCGGACGGTTGGGGGAATCGAATAATGAAATTCACTTTAAAAGCTTTAGCTGTAGCAGCAGTCGCATCAGCATCTACTTTGACATTCGCAGAAGAAGCGACTTCAGAGCATAGTTTCTCAGGCAATATTGGTGTGTTATCTAGTTATAACTTACGTGGTATTACGAGTGCACCTGAAAATAAAGGAGCAACACTTAATGGTGGTTTAGACTATAACCATGCTTCTGGTTTCTATGCTGGTTGGTGGGGGTCAACATTAGATTATGGTTCAGATAATGGCTCTGAGTTTGAAAATGACTTTTATGCAGGTTATAACGGCTCAATCAATGATGATCTAGGTTATACCGTTGGCTTTACCTACTATTATTACTATGACATTGGTACAAAGGATGCAAATGGTTTTGAAACCATGCTAGGTTTATCTTATAAAGATTTTGGAGTAACAGCACAAACCTTATTAGAAGATACAGCTTGGGGTAATGCTGGTGATACTTATATCAAAGGGACATATAGCTATGCACTGCCAAATGACTTCAGTTTAGATACGGCGCTTGGTTTGTATATTTATGAAGAAAGTGGAGATTTTATTCCAGATTCAACTGAAAGTTTTGGTTTCCGTCATTTTGACATTGGCTTAAGTAAACCATTAGCTGACACAGGCGTAACTGCAAATGTGAATTATATTTTTGGTGGTTATGATCGTAATGATGTTAAGCAAAAAAATAAAGTTGTACTTGGTTTAACATATAACTTCTAATTTTAACAAAGTAGAAAAAGGCGACGTATGTCGCCTTTTTTATTTTATAGATTTAGCTTTGTTGTCCTCGGTAAGAGAGTGCTTCAGATAAATGCTGAGTCTGAATTTCTTCACTTGCTGCCAGATCGGCAATCGTCCGTGCCACACGTAATACCCGATGATAGGCACGTGCTGAGAGATTGAGCTTTTGTTGGGCAAGTTCAAACATCTTGCTGGCTTGTGCGTTAAGTGGTGCAAACTGTTCTAATTGCTTAGGATTTAGGCTCATATTCAAATTATTCTGTCTTTGCATTTGCAGTTCATATGCGGCAATGACACGTTTTCTAACTGTAGCCGAATCTTCAACAGGTTGGGTATTCTGCAGTTCATATGCCTGAAGAGGCGGTACATCAATATGCAAGTCTATGCGATCTAATAAAGGGCCAGAAATTCGATTTTGATAACGTTTAATCATTTCTGGAGAGCATTGACAGCGGATATCCTGATTAAAGGCATAGCCACAAGGGCAGGGGTTCATCGCTGCAATTAACTGAAAATTGGCTGGGAAAGTAATTTGCCGTGAAGCACGAGAAATCACAATTTCTTTAGATTCGAGTGGTTGGCGTAAGACCTCTAGTACTTTTCGGTCAAATTCAGGCAGTTCATCGAGGAAAAGCACCCCTAAATGTGCCAAAGTAATTTCACCCGGTTTAGGATGGGATCCTCCACCAACCAGAGCCACTGCTGATGCCGTATGGTGTGGTGCACGGAAGGGGCGCTGCCCAAATGGATGATTGCAATTAGCAATTGAATAGATGCTGGCAACTTCCAAATTCTCTTGCGTATTTAATGGCGGTAAGATACTTGGCAGACGTGAAGCCAACAAGGTTTTACCTGTACCCGGAGGTCCTCTAAACAGTAAAGAGTGTCCACCCGCGGCAGCAATTTCTAAGGCGCGCCTTGGACGGAGTTGGCCCTTTACATCCGCTAAATCTAAAGGATATTTCTGTTGATCTGTTTGAGGCTGTGCATGAATCTGTGGCAATGAAACTGTTTGAGCTAGATGATCACAGACTTCTTTTAAATGACTGGCGGCAAAGACCTTAAAATCTGGTAACTGGCAGGCTTCCTGCGCATTTTCCTTCGGTAAGATCAATTCATGCTGTACCTGCTGACAGGTAATCGCAATGCTTAAGGTGCCACTGATTGGGCGAAGCTGACCATCTAAGGCCAGCTCACCAATAAATTCCATGCCATCGGTACAGTTTTCTGGAAGCTGTCCTGAGGCGAGCAATATGCCGAGTGCAATTGGCAGGTCCAGACGGGATCCATCTTTAGGAAGATCGGCTGGCGCTAGATTGATAGTCAGGCGTTTGGTTGGAAACTGGTAGCCACTATTTAAAATCGCTGAGCGAACTCGATCTTTACTTTCCCGAACCGCTGCTTCTGGCAGACCGACAATGGTTAAAGAGGGCATGCCCTGACTGACATGGACTTCAACTTCAATCAGCGGGGCATGCAGTCCAAGCAGACCCCGGGTATGAATTTTGGCGAAAGACATTTACTGTTCCGTTTTGGTGCATTATTATTGTTCGTTATTTGTCTTTTCTGCACTCTGCTGGTGCTTATTTTTTGTTCAATATTTTCTCTTCAAGCGCTTCAACCTGTTTTAACAGCTCATTTAAACGCTGATTGGCCTGATTCAGGGCAGTACGTTGACGTTCAATTTCTTCCCGAGATACCAGATCTATTTTGCTGACTGCTTCATTCAGCAGGGCACGAAGATTATGTTCCAGATCTTTTTTTGGTTGTTCGATTTGCTGCAAGATCGCTTGTAATAAAGTTTCAATCATTGTGTGGTCCATAGCAATGGAAATGTGCCGACAGTTTAACACTGCGGGACTCAAGACTATAGCTTTTCAGACAAAATATGGGATTAATCGATAGTGATTATCATAAAAGACCACATAAAAATGACTAAATTTTGAAGATTCAAAAGCTTTAAAAGTATAGAATAAAAAATAGGGAAACCGCATGTCGAGCTTTCTAATTTCCCCCGACCTTAGAAATCTTGGCATGAAATTTGAACATAAAACCTTACTGGTGAAATAAGCCGAAGGAAAACAAACATGAAGCTCGTAACTGCAATTGTAAAACCTTTTAAGTTGGATGATGTTCGTGAAGCATTGTCTGAAATTGGCGTTCAAGGTATCACTGTAACTGAAGTTAAAGGTTTTGGTCGTCAAAAAGGCCATACTGAACTTTATCGTGGTGCTGAATATGTTGTTGATTTCTTGCCTAAAGTCAAAATTGAAATCGCGATCAGCGATGAAATGGTTGATTCAGTCATCGAATCAATTACTCGTGTCGCAAGCACAGGCAAAATCGGTGACGGAAAAATTTTCGTAACAAATCTGGAACAAGTCATCCGTATTCGTACAGGTGAAACAGGCGCAGATGCTGTCTAATTTGGCACGAAGTTTGCTGAGTTCTGAATAACTCACAAAAACTTGGTTGGGGGATACGAATGAAAAAAATATTACTCGCGTTGGGTCTGTCCAGCGCACTTTTAGGCGGTTCTGTTGCCTGGGCTGAAGAAGCCGCATCAGCAGCCGCTCCTACTGAAGAAGTTGCTGTTGTCGAAGCAGCTGAAACTACAGATATTGCTACTGCTGCAGAGACAGTAGAACCAGCACCAGCTGAGGCTCCTGCTGCAGAAGAAGAACCTACTTTAGATACAGGTGATACAGCCTGGATTTTAACGTCTACCGCACTTGTTTTACTGATGACCATTCCTGGTTTAGCGCTGTTCTATGGCGGTATGGTACGTAAGAAAAACGTATTGGGCACCATGGCGCATAGCTTTGTGGCAGCAGCAGTGGTGAGTATTGCTTGGGTGGTGATCGGTTATACATTAGCGTTTGGTGAAGGTAGTGCCTTTATTGGTGGCTTGGATAAATTCATGCTATCCGGTATTACTACTGAAGCGCTATCCGGCACGATTCCTGAAATCCTGTTCGTCATCTTCCAAATGACTTTTGCGATTATTACCGTGGCCATCATTAGCGGTTCAATTGCGGAACGTATGAAATTCGGTGCCTTTGTCGCATTCATTACACTTTGGGTAATTCTGGTGTATGCGCCAATTACACACTGGGTATGGGGCGGCGGCTGGTTAGGCAACGACGGTGCGCTTGACTTCGCTGGTGGTACAGTGGTTCACATCAACTCAGGTGTGGCTGGTCTGGTTGCTGCTTACATGCTTGGTTCTCGTATGGGTCTTGGCCGTGAATCTATGGCTCCTCACAACCTGACTTTAACAGTCGTCGGTGCAAGCTTACTGTGGGTAGGTTGGTTCGGCTTCAACGGTGGTTCTGCGCTGGGTGCGAATGGTTCTGCAGGTTATGCACTGGTTGTAACTCAAGTGGCAGCAGCTGCAGCAGCAATCTCTTGGTTAATTACTGAAAAAATTGCACGTGGTAAGGCATCTGTATTAGGCGGCGCTTCTGGTGCAGTTGCAGGTCTGGTCGTGATTACTCCAGCTGCTGGTTTCGTGACTGTCGGTGGTGCGCTGGCAATGGGGCTGATCGGTGGTGTGGTATGTTTCTGGGGTATTACTGCGCTGAAACGTGCGCTGAAAGCCGACGATTCGCTGGATGCATTTGGTCTGCACGGTGTTGGTGGTATCGTAGGTGCGATCCTGACTGCCTTCTTCGCAAGTGAATTCATCATGGGTGACTCAGCTCCAACTGACCTGATGCATCAACTTTGGGTACAAGTAGAAGGTGTACTGGCAACCATCGCTTACTCTGCAGTATTGACTTTCGTAATCCTGAAAGTGATCGACGTAATCATCGGTATCCGTGTTTCTTCTGACGATGAACGCATGGGTCTGGACCTGAGCCAACACGGCGAACGCGTAGAATAATCTGCTACAACAATAATCAATATATAGTGCAAAACAGCCCGTCAGGGCTGTTTTTTTTCTATATATTGCGTAAAACTCTACAAAGTTCACATTTTTTGCTACACTCGGAAATCATCAGGATTTGTTCAATTAAACCGCTATGCATTGCCCATTTTGCAATACACCAGACAGTAAAGTGATCGATTCACGCCTGGCCGCTGAAGGTTGCCAGATTCGCCGCCGTCGTGAATGCGTCAGTTGTAATGAACGCTTTACCACCTTTGAAAGTTATGAAGTGGTGATGCCGCGTGTCATCAAATCTGATGGCAAGAATGAACCCTTTGATGAAGCCAAATTACGCCGTTCCCTGATGCATGCCTTGCAGAAACGTCCTGTGACGCAGGAACAGATTGAAACGGTGCTGAGTGATATCCAGTTGCAGATTCGCCGTCTGGGTGAGCGTGATGTGAAATCACGTACCATTGGTGAAATTGTCATGCAATCTCTATTTGCACTTGATCATGTCGCTTATGTCCGTTTTGCTTCGGTCTATCAGGATTTTCAGGATGTCGAGGCTTTTCGTCGTCAAATTGAACAGATGCAGCAACGTGGCGAATTTCAAGAATAAGCATGTCTGAACTCAATCAAGATCAAGTCTGGATGCGCCGTGCCATCGAACTGGCACGTCAGGGACAGTATTCCACTAAACCGAATCCGAATGTCGGCTGTGTCATTGTCAAAGATGGCGTAGTCGTGGGTGAAGGTTTTCACCCCAAAGCGGGTCAGCCGCATGCGGAAGTTTTTGCCATGCGTCAGGCGGGTAAACAGGCACGTGGGGCGACCGCTTATGTGACCCTGGAACCATGCGCGCATTATGGCCGTACACCCCCTTGTGCCAAAGGTTTGGTTGAAGCAGGGGTGGCTAAAGTGATAGTCGCCTGTCCTGATCCAAATCCATTGGTCGCTGGCAAGGGTATACAGATCCTGAAAGATGCTGGCATCGAAGTTGAAGTCGGTATCTGTGAAGATGAAGCTCATCCATTGAATTATGGCTTTCTAAAAGCGATGGCGACTGGTATGCCTTATGTTCGGCTGAAAATTGCATCAAGTCTGGATGGTCGTACTGCCATGGCATCCGGTGAGTCGAAATGGATTACTGGGCCTGAAGCACGTCAGGATGTACAGCACTGGCGGGCGATTTCTGGTGCGGTGATTAGCGGGATCGATACGATATTGGCGGATGACTGTCAGCTCAATGTGCGTAGCCTGAATGGTGTAGATGACATCAATACTGTGGTTCAACCCAAACGGGTGATACTGGATCGCCAAGGACGTTTGTCACTGAATGCCAAAATTCTGGAACAGCCAGAAACCGTGATGGTCATGGGGCCTTATCGTCAGGAACTTGCCGATCTGGGTGTGACCCAACTGGAAATTCAGCCTTTAAAAGAGTTATTACAGCAACTGGTTCAGCAATATCAGATTTATGATGTGCTGGTAGAAGCAGGGGCGACCTTGTCTACCGCATTTTTATCGGCAGGACTGGTGGATGAACTCATCAGTTATGTTGCACCGACCTTATTGGGGCGAACTGCGCGTAGTATGTTTAATGCAGAATTTAGCCGAATGGCAGAACAACTTCGATTCAAGCTGCAGGATGTCACCCGCATAGGTGATGACGTGCGCTTCAGGTTAATTCCTTCTCAAGAGACACTATGAATTCAGAGTCTACGGTTTATCACAAACGTCGCCATGCGGCGCGTACCACAGATGAATATCTGTTCCATCAGCTGGTTCCATACCTCGGGAACAAGCGCCGTTTACTACATTTAATTCTAGAAGCACTTGAGAGCACGGGAACCTTAAACCGTACGGATGGCCGTGCGCCGATTTTTGCCGATTTCTTTGCTGGTTCTGGTGTGGTGTCGCGTTTAGCACGTCAAAATGGCTATCGTGTGATTGCCAATGACTGGGAACCTTATAGCCATGCGTTGAACCATGCAATTCTATCTTGTACTGACGCACCGGCATTTAAAGAGCTTGGCGGCTATCAAAAGGCCATTGATTACTTAAACCGTCTGCCGGAAGTAAAAGGCTGGGTGACGCATAATCTGTGTCCAAGAAATGACGAAGTCTATGACCCAAGCCGTGACCGTTTATTCTTTAAACGTCGTAATGGTATGCGTATTGATGCCATCCGTCAGCAGATTGCGACCTGGCAGGCGCAGGGTGCGATTGATGATGTAGAAATGAGTGCTTTATTAGCACCACTTTTATACTCTGCCAGTTTTGTCAGCAATACTTCCGGCGTATTTAAAAGTTTTCACCATGGCTGGGGCGGTAAAACCCAGACCGCCTTAGAACGTATTGAATCATTGCTGTGGTTAACGCCAAGCCGTTTCTGTGAAAACCCAAACCTGAAAGGTCCGGCGGCAGAAATGTGGTGTGTTGATGCCCAGCATCTGGCTAATCAGATGAGCAGCTTTGAAGTTGATGTAGCTTATCTGGATCCACCGTATAACCAGCATGCTTATAGCAGTAACTATCATGTGTTGAATGCTTTAACTTTATGGGATCAGGTGGATCTGCCAAGCCCGGATACTAAAGGCTTTAAGAGCGGGATTGACCGTGCATGGCGTAAAGAGCGCCCAAGCCCGTACAATTCGTCTAAGCATGCCAAGGAAGCTTACGAAAACCTGTTGGCAACCATCAATGCACGCTTTATCCTGACCAGTTATTCGACCGATGGTAATATCAGTGCGACGGATCTGCTACAGGCCAATCTGAAACGTGGTCGTGTTACCTTGCTCACTCAGGATGTGCCGCGTTACCGGGTCAGTAAGCAGCGCCAGTCTGAACGCGCACGCGTACTTGAATTTATTGTGATTACCGATACGCATGCTAAGTCTGGGCCGCCAATCCGTCAGTTATTAGGCCAACTGCATCATTATGCAGAGCTCGGTGGTGTGGATACCACAGGTGTGAGTACACAGCTGGCCTTGTGGTAAGGCATTTCAAAAGGAATATAAAATGTTTACAGGTATTATTGAAAGCCTCGGCAAGGTCGAAAGTCTGCAGAATATCGGTGGTGATGTGCGCCTGCGTATTCAGACCGATCTGGATATGTCTGATGTGCATCTGGGCGACTCGATCGCGACCAATGGCATCTGCCTGACCGTAATTGACTGGGGTACGAACTGGTATGCAGCAGATGTATCGCGTGAAAGCCTGAACCGTACCACGCTTGGTAGCTGGAAAGTCGGCCAACCTGTAAACGTAGAAAAAGCCATGTTGCCAACTACACGTTTTGGCGGGCATATTGTGGCGGGACATGTGGATGCGGTCGGTGAAATCACCGTAGTGCGTTCTGATGCCCGTTCCCTGTATTTTGAAGTGACAGCTCCAAAGGAAATTGCCAAATATCTGGCCGAGAAAGGCTCGGTGACAGTGGATGGGATCAGCCTGACCATCAACCATCTGCGTGGCAATATTATTAGTCTGAACCTGATTCCACATACCGCAGAACGGACCAATATTGGTACCTGGAAAGTCGGTACTAAAGTCAATCTGGAAGTGGATGTGCTGGCTCGTTATATCGAGCGTTTATTGCTGGGTGACAAGGCAGCAGAAACTGCACCTGAGTCGAAAATCAGTCTGGATTTTCTGGCGGAAAATGGCTTTTTGAAATAGTCAGAATGCCGAAAGACTAAACAGTCTAATTGAAAAATTAGACTGTTTTTTTATTTTTGGAGATAATCCATGCTTCATTTTACGATTTTAACCCTTGCGGACAGGTCGAATGCTCGATTTCTTACTTAACCTGGAACAGTCTTTACCGCTCATGCTGGAGCAGTATGGGGTGTGGATTTATGCCATTCTTTTCCTGGTGATTTTTGCAGAAACGGGATCAGTATTTTGCTTTTTTCTACCAGGGGATAGCCTGCTGATTGCTATTGGCGCACTCTGTTCCACTACAGATTTAGTGACTTTGCATTCCATGGGGCTTTTGCTTTTTGTCGCTGCAGTGCTGGGCTATACTGTGAACTACTACACGGGCAGGATCCTTGGTCTGAAATACTTTAATGAGCATTCACGTTATTTCAAACCAGAATATATTAGCAAGACCAACCATTATTTTATGAAGCATGGCGGCAAGACCATTCTGATTGCGCGTTTTATTCCTTTTGTACGCTCCTTTGGGCCGTTTGCTGCCGGTTCAGGCCATATGAAATTTACTACCTTTACCCTGTATAACATTGCCGGTGGTCTGCTCTGGATCAGCACCTTGCTTGGGGTGGGGTATATGGCGGGAAATGCAGCCTTTATGATTGCTGATTTTTTCTAGAAATTTTCAAAGATTCAAAAAAATTAAAGCCCACATCTGTGGGCTTTTTTTTATTTATTCTTCAGCAGCTTTGCGTTTCTGCAAAATGTAATCAATTTCTTCGCGGGCCGCAGCACGCAGACGGTTACGTAACTGTACCAGCGTTTCTTCAATCGCCGTTTCAGCTTCGAGTTCTAGACGTAAACGCGTGCTTTCCAGCTCGGACAAAATTTCGCTGTCTTCAATCTTGATCTGGGTAGTATTGATGAGAGGATTCTGCTCGAAACGTGCAGCATAATTTTGTACTTCAGCATTCAGGCTGTCACGTAGCAACTCCAGCATACGAGTCTGCTCTGCATAGCGGCGCTCTTCATCCAGCTTCATCTGCTCGATATAGGCCAGTTCTTCAGCGCGCTTGTCGGCCAAGGCTTTTTCCAATGCTTGCTGCTTGCGAATACGGGCTTCTTCAATCAGTTCGGCCTTACGCTGTGCATAGGCCTCTTCGATTTTAAGTTCAGATTCCTTCTGCATCTGCTGGTCGCGGACCAGCCATTCTTGCAGGGAAGTTTCCGGTTTCAGTACATCGCAGATGCGCGCGAGATCATCAATAAAGGTCTGACGTACAGCTTCAGGCACATTTAACCAGCGCTGTTTAAAATCGGGACCAACATTTAATGCCACGGGCATCTCCTTATGATGTGGGATGAAAATTAAAGTTTATAGGTTTGCGGTTCAATACCCAGTCGGCGGTATTGCTTGAACTTTTCACGACCGATCTGCTTGGCCGCTTCATTGTTTTCAATAATCTCGATAATGTGACTAAATTTTGTGTAAGGTTCAAGTGCTCCGGCATTAAAATTAAAGATAATCCAGTCAGCCTGTTCTGGCAACTGTGCAGAAATACAGACGTTGGCCTGTGGCTGGTCAATGCCATGTGGAATGAAACCAGTGGCATCGAAAGTCCAGAGGCGTTCATCCAGCTCATGCTGCAAGTCTTTATCAGCACAGAGCAACCAGATCCGTTCCGGCTGACGCAGAATCTTACGACATAAACGGCAGGTACTTTCCACCTGCCGTTCAGGGCTTTTTTCAAACAGATAAAAGCTGACTTTAGCCATGCTTTTGAACACGGTTCGCCAGGAATTGCATCAATAATGGCACCGGACGACCAGTGGCACCTTTATTGTTGCCAGAATTCCATGCAGTACCGGCAATGTCTAGATGTGCCCAACGGTAGTCGCGGGTAAAACGTTGCAGGAAGCAGGCCGCAGTCACTGAGCCTGCTTTCGGACCACCAATGTTAGCGATATCCGCAAATGGAGAATCCAGCTGTTCCTGATAATCATCAAGAACAGGCATACGCCATACACGGTCAAATGCAGTTTGACCAGCCGCTTCAAGCTCTGCTGCCAGTTCATCATCCGGAGTAAACATACCAGTCAGAACTGAACCTAATGCGACCACGCAGGCACCGGTTAATGTCGCGATATCGATGACTAGTGCAGGGTTAAAGCGTTTTACATAGGTCAGGGCATCACAGAGTACCAGCCGACCTTCTGCATCGGTATTTAGGATTTCGACAGTTTGACCGCTCATGGTGGTGACGATGTCACCTGGACGGGTTGCCTTGCCAGATGGCATGTTTTCCGCAGTCGCGATAGTACCAACTACATGAATATCCAGGCCAGATTCACACAGCGCACGCATGGTACCTAAAACAGAGGCTGCACCGCACATGTCGAATTTCATTTCGTCCATGCCTGCACCTGGTTTCAGGGAAATGCCGCCCGTATCAAAAGTAATGCCTTTACCAACGAATACCACAGGTGCTTCACTGCGTTCTGCACGGTATTCGATAGTAATGATACGACCCGGACGGTCTGAACCTTTACTGACAGCTAGGAATGAGTGCATGCCCAGATCGGCTATTTGCTGCTCATCCAGCACGGTGACTTTTAAAAGTTCTGGATATTCAGCCGCTAAAGCCAGTGCCTGTTCGGCCAGATACTCAGGGAAACAAATATTGCCTGGACGGTTACCGAGGTCGCGTGCTAGGTTTTGCCCAGTTTGCACTGCCTGAATCAGTTGTAATTGCTCTGCAGTTACAGGGCTTTCATTTGCGATCAGGTTAATCTGTTCTAGGACAAATTCATTTTTCTTGGATTTGTACTCATCAAAAGCATAAGCCACCTGGGTCAGCTGCAGAGCAAAAATATTATGCAGTTGTGCTGGCAGGGCAGAAATGTCGACACTGATTTGCTGGAACTTTTTCTGTGCAGCTTTCACAATCGTCTGTGCGATTTTTGCCAGCTTGCCAGGTTGCAGTTCTTCAAGTTTGCCAAGGCCTACCAGACCAGCATTGGTAATATTTGGAACCGTGCCCACCAGTGACAGGGATTCATTAAAGCCAGCTTTAAACTGAGTGGCATTGGCGATATCGGTAAGCTTGTCGATCTGGTAAGTGCTTGCTGCAGCTTGTAATTGCTCAGATTCAACCAAGACGACTAAATATTGGCTGGATGCATTCTCTTGGAATGACGTATTAATTGTCAGTTTCATATGCGGTTATTCAAGCCTTATAAAATTTGCAACCATTAAACCATTGAAACCATGTGATGAACAGAGTTTCAATGTTCAACTCAAGTATCGGGTTTATATTTTTAAGCTTAACATTCGGGTAAACTATGACAAGTTTTTTACCCTATATTCTGGAAGATTTAATTTGATTATTCGGCGTTATCTGGTCAAGCAAGTTGTATCGACATCCTTGGTTGTGATTGCCTTATTGACCTTGATCATGATGGGTGGTCGACTGATCAAGTACTTTGGGGTGGCAGCGCAAGGACGTCTGGATGCTAGCATCCTGTTTAGTATTATCGGCTACCGTTTGCCTGAGTTCCTGACCTTAATTTTACCACTTGGGTTCTTTATCGGGTTAATGCTGGTCTTTGGCCGGCTGTATGTCGATCATGAAATGGCTGTCTTAAATGGCAGTGGCGTGAGCCGTAACCAGCTAGCGCGTTTGCTAATTCCAATGACTGTGGTATTTCTGGCAGTTCAGGCTTTCCTGATGCTCTGGGCATCGCCGTGGGGGATCCGCCAGTTTGAGGCCCTAACCAATGAACAGGCTGTCCGGACCGGTTTTGACTTAGTAAGACCGAAGGAATTTATCTCTTCTGGACCTTATACCATTTATGCCGGGGATTTATCAGAAGACCGCAAAAATCTAAAAGATATCTTCTTCTACCAGCGCGCTGAAAAAGATGGTAAGCCAGATGTGATAATTCTGGCGCAGGAAGCAACTCGAGTCGAAGTCAAAGGTGATGCAGCCAATGTGGTAGATTTGGTGAATGGTCGCCGCTATGAAATCTTTGCCGGTACGCCAAAATATACTCAGGCTGAATTTGAAACTTACCGTCTGCGTCTAGAAAATGATAGTGAAGCCAAATTCGCTAGCACTGAAGTGGAAGCCTTGCCAACCTCCCAGCTTTGGGATAACCGTAATGATCCAGTCGTCGCGAGTGAACTGGGTTGGCGGACATTTGTACCCTTTGCCATTGTAGTGGCTTTGATGCTGGCGAATGCCTTGTCTGAAGTGAGTCCGCGTCAGGGACGTTATTTAAAACTGTTCCCGGCCTTACTGATTTTTGCCAGCCTTATTGTCGCGTTAATGGCAGTGAAAACTCGGATCAGTAAAGGTGAAATGGAAATCTGGGTATATCCAATCGTACTGATTTTCTATGGGATTGCCGCAGCGCTGTTCGCCCGTAAACAGAACCTGGCACCGAAAATCAAGAAACAGATTCAACGAGTGAGGTCTTAATCATGCTGGCACGTCGTATTATTGCAAAACATGTGACCGGTACTACAGCACTCGCCATGCTCGGTGCAACTGCAGTTTTGTCGGGCTTGCAAGTTTTATTCACTTACTTGGGTGAACTGGGGTCATTGAAAGAAGGTTATGGTGCCTGGGATGCCTTGAAATATGTGCTCTGGGGCGCACCGAATTATCTTTATGAAATCCTGCCGATCTCGGCCCTGATTGGAGCAGTACTTGGTTTGGGTACGCTGGCTTCTAACAGTGAATTGATCGTGATGCGTTCAGTTGGGGTCAGCTTGTGGCGTATCGTGGGCTGGGTGATCCGTTCGGCATTGTTATTGGTGATTCTGTCTTTTGCTTTAAGTGAATGGGTGATTCCATATACTAATGAGCAGGCCAAAGCGGTAAAAAGCTATAACAAGCCGGTGAAAATTGGTGAAGTGAAAGGCTACTGGACCCGTGAAGGTCAGCGCTTTATCTACATTGACTATGCCAACTCCAAAGGTGAGTTAAAGCACGTGCAGATGCTGGATTTTGATGATAATTACCGTCTGCGTGGTACCTTAAAAGCCGAGCAGGGTGATTTTGTCAAAGATGGCGCGTGGCAACTGCAAAAGACTCAGGAAGTGAATATTCTGCAAAATGATAATGCCACATTTGCAACACATCCTCAGCAGCCACTCGCTTTAGCCCTACAACCGAAATATGTGCATATGGTGACCATCGACCCGGAAGACCTGTCACCAAGCCAGCTGGTCAGCTTCATGAGCTATATGCATGAATATAGCCAGGTACCGAAAACCTATGAACTGGCCTTCTGGCAGAAAGTCGGCTCACCATTTGCCCTGATTGCCTTAGTGGTGATCGCCTGCTCATTTATCTTTGGACCGCTGCGTCAGCAATCCATGGGCTTCCGTCTGGTGATTGCATTATTTACAGGTCTGGGTTTCTTCTACCTGCAGGACTTCCTCGGTTACGCGAGTCTGGTCTATGCACCATCTCCAGCATGGTTTGTATTCATTCCAATCATCATCATGTTTGCTATTGGTGGCTACTTGCTGCAGCGGGCACGCTAAATAGCAGAATATGGAAGAAATCAATCGCAGTGAAAGGCTTAAGCCATAGTCTGATCATGGCCTCTCGCTGCAAAATTCGGTAAAATAACCTGATTAATTCGTAAACGAACAAGAGTATTCATTATGACGGATGCAACTGCTGGCAAAATCCCTCACGTATTGGTAATTATGGATGGTGTGGGTCATCGCGAAGCGGTCGAGGACAATGCGTTTCTAGCGGCTAAACGACCTAATTTAACTGCTATGCAGGAGAAGCATCCGCATGGTCTGATCTCAGGTTCTGGCGAAGATGTCGGTCTGCCTGATGGTCAGATGGGGAACTCTGAAGTGGGGCACATGAACTTAGGTGCCGGCCGTGTTCTGTACCAAGATTTCACCCGTATTACTAAAGATATCCGTACAGGTGCTTTCTTTGAGCATGAAGTTTTAGTTGATGCTGTTGAAAAAGCCAAAGCTGCGAATGGTGCAGTCCACATCATGGGTCTGCTGTCAGAAGGTGGTGTGCACTCTCACGAAGATCATATCGTAGCAATGGCGGAACTGGCACTGAAACGCGGTGCCAAAGTGTATCTGCATGCTTTCCTGGATGGTCGTGATACACCACCACGCAGTGCACAGCCTTCACTGGAAAAACTGGATGCAGTATTTGCTCAATATCCAGGTCAAGGCCGTATCGCAACGATGATCGGTCGTTACTTTGCCATGGATCGTGACAACCGTTGGGATCGTGTTGAACAAGCTTACCGTCTGTTGACTGAAGGTGAAGCAGTACGTACTGCAGTAACTGCAGTAGAAGGTCTGGAAGAGGCTTATGCGGCGGATGAGTCTGATGAATTCGTCAAGGCGACTCGAATTGGTGATGTGGCAGCGGTTCAGGATGGCGACAGTGTCGTATTCATGAACTTCCGTGCGGATCGTGCTCGTGAATTGACTCGTGCATTCGTTGAAAAAGACTTTGCTAGTTTTGAACGTAAAGTGGTGCCAAACCTGTCAAAATTCGTGATGCTGACCCGTTATCAGGCAACCATTGATGCGCCAGTAGCCTATATGCCAGAAGCACTGGTGAACTCAATCGGCGAATATCTGTCTAACTTGGGTAAAACCCAGTTGCGTATTGCAGAAACCGAGAAATATGCACATGTAACGTTCTTCTTTAGCGGCGGCCGTGAAGAAGAGTATCCAGGTGAAAAACGTATCCTGATTCCATCACCAAATGTGGCAACTTATGACCTGAAACCGGAAATGAGTGCTTATGAAGTGACGGATGAGCTGGTCGCTGCGATCAATTCTGGTGAGTTTGATCTATTAGTTGTGAACTATGCCAATGGTGACATGGTCGGGCATACCGGTGTATTCGACGCAGCAGTCAAAGCCGTTGAAGCGGTAGATACCTGCTTAGGCCGTGTTTATGAAGCTGTGATGGCGAAAAAAGGCCATATGCTGATTACTGCGGACCATGGTAATGTGGAGCAGATGCAGGATTATGAAAGTGGACAGGTGCATACCCAGCATACGACTGAACTGGTACCGTTCATCTATGTCGGTCCAACTTCAGCAACGATTGCAGAAGGTGGTGTACTGGCGGATGTTGCGCCAACCTTGCTGAGTCTGATGAATCTGCCAATTCCTGCAGAAATGAAAGGTCGTAACCTGATCGAGCTAAAAGCTTAATTAAAATTTAAGGATAAAGAATGGCAAGATCACAGCGGAAGTCTGTACTAATCGCGAGCTTATTAATGTGTTTGAGCCATTCGGCATGGAGTGCCAGGTCGGCGGATCTGGCATTCGATGATGATATGGTCGTAGATCAGCAAACCTATAACGAAATTCCGGTGTCTTCGATTCAGGAATTCGTGCAGATTTATGGCATCGTCAAAGATAATTATATTGAAGACAAGAATGACGATGCACTATTTCAGCAGGCGATTAAAGGCCTGGTTGGCGGTTTAGACCGCTATTCCCGCTATCTTTCTCCTGAAGATTTTAAACAACTACGCCAATATACCGAAGGTGAGCTGGCCAGCATCGACTTTGACCTGAAATATAACCCACAGCTCAAGCAATGGGTGATTCAGGAATTGAATGAAGAGGCTGATTCTGCCCGTCAGGGTCTACGTAATGGCGTGACCGTATATAAAATTGATGATCAGGAACTGAGTTCACTGAATCATGAGCAGGTACGTCAGCTATTGAATGGTGCGATCGGTTCAACCCTAAGCTTACAGTTATCTCCGCAAAGTCAGGTATTTAATCTGGTTCGTAACACTAAAGTTGAAACTGAAATCAAATCTCAGCTGCATCATAATCAAGTGCTGGTGATTCAGGTCAAGGTGTTTCAGCAAGATACGGCCAATGAAATCAAACGGATTATTGACAGTTATGCCGGTTCGCGTTTAAAGGCAGTCTTGTTTGACCTGCGTAATAATCCAGGGGGCTTGCTGTCTGCTGCGGTTGAATCTGCAGACCTGTTTTTAAACCAAGGCATTATTGTTTCCACCAAGAGCCGAGCTGAAGGCGATCAGCAGTTTCAGGCACTACCGGGCTTTGAATTTCAGAATCTAAAGGTGGGTATTCTGATCAATCACCGTTCTGCTTCCGCAGCAGAGGTCTTTACCGCAGCGCTAAAAGAGCATAAACGTGCCTGGGTAGTCGGTGAGAAAAGCTATGGTAAAGGTGTGGTGCAGAAGCTTTTTCCACTGAGTAATGGTGCAGCTCTGCAGATGACGGTATCACAATACTTTACCCCGAATGGGCAAAGTATTGAGGGCTTGGGCGTACAACCCCATTTAAGCTATCCTTTAACGCTGGAAATGAAAGAAGACAGCTATGTGGATCATGTCACCGAGTTGCTGCTTCAGCAGAAATAGGCTGATTATTCTTCCTCAGTGTCTAATCCAAACTTTTTCAAACGATAACGTAGCGAACGGAAGGACATACCGAGTTTTTTCGCTGCCAGCGTCCGGTTCCAGTGGGTCAGGTTCAGCGCATTCAGCAGGATTTCCTTTTCGATTTTCTCCATATATAGTTCCAGTCCTTCTTCTGGAAGTTTTTTTGGAACGATAAAAGCATCAGAACCGTTGTGAGTATTGCTGTTCGATTCAGACGTAGAGGCTAGAGTATTTTCAGGAGTGACAAAACTTTGCCGTAATGGCGCCGTTTGCAGGTGCTGAATATCGATAATGTCTTCATCGCTCAGGGTAATGGCGCGTTCGATAATATTGCGCAGTTCCCGCACATTGCCCGGGTAATATTGGGTTAGTAATAATTCTTTACTGCGTTCAGTCAGACGCTTGGCTGGAATTTGCCATTCCTGGCAGATTTTCTGGATAAAGTGTTCCGCCAGCAGAAGAATATCATTGCCGCGTTCACGCAATGGCGGCAGCACCAGATCCATGACATGAATCCGGAAGAACAAATCCTGACGGAATTTACCCTGTTGTACCAGTGCTTCTAAGTCCTGATGGCTGGCACTGATCACGCGGAAATCCACATCAATTTCGGTATCTGAACCGAGCGGGCGAATACGTTTTTCCTGTACTGCACGCAATAGTTTGACCTGCATACTCAGCGGTAGTTCGGCAATTTCATCTAAGAATAAACTGCCACCATGTGCAGACTGGATCAGGCCCTGTTTGTCCTGAGTCGCGCCAGTAAAGCTACCTTTCTTATGCCCGAACAGCTCGCTTTCCATCAGCTCGGTAGGAATCGCACCACAGTTAATCGCGATAAATGGACCTTCACTACGGTTACTGAGTCGATGTACCAGATTGGCAACGACTTCTTTACCGGTTCCTGACTCACCAGTGATAAATACGGGTGCCTGAGAACGGGCGATTTTGCGTAAAGTCGCACGCAGTTGCTGAATCGGTTTGGACTGGCCGATCAGCATCTTGTATTCAAGCGTGTCTTCCTGATTGGAAGCATAATTGGCCGGTTTATTCAGTGCTTTCTGGATTAATTGTTCCAGATGTTTTTGATTGATCGGCTTGCTGACAAAGTCAAAAGCCCCGGCTTTCAGAGCAGCAATAGCAATATCCATATTGCCATAGGCAGTTAAGACGGCAACCGGCAGGGAAGGGTAATGTTCACTGATAAAATCCAGCAATTGCAATCCATTGCCATCCGGTAAGTTTAGGTCGGTCAGACAGGCATCATACTGATGATCGGTCAAGCGTCTTTTGGCATCCTCAAGGCGATGTGCGATGTGCGTGCGTATCCCCATACGCATCAGTGACATCTGCATCAAGGTACACAGATCTTCTTCGTCATCGACCAAAAGTACCAGTGGTTGTTGTTCCACAATTTTCCCCTTAAATTTCAAAAATTAAACAGTAATGCGCTGGCAGCTGATCCTGAAGCAAGCACCCTGTTCTTGTTGTATATAATTCAATTGTGCCTGATTGGCTTCACAGAAACTATGGGAGAGATAGAGCCCGAGTCCTGTGCCATTAATCGAGTTACTGAAAAACGGTTTAAATAATAAGCTTTGATCGGCTGGCGTCACGCCATCGCCAAAATCTCGTACATCAATCCAGACCTTATGCTCATAAGGATGTACCTTTAACTCAACTGGTCCTACAGTCGGGTCATTATGCCGTACTGCATTGCGTAACAGATTGATCAGCACCTGTCGCAGCTGGGCTTCATCAAACTGGATATCCAGACGCATGTCGATATTGAATTTAATGTGATCCGCAATATCAGCCAGATCCTCATGTAGGCATTGCGGAATAAATTCATTGAGCTGAATCGGTACTGGGCGAGTTTCTTTATTTTTCACCATATTCAGCGTGTCTTCAATAATCCGGTTAATCCGGGTGGCCTGTTTGCTGATCATGCTGTGCAGGACTTCCTGCTGTTCCTGTTCTGAACCGGGCAACAGGTCATTGGCCTGCACAATGGCAGCTAAAGGATTACGGATTTCATGCGCGATACTGGCAGAAAGTTGCCCCAATGCTGCCAGTTTAAGTTGCTGCACCTCTTGATTGATTTTTCGTGCATCCTGCAGCACCAGTAGCATAAGGGTCTGGTGTGGCACAATCAGTTTCTGGACTTGTACATGGATATTAAACCGGCTCTGCTGTGACTCAAACTGGAAACGCTCACCATTTTCCAGATTCTCAAAGCGGATCAGTTCAAACAGATCCGGCTGGAACTGGTACAGGGGGAACTTATCAAAGGAATAGGTATGTTCAATCCCCAGCAAATGGCAGGCAGCAGGATTACTCAACACCACATGACAGTTTTCATCTAATACCAGATAACCCGTATCAATCTGTTCCAGAATATAGCGGTTAATGTTCTGTAACCGGTACAGCTCCATGGACTGGGAGAAGTTCAGGTTTTCCAGAATCTGGAAACGCCGTACCGCAATCTGCCCGATGCCATAGACCACACAGAACAGGAAAGCCAGAATGGCACTATTGCCGATATTGCCGAGTGAGGACAAAGTAAAGATGCTGACAATAAAATGTTGATAGGTGACACTGATCACCGCAATCAGGGTAATCACCAGTGCCTTTTGTGCATTCAGTAATATTGAAGCGGCAAAGATGGTGATGACAAACAGCATACTGAGATGCAGATTGGCCCCGCTGGTGGCGAGTGTCAGCAGGCTTAGGGCGCAGACATCAACAATAAAAATCGCAGTCAGCTGTTTGTGAATAAATTTCTTGACATATTTCAGCAGAAACAGCTGCCCCAGTGAAATCGCAATAAAACTGCTCAGCACATAATGATAGAGCTGAGGATGGGCTAGTTCGCTGTTATATTCCGGATAGGTCAGCAGAAAAATCAGCAGCAGGCCCGTGCTGATAATTAAGCGATATGCCGCATACCAGGTACCGAGCAGATACTGATTCAGCTCTGAATAAGAAGATCGCTGCGACATATAACCTTTTATTATTCTTTAAATTCAGGATATAAAAATTATGGCTTGATCAGGCCATAACGCATGGCCAGATGGGTCAGTTTGACATCACTGTCAATATTGAGTTTTTCGAAAATCCTGTAACGGTAGGTATTTACGGTTTTTACACTGACAAACAGCTTATCCGCGATTTCCTGGGCACTGATACAGTTGACCACCATCATCGCCACCTGCATTTCCCGTTCTGAGAGGGAGTCAAAAGGCGATTGCTGGGTATCGGAGAGATATGAGCTGGCGAGCTGTTCTGCAATGTCGGCACTAAAATATTTACCACCTTGCATCACTTTATTAATCGCGCGAACCATTTCGGTGACTGGTGCACCTTTGGTGATATAGCCTTTGGCACCGGCTTTAAGCAGCAGGGACGGGTAAGGCTCTTCGGCCAGACCACTGACAGCCACGACTTTGGTGTCTGGTGCTGTCTGTAACAGGCGACGGGTGGTTTCTACACCACCAATCCCCGGCATATTTACATCGAGGAGCACGACATTTGGATGATGCTGACGTACGAGGGCGATCGCTTCCTCACCAGATTCAGCTTGTCCAATAACCTGAATCTCGGCGTGATCCTCAAGCATTCTACAAATACCGGTCCGCACTAATTCATGGTCATCTACAACTAAAACTGTGATCACGTATACTCTCCCTCAGATGAAAAATCATTTTTTTTGTTACACAACGCAAAATAAGCTTGCAATGAAACTACAAAATTAGCAATCCTAAAGACAGTTCATATAAAACCGTATTAGGCAGTGTAGAGATCAATAATTGTTCTGCATTGTGGTAAATGTAATGTAAGCCATATTAGAGGTAATACGCAAATCAATCTTACCTCGTTAGTTGGGTGAAGGAATAGTGAAGAAAACACACAAGTCTTTGATGCATGTACTGGGTCTGTCGATTGCAGTCAGCACGAGTACGACGAGTTTTGCTGAAATCATCATGAATTCGTCAGCAGCGACTCCTCAGGCTAGCTTGAGCTGGTCTTCTGAACAGGCCAATCAGTTCCTGAATGATGGTGCGGATGCCGATGAGCCTTCTCCACTTGGCTCTACCACGGTTACCACCACTATCCGTAGCCAGAATGGTCAGGCCGTTCAAGAACCGGCTAAAACCGTACAGATTCTGGATACGAAAACCTATAGTAGCCAGCCATCGGTGAATGCACGTTCTGCCTTGGTAATGGATGCACAAACTGGTGAAGTGCTATATAGCAAGAACAGCAATAGGGCTGTGCCGATTGCCTCGATTACCAAGCTGATGACCGCGGTGGTGATTTCGGATGCCCGTCTGAACATGAATGAAAAAATCACCCTGCAACAAAGTGATTTTTCATGTGCAGGTTGTAAGAGCTCGAGCTCGACTTTACGTGTCGGCGATACGATGAATCGTGCTGAAGCTTTATTATTTGCTTTAATGAAATCAGAAAACCCGGCCGCAGCAGCACTAGCACGAACCTATCCAGGTGGTCGGGCAGCATTTATTGCCAAGATGAATGCTAAGGCTAAAGCACTGGGCATGAATTCAACCCACTATATGGAATCTACCGGTCTGCATCCTGGTAACGTGTCTTCTGCACGTGACTTGGGTATTTTGGTAAATACTGCGTCTCAGTATGGTTTGATCCGTCAGTTCTCAACCACGGCGAGCTACGATTTCAACCTGGGCTACCGTGTATTGAAATCGAATAATACCAATTCGCTGGTGCGAAACGGTGGCTGGAACATCAACCTGTCTAAAACCGGTTATATCAATGAAGCAGGACGTTGCGTCGTCATGCATACTACCCTGAACAACCGTCCTGTAGTAGTCGTGGTATTAGGCGCAGATTCAACGGCTGCACGTACCAATGATGCGACCCGTCTGATGACTTGGGTATCCAGCTTGCCTAAACAACGCGTTTAATCTCTTTTAGGCGCATATAAAAAAGCCCTGCAAATGCAGGGCTTTTTTAATTCTCTATCTTACATATTAGAAAGAATAGAATCGCGTACTTGATCCAGAGTTGCGTCGATAGACAGCATCACGGCATCAGAACATTGTTTAATTGCAGTGTCAGGATCTTTCAGACCATTACCAGTTACAGTACATACGATCACAGAACCCTCAGCAATTTTGCCAGCTTTGATGTCACGAATCGCACCACCAATAGACGCTGCAGAAGCAGGTTCTACGAATACACCTTCGTACATAGACAGCAGGCGTTGTGCTTCAAGGATTTCGTTATCAGTCAGTTCATCGAACCAGCCTTGAGAATCACGAACAACGGCTTTCGCGTGGTTCCAGCTTTGTGGGTTACCGATACGGATTGCAGTCGCAATGGTTTCTGGGTTTTCTACTGGTGCGCCACGTAGGAAAGGTGCAGCGCCAGAAGCCTGGTAACCGATCATGGTTGGACGGCCTTCTGGTTTAGGACCAGTGAACTGATCAGTTTCAGGATTATAAACCACTTGTTCAAACTGTTCTTTCGGCTGGTTAGCAAGCGCTTCGGTATAACCCATCCAGTGTGCAGTGATGTTACCTGCGTTGCCTACTGGTAAGCAGTGGTAATCCGGTGCACGGCCCAATTCATCCACGATTTCGTAAGCAATGGTTTTTTGACCTTGCAAACGGTATGGATTGATTGAGTTGACGATGGTGACAGGTGCTTTATCCGCAACTTCTTTCACCAGACGCATACCGTCATCGAAGTTACCACGAATTTGCATAGTGATTGCACCGTACATCATGGCTTGTGCCATTTTACCCATGGCAATTTTGCCTTCTGGGATCAGTACGAATGCTTTGATGCCAGCACGCGCCGCATAAGCTGCTGCAGCTGCAGAAGTGTTACCTGTAGAAGCACAGATAATTGCTTTAGAACCTTCTTCAACGGCTTTAGTAACCGCCATGGTCATACCACGGTCTTTAAATGAACCAGTCGGGTTTAAGCCCTCGTACTTCACATAAATTTCAACATTTTTGCCAATAATGCGAGGAATATTCGCAAGCTTAATCAGTGGCGTATTACCTTCGCCTAGAGAGATGGCTTTAGTAGTTGCAGACACTGGTAAACGGTCGCGATAGCGGTCAACTAAACCAGTATAACGATTGGCATTCGACATGATGATGTTCCAATTGTGTGTAGAGCTTGGCGAGGGGATATAGTCCCCTCAACCCGATTAATTATCAAGCGATTCTAAACGAATTCGCACAATTTCGCCATGAATGACAGGAAGAGCTTGAATTTGCTTTAACGCTTCATCCATTTTCGCTTCCTTAACTGGGTCAGTCAGGATGACGATCGGAATAAGGTCTTTCAGACGGGATTGCTGCATGATGGCATCAATACTGATACCGTTACGGCTCAGAATTGCAGTCACATCAGCCAGCACACCAGTCTGATCTTCGGCATTGATGCGGATGTAGTATCCAGTGGTCATTTCTTCGCGTGACAGGATTGGCAAGTCGCTTAAGCTTTCAAATGCCAATTGTGGAATAGTACCTGCACCGTCTTCAGTGTAAGAAATGTCACGTACGATATCCACGATATCCGCCACGACTGCAGAAGCAGTAGGGCCGGCACCTGCACCTGCGCCGTAATAAAGGGTAGGGCCAACGGCATTGGCTTGTACCAGTACGGCATTTTTCACGCCGTTGACATTGGCGATCAGCTGTTCTTCAGGAATCAGGGTTGGGTGCACACGCAGTTCGATCCCATTTTCGGCACGACGGGCAATACCGAGGTGTTTGATGCGGAAGCCGAGATCTTCAGCATATTTCACGTCTTGGGCGGTAATTTTGCTGATGCCTTCGGTGAAGACTTTGTCAAACTGCAGCGGAATACCGAATGCAATAGAAGCTAGAAGGGTCAGTTTGTGTGCTGCATCAATGCCTTCCACGTCAAAGGTTGGGTCAGCTTCGGCATAACCGAGTTCTTGTGCTTCTTTCAGTACGTCTTCAAAAGCACGGCCTTTGTCACGCATTTCAGTCAGGATGAAGTTGCCTGTACCGTTGATGATACCCGCCAGCCATTCAATCTTGTTGGCTGCCAGACCTTCACGCATCACTTTAATAATTGGAATGCCACCAGCCACCGCTGCCTCGTAAGCAATCTGCACAGCGTTGTCATCAGCAAGTTTGAATAGTTCATTACCATGTTCAGCAAGCAATGCCTTGTTTGCGGTCACAACCTGTTTGCCATGCAGGATGGCTTCCTTAATCACTTCGTAGGCAGGGTGAATACCACCCATCACTTCTACTACGACATCCACATCCGGTTGACGGACGATGTCAAGCAGATCCGCACTTTGCTTGATGCTTGGGTCCAAGTCCAGATCAGGACGTGGACGACGGGTACCTACGTAGGTAATTTGAATTTCACGACCGGTGCGACGTTTAATCTCAGCAGCATTTTCTTTTAATAGTTTCAGGGCACCACCACCCACAGTACCAAGACCGAGGATTGCCAGACGAACTGGTTTCACGTCACACTCCAAATATAAACAGTTTTTTACGAGAGCCTAGATCATAGCTAAAAAAACGCGCTGACTCTAGGGTGATCGCAGAATATCTTTATGTATAAGATAAAGTTAAATAACTCATTAAAATGAGTTATTTAAGGCGATCTAGCAGATCTGAGGTCGACATGTATCCACCAAGGTATAAGCCTTCAGAACTATACACACCTGGTGTGCCATTCACGCCGATGTTCAGGCCCATTTGATATTGATCTTTCACAGGATTTTGACAGTTTGCAGGAGTAATAGAACCACCAGCAATGGCCTGGTCAAAGGCAGCACGACGGTCTTCATTACACCAGATCGCTTCCATGGCTGGCATATGCTGCTCACCACGTGGCCATGCGATATAACGTACTTCGATGCCTTTAGCATTCATTTCATCCATCTGTTCATGAAATTTATGGCAGTACGGGCAGCTGACATCGGTAAACACATAGATCACGTGCTTGGCTTTGCCTTTCGCTGGATAGATCAGTAGGTTCTCTTTTTTCAGGGAAGTGAATAGTTTCTTGTTCACTTCAGACTGCAAAGTTTCGCTGACATTATGCAGCTGCTTATCCCCCAGACGGATCACATCGCCCTGAATAATATATTTGCCATCGCTGGTCGCATAAATCGACGACATGCCTTCCAGACTGACCCAATACAAGTTTGGCACTTCAGTGGTTTTAATATCAGTAATTTTGGCCTTGATGCCCGCCTTCTTGAAATGACCTTCTAATGTCGAGATCAGGCGTTGCTGTGCATTGCGTTCGGATAAGGTCGACGCTTCACCTGTTGCTGGTGCACTTGCCGTTAAGTTGTCTGGCTTTTTATCGTCTTTATTAGAATTTGAGCAGGCTGAAAGACCGAGGCCTGCAGCAAGAGTGCATGCGATAAACAGGCTGGAGCGGGCAAATGTCATAAATAACCCTTTTTGTTCTTGAATAAAATTAGACGACTAGCATAGCAAAAAAATGTCATGCACGTTGAACTTCTCTGTACACGCTATTGATACCTACCTTAAGCACGAGGGTGATAAGTGGCATGTAGCTGTTGCATGCGGACTTGTGCCACATGGGTATAAATCTGGGTAGTGGACAGGTCACTATGACCGAGCAGCATCTGCACCACCCGTAGATCCGCGCCATGATTGAGTAAATGTGTGGCAAAGGCATGCCGCAAGGTATGCGGTGAAAGTTCTGCCTGAATGCTGGCCTGCAGGGCATAGCGTTTGATCGCATACCAAAAATTTTGACGGCTCATGATCCCGCCCAGTTGGGTCAGGAACAGATAATCCGTTGCGGTTTTATACAGCTGTGGTCGGGCTTCATTCAGATATTTTTCAATCCATTCGCAGGCGACCTGTCCCATGGGTACTAGACGTTCCTTGTTACCCTTACCGACAATACGCAGATAGCCTTGTTTGAGATTGATCAAGTCCAGTCTTAGATTCAGCAGCTCACTGACACGTAGTCCACAGGCATACAGTACTTCCAGCATGGCGCGGTCACGTAAGCCGAGTGCGGTATTGATATCAGGGGCATTAATCAGGGCTTCGACATCCGCTTCGGACAGGTCTTTGGGCAAAGCACGCCCCAGTTTTGGAGTTTTGTGCGCCGCCATTGGATTGTCACTTCTTAATTTCTGTTCACGCAGGAATTTAAAAAATGAGCGTAAAGCAGACAAACAGCGGGCAATGGAACGCGGACTTTTCTGCTGTTTGGTCAGCTCGATCATCACATCGGAAATATCGCCGTGATTCCATTCTGGTAAAGGTTTATTCAGACGGTGAATACATTGAATTAAATCAGATAAATAAGCGTTACGCGTATGTGGGCTCACGGTCTGGGCAATCAGATAGTCACGGTATCCCTGCAGGAATTGAGCATCTTCTGGAATCTGAACCGGGGCAGGAATACGGGGCTTTTTATTCAACATGGAGGCTTGCGCTTACTCAAATAAATCAATCATTTTGACGGATATTCTGCACTGTAGAGCAATTTACATGATCTGTCGATCTGTTCAGCAATCCGGCAAAAATGAAATTAAACCTTATTTGGTAACTATTCTCATCTGCGTGTATACTGTGCAAAAATCTTAGGAATTTTCACGGTGCGTTTGTCGGAATTAAAAGTGAAGCAAACAGCCATCATTCGAAAGATCAATCGAACTACTGATGGTGAGGGTACTCAGCACGATGTTGTAGCGAGTCGTCTGGAAACATTAGGTTTTGTGCCTGGTACCGAAGTGCAGGTGATTACCAAAGGTATTTTTGGTGGGGATCCTATTCTAATTCAAGTCGGATTTACGCGTTTTGCCCTGCGTAAATCGGAGGCAGCTAAAATTGAAATTGAACCTGGAGTTACGGCATGAGTGATGCCTTACGTATTGCCCTTGTCGGTAACCCTAACTGTGGTAAAACCTCATTATTCAACCATTTAACCGGAACCAGACAAAAAGTTGGCAACTATGCCGGGGTAACGGTTGAACGAAAAATCGGTCATTTCACTCTGCCATCGGGCAAGCCAGTACGCGTGCTGGATTTACCAGGGACCTATAGCCTGGATGCCACCAGTCCGGACGAAGCGATTACCCGTGATGTGGTGCAAGGCAAGATTGCTGAAGAAGGCCAGCAGGATGCGTTCTTGTGTGTGGTTGATGCGACCAACCTGAAACTGCACCTGGGACTGGTATTGGAAATGATCCAGTTGGGGCGTCCAGTACTCCTGGTTCTCAACATGATGGACGAAGCACGCCGTCGTGGCATGCAGATCAATACCCAGAAACTGTCTCAGCGTTTGGGGATTCCAGTGGTGGAAACCGTAGCCGTACGGAATTCAGGCATTGAAAACCTGATGAATGCGCTGGATCAGGGCAAATATGCCATGCCACAAACCGAAATGACCGGTCTAAGCGGCGATAGCCATCATAAAATTGAAAGTATCCTGAAAGATGTGGTGAACTTCGTTGACCACGAAGACAAACGTACCGATTTCCTCGACAAAATTTTCTTGCATCCGGTGCTGGGCTTGGTGAGTCTGGCGGTAATGATGTTTGTCATTTTCCAGGCCGTGTTTGCTTGGGCCGCACCATTTATGGATAGCATCGAAGCCATCTTTGGCTGGCTCGGTGAAGCTGTTGGTCCAATGATTGCTCACCCACTGTTAAACAGTCTGGTGGTGGATGGAATTATCGCCGGTGCCGGTGGCGTGGTGGTGTTCCTGCCACAGATTTTGATTCTGTTCTTCTTCATTCTGGTTCTGGAAGAATCCGGTTATTTGCCGCGAGCAGCTTTCCTATTAGATAAGCTGATGTTTAAAGCCGGCCTATCTGGTCGTGCCTTTATTCCATTGTTGTCCAGTTTTGCCTGTGCAATCCCGGGCATCATGGCTTCAAGGACCATCAGTGATCCACGGGATCGTTTGACCACGATTTTTGTGGCGCCGTTGATGACCTGTTCAGCACGTTTGCCGGTGTATGCACTATTGATTGCGGCTTTCATTCCATCACAAACCGTGTGGGGCATCTTTAACCTGCAAGGTCTTGTGCTGTTTGGCTTGTATATGGCCGGTATTCTGAGTGCGCTGTGTGTATCTTTTGTATTGAAGTTCTTTAATAAAGACAAAGTCGGCCACATGTTATTGATGGAGCTGCCAAGTTACCGTTTCCCTGATCTCAAGAATATCTGGATAGGTCTGCTGGATCGGGCCAAGATCTTCTTGAAACGTGTCGGTGGCATCATCTTTGCGCTGTCGATTTTACTGTGGTTCCTGTGCACTTTCCCGCAACCACCGGAAGGTGCCACACTGCCGGATATCGATTATTCATTTGCAGGGATGCTTGGCCATTTGATTCAGCCAATCTTTGCTCCAGTAGGTTTTAACTGGCAGATTTGTATTGCACTGATTCCGGCGATGGCAGCACGTGAAGTCGTGGTTGCAGCACTCGGTACCGTGTATGCACTGTCTGCAGTTGATGAAGATGCGATGTCGGAAGGACTGGCAGCCTTGATCAGCGGTGGTGGTGATCTGGGCTGGTCACTAGCGACTGGTTTGTCTTTGCTGGTGTGGTTTATCTATGCGCCGCACTGCCTGGCAACCCTGGCAACAGTTCGCCGTGAAACCGGTTCATGGCGTACAGTAGGTTTTATGACCTTTTACCTGTTTGGTCTGGCATATCTGATGTCATTCCTGACTTATCAAATTGCTTCACACTACTTTGGCTAAGATTGACTGAAGCAGCAAATGTGAAGGGGAGACTGAGATGATTGAAGTTCTGATTGTGACAGCACTGGTACTCTGGAGCGCCGTGGTGGTATTCAAGAAGGTATTTCCGAATACTTCACGCTCGGTTTTCCTGAAACTGTCTAATGCAGCTGAGGTCAAGGGCTGGCATACCTTGGCAAAATGGCTGAAACCGGCCATGGGCGGTGGGTGTGGCGGTAATTGTTCTTGCCCAGTCTCTGAACAGGAAATTGCGAAAGAGCCAGCCCAGCAGGCGGTAAAATGGAAATAATTTTCCAATCCAGTTGTAAGTGAAAAAGCCAGCATTTTTATGCTGGCTTTTTTGTGCGATATACAAAAAAAATCTGCAGAAAAGCCAATCAAAAAAAGCATTCAAAACGGCAAAGTGCTAACATTTCCAAAGTTTCAAATTAGACCAGAACATGAGGCAAAAATGTTAATACAACGTGGTGGACTTAAAGTCGTTGCAGGACTCGGTATTTCAGGTGTTGCAGCAGTCAATTTCTTACATGACCAGGGCTACCGCGTTGCTGTTACCGACTCTCGCGCAGTGCCGCCGGGCCATGACCAGATTCCGGCTGAAGTACAGACCAGCTTTGGCAAGCTGGATCAGGATTTACTGCTGTCTGCTGAAGAAATCGTGATCAGCCCGGGACTGGATCCAAAACTGCCAGAAATTCAGGCGGCGATTGCTAAAGGCATTCCAGTCGTCAGTGAAATTCAGATTCTGCGTCGTTCGACTGATAAACCAATCGTGGCTATTACCGGTTCCAATGCTAAAAGTACCGTCACCACTTTGATTGGCCTGATGGCAAAAGATGCCGGCAAAAAAGTGGCAGTCGGTGGTAACCTGGGTCGTCCAGCACTGGACCTGACCAAAGATGATCCTGAACTGTATGTGTTAGAACTCTCCAGCTTCCAGCTCGAAACGACTTCTAACTTAAATGCAGAAGTGGCGGTGGTACTGAACATGAGTGAAGATCATTTGGACCGTCACGGTGACATGCTGGGTTACCACACTGCCAAACACCGTATTTTCCAGGGCGTGAAAAAAGTCGTGTTTAACCGTGATGATTCACTGACCCGTCCGCTGGTACCAGATACCACACCAATGCAAAGCTTTGGTCTGAATGCACCAGATATGAATCAATTCGGTATCCTGAAAGATAATGACGGCACCATCTGGTTGGCCCGTGGTCGTGAGCGTCTGCTGAAAAGTTCTGACATGTATATTCAAGGCACTCATAATGTCGCGAATGCACTGGCTTGTCTGGCGTTGGGTGAAGCGATTGGCCTGCCAATAGATAGCATGCTGGAAACCTTGAAAAACTTCAAAGGTCTGGAACACCGCTGTGAATTCGTCAAAGAAGTCAATGGTGTGCGTTATTACAACGATTCTAAAGGCACTAACATTGGTGCAACACTGGCAGCAATTGACGGTCTGGGCATGGCGATTGAAGCCAAAGGTGGCAAAGTGGTGATTATTCTCGGTGGTCAGGGCAAAGGTCAGGACTTTACCGCTTTACGTGATTCGCTGTCTAAATATGCCAAAGTGGCAGTATTGCTTGGTGTGGATCGTCCAATCATTGAAAAAGCCATTGAAGGGACAACTACACTGCTGCATGCCAAAACGCTAGAACAAGCGGTTGAATTGTGTCAAAAAAATACCCAGCCTGAAGATGTCGTGCTATTGTCTCCGGCATGTGCAAGTTTTGATATGTTTGCTGGCGGCTATGCCGAGCGTGGTCGTAAGTTCGTTGCCTATGTCAACGCGCTCAACTAAGAATAACAAGGATTCGTGCTATGGCTGAGTTTGCTCAGACTGCGATCAATAAAATTACTCAACTCTATGAGCAGTGGGTGCCAAAGCTGCCCGCTGAGATTAATCCGCGTAATGTGCTGATTTTTTGTGTACTGGCCTTGCTGTGCCTGGGTTCGATCATGGTGGCATCGGCATCGATGCCCTATGCCGAGCGGATCAATGGCAATCCCTTTCACTATCTGACTCGTCATGCAATTTCAATTATTGCCGGGGCCGGGATCGCTTACGCCACCTATAAAATTCCGCTGAATCGCTGGTTTAACAGTACCTTCTTTCTATGGTTTATCACCATTATTCTGCTGGCTGCCGTGCTGGTCGTTGGGACTGAGGTGAACGGTTCCAAGCGCTGGATTCGTCTGGCTGGCTTTACCTTGCAGGCTTCGGAAGTCGCCAAGGTGATGATGGCGATCTTTACCGCAGACTATGTAGTGCGTCGTGCCGAAGAAGTCCGTAACAAGATTTCCGGTCTGGTACGTTTATGTATCATCATGGGGGTCACGATCCTGCTAGTGATGCTGGAGCCTGACTTGGGTGCGACCGTAGTGATTACTCTGACCATGCTGGGTGTATTTTTCCTGGCAGGGGCACCACTGATTCAGTTCGGCGCCACTTTCGGAATTTTGCTGGTGTCTCTGGTCGGGGCGATTTTACTGGAACCTTATCGTTTGAAACGTCTGATGTCGTTCTCAAATCCTTGGGAAGATCCACTGGGTACCGGTTATCAGCTCTCCAATGCCCTGATGGCCTTTGGTCGTGGTGAATGGACCGGGGTAGGGCTAGGACACAGTATTCAGAAAATGTCCTATCTGCCAGAAGCACATACCGACTTTATGTTGGCGATTCTGGGTGAAGAATTTGGTTTCTTAGGGATTGCGGCAGTACTGATCCTGTCTTTTACCATGATCGTGTGCTGTATCCGTATTGGTCATCGTGCCCTAAAAAACCATTACCTGCGTGCGGGTTATCTGGCTTATGGGATCAGCATCATTTTCCTGTTACAGGTCTTGGTAAACTCAGGTATGAACATGGGTATGCTGCCAACTAAAGGTTTGACTCTGCCATTTATTAGTTATGGGGGGTCATCCTTAATCATGTGTGCCATGATGATCAGTCTGATTCTCAAGATTGATGCGACGACACGTGAAACCAACCCAAGCCGGGAGGAATCAAGCTTCTAGGTTGGACTGACGGTTCGGGTCAGGTTGGGCATGGTCAAGTACTGTGCTTGGCATGACCGTTCCGCAGTGTTTACAGCGAACAAACGCCTGTTTCGCTTTGGACAGCGGAATCAGGGGAATAAAAAATAAAGAAAAATAATTACGTTGCTGCCTCAGCTCATAATCGGCACGTGTCTGGCAGACAGGGCACAGAAATTGACTTCTCTCAATGACTTTGGTTTTCGGACCAATTCCAAAAATAAACAACATAGACTAACACTCAGCTGAATTTTTCTTTAGCTTAAGCCAAAATCCGGTTCTATAAATAGTGACCTTGTAGCTCAGTTGTATGTGGAATTTGTTTAATATTCCATTGTGCTACCGCTTGTTTGAGCATACGTTCTGGGGTATCCAGTTCTACGTCTGGTTGGTGCAAGGCAGTCAATGCTTGTTGCAGTAATTGTGGAGCTTGGGTTAGATCGAGTGCCTGAGCCAGGTTCTGTTTCGAAAGTTTCTGGCCTTGATCATTCATCGCTAGCGGCAGATGCATATACTGTAGGCGTGGATAACCGAGCAGTTGCCCTAAATAAATCTGCCGTTCGGTATTATCGAGTAAATCTGCGCCACGAACCACATGGGTCATGCCTTGCAGATAGTCATCCACGACGACCGCGAGCTGATAATTAATAATGCCGTCGCGACGTTTCAGGACGAAATCTCCAAGATCCTGCTTCAGGTTGGAACAGTGACGGCCTTGCAGCGGATCATCAAAGCAGATTTCGATATCTTCGACCTTGAGCCGAATGGCCTGATGTTCAAACGGCAGGTTTAGGTCACGGCAGGTGCCTTGATAGATATGATTAGAACCGAGCATCTTGCGGGTGCATTGGCAAGCATACACCAGACCTTGATGACGTAGCTGTTCAATCACGCCTTCATAGATATCGAGACGGTCTTTTTGGAAAATAATCTCGGCATTGGGATCGAAACCAAAGGCATCCATGGCACGCAGAATATGTTCTTCGCTGCCGGGATAAATGCGGGGAATGTCAGTGTCTTCAATACGTACCAGCCACTTGCCCTGATGGGCACGAGCATCACAGTAGCTGGCAACGGCAGTAATAAGGGAGCCAAAATGCAAAGGGCCGGTTGGCGATGGCGCAAACCGACCCACGTAATTCTCTTCAGCTTTCCCTCCCTTTGTTAAAGGGAGGGGCAGGGAGGGATTACTTATAGACATGCTTAACCGTTATTTTGCTTCTCTTTGATTTCAGCAAGGGTTTTACAGTCAATACATAAAGTCGCAGTTGGACGTGCTTCCAGACGGCGTAGACCAATTTCGATACCACAAGTTTCACAGAAACCGTAGTCATCATTCTTGATCGCTTCCAGAGACTGTTCGATTTTACGGATCAGTTTACGTTCACGGTCACGGGTACGTAGTTCGATCGCAAATTCTTCTTCTTGGGTTGCGCGGTCGTTTACATCAGGAAGGGCAGTATTTTCGTCCTGCATGGTGTTCAAGGTACGGTCCACTTCAGACATCAGCTCGGCTTTCCATGCCATCAAGATTTGGCGAAAATGCTCTAGCTGGCCCTCAGACATGTATTCTTCATTCTTTTTAGGCTGATAAGGTTCGATACCAAATAAGCTAGCAGTAGAACCACCCTCAGTCGTTTTTGGCTTAGATTTGCGCACACGTTTTGTAGCTTTCTCGTCTACAACAGCAGTTTGTTCGTCTAAGACTTGATTTTGGTTGTCATTCGCCATTTAGGGCATTCCTCATCATATGCGCAGGTAACTACGCAAAAAATATGGTGATATGCAAATTTTTATCCACCCTGAAGAAGGATTATCCTCCTATGGGGGTCGTCATCATATAGACTTTTTATGCGTTTTGATAGTCTTTGATGGCGGCAATTGTAGATATCACGTTTCCTTAAAGAGCAATAAAGTAAAGCAAAAAAAACAAATTGAAAAGTTAATAACCTGAAATTTCGGTATTAATTTTAGGCTGTGTTAATCTCACTCTGTTAATGTAAGTTTCGTACTCTCCGTTCTCTTTCAGTAACAGCACGCGATAGCCTGGCTGGGCCTGATCTAGGGCAAAGTTTTCGCTGAGTGGCTTGAACTGTACGCTGGTCGATGGGGTCGATAGATAGCGCACACCTTGCCATTCATTTTCTGAATCTTGATGTACATGACCAAACAGGACCATTTTCACATTGCTATGTCGGGCAATCACATCTTTCAGCGCTTCGGAATTTTTCAAGCGGTGCTGATCAATCCAGTGCGACTGCATGGCAAAAGGATGATGATGACAGGCCACGATCACATGCTGCTGTTGATGTTCAAGCAATAACTGTTCCAGTTGCTCTAGCTGCTTTTGTTCCACCCAACCATCGACTCGGCCTTTTACCGCGCTGTTCAGCAAAATTAAGGTCCAGGAACCAAAGTGAATCGCATGTACTTCATTCTTATTGTTATGGAATGGAAAGATCGCCAGATTATCATCATGATTGCCGGGAATCTGGTAATGTGGCACCTGCCAGTCCTGCATAAACTGTAGATAACGTTGGTAGGTAGATTCGGCAGCCACCTGTGCTAGATCGCCGGTATGAATCACAGCATCGATCTGCGGGAAACGTTGTTTAATATCTTTGACCACATCCAGAAAGCTCTGTTCCGGATTCATATTGGCAAAGGTTAATTCCGGCTGATCCATCAGATGGGTATCAGTGATCTGGATCAGGGTCCAGACTTTTTCAACAGCAGGAGTAGAAGTCTGTGTCATGTCCGCTACTCCTTGGAAGCTGTTGCTGCAATATGCTGTTGCAGCCATTGCAGGGCCATAATCACCGGAGCATTTTTCAGGCGTTGATTCCGGAATAGTTCTGGAAGGTTTGCATAATCAAACACATGCAGCTGGATATTTTCCCCTTCCTCCGGCATACCATGCACGCCACCCTGTTCCGGTAAGTCCGCTTGAGCAACAAACAGATGAAAAATTTCCGAACAGGCACCCGCAGATGGATAGAAGCTATAAAGGAATTGCAAATCTTTCAATTCACAACCCGATTCTTCTAGTGCTTCACGGCGGATACAGTCCTCTGGCGATTCATCGCCATCGAGCACACCGGCAATAATTTCCAGTTGCCAAGGCGAATCCGAGTCATTCAGCGCCCCAATACGGAACTGTTCAATCAAGGCGAATTTTTGTTGCTGGTCGTTATACAGTAGGACACCAGCGGCCGGGCGACGTTCAATCAGTTCCCGCTGGATCGGTGGAATATATTCATTGCTGTCAAACAGGCGATGGCTCACCTGGACTTTTTCTACTTTTAAAAATCCCTGATAGAGATATTCGCGTTGTTGAATCTCAACATCTTTATTGTTATAGGACGCTTGCTGAATAATCTTCATAAAATCAGAAAAGGATGAAAACATGTGTTTCATCCTATCTGAGTTTTTGTCAAAAACAACTGATTTTCAGTGGGAATTAGACTTTATGGTATAGTTTCCGACCGGTTTCTTGGAAGGTGGTTTTCATGCTTTCCAGACCTGCTTCAACCTCTGGATTGGTCTCTGCTACCTGTTCTGCGTTTTTCTGATTATTCGCATAATCCCGCACATTCTGGGTGATTTTCATTGAGCAGAATTTTGGACCGCACATTGAGCAGAAGTGGGCAGACTTGTGTGCTTCTTTCGGCATGGTTTCATCATGCATGCTGCGTGCAGTATCCGGATCCAGGCTCAGATTAAACTGATCTTCCCAACGGAATTCAAAACGGGCTTTGGACAGCGCATTGTCACGTGCCTGTGCACCCGGATGGCCTTTAGCCAGATCGGCCGCATGCGCAGCAATCTTGTAGGTGATGATACCGTCTTTGACGTCTTTCTTGTTTGGTAAGCCTAGATGTTCTTTTGGGGTCACATAACACAGCATCGCCGTGCCATACCAGCCAATCATGGCTGCGCCAATCGCAGAGGTAATATGGTCATAACCCGGTGAAATATCGGTGGTTAGCGGCCCTAAAGTATAGAACGGTGCTTCCTTACACACTTCCAGCTGCAGGTCCATATTTTCCTTGATCATGTGCATTGGTACATGGCCCGGACCTTCAATCATCACCTGTACATCATGTTCCCAAGCACGATGAGTTAGTTCACCCAAAGTACGCAGTTCCGAAAATTGTGCTTCATCGTTGGCATCCTGAATACAGCCCGGACGCAGACCATCACCCAGACTGAAGGACACGTCATAGGCTTTCATGATTTCACAGATTTCATCAAAATGGGTATACAGGAAGTTTTCCTGATGATGCGCCAGACACCATTGCGCCATGATCGAACCACCCCGAGAGACAATTCCAGTCAAACGGTTGGCGGTGAGTGGAACATAACGTAACAGCACACCAGCATGAATGGTGAAATAGTCTACGCCCTGTTCCGCCTGCTCAATTAGGGTGTCTTTAAAGATTTCCCAGGTCAGGTCTTCAGCTACGCCGTTGACTTTTTCCAGTGCCTGATAAATCGGTACTGTACCGATTGGCACCGGTGAATTACGGATAATCCATTCACGGGTTTCATGAATGTTCTGACCAGTCGACAGATCCATAATCGTGTCAGCACCCCAGCGGGTCGCCCAAGTCATTTTGGATACTTCTTCTTCGATGCTTGAGCCGAGTGCCGAGTTGCCGATATTGGCATTGATTTTGACCAGGAAGTTACGGCCGATAATCATCGGCTCACATTCCGGGTGGTTGATATTGGCTGGAATAATGGCACGACCGGCTGCAACTTCTTGGCGGACAAATTCCGGGGTAATTTCTCTTAAATTCTGTGCACCAAAATTCTGCCCGGCATGCTGACGCATATCGACACCTTCACGCTGGCGCAGGTTTTCACGAATGGCAATGTATTCCATTTCAGGGGTGATAATACCCTGTTTGGCATAGTGCATCTGGGTCACATTGTGGCCACGTTTGGCTTTGCGCGGTTTCTGGATATGCGCGAAGCGGATATTGGCTGTCCGGATATCACGCAGACGTTGACGGCCGAATTCGGAACTCAAATCTTCTAAGATTTCAGTATCACCACGTTCTTCAATCCAGTTGTCACGTACAGAGGGCAAGCCTTTATTCAGGTCAATGCTGACTTCAGGATCAGTATAAACACCGGAAGTATCATAAACCATCAAGGGCAGATTTTTTTCACCACCGAGGCCCGTTGGGGTATCGGTCAGGGAGATTTCACGCATCGGTACCTGAATGTCCGGGCGTGAACCCTGGATATAGACTTTGCGTGAAGCAGGCAAAATACGGGTCAGATCTCGGGCTTCCTGCTCGTGATGAGCGTCGGCAGAAGTGGAACTTGAGAGATTCGTTAACTGGTTCATGGCAATGATCCTTATGAATGACATCAACGAATCAAGCACGACCAAAAACGCGGGCGGTTTTATCCTGAATGGATAAAAGGAGGCTAGGGTTTTTACATGCTTGATTCCTACGCAGGTCTTAACCTGATCAGGTTCAACGGTACTCACCATCAAATTGTGCTATGCAGCATTATTTTGGTGATCTCAGCGAGCTATTACTCGCGCTCCGTCAAGCTAGGCAGATCATAGCCGAGTTCAGGACTAAAAAGTAGACGGATTGGGCGTTCTTTTACAGAATTATTGTAATGATGATTTGCGTCAGCAGGAGTTAGATGCAAATGGCATCTTTAAAACAGTTTTTCTTGTAGTTGGGATCGGGCACTGGAATGTCAGCATAAGCTGCAATCTGCTCCCAAACTGGACTATTGCGTAATTCTTTTGGAATAGTCTGTCTGCGCTGCTCTTCATCCATATCCAGAAATTCCAAGAAGCGCTGGGCCTGGCTACTGATGCCACCTTCATTGCCTTTGGATAGGCCAACTATGGTTTCCCGATACTGGCTATCTACAGCATAGCGGTCTCGATAATCCTGGGAAATGGGCTTTTGCTCCAAGCCGTGAAACAGGAAATAGCTATATTGCTGTAGCAAATGTTCAGCATCCTTACGGTAAATGCTTTTTGGATAGCGTTCCAGATAATCTTCCCAGACCATAATCCGTGCCGCGATTTCAGCCGGTTCGATTAGCAGACGCTCCTGATTAAAGACCGGTTCCTGATTTTGCTGTGCCAGGGTTTCAATAAAGACTTTTTCCGCTTCAGGCAAATAAGGCGCAAACACTCGTGCCAGATATTCCGGACTGCGACGGTAATTCAGCTGGTTTTCCCCCAGATCAATCAGCTCGACATAGGCTTGTCCTTTGTGTTTCAGCAGATACTGATCTCGTGCAGTGAGTTCTGCATAATGGCTTTGCTGAATGGTCGGATGCTGAGCCATTTCCAGCGCATATTGCTCGAAGGCGTGTTGTTGGGCTGGGGTGCGCTCTACTTTTAGAAAACGCTCATACATCTGATTGGCATGTTTCATCAGATTTTTCTGCTGCTGATGATCGAGCAGGGGCAGACAGACTTTCAGGTTCTGGTTGATCTGTTCCAGTGCAAAAGTAGTACGTTGATCATTGATTTCCGCCATCTGTTTTTCGATGTTCTGGCACATCAGGCTAAAATCTTCAGCAGAGGTATTTTTCTGGACACTTGTTTCTGCTGTCTCAATCTTGACCTGTGGTTCGGTAGGTTGCTGACAGGCGAACAGCAACCACAGCAACAAAACGATGCAGCAAGAGGCCAAGATTGAAGACAAACGTGTAGACACTAGGATTCGAGGCTCTGATCTAGATGATGAATGACAGCAGGATTGAGCCTATTGTATACATCTGCAGCAAAGAGACTGTTTAGTATTGTGAATCTGTTTGTTAAGCTGTTGTGAAAGACAGAAAAATATGAATCAATATAGGATAAATTCACCGATTCGTATGCAATAAATTAATAAAAGTCATACGTAAGTTTAGGAATATCCTAGTAATATTTGTATCACTTTAAAATTCAAACATTTGGCGATCTTCGCTGATTTAGGGCCATGCCGTAGTTAGGGATTCACATTATAAATGAAGAGAAAATTCATCCTCAGTGTCAGCCTGCTGTGCAGCAGTTCTACGGTGTTTGCGCTGGATCTGGTCGATGCCTATGAACGTGCCAAACAGAATGATCCTAACTGGCAAGCAAATGTACTACAGTACCAAGCTGATCAGCTGAATCTGGGGATTGCCACAGGGAATCTGCTCCCGACCGTGACTTTATCTGGTAATGTGACCCGAAAAAATCAGTCTAGTGATAGTTCCCAGCTCGAAGGCTTGCCAGCTGACTTTGGCGAATTGCAGGGTTCGAGTACTACGACCCGACAGATTGCCTTAACTGCACGGCAGCCTTTATTCCGCTGGGATGCCTGGCAGGGTTACAAGCAGGTCCAGACTTCGGTCGAACTCAGTGAAGTCAATCTGCGTTTGCAGAAACAGCAACATATCTTGCAGGTGGCAGAAGCTTATTTTAATGTGCTACGTCAGCAATCCCTAACGGGTGCCTATTTGCAGGAAGAACAGGCACTGGCAGAGCAGCTGCGTATGATGAATGCTAAACTGAAAGAAGGACTGGTGGCGCGCAGTGATGTCAGTGAAGCCAATGCCCAGTATCAAAGTGCACAGGCCAATCGTATTGCTACTCAAGTTCAGTTGGTTCTAGCTCAAGAACAGCTGGCTCAGTTGATCGGACCGTATCAGGACAATCTGGCCGTGCTACGCGATGATTTCCAGTTCCAGAAACCATTGCCGGCCAATATCCAGTCCTGGACTGAACTGGCGCAAAGCCAGAATCTAGAAATCCTGCAGGCACGCCTGCAAAAACGCTATTCTGAAGATGCCAAAAGGGTTGAAGAAGCTGCCCGCTATCCGCAGGTTGAGGCCGTAGCGACTTATGGCTATCTAAAACAAACGCCTGAAACTGTATTGTCCTCCAATGGCGATTTTGATCAGGTTGGGGTGGAGATGAACTGGAACCTGTTTACCGGCGGTCGAACCAGCAAGAATATTCAAAAGGCTGGAGTGCAAGTACAACGTAGCGAAGCCCAGCTGGATGCCGCGATCCGCAAGGCCAATACCGATGTCAAACAGTCTTATCTACAGGTGGAAACCGATGAGGCCAAGCTAAAGGCACGCAAGGCTGCAATGGAGTCAGCAGAAATTGTGTCTCAAGCTTCACGGGCACAATATCAGGAAGGCTTGAAAACTATGGTGGATGTGCTACTGGCACAGCGTAATGCCTTTTCCGCCAAGACCGATTATCTGAATGCTAAATATGATTATCTGATTCATGTTTTGCAGCTGCAGGCTTCCGTAGGACAGCTAAATGAGCAGCAACTGGCAGAAATGAATGCCTGGTTGATGGAGTATAGTCATAACTAAATTTGCAGTTTAACTGTTGATTAAAAAGCCTGCTTTTAGCAGGCTTTTATTTTTTTAAATTAAGATAAAATTAAATTAAAAATTAACGTAGATCATTTTGTATTTCCTATAAAAGTAGAGTTATAAGACCGGAAGGGAAAAGATTTTAAAATTATAAAAAGGATAACTGAGTCACAAATAATTAGAATTTGTTATCAAAAATCATACAAAATTATATATAATCGTATAAATAGCAGACAATCTCCAATCCAAGAGTAAAAATGACTTTGATTTTTAATGGCGATGTTTTTAATCGTTAATTTATAAGAAAAAGCTCATTAATTTTCTTCTTTTGTTTAAATTTATTGAAGATTGCCAGCCAAGTTTTTAGTAAATCATGACATCTTGAAGAGTAAATCTATGCTTATTGACGAAAGTAAACGAGAAGCTTCCCGAATTTACTTCTCTGTACAGTTTAAGTTCGTCGCAGCTTTCATCGGCGCCTTTTTTTGGATGGTATTTTCAATATGGATCGCCCAAAACTGGATGCATGACCTGAGTGCTTATATTGGTAAATTTTGGGCAATATTTCTGATTTATGGGATCGCGATTATCCCTGGATTCATGAATTCATTTGCAGCCTTAAGCCTGATGATGGATCGAAGACCTAAGCGGGAACCTTTGGCTACTTATCCTGGGATTAGCATGCTGGTCGCTGCTTATAATGAGGCCGCTTCAATTGAAGATACGCTGGTGAGTATTGGCTTGCAAAAGTATCCAGGCCCACTACAAGTAATTGTTATTAATGATGGCTCTCAAGATAATACTGCTGACATTGTCCGAAAGGCTCAAGAAAGATATCCATGGTTAACCTTGCTGGATTTAAAGAAAAATGCAGGTAAAGCCAATGCATTAAATCAAGGTTTGAAGCTGGCGAAACATGATTTGATTATTACCGTGGATGCGGATTCTTATTTACACCGTGTAGCCTTGATCAATATTGTTGAACGCTATAAGGCGGATCCACCGAATACCCGTGCGGTGGCAGGTAAAATTCTGGTGCGTAATTCTCGTGAGAATTTGCTAACTAAAATCCAGGAATGGGACTATTTTCTCGGTATTGCCGCCACCAAGCGTATGCAATCCTTATATCAAGGAACTTTGGTCGCTCAAGGTGCATTCTCGATTTATGATCGTAATGCCTTGATTGAAGTGGGGGGATGGCCTGAGTGTGTGGGTGAAGATATTGTCTTAACCTGGGCTCTATTAAAAGCAGGCTATCGGGTTGGACATTGTGAAGATGCCTGTCTGTTTACTAATGCCCCGACCACATTAAAAGTTTTTGTAAAACAGCGTCAGCGCTGGGCACGCGGCATGATTGAAGCTTTTATTAAGCATCCTACAATTTTGATCAAGCCAAGGTTATCGACATTTTTTATTCACTGGAACCTGTTTTTCCCGTGGTTAGACATTGCCTTTACCTTTGGCTTTATTCCTGGGGTTATCTTGGCATGTTTTGGGCATTACTGGATTGTCGGCATCATGACGCTGGTATTGTTACCGATGGCATTTTTACTCGGACTCCTAAATTACAGCATTGAGCGTAGCATGTTTAATGATCTGGAGCTGAAAGTACGTAAAAACTTTAGTGGTTTTTTATTCTATGTACTGGCTTATAGTTTTGTATTGCAGCCCGCCAGTATCCTGGGTTATCTGGATGAAGTGTTGAGAACACGAAAAACATGGGGAACAAAATAACATGACAAGCCATCAAATCAGTTTATCTATTTTTGTTCCTTTGATTATCTCGATGACAAGTCCGAGCTGGGCAAAGAACTATACAGCTGAGCAAGAGCAAAATGAATATGCTGCCGGTGCGGAGTTCTTTTTCAGTGAAGATAGTGAAGATTTTCAGACTGGTAAATTATCCGCAGAATTTCTCCCAAAATATGACGATGCGGATCATTATTTAGGTCTGCGCGCAAGTGCTTATCGTTATAAAGCAAATGATTGGCATGCAGATGGACAAAAGGTCGCTTTTATCGGACGTAAAATTGATACCGCCACAGCCAATGGTTGGGCGATGGAAGCGGGTGTCTTTCAGCAGAACGACCATACATTATTCACTTTTGATGGAAGTTACCGCACACCTGTTGCTGAAAAAACAGCACTAGAAGTTTTTGCGAATCGGGATTGGGTAGAAACTCGACCTGCTTTAGAAAATGGAACCCATTTTACCTTTGCTGGTTTGGCTGTAGATCAGGGCTTAGGTGAGCATGTGACTGTCGTTGGTGTAGCAGGTTCGCAGTTTTTTTCCGATGATAACCGCCGTGATCATGGCCGCTTAAAACTGATTTATCAGCCTTCACTGGATTTGGGGCTAACACTGCAGGCTCGTTACCGCATGTACCATAGCACTGAGGAAGATGTCGGCCACCAGTATTTCAACCCGGAAGATTATCAAGAATCCATGCTTGCCGTGGGTTGGCGTCAAAGATTTTCAGGGTGGACAGCCGGCCTGACAGCTGGGGTGGGGCGTGAAAAAATTAATGACATGTCAAGTCAAGCGACTCGATTGTTTGAGCTTAATCTGCAAAGTCCCGTTCGTGACTCAAAATTTTTACGGATGAATGCTGGCTATAATCGAAGTGCATCCTACTATGGGCCAGATTATGACTATAGTTATGTTCGCGGTGAGTGGATAATGCAGTTTTAGAATTAACATCTATATAATAAAGCGGTCTAAAAGGCCGCTTTATTTTTGCAAATTCTTGATGCGAAAAATTAGCAGATCATGCTAACTATGCGTCTCCTCCTCCGCATCATCCTCAAAGGTCTTGGCAATTTTCTCAATATTCAGGCTCTTCGCCATCGCATCAAAGATTTCCTTATATACGCCGTCCTGATGATACAGGGCGTCATGTTCGCCATGTTCAGCAATCGCGCCTTCTTTCATAACATAGGTGTAATCGGCATCAATAATCTGCGACAGGCTATGGGAAATGATAATCACGGTACGGCCTTGTTTGATTTGATCCAGACTTTGTTTGATCTGTTCCGCGGCAATAGCATCCAGACTCGCCGTTGGTTCGTCCAGGAAGATAATCGGTGGGTTTTTAAGGAACATTCGTGCAAGGGCAATACGTTGTTGCTGTCCGCCAGAAAGTTGCAAGGCATCGGAGTCATAACCCTGCGGCAATTGCATAATCTGCTCATGAATCGAGGCTTTCTTGGCTGCTTCCATTACATCTTCCAGACTGGCTGTGGTCTTGCCATAACGGATATTGTCAAAAATTGTGCCCTGGAAGATGTGATTTTTCTGGAGAACCAAGCCAATATGGTCACGTAAATATTGGGTATCAAAATCCTGCAGATCAATTCCATCTAAAGTGATATGACCATGCTGTGGTTCATAAAACTTGTCCAGTAAACTGATTAGGGTTGATTTTCCTGCACCAGATAAACCAACCAAAGCGGTGATCTTATTGGGGCGGATTTCCATATTGATATCTTTCAGCGCATGATGGCCATTCGGATAATAGAAATCCACATGCTTGAGTTCGAACTTACCCTGAATTGACGGTTTTTGCTTGCCGCTGGATTCGATTTCATGATCGGCTTCCAAAATATTGAAGAAGCTTTCTGAATAGATCATGGCATCGTTCACTTCATCATAAATCCGGTGCAGGGAGCGGATCGGTGCTGAAACATTATTAAACAGCAGTACGTGGTACATGATCATGCCGATACTCATCTGGCCGGCCAGTACGAAATAGGCAGTCAGGATAATAATCAGCACAATCCCGATCTGTTCAATAAAAGTTTTCAGGCCATCAAACAGGAAGCTGGTCTGCCGGGTTTTCATCTGATTGTCGGTCAGTTCGCGTTGCAGCGTTAGCTGCTTGTCTGCCTCAATCGATTCCCGGTTAAAGGATTTAATTACGGTAATCGAATTGATAATGCCTAAAATACCCTGGCTTTTCTTTTCCCGTCCGTCACGCAGGCTGCGGCGCCAGCCACCGAGTTTCTGGGCCTGTTTATAGGTTAACCAGAAATAGATTGGTACAATCGCCGTCGCTACCAGACCGACATAGATATTGGCGTAGTACATTAGCCCCAGTGCAACAATGGCACTGGTAAATAAAGGCAAAATGTCGATAAAGAAAATCTGTACTAATCGCGTCAGTGAACCAATACCACGGTCGATCCGGGTTTGCAGTTTGCCGGCCTGGTTATTGTCCTGATTGAAAAAAGCCAGACGATAAGTCAGGAACTTTTCAATAATGCCCTGTGCCAGATCCTGCGATACAAAAATCCGCAGCTTTTCACCATAGAATTTCTGCCCAAACTGCACCAGTGCATTGATTACTTCCTTAGTCAGTAAAATAGCGGAAATGGTAATCAGGATATGCCAGCCTTCACTTAAGCCAAGACCTTGTTCCAGTAAGGCATTAATACTATCGACCGCATATTGCAGGGTCAGCGCATTCACCTGCGCGGCAAAGGAACCGACCAAGGTCAGAATCAATGTGGCGATGACCAGCAGCCGATAGGGCCGGACAAAGGGACGCAGCTTTTGAAACAGTTGCCAAAGATCCATGCAGCATTATTTTTATAGTGAAAGTTAAATCAAGTGTAGGCGCTCATAGCATTGTTCACAAGAATATGATTTGTATTGATTTGTTAGGTAGTGGTTGTCTGAATCTGTTGAAACTGACAGGATAAAAATATCTTTTAAGAAATATGCTGTGATGACACTGGATTTATTTGCCCCTGAGCCACAGTCGAATTTATTGCCTTATGATGGAATCGTCGAAGATTATGGCCTGATTTTGACTGGGGAACAGAGCCAGAAATATTTGCAGTATTTTCTACGGCATCTGCTTTGGGAGCAGGATGAAGTATTCCTATTTGGCAAACATTATCTCACAGAGCGGAAAATTGCCTGGTATGGCGATGAAAATTACCAATACCGTTATTCGGGTAGTCTCAAGAAAGCCCATGTTTGGAAACCGGCTCTATTTCGATTAAAGCAGCATATTGAGCAGCGGGTTGGGCATCCGTTTAATTCCTGTCTGGCGAATTTGTATGAACATGGTCAGCAGGGTATGGGCTGGCATAGTGACAATGAAACCAGCTTGGTTTCGACACAGCGTGAAACCGTGATTGCATCCTTAAGTTTTGGTGCGACTCGCAAAATGCGTTTCAGGCATAATCAGACCAGTGAAGTGGTTGAGCTGATATTACAGAGTGGTCAGTTGATTGTCATGCGTGGGAAAACTCAACAGTACTGGAAACATCAGATCAGCAAAACCAGCAAAGTCTTGACGCCTCGAATTAATTTGACCTTTCGCTATTTCTTTCCTAAAAATTAAAAACTGAAATTCGGTTTTTAAAAGATCATAAAAAAAGCATCCAGATGGATGCTTTGGATGTTAAGGATTCACACCGACAGGATGGCGGTACCAGCTTTCAATAAACAGGGCAGCGGCAACGCTGTCCGCAGCGAGTTTTTTGCCACGACCTTCGGTCTGGTAATGTTCCAGCTCATCGCGAGCTTCGCGGGTAGTCAGGCGTTCATCCACCATGAGAGTTTCAATGTTGGTCTGATGGCGAAGGCGACGGGCAAACTTGCGCGCACGGGCTGAAAGCTCCGATTCGGTTTCATCCATGTTTAACGGTAAACCGACTAAAAATAAGGTCGGTTGATATTGTTTCACGATTTTCAGCAAAGCGTCCCAGTTGGGAATGCCGTCTTTCATCGGGAACAGGGCAAGCGGATTGGCACTTTCAATCAGCGATTGTCCCACCGCCATGCCCATTTTTTGTGTACCAAAGTCAAATGCCATAATCATATGTGGCGCATTCAGATCAGGCATGTCCAATCTCAGAAGATAACCAGTTGCGATCCAGGCCCATTTTTTTATAGGCAGCATCCCAACGGTCGTCATAAGGCAAGTTAAAAATCAGGTCCATATCCGCGTCACAGATCAGCCAGTCACCTTTGGCAATTTCCTGTTCCAGCTGACCTTTAGTCCAGCTGGCATAGCCGAGAGCTATTTGATAGCGTCCGACACCTTCATTATGCGCAATGGCATCCAGAATATCTTTGGAAGTGGTGATGCAGACATTTTCACCGACTGCAATGGAAGAATGCCAGGTCGGTTGGCCGGTATGCAGGACAAAGCCGGCTTCAGGTCGCAAAGGGCCACCCTGTAATACTTCATGTGGCTTAACATTATCGGCTTCGATCTCCAGGTCATTCAGTAGTTCTTTAATCTGAATACCGGCAGGTCGATTGATAATGATGCCTTGTGCGCCATCTTCATCATGTCGTGCGAGATAAATGACCGTATGGGCAAAAAAATCGTCACGCATTTCTGGTGGAGCAATCAGACAACGGTGTGTCAGATATTGTTTGGTCACCGAAAAGCTTCTCCTTAAAATCAATTTCTTGGCAAAGAAATCGTGTGATCTATACTTTTAAATTACTAGAGCTTTGCCAATTCACCAACAGTTTTTTGTGACCATTGTAAGATTTTTAAACATGCTGAAACTTAAGATGACGTAACTGCCGTGCATGTTGCAAGGTGGTTTCATTAATTTCTATACCGCCAGTCATGCGGGCAAGTTCTTGAATGCGCTCATCTTCTTCTAAATCAATAATGGTGCTGCTGGCTGGATTAGTTTGTTGTTTTTTCACCAGTAGATGCTGATCAGACTGTGCTGCCACTTGTGCCTGGTGGGTAATACACAGAATCTGTACATGCTGCGCCAGATCCGCCAGCAGACGACCGACAATTTCTGCCGTGCCACCACTGATCCCGACATCAATTTCGTCAAAGACCAGCACCTCGGCTTCGGTCTTTTCGGCATTCATGACTTGCATCACCAGCGCGATACGTGACAGTTCACCACCTGAAGCGACGCGGGCCAGCGGCTGTGCCGGAATGCCTTTATTCGCAGTAAACAGTAACTGGATAAAGCTAAGACCTTCGCTACCTGGTTCATCCAAAGCTTCAAATTTAAATTCAAAATAGGCTTCTGGCAGCGCCAGCTGTTTCACCTGTTCGGTTAACTGTTTTGCCAAAGGTTCAGCGGCTTCACGACGGATCTGATCCAGATGTTCTGCCTTGGCAATGAAGTCTTGATAAGACAGTTCCACCTGTTCAGCCAGCGTTTCCGGATCTTCCAGCTGATGTAGCTGATCCAGTTCGGTCTGCCAGGCTTCATATTCTTCTTTCAGTAGTTCTGGCTGGGTACGGTATTTACGAGCTAAACGATGCAATACTTCCAGCTGTGAATTCAGCTCTTCCATGCGTTCCGGATCAAAGCTCTGGCGATCCATGAAATGACGTAAATTCGCCGTCGCATCTTCAATTTCACTTTGTGCATTCAGCAGGGAATTGTAAATTTCCGATAGCTGCTCACTACGTCCAGCATGCGATTCAATCCGGCGCAAAATGGAGGACAGTTCCTGATTGATATTCTGTTCCGCTTCATCAAGACCATTCAGGCTATAGGCACAGTCCTGCATGATAGTTTCATGATGAGAGAGTCGATCAAATTCCTGTTCAATTTCCTGATAATCAATCTGGATAATATCTTCCAACTCTTCAAGCTGTAGCTCAAGGGTTTCAATGCGCTGCTTACGGGTCGCTTGGGCATCCAGTGCTGCCTGATGCTGGCGGATATTTTTGTGCCAGGTGCTATAGGCATCCCGTACGGCTTGAGCCGGTTCATGAAAGTTGTAGTAACGATCCAACCAGCGTTTTGGATAAGGCGGTTCCAGTAATTGTTGCTGACTGTGCTGACTATACAGCTGCACCAGCAGGCGACCAATTTCTTTCAGTTCTGACAGGCTGCTTGGACGGCCATTGATCCAGGCCTTGCTACGGCCCGTGGCAAAAATCACCCGGCGCAGATGGATTTCACCGGATTCATCATCCAGCTCATGTTCTTTGAGCCATAAAGCTTCCGGGCTGTTGTCCTGATAGCTAAAGGTTGCTGTCACATCCGCCTTTTCTGCACCATAACGCACATAATTGGTATCAGTTCGTTCACCTAGGCAGGCAGAAAGCGCGTCCAGCAAGAGTGATTTACCTGCACCGGTTTCACCCGTCAGCACATTAAAACCTTGATGGATATCAATGGCGAGGTGTTCAGCTAAGGCAAAGTTGATCAGAGTTAAATGTGTCAGCATAAACGCATCCAAGCTGCGAAAAGTTTGATTGAAATCAGGTTGATCTGGCATTGAGCAGATCATGAATATCATTATAAATCAGGATAAAGCCTTTTGATTCTATCTTAAATTATGCGGGAGAGGGTAAGCAGTTTTTGTATGCTGTAGTCGGAATTTTTCCCATTTCTAAATATGTGGTGTGGCAGGGGAAAATTATCCGACTTTAGTTTTATTGGAATGTGCTGAAAAGAATAAAATGAATATTAGTAGTGACTACATCAGTTTATTTTATAAGGATTTATGAATCTATGGGGTGCAAAATATATACAAAAAAATATCAGTCAGGTCAGGTAAACATTGATTGATTAGTTAGAAAGGCACATTTAAACTACAGCCATTGAATATTATAAAACCCGTGCTCTGGAGATAAACGGATGTCAGCTCAGTTTGACCAAGTTTCAGTACTTAAGAAATCAAATGTATATTTTGGCGGTCTGTGCATCAGCCATGTAGTGCAATTTGAAGATGGTACCAAGAAAACCTTAGGGGTAATTTTACCGACTGAAACTCCACTTACATTTGAAACACATGTGCCTGAGCGTATGGAAATTATCTCTGGTGAATGCCGTGTTCAAATCGCAGATAGTGAAGAAAGTGAACTGTTCCGTGCCGGTCAGTCTTTTTATGTACCAGGCAACAGCCGTTTCAAAATTGAAACTGATGATGTGCTGGATTATGTCTGCCATTTTGAAGGCTAATTGCAAATCTAATTCAATCTGCTTAGATTGAAGCTGATCAGGAAATTTTCTGCTGAATCGGTTAAACTTAGTTTGATGATCAAAATCCTGTGAAGCTGGCTTTGCAGGATTTTTCTTTTGCTGCAATTTCCCAATTTATTTCGAGGTCGTTCATGGCTAAACCTGAGTATTATTATGGCGTGCATTCAGTTGAATCATTGCTGGAGCTAGAGCCTGAGCGTGTCTTGACGCTTTTTACTCTAAAAGGCCGTGATGATCAGCGCCTGAAGCGTGTACTGGAACTGGCAGAGCCTTTTGGCATCAGCGTGCAACAAGCCAGCCGGGATAAACTGGAAAAACTGGCAGGTCTGCCTTTTCACCAAGGCGTAGTCGCTGCGGTGCGTCCGCATCCAACCTTGAATGAAAAAGATTTAGAAGAGCTGTTAAAACAGGATTCTCAAGTACTGTTACTGGCGCTGGATCAAGTGACGGATCCGCATAACCTGGGCGCTTGTATCCGTACTGCAGCAGCGATGGGTGTGGTAGCGGTGATTGTGCCACGAGACCGTTCTGCCAGTCTGACCCCGACCGCACGTAAAGTAGCGGCTGGTGGTGCAGAGAAGGTTAAATTTATTCAAGTGACCAATCTGGCACGTACCTTGGGACAAATCCGCGAAGAATTTAATATCCGTGTCGTAGGTACCATGCTGGACGAGAAAGCGTTACCAATCCAGGAATTTGATTTTACCGGGACTGGGGTTTGTGTGGTGATGGGTGCAGAAGACACCGGCCTGCGTCCAATTACCCAAAGTCAGTGTGATCAGACGGTCTATATTCCAATGTCAGGCAACCTGCAAAGCCTGAACGTCAGCGTGGCAACGGGTATGGCTTTGTATGAGGCCTGCCGTCAGCGTCAAGCTTAATTTTTTATTGATCAATCACGAAAGAAGAAGTCTATGTCTCCCCGAACGCAAGGTTATGCCTTTGTTTTAATTACCATGTGTATTTGGGGAGGCTTTACCTTAAGCACACGCCTCAGTGCCCAGTGGGGGATTAGTGCCTGGGATCTGGTGGCACTGCGCTTCCTGTTGGCTTTTCTGATCTTGATGCCGGTGCTGATTTATAAAAAAGACACAGCGTTTTTATGGAGTAAAGAATCCTTTCTTTTAGCCATGATTGGTGGGGTAGGGTATTGCCTGACCGCTTATACGGCTTTTCATTACGCTCCGGCAGCGCATGCAGCAGTATTCCTGAATGGCTGTATTCCATTGTGTACGGCACTGGCAGCTTTTGTTCTATTTAAACAGGCTTTTGACAGACATACCTGGATTAGTATGGCAATTATGCTGCTGGCGATTGGTATGATGAGCTGGCTAATGTTCCGTGAATCCGGTGTAGCTTTAGGTCTCGGTGATTTGCTGTTCTTTATCAGTGCGATGTGGTGGGGTGTATTTACTGTATTGCTACGTCAATGGAAACTCTCTGCCTGGCATTCCATGGCCAGTGTCGCGATCTGGTCGGCGATTGTCTATGTGCCGCTATATTTGCTGTTTTTCCCGAAACGTCTCGATGCAGCGGAACCGTGGCAAATGGCTTCTCAGGTACTGTTTCATGGGGTATTTGTAGTCATCGTAGCGACACTGACTTATGTAGAAGCCATCAAGCGTCTAGGGGCATTTAAGGCCGGCAGTATCGTGACCCTTGCGCCGTTTATCGCTGCAATTTTGGCGGTACCGTTATTGGATGAACCTTTAAGTCTGGCGATTGTTTGCGGCCTGATCGGCATGGCGATTGGGGCTTTACAGCCTTGGCGCTGGTTGCAGCACAAGGACAGTTTGGCAGTCCAGCTAGAACAACAAAAAAAGCAGTCTAAATGACTGCTTTTTTTAGGGATGTTTTATTTAAGCTTGAGCTCGTTTTAGATATTGCTCATGTAACTTTTCTAGATGGGCATATAAATGATCCAAATGGCCATCATTCAGTACAATATCATCAGCCAGTTGCTGTTTCTGGGCACGAGGCATTTGTGCAGCAATGATTTTCTTAATCTGTTCAACTGTTTGATGATCACGCTGTGAGGCGCGGTGAATTTGCAATTCTTCTGAGGCATCAATCAGTAAGGTGTGATTGGTCAGTTCATGCTGGTTGGTTTCAAATAGCAGAGGAGAGACCAGAATCACATAAGGACTCTGTGCCTGTTCTAATTGTTGGATAATCGACTGGCGAATGGCAGGGTGGGTAATATTTTCCAGTGTTTTACGTGCTTCTGTAGACTGGAAAATATGTTCTCTGAGGGCACGGCGATTCAGAGAGCCATCCTCATGCAAAACCCAGTCACCGAAGGTTTCTTTGATTTTCAACAGGGCTTGCTGACCGATTTCCACGATTTCGCGTGCCACCACATCGGCATCGACCACGACAATGCCGCGGCGTTCAAACCAGTCACTGGCAGCAGACTTACCACTGCCAATGCCCCCTGTTAGACCTAATACAAATTTCAATTCATTAACCCAAATATGCTTTCATGATCTGTTCACCCCAAAGGAAAGCAATCCAGCCGGCAATGGCGATATAGGGACCAAAAGCAAAAGGCTGATTTTCCTTGCGGACTTTTAATAGGATGATGCCGATAATGGCACCGACCAGTGAGGATAGCAATACGATCAGCGGTAGCATCAGTGGACCCATCCAAGCACCTAGCGCAGCCAAGAGCTTAAAGTCACCATAGCCCATACCTTCTTTCCCTGTAATGATCTTGAACAGGTAATACACGAGCCAAAGGCACAGAAAACCAATAATATACCCCCAGATCGCTGAAGAGGGTGAGGTATAAATACTGTAGCTATTAATCCCTAGACCCAGTGCAGCGAGTGGCAGGGTAAAGCGATCTGGTAGGAGCTGTGTATCGAAGTCGATAAAGGTTAATGCAATCAACACATAAGTCAGTAGTAGTCCAAACAGCATCTGTACGGTTGGGCCAAAGACTGCCAAAATGATGAGTGCACATACTGCTGTCAGAATCTCAATAAACGGATAACGGGCACTTATCTGAGTATGGCAGGAGCCACATTTTCCGCGTAAAGCTAGCCAGCTGATCACAGGAATATTCTGGTACCAGCGGATAGGTGTCTGGCATTTCGGACAAGTGGATGCTGGTTTGCTTAGAGTGATTTTGCTTTCATCAATGATCGGCTGATCTGGATGTAAAAACAGCTGGCAATCGGTTCGCCATTCCTGTTCCATCATTTTTGGCGTGCGGTAAATCACTACATTCAGAAAACTGCCGATACAGAGGCTAAAAAGCCCAACTGCGATATAGAGCGCAGTCGGGTTTTGAATTAAAAAATCAATTAAACTATTCAAGAATTGTAGCCTTTTTATCCAACAATAGAACCCATTTGGAAAATAGGAAGATACATCGCAATGACTAAGCCACCAACTAAAATACCTAAAACAGACATGATTAATGGTTCCATCATTGATGTTAAACCATCGACAGCATTATCGACTTCATTTTCATAATGGGTAGCCACTTTCTCCAACATGGCATCCAGTGCACCAGATTCTTCGCCAATGGCAACCATCTGTACTGCCATCGATGGGAATTTATTGGTGACACGCATCGCAAATTGCAGTTGCTGACCAGTGGCAACGTCTTCACGGATTTTCATCACTGCTTCTTCATAGACCACGTTATTGGTAGCCCCTGCAGTAGATTCTAAAGCATCAATGAGCGGTACACCGGCAGCAAAAGTCGTTGCTAAGGTGCGACTATAACGGGCAATAATTGCTTTATAAACTAGATCGCCAAAAATGGGGGCTTTAAGAGCTGTTTTATCGAGAAAATCACGGAATTTTTTGCTGCGTTTTTTGGCTTCTAGAAAAGTTGTAATCACAATTCCGATAAAAATAATCAAAAGGAACCAATAAGCTTGCATCCATTTAGACATGGCTACTACCATCTTAGTAAAAGCGGGTAGGTCAGCACCGAAACCAGCAAACAGCTCTTCAAAAACTGGAACAACTTTGACCATCAGAATGATAGTTACAATAATTGCAACAATGATTACCGATATTGGGTATTTCATCGCTTTTTTAATTTTCTGTTTTAATAGCTCACTTTTTTCTTTATATAGGGCTACCCGATCTAGCATGGTTTCCAGCGCACCAGATTGTTCACCGGATTCCACCAGTGAACAGAACAGTTTGTCGAAATATTGTGGGTATTTACGCAGTGCGCCAGCAAAGGTATTACCCCCTTCAACTTCACCTTTAATGCCAAGTACTACTTCGCGCATAGCAGGGTTTTCTAGACCCTCGGCGACGATTTCAAAACCCTGTACCAAAGGTACACCTGCTTTCATCATGGTTGCTAGTTGTCGGGTAAAAATCGTGATGTCTAGTGTGGTAACTCGTTTCTTCATTAAACCTTCAAGAATATTCTTCTTTTTCTCTCGAATACTCTTGATACTAATGCCCTGCTTACGCAGTGTCACCTTGGCTAAGGCCAGGTTGCGTGCTGGCATTTCACCTTTAATTTTAACCCCTTTGCGGTCTACCCCTTCATAAAGGAAGGTTGGCATCATCTGACCTTTTTTCACTGAAGCCATGCATTTATCCTTATTTTATATCAGCACCTGATCATTCGCTGGTAACACGATTGACTTCCTGAAGAGAAGTCACCCCCTGCATTACCTTTAATAACCCTGATCGGCGTAAATTGTTAAAACCTGCGCGTGCGGAAGCTTCGGCAATCTGAATGGCGTTGCCATCTTCCATAATAATGCGTGAAATTTCCGGTGTCACCTTCATGACTTCATAAATGCCGACACGGCCCTTATAACCTTCACGGCATTCATTGCACCCTACAGGTTCATAAATCTGGAATTCCGGGTTCTGTAAATCTTCTTCGGTAAAGCCCATTTCCAGCAGACTCTGCTTTGGAATATCAGCCAGTTTTTTGCATTGTGAACACAGACGACGCGCCAGACGCTGGGCAATCACCAGATTGACTGAGGTGGCAATGTTAAATGATGGTACACCCATATTGCGTAAACGGGTCAGTGTTTCTGGAGCACTGTTGGTGTGTAGTGTCGACATCACCATGTGACCAGTCTGCGCTGCTTTAACCGCAATTTCAGCTGTTTCCAGGTCTCGGATCTCACCGACCATGACGATATCCGGATCTTGACGCAGGAATGATTTCAGTGCTGCAGCGAAGGTTAATCCTACTTTCGGGTTAACGTTCACCTGGTTAATGCCCTGTAAGTTGATTTCCACTGGGTCTTCGGCGGTAGAAATATTGGTATCTTCACGATTCAGAATATTCAGGCCGGTATATAAGGAGACGGTTTTACCAGAACCAGTCGGACCCGTGATCAGCAGCATACCCTGTGGTTTGTCCAAGGCTTCCATAAACAGGGCTTTTTGATCGGGTTCATAACCTAATGCATCAATACCTAACATGGCACTGGACGGATCTAGGATACGCAGTACAATTTTTTCACCAAACAACGTGGGTAATGAGTTAACACGGAAATCAATGGCCTTGTTTTTGGACAGTTTTAACTTGATACGGCCATCCTGAGGAACACGTTTTTCTGAAATGTCCATCTGTGACATGACTTTTAAACGAGAGGAAAGACGTGTTGCGAGTTGCAGCGGTGGTGTTGCCACTTGTCGCAATACACCATCAATACGGTAGCGTACCCGGTATATTTTTTCATACGGTTCAAAGTGTAAGTCTGATGCACCCATCCGAATTGCATCAATGAGCAGCTTGTTGATGTACTTAACAATCGGTGCTTCATCACCGGTATTGGTATCTTCCTCTTCAGTATTTGAATCAGACGCGTCCACACCTACATCAAGGTCGAAATCATCATCAAAATCGAAGGTACTTTCTTCAGCAAAATTCTGTTCGATCAGTTTTTCGAGTTTATTATACTCGACAATAATTGTTTCAATATTGAGCTTGGTGGCAAAACGGATCGCATCAATTGCTTCGACATTGGTCGGGTTGCTGGTCGCAACAAACAGGATATTGGCACTTTTAAAGATCGGCAAAATACGATGTTTGGTGATGATCTTTTCATCAAAGTCTTCACGGATAATCAAGGCGGGATCGTAGGCATTGATGTCAAACAGCGGTTCGCCAAATTCAGTCGAAATGGTTTCAGCGATTTTAGTTGGTGAAATATTATGGCGTTCAATCAGATATGGAACGATGTCGATTTTTTCTTGCTTTGCACCGGCCAAAGCACTCTGCATATCTGGTGCAGAGATAACCCCTTCATCGACAAGTCGACGAATAAACCCCGTAAATCGTAAAGATCCCTGAATAGCTGTCATGCTTCAATATGCCTGTGAATCAGAATTGTTGTAATAGCTTTATCAAAATTATACGTTGCTTACGTAAAATTACCATAGCGTAAAATGCTGTCTTCTTCCCATTAATATTCAAAAGATGGAACTGGTCAGAAGAACAAATCCCCAATAATGTTAAGTGATAACAAAAAATGATCAATTTGAATAGTCTTTAACTGAAAAATGTCTCTTGAAAACTCTTCTTCAAACTTTCCAATTCCGTGTAGAATGTGCCCAATTCAAGATATGTACGTAAAAAGGTTATTTATGTCGTTTGCGACGATTACGCCATGGGTGGTGGGCAACTGGAAAATGAATCCGCTGCAGGCAGATGCTCTTGCGCTGGTTCGTGGGGTGAAAGACTTGCTTGAAGCCCAGCCGATTCCAGCAGAGAAATGTCATTTAGGCATAGCACCTGTGGCGATCGCCTTGACGCAAATTCAGTCAGAGCTAACCAATGCCGTTCGTCCGGTATATACCGTTGCTCAGGATGTATCTCGTATTGCCGGTACAGGGGCCTATACTGGAGAAGTCAGCGCTGAATTGCTCGCAGATAGCGGGATTCATTACGTTTTAGTAGGGCACTCAGAACGTCGTGAACTGTTTGGCGATTCACGTGAGATTTTGAATGCCAAAATCAAGAATGCCTTAAATGCAGGTCTGACTGTGATTTATTGCGTGGGTGAAAGTCTGGAACAGCGTGAAGCAGGGCAGGCCGAAGCAGTGGTACTGCAGCAGATCTGTGATATTGCTACGGTGGTTGATGCAGAGCAGTGGAAAAATGTGGTGATTGCTTATGAACCGATCTGGGCGATTGGTACCGGTAAGACGGCTTCTCCAGAAGATGCACAGGCGATGCATGCGCAAATTCGTCAAGGTTTAAAACAGATTACCGGTTATGGCGAAAGCATGGCGATTCTCTATGGTGGTAGTGTTAAACCGGAAAATGCAGTAGAGTTAGCAGCCTGCCCTGATATTAATGGGGCACTGGTGGGTGGTGCATCACTCAATGCTGAGTCATTCCATAAAATTGCTCAGGCATTTGCAAATACACAATAATTAGGAGTTCAGCATGCAAACTTTTGTGCTGGTAGTACATATTATCTTAGCGATACTGATGATTGTCTTGATATTAGTTCAGCATGGTAAGGGTGCGGATGCTGGTGCATCTTTTGGTGGTGGCGGTGCTGCAACCGTCTTTGGTGCGTCTGGCTCAGGCAATTTCTTGAGCCGTTTAACTGCAGTTTTCACGGCTTTGTTCTTTATTACCAGCCTGACACTGGCAGTATTTGCCAAGAAACAAACTACTGATGCATATAGCTTGAGTAGCGTGCAAACCACGCAAACTGCACCAGCTCAATCGACTGAAACTTCACCAACTGCACCAAAATCAGGTGAATAATTTCGCTTAAAGGCTTTCTTTTTGTACATGATACGACTAGAATGCCTGCAGCTGCGGTGGTGGTGGAATTGGTAGACACGCTACCTTGAGGTGGTAGTGCCTTCGGGCGTGGGGGTTCAAGTCCCCCCTTCCGCACCAACTTGTTATCCAGAACATAAGTTGGTGCATGCAGCACATATCTATTGATGCGGGGTGGAGCAGTCTGGTAGCTCGTCGGGCTCATAACCCGAAGGTCGTTGGTTCAAATCCAGCCCCCGCTACCAATCAATCCTTTTAAAAGACGCAAACTTTCAAGAGGCAACTTAAATTGAGTTTTAAGTTGAGATAAGTCATTTGCACGTTGATGCGGGATGGAGCAGTCTGGTAGCTCGTCGGGCTCATAACCCGAAGGTCGTTGGTTCAAATCCAGCTCCCGCTACCAATCCTTTAAAGCCGCAAACTTTAAAGGCAATTCAGATCCTGAATTGAAAGTTAATTTGTACGCTGATGCGGGGTGGAGCAGTCTGGTAGCTCGTCGGGCTCATAACCCGAAGGTCGTTGGTTCAAATCCAGCCCCCGCTACCAATTTTCAGTAACAAATAGACCATATATCAATCGACCGGTTTTGATTGAAAACTTATCGGCTTTTGTATATAATTTTTGCACGTTGATGCGGGGTGGAGCAGTCTGGTAGCTCGTCGGGCTCATAACCCGAAGGTCGTTGGTTCAAATCCAGCCCCCGCTACCAAGTTTCTAAAAAGAGGCTCACAACAAGGTGGGCCTTTTTGCACAGTGGGATTTGAAAAAATCCGAAATTGTGCATTAATTGGGGCGATTTACGCCCTTTTTTATTGGCTATCGTGTAGTGTCGACATTATTTGGTCAAAGTTCCATGTTTCACTACTACTATAGTTTGTATTGGTTTGTAGTGGTCAAATAGATCATAAATTCGCACCAGATGACGAGAGTAAATGAAGCTATCAAATAAAACTCAAGCACTTCAGGACTTGATTGCACCAGCAGTTGAAGCCTGTGATGTCAACCTGTGGGGTATTGAATTCCTGCCACAGGGCAAGCGTTCTCTATTACGTATTTATATCGACAAGCCGGTCGATGAAAATGCTGCCCCTGTCATCAACGAAGATGGTGAAGAAGAGCAGGGTCGTGGAATTGGGGTTCAGGACTGCGTACGTGTAACCCAACAGGTCGGTGCGATTCTGGATGTACATGATCCAATTTCCGGTGAGTATTCACTCGAAGTGTCTTCTCCGGGCTGGGACCGTCCATTCTTCCAGTTGCCACAGATGGCAGACTATATTGGTCAGACTGTAGCGTTACGTTTGATCTCGGCTGTAGACAACCGTCGTAAATTCCAGGCAAAACTGGTAGCCGTTGACCTCGAAAATGAAACGATTCAAGTGGAAGTGGAAAAACAGCAGGTGCTGGAAATCGACAGTCACAATATCGATAAAGCAAATTTGATCTACCAAGATTAATCAAATCAATAAGAATCTGAACGAATAGGTGACTTATGGCACGTGAAATTCTTACCGTCGTTGAAACGGTTAGTAACGAAAAAGGTGTACCTCGTGAAGCAATTTTCGAGGCACTGGAACAAGCTTTAGTTGCAGCGACCAAGAAGAAGTTCTACGAAGGAACAAACTCGGAAGAAGCGCGTCTTCGCGTGGAAATCGACCGTAAAACTGGTGACTACCGTACTTTCCGTCAATGGGAAGTAGTGGCTGATGAAGATCATGAAATGCCAGCTTGCCAGGACGCGATTTCTGATGTGGACCAGTCTAAATGGTCGATCGGCGATATCCGTGAGCTGGAAGTAGAATCTATCGATTTCGGTCGTATTGCAGCGCAAATCGCGAAGCAAGTGATTGTACAGAAGATCCGCGAAGCAGAACGTGCGCTGGTTGCAGATGCTTACGAATCTAAAGTCGGTGAACTGATCTATGGTGAAGTGAAAAAACAAACCAAAGATGGTTTCATTATTGACTTGGGTGACAATGCAGAAGCATATCTGGCACGTGAAGAAATGATTCCGAAGGAAATTCTTCGTCCGAAACAACGTGTTACGGCAATTTTATTCAATGTAAACCGTGAAGGTCGCGGTGCGCAGTTACAGCTTTCGCGTGCGAAACCTGAAATGCTGATTGCATTGATGAAAAAAGAAATTCCGGAAATTGCGGAAGAAATCATTGAAATTAAGGCAGCAGCACGCCAACCGGGCGTACGTGCCAAAGTTGCAGTGAAAACTAATGACCACCGTATTGATCCGGTTGGTGCTTGTATTGGTATGCGTGGTACACGTATCCAGGCAGTACAACAGGAACTGAACGGTGAGCGTATTGATGTTGTGGTATGGTCGGATGATCCTGCTCAGTACATCGCAAGCGCACTGGAACCAGCGGATGTATCAAGTATCGTGATCGATGAAGATGCGCGTACTGCAGACATCATTTTCGCAACCAGCGACCAGCTGGCACGTGCGATTGGTTCACAGGGTCAAAACGTTCGTCTGGCATCTGAACTGACTGGCTACAAGCTGGACATGATGCTGGAAGAAGAATACTACGCACGTCAACAAAGCGAAGCACAAAAATACCTAGACATGTTCGTAACACGTCTGGATATTGCGGAAGACTTGGCGATGGCGTTGGTAGAAATGGGCTTCACCTCGCTTGAAGAAATTGCATACGTACCGCCAGAAACATTTGATGAAATTGAATTGGATGCGGAACTCGTTGAACTACTGCAAAGCCGTGCAAAAGAAATTGCACTTGCTGATGCATTACAACAGCAAGAAAACGTACAAGCGCCAAGTGAAGAACTTGTTGCAATGGAAGGCATGACAGCAGAGATCGCGCAAGCTCTAGCAGCTCGTGGTGTGGTAACCGTAGATGACCTGGCAGACCAGGCAACCGACGATATCGCGGATATCGAAGGTCTGGATGCTGAGAAAGCAGGTCAACTCATTATGAAAGCGCGCGAATCATGGTTTAACTAGGAGGTAGTATATGACGGACAAGTCAATTAAAGAGTTAGCCCTCAGCGTGGGTCGCCCAGTTGAGAAGCTCCTGGAACAGGTTCGTGAGGCAGGTTTACCACAGCGCAAATCTGACGACATTATTACCGCCGAACAACAAGATCACCTGATGAGTCATGTGAAAAAGTCACAAGGTTCGGACGGTCATGCAGGACAAATCACGTTGAAACGTAAAACGACCAGTACTGCTAAAGTGGCAAGTACTTCAGGTAAGGCGAAAACCATTAATGTAGAAGTTCGTAAGAAGCATACATTTGTGAAGCCAGACCCTGAGAAAATCAAGGCAGAAGCTTTAGCGAAAGCACAAGCGGAACAGCAAGCGAAAGCACAGCAAGCTGAAGCTGCGCAAAAAGCGCCAGAGCAAAAGCCTGCTGAAGCACCTGTATCTGGTGAAAGCAAAGCGAAAAAAGCATTGGAAGCAATGCGCGCGGCGGCTAAACAGGAAACTGCAAAACAGGAAACGCCTAAAGCAGCTGTTGTAGTTAAACGCAAATCAAACAACAAGCCGATTGTTAAACAGCAAACCAAACAGGTTGAAACTCCTGAACAACGTAAGGCACGTGAAGAACAGGCAGCTCAACTGAAAGCAGCAGAAGAAGCAGCACGTCGTAAGGCAGCTGAAGAAGCGCAACAGCGTACGCTTGAGCAAATGCGTAAAATGGCGTCTAAATACTCTGCTGAAGATACCACTGCAACCATTCGTGTGATTGATGATTCTCCACTTGCAGCGGGCCTAGTTGGTCAGGCATATGAAGATTCATTCAACAAAGAAGACCGTGAAATCAAACGCGGTGGCGGCAACAAAGACAGCCGTGGTCCGAAGAAAGGCGGTCGTCGTGGCGAAGAACAGTCTTTCCGTGACAACTCACACAGACGTGGTCTGAAGTCTAGCCAGTCAAACAAACACGGTTTCGAAAAACCTGTGAAGAAACAGGTTTATGATGTTGAAATCGGTGCAACTATCGTTGTGGCTGACTTGGCTGCGAAAATGGCGATTAAAGTTCGTGAAGTAATCAAGACCTTGATGAAAATGGGTGAGCTGGTTACTCAGAACCAATCCATCGATCAGGATACCGCTGCGCTAGTGGTTGAAGAACTTGGCCATAATCCGGTACTAGTTTCTGAAACTGCAGTGGAAGATAACCTGCTGGAACAAGCTGAAGAAGCACGTGGTGCACAGACGACTCGTCCTCCAGTAGTTACTATCATGGGTCACGTTGACCATGGTAAAACATCGCTTCTGGACCGTATCCGTCGTACCAAAGTGGCTGCAGGCGAAGCGGGTGGTATTACCCAACATATCGGTGCTTACCATGTAACCACAAACAAAGGTATCATCACCTTCCTGGATACTCCGGGACACGCAGCGTTCACTGCAATGCGTTCACGTGGTGCCAAGGCAACTGATATCGTGGTGCTGGTTGTTGCAGCAGATGACGGTGTAATGCCACAAACTGCAGAAGCGATTGACCACGCTCGTGCAGCGGGTACGCCAATCATCGTTGCGATCAACAAAATGGATAAAGACTCAGCTGATCCAGATCGCGTACTGAATGAATTGACCACCAAAGAAATCGTGCCTGAAGAATGGGGCGGTGACGTACCGGTAGCGAAAGTTTCTGCACACACTGGCGCGGGTATCGACGAACTACTTGACCTGATTTCAATTCAAGCTGAACTGCTTGAGCTAAAAGCATCTGAAGAAGGTGCAGCACAAGGTGTGGTGATTGAAGCACGTGTGGATAAAGGTCGTGGTGCGGTAACGTCTATTCTTGTACAAAACGGTACACTGAAAGTCGGTGACCTGGTACTTGCCGGTTCATCTTATGGTCGTGTTCGTGCGATGTCTGATGAAAACGGTAAACGTATCAAATCTGCTGGTCCTTCAATTCCTGTGGAAATTCTAGGTCTTCCAGAAGCACCAATGGCAGGTGATGAAGTACTTGTGGTGAACGACGAGAAGAAAGCGCGTGAAGTCGCTGATGCTCGTGCAGACCGTGAACGTCAGAAACGTCTGGAACGTCAATCTGCAATGCGTCTGGAAAACCTCATGGCGTCTATGGGCAAAAAAGATGTGCCTATCGTCAATGTGGTGCTGAAAACAGATGTACGCGGTACGCTAGAAGCGCTGATCGTTGCATTGTCTGAACTGTCTACTGACGAAGTAAAAGTACGTGTGATTGGTTCAGGTGTCGGTGCGATCACTGAATCTGATGTAACACTGGCTGAATCTTCTGAAGCGGTACTGCTAGGCTTTAACGTTCGTGCCGACAACACTGCACGTCAAAAAGCAGATGCTGATGGTATCGACATCCGTTACTACTCTGTGATCTACCAATTGATCGATGACGTGAAAGATGCGATGAGTGGTAAACTGGCTCCAGAACACCGTGAAACAATTCTGGGTGTGGCTGAAGTACGTGAAGTATTCCACTCTAGTAAATTCGGTGCTGCTGCGGGCTGTATGGTACTTGAAGGTGTATTGCACCGTAACAAACCGATCCGTGTCCTGCGTGATGATGTCGTCATCTTCCAGGGTGAACTTGAATCTCTACGTCGTTATAAAGATGTGGTTGAAGAAGTTCGTGCCGGTATGGAATGTGGTCTGGCTGTGAAAGGTTACAAAGACATCAAACCACAAGACAAGATCGAAGTGTACGATGTTCAGTTAATTAAACGGAGTCTTTAATGGCGGGTAGTCAGCGTCTTAAGCGTATGGCCGATACAGTTCAGAGGGAACTCTCTGAACTGATCCGTCAGGAGCTTAAAGATCCACGTCTGGGTGGTCTGGTGACCATCTCGGCGGTGAAAGTCAGCCCAGATTTAGGCTATGCCGAAGTTTATGTGACCGTAATGGGGCGTGAACTTGGCGATGAGCAAAGTGAAGCAGCCAATAAAGAAACCTTGGATGTCTTGAATAAAGCATCAGGTTTCCTGCGCCATGAACTGAGCCGTCGTATCAAGACACGTATTACGCCACGTCTGCGTTTCCATTACGATAAAACCAATGCGTATGGTAACTATATGTTTGGTCTGATTGCAGAAGCTGTGAAGGATTTACCTCCAGTGGATGACAAGAAAGATGATGAATAAGCTTGTTTAAGCTAAATAAAAAAGCCACCTTCGGGTGGCTTTTTTATGGTTATTAGGAATAAATAAAGAAAAAGGGCTTTCATTTATATTTACACCCTCTTTTTTATTTTTCTCCCAGAGGGAGAAAAGAAAATGAAGGATGAAAGCCTTTTCTATTTTAAATCTTCATCACGATTCTTTTTTTCATAGAAGGCGCGACGACGCGTTTTTTGCCATGGTAACGGGCGTTCTAACGCTTCGGGTACTTCACCACTCATCGAGCGCAAACGTAGATGTAACGCAGCCTGCGCCATCAGGTTTGCAGATACCGGTGCAGTGATAAAGGTAAACAGGGTAATCAGGATTTCAGCAAAACCAAAGCGGCCAAACATCGCCGAGAAAAGCATGGCAGCGATCAGGAAGCTGCCGAGACCTAAAGTACTGGATTTGGTCGGAGCATGCAGACGCATAAACAGATCCGGCAAACGCACCATGCCGATCCCACCAATCACCATAAAGAATGAACCTATAATCAGGAAAACCGAGACCAGAATTTCTAAATAGAGCTGCATCTGTATTCTCCTAATCGATCACATGGCCGGTGGTAAAGTAGCGTGCCAGTGCGGTGGTTGAGACAAAACCCAGCATCGCCACCAGTAAAGCTCCTTCAAACATAAAAGTGCTGGTCCAGTAAATCCCCAAGATCACCACCAGACAGGTGGCATTCAGGAACAATGTATCCAGTGCCAGCAGACGATCCACAATGGATGGCCCCATGACCAGACGTGCCAGACACAGGAACATTGAAATGGTTACCGCGCCCAGACTGATCAGCAAAGCATAGGGTAAGATGGTCATGCTTGTTCTCCTTTCTGTGCACTAAAAATTTCAATCAGTGGACGTTCATAGCGCTGTTTGATGGTTTCGATTTCTGCTGCCTCATCATCGGTACTTAAGGCATGCACCAGAATATCACCGCGGTCCTGGTCAATTCCGGCAGACACGGTACCTGGTGTGGTGGTGATGATCATTGCCAGCAAAGCATTCACTTCCTCATGCTCAGTATCCAGCGGTACCCGGAACCATTTCGGATGCAGGTTCTTGGTTGGACCCAGCACTAATATGGCGACTTTGATATTGGCCACAATCACATCCCAGATCACCACAAAAAACAGGCGGATTGCGGGCAGCCAGTGAATATTCGGGGTGTAGTCAATAAAGGGGCGGACCAGTCGTGGAATCAGGATAGCCAGAAAAATCGACGTCACCAGAGTTCCAGTATCAAGACTATGATTCAGCATGGCCCAGCTGATGCCGACAATCACCGAAACCAGCGGGTGAGGGAACCAGCGGCGCAAGAATGATTCTTTCATTATGGTCCTCCTTGTGGTTTCAGCTGGTTATCGCTTGGTGCACGTTGCTGTTCATGCTGTTGTTCCTGAATCTGGCGTTGCTTAAACTCAGAAATATTCTTACCTTCCAGTGTCGCCGGCGAAATTATATAAGGAATCAGATGTGCATTTGCATCTTGGACTTCACCACCATATTTGGTTTCCGGCACATATTCTGGATTAAATGGCTGTACGCTAATCACATTGCCTTCGGCATCACGCTTCAGCAAGGCAGCTTCATAAATGGCATGGTCTTTTATCTGCACGGCTGTGCTATGAGCATAATTATAGATCGGTGAAGCAAATACCACATAGGCCATCAGTCCAGCTAGCAACAGGTAAATCACCTTATCGTTACGAGCCGGCGCACGTTTTGGCAGAGCCTGATATTGAGCATGTGCTTCAGAATGCATGTTTTCATCCGGTTTGCTGGAACGCCAGAACAGGATAAAACCGACCCGGGTAAAAGCCAGAATACTGAGCAGGCTTACCACTAGCACGGTGATAATAATTAGTATCTGATAAGGTGAATCGGCAGTGGCCTGCAAAATAAAAATTTTGCCGAAGAAGCCGCTAAATGGGGGCAGACCAGCCATCATCAGGGCAATCAGGAAGTAAACAATCGACACCAAGGTATTCTGCTTCATCTGCGGCGCGATCTTGAAATGATCCTTGTATTCACCGCGCTGCGAAGTAATCCAGCCACAGAGCAGATAGAAGGTCGCGCCAATCACGGTACTATGTACCATATAGTACAGACCGCCGGCCCAGGCCTGGGTAGTATTCAGGGAAATCGCAATCAGAATGGTGCCGACAGAAGACAGGATCATAAAGCCGACAAAACGGCGCAGACGATCCGTGCCGATGGCACCAAAGGCCCCATACAGTGAAGTCACCAGACCAATGAATAACAGGATATTCATCAGAATCTGATGGCTGTACTCATCATCAAAGACCGTGCCATTGACTCTTAGAATCGCATAGATCCCGACCTTGGTCATGATGGTAAACACAGCGGCTACTGGCGTGGTCGCTACGGCATAGGTTTTTGGTAACCAGAAACCGACCGGCAGCATTGCCGCTTTAATCCCAAACACAGCAAACAGTAGCAGGGCACCGGCAACGGCCAGCTTGTGCTGGTCTGGTTGCAGCGTTGAGATCAGGCGCGCGACATCGGCCATATTCAGGCTACCGACACTGCCGTAGATCATTCCCAAACCAATCAGGAACATGGCAGAAGCCAGCAGGTTAATGGTCACATAGTGAATACCGAGCTGGAAACGGGCTTTGCCTTGTCCATGTAATAACAATACATAGGAGGCCATCAGCAGGATTTCAAAGAACACAAACAGGTTAAACAAGTCGCCTGTCAGGAAAGCACCACTTAGCCCCATCAGCAGGAAATGCATCATGGCATGGAAATAACGGCCACGAATATCCCAGTCGCGGCTGGCATACCAGATCACCGGAACCGCCAATGCATAGGTCAGCACCAGCATCAGGGCGGAGAGTTGGTCTAGCACCAGCACGATGCCGAAAGGTGCCGACCATTCACTTAAGGTATAGACCTGAATCTGTCCCTGACTGGTACTGATCAGGTAGCCAATCGACATGATCAGACCGAGGAAGGTCGAGATATGACTAATCCCGCGACGCCAAGGCTGACGCCAGTCAGTAATCAGGGAGCCTGAACCCGGATTGCCCAGCAGCACCAGAATAAAGGCGGTAAATGCTGGCAGGAGGATACTGAAAATCGGTGTATGTTGAACCCAGAAGTTGTAAAGATCAGTCATTAAGGCTCATCCTCACGCGGGTCATGTGGGGGTATGTCTTCTTTGGAATCAACGTGGTCTGTTCCTGATTCATAACGGCTGCGCAGTGCCAATTGCACAATAAAGGCGGTGGTGGCAAAGCCAATCACAATCGCCGTCAATACCAGCGCCTGTGGCAATGGATCGGTCGATTTTGTAGTTTCGGTCAGTACCGCTGGCGCATTGAGCTGAATACGCCCCATGGCAAATAAAAATAAATTCACAGCATAGCCGATCATGGCCAGACCAAGAACCACCGGGAATGTACGTGCACGCAAAATCAGGTAAATACCGGTGGCCGTCAGGAGTCCAATTGCAGAGACCAATAAAAATTCGAGACTGATCATTGCATTATCCTCTTGGTACTGGGCCAGTCATGCTGGTGTGACGTGAGTCTCCCAGCACGGAAATCATCAGCATGGTCGCACCGAGTACGGTGACATAAACGCCGACATCAAATAAGGCTGCTGAAGCTAGATGCATGTCTCCGAGCAGTGGCGGATGGACATGCACATGCGCGCTGGTCAGGAATGGGCGTGACCAGAACCATGCGGCGATTCCGGTCAGGCCTGCGATACTTAAGCCTGCCCCGATCCAGATTTCATATAGACGTCCAGACTTAGCCCCAAGTAACTGTTCTGCCTGATCCTGACCAAGCGCGATATACTGGATCACTAGTGCCAATGAGGTAATTAGGCCAGCAATAAAGCCACCGCCCGGCATGTTATGACCGCGCATAAAGATATACAAACTTACCACCAGAGCGACGGGTAACACCCAGGATGCAGTAACCCGAAGCATCAGTGGGGAAGGGTTAAAGCGGTAAGTCAAACCCTGAGTGATGGTGGCGCCGTGGGCACGCATACCATCCATTAAGCTCAAAACCCCAATCGCGGCAATACCGAGCACGGTGATCTCGCCGAAGGTATCGAAACCACGGAAATCTACCAGAATCACGTTCACCACGTTAGCACCGCCACCCAAAGGCAGAGACTGCTGCATAAAGAACCAGGAAATCGAATTATGGTCCCGGGTCAGAATTAGCCAGCTGATCCAAGCAATGCCAAGACCACCGGCAACCGCAATAATGGCATCACGCCAGCGACGGGTCGAACTGGATTCATAAGGGGTCAGCTGCGGCAGCAGGGACAGGCTCATCAGCAGCAAGACTGTCGTCACAACATCGACGGTAATCTGGGTTAACGCCAGATCGGGCGCCGAGAAACAAATAAAGATCAGGGTCACTACCAGACCAACCGCACCACTAATTAACACAGCTTTAATCCGTTCATGATGGAACCACAGCATCATCCAGCAGGCCGAGAACAGTAGCAACCAGAGGACAATAGCCATTATCGGCGCATGAGTGAGCTCACGTGTCCCAGTACTCAAATTGTTGCCGAGTAGTGGAACCGCGACCAGCCCAACCGTAAAGATCACGATCCAGAGCAGATAGCTTTGCAGCTTGCCATTTTCAGTGGCGCGGCGGAACGTACGGGCATTCAGTAATAGGGATTTTAGGAACAGGTCAAACAGGATCCGGCCTTGTAATTTTCCTAGCATGGGATCCAGATCAATTTCACGAATGGTGCCTTTTTTAGCCAGTGCAAAATAGAATAGTACCCCACCGACCAGTGCGATCACACTCATCAATAACGGCGCGTTAAAACCATGCCAGATCGCCAGATGCACACCTTCAAAGGAAGAATTTTGTGTCACCGCATGGGTGATGCTATTGACGATATCTTCGACCAGTAGGGCAGGGAGCAGACCCACTAAAATACATAGTATGGCCAGAAAAGTTGCTGGTGCACGCATGCCAAAAGCCGGTTCATGGGCATTTTTATTCGGGACATAGGGGCCAACCGGGCCATCGAAGAATACGCCATGAATTAAACGGACTGAGTAAGCCACGGCGAAGATCCCGGCCAGTGTCGCAACAATCGCTGAAACAATCAGGACCGGGCCGTTTAAATTGGCCAGCAATTCGGTAAAGAACATTTCCTTGGACAAGAAGCCATTGGTCAGCGGAACACCTGCCATTGAAGCCGCAGTAACCATGGTCAGCGTTGCGGTATAAGGCAGTAATTGCCACAGGCCGGACAGCTTGCGCAGGTCCCGGGTACCAGATTCATGGTCAATGATTCCGGCAATCATAAACAGTGCTGCCTTGAAGGTAGCATGGTTGATGATATGGAAAATTGCAGCGGCCACTGCCAATGGTGTGCCAATGCCGAGCAGACACATGATCAGGCCCAGATGGCTGATGGTGGAGTATGCCAACAGGCCTTTCAGGTCTTCCTTAAAAATGGCAAAGAAGGCGGCGATACACAGGGTAAACAGGCCGATAAAGGTGACAATATTATGGAACAGCGCAGCACCAGCAAAAATCGGCAACAGGCGTGCCACCAGAAACAGGCCGGCTTTTACCATGGTGGCCGAGTGCAGATAGGCAGACACAGGAGTGGGGGCAGCCATGGCATTCGGTAACCAAAAATGGAACGGAAACTGTGCACTTTTGGTAAATGCGCCGAGCAGGATCAGCAATAATGTAGGGATAAATAGCTGATGCGACTGGATCAGTTCGGTCATGGTCAGGATGGTATTAATCTGATAGGTTCCAGTGATCTGACCGAGCAGAATAAAACCACCGAGCATCGCCAGACCACCCATCCCGGTAATGGTCAGTGCCATCCGTGCACCGCGCTGGGCCGCATCATAATTGCTCCAGTAACCCACTAGCAGGAATGAAGAAATACTGGTGAGTTCCCAAAACACCAGCAGAATCATCAAGTTGTTCGACAATGAAATCCCGAGCATGGCAGCCATAAACAGCATCAGCAGCAGATAAAGCTTGCTCAGCGAATTCTTGGGACTCAGGTAATAATAGGCATAGATATAAATCAGAGTACCGATACCACTAATGAGCAGGCCAAACAACAAGCCAAGAGAATCCAGACGAAAGCTAAAATCAATACCTAGCTGAGGTAGCCAGGACCAGCTTTCAGTAATGACTGCACCGCCGAATACGGCAGGGGCCTGGCTCAGGAGTAAGGCAAAGCTGCTAAGACTGATGGCAATTGCGCCTAAGGCGGTTACCTCGCGCGAAAATCGTTTCAGCCACGAGACAAGGGTTGTGCCTAATACTAAGGGTAACAATATAATAATCGGCAGCACACTCGTATCCATTGTCGTGAGTTAGGTCATAAACCTAGGGTGAATCATTATCTTTCAAGGATTACAGGACGGCAAAGAGCAGTCCAAATGTCTCAATCTTGAAAACCAAAAACGTATTCAAAAGAATTAAAGCAGTTGTATTGCGCAACTCGTAAACGATAGCAAATTCCGATTTTACAATGAAAAATGCAAGTAATTCCGATCATATTACAGGACAACAACAACATCAATCATTTTGTGCACGCCTTGACCATTATACGAATTAGATGAGGATTGATGGGGTGCCCGCTTAAACAAACGGCTCAGATAAGAGCGAAAATAAAGATCAAACTTCACGATTCTATTGAGAAAATTGGCTGAGCTTGTTTACTTACAAAATAAAAAGCCCATCGCAAGAGAGATGGGCTTTTATTCATTTTGAATTTTAAAAGGGTGGCTGAGAAATCTGACTATCTTTCTGGCTGAGTAAGCGGAGCAGTTCCTGCTGCTGGTTTTCATCCAGTTGTTGCTGGATCAATTGCAACATTGATTCAGGCGTGACCTGTTCGATTTCCGGTTCTGTCAGGCTGTGTTCCTCTGCCTCCAACTCTTCTTCCGTTGCATCGAGTCCCAATTCTGCATAGAGTTGTTCAAACTGGTGCTGAATATTGTCAGGTTGAATGGCATACAGTTGCTGGTCTTCCAGTTGCAGGCACTGAAATTCAGCAGCCTGTTCCAGCAGTTCTGGACGATTACCGGTTGCCACAATCTGCAGCCCAGGAAAAGCCTGATTCAAACGCGAGAGAATCACCGCACTCATGTCCTGATCCAGCTGATGGTCAATACCATCAATCATCAAAATGCCGTTACCTTCCTTGCAAGGGAACAGGCTTTTCGGATTGAGCAGACATAACCGGCGCACGATATCCCCGATCAAGGCAATCCAGTTGCGGATGCTGTTCGGTAACTGTTGCAAGGTTTGGGTACGGCCCTGATAGGTGACCATCAGCTGTATTTTCGGCTGGTATTGCAGATACAGATTGGTCACTTCCGGCAGCACAATGGCTAAGGCTTCACGCAAGCTGTTGAGGCTCGGGGTATTTACCTGAATCTGCGCGTGTTCAATATGTTTGGCCAGTTCATCCAGATTGTGTTTTTTTTCCTGCTGTGATGCATGGTTTAGGATTTGTTCCAGAATCTGTGCGCTCTGGGCATTTTCAATATCACTGATTTCCCGGAACCATTCAAAAAAGCGGGTAAAAGTTGTAAAGGGAATGGCCGCGACTTCATAGGCATGTGAAGCCTGGAAAATCGCGGGATTATTTTTGCTGAGCAGATTGATTTCATTGACGAAACGCTCTGCCGGGTAATAGGCGATCAGCGGCAGACCGAGTATTGGGTCTTTGGCCAAAGCTTTTTGATACAAGCTGATCATAGCTTCGAGCTGCGTGGTTTCAGCTTTACTTAGTCCTACACCCTGGCTGTTCAGGGTTTTATACAGTTGCCAGCTGCATTCCTGGGTGGAAACCGTTTGCTGGTCGCTACTTTCAGGAAAGCTGCCAATTTCTTCGGGGAAACGAACTTTGATGTCAATTTTGGATTGCAGCCGGTGCTGCATGATGTCCTGATCCAGCATCACCACACCGGCGGTACGCAGGTCACGGTAACGTGCCGCAAACCAGGTCAGTGCCTGATATAGATGACGCAGCAGGGCGGTTTTGCCGCTACCCTGATCACCCAGAATTAGCGTGACTGGCAGCTTGTGATAATGAAATTCGAGTTTAATATCAGAAAAGTGCAGGGAGTGTTTCAGTTGTATGGATTCGACTTGCATAGACCACCTATCGTGATGCCTACATCCATGCCTAGCCGGCTGCTTGTCTCAAAGATTGAGGCATTGTGATTTTCAGCTGTTGAATCAGGTCATAAATGTGGTGAATATTTAAGCTTACTTTAGCACGTGTACAGGCCACGTAAAGCAGCCTTAACTCTTCATCACTGATCTTGTGATCCTTTTCATTCAGTTTGAACTGGTAATCATCTTCGATATGCACGCGATTCCATTCCAGGCCTTTGGCCTTGTGTGCTGTGGAGATGATGTATTCAGCCTGACCAATCGGAGTGATTTTGGCCAAGGCACTTTTCAGCGGATCGGTGCCATGTTCATCCACCAGTTTGACCAGTGGCTTGATGTCACTGCCCTCATTGGTTTCGCAGTATTCATGTACATCATGCCAGGAATTAAACCAAGCCAGTTCCGGTACATCGACTACGCGTTTGCCCTGTTTTAGCATCGCCGCGGCATCGACAAAACGATTCAGCTTGGCATGATCGGCCTGCAGACTGACTTTTTCACCACGCACCAGACCCGCGAGCAGCAGCTCCATCGCCCGGGCATTGGTCCGGCATAAAATCGCATCGCGCATTTTGGTATGCGGTTTATTGACCACTTTAGAATTTAAATGCGGGTTGCCGAGCAAGGGCACAGTTTCATTCAGTGCACCCAAAATGGCATTGGCATTCAGGGCAATCTCAGGACCAAAACGGAAGGAAGTGGTCAGACGTGATTCCGGGAGTGGCAATTGCTGCATGGCATTGACCGCACCACGCCAGGCATAAATCTGCTGATGTGCATCACCGACATAAATCACTTGAGTGCTGCGCTGTTTCAGTAAAATGCCCAGCATCAGTGGATCGGCATCCTGGGCTTCATCAAACAGGACATAATCAGCTGGAATGTTCGGTTCAGACAATGCCCACAGTTTCAGGTAAATGTCATGTCCGATGCCGGCCTGATGATTCGGATCAATGGATTCCAGCCAGCGACGTTCAACAGCTGGGTAGAGCTTTTTCTGCAAGGCATCGACATCATCTGGATGCAGCCAGCTCGGCGCCTGAATATGTCGCGGGGCAGGGTACTGCGAACTGGTCGAGCAAAAATAGCTGACTGCATTGGCGACCAGACTGGCTAGGCGTGACGGCATCATCACATATTTTTCATAACGACCGCCCATCATACGGCGCAAGGTCATCGGCTCAAGGCGATATTCCTTGGCAATAAAACTTGGACTCAGACGTGGCAGGCGCAGCTTATCGGTGACTCCACGTGGAACACTGCGGAAGGCCAGCGAGTGGAACGTTCGGCAATCCACACCGCGATGGAATTTATTTTGTGCTTCAGTGGCAATCGACTTGTTAAATGCCAGATACATGCCACGCCGCTCGGGCATGGCATCACTGATCATCTGTAAAGTCGTGGTTTTACCTGTGCCGGCATAGGCAATGACCTTAAAGGATTTGCCCAGACGTGCGTTATCAATGGCAGTGGCCTGCTCATAGGTGGCGCTCGGTTTATTAGTCGCTGACACAGGTAAATTCAAGACTTAGTGCTGACGGTTGGCTTTTTCAACCAGACCGGACAGACCCTGACGGCGTGCCAGTTCATTCAGTACCAGTTGTGGATCCAGGTCGAAGTAACCCAGCATTACGATGGTATGGAACCACAAGTCTGCCACTTCGTAGATCAGGTCATTTTTGTTGTCTTCATTGGCTTCAAATTTGAAATCTTTGGCAGCAATGATGGTTTCAACACTTTCTTCACCAACTTTTTCCAGAATTTTATTCAGGCCTTTGTGATACAGCTTAGCGACATAAGAAGAATCCGGATCAGCTTTTTTACGGTCTGCCATCATTTTACCCAGATAAGACAGTACTTCGACCTGTTCTGATTTGGCATTAGAAGCATTCATGGCAAGGGTATGCGGATTTTTTGATTTTTCGCCGTAGATTGCTACTGGATCCTTGATTTGTGCATCGACAATTTCCCAGCCATTCGGTGTCAATTTGCGGTAGAAGCAGGATTCACGACCGGTATGGCAGGCAATACCACCATGCTGTTCGATTTGTAAAATGATCACATCCGCATCACAGTCCAGACGGATTTCATGTACGGTCTGGAAATGACCAGATTCTTCGCCCTTATGCCATAACTTGTTGCGAGAACGTGAGAAATACACGGCCTGATTCTTCTCTGCAGTCAATGCCAGTGCTTCACGGTTCATCCACGCTACCATCAATACGCGACCAGTTTGATGATGCTGAGCAATGGCAGGTACCAGACCTTGTTCGTTAAATTTTACTTCATCGAGCCATTGCAGGTTATTCATAAGGGTGTCCATTTGTTAAATCAGAAATTAAATGTTGCAGTTATGCGGATTAAAAATATCCGGTGAATAGTGTACGTGATCTGGGAGCGTTTGCGGCAAAAATCTGCATGTGAAATGACAGGATCTGTCGTGACTGTACGGGCTATTTCAATTGAAGCGTGATCAAAACAATCAAGCCGCCTGTTGGCGGCTTGATGCAAATCGAGTTTGAATAAAACTTACCAGTGCTCACCCGGGAAGATACGCGCATATGCTTTTTGCACCCAATTCAGTTTTTGTGGCTGGCCGACAGAAGCAGATGAACTTGGGAACAGATTAAAGCCAATCGACATCAGCTTGTTATTAATGTCTGGGGCAATCGCATAGGTGATCGATGCCAGACGGCCCAGATTGGTCGCCACTTTCTTCGGACGTTTCACAATCGCATGGGCAATCAGATCCGATGCTTCTTCAGGAGACAGCGTTGGCACATATTTATAGATCTTGGTTGGCGCAATCATTGGCGTACGTACCAGTGGCATATAGATTGAAGTAATCGCGATCTTGTGCGAATTCACTTCTGCAGACAGACAACGACTGAAAGCATCCAGTGCAGCTTTTGATGCCACATACGCCGAGAAGCGGGTAGCATTGGCCAAGACACCAATCGAGCTGATGTTAATGATATGGCCCTGACGACGCATCATCATGTGTGGCAGGATATTCATCACCAAACGCACAGCACCGAAATAATTCAGCTGCATGGTCCGTTCAAAGTCGTGGAAGCGATCTACTGATTCATGCACGGCACGGCGGATGGAACGGCCAGCATTATTGATCAGGATATCAATGTGGTCGACAGAGGCCATAATCTGCTTCGCGACTTCATCAATTGCTTCAAGATTATTTAAATCACAAGGAAAAACCGAAGCCATCCCCCCTTTAGCTTCAATTTCTTCTTTGACTTGATCAAGGGTTTCTTTGGTACGTGCCACGAGTAAAACATGTGCACCTGCATCTGCCAGACGATGTGCTGCAGTCAGACCGATACCACTGGATGCGCCAGTAATGAGGATGGTTTTGCCTTGAACTCGTTTCTTCAAATGTTTCTGTAGTTTGGATTTCACGGTTATTTATTCCTGAATAATGCGCTGTAGATTTACGTTTTTTCTTATTTGGTTTTTACGTAGATATGTACAAAACTTTGTACACCTTGGAGTCTTTATATAATAAACAAATATGCAGGAAAATCTAGAGAATAAGTGATTGAAAATAAGAGAATTTTTAGAGTAATTGCTCTATTTTTAAACTATGTTTCAATTGATATTTATAGTGATCTAACCATAGGATAAAGCTCGGGAAAAGTAAAGTGATCATAAAAAAACTCCATCAAAAATGATGGAGTTTCGTGCTTCAAAATGGCGCTTAGACGGCTGCAAGCGACTGTTCAAGGTCGGCAATCAGGTCATCAATATGTTCAATCCCGATCGACAGACGAACCATGTCTTCACTGACACCAGCTGACTTGAGTTCTTCTGGATTGAGCTGACGGTGAGTCGTGGTTGCCGGGTGGCAGGCCAGACTCTTGGCATCCCCAATATTGACCAGACGGGTGAACAATTGCAGGGCATCGATAAAACGCGCACCGCCTTCACGGCCACCTTCCACACCAAAAGTCAGGATCGCAGAAGGTTTGCCTTTCACATATTTTTGTGCCAAGGCATGCTGCGGGTGATCTTTCAGACCGGCATAATTGACCCATTTAACTTTTGGATGTTGTTGCAAATATTCTGCAACTTTCAGCGCGTTATAGGTATGGCGTTCCATACGCAGACTTAAGGTTTCCAGTCCTTGCAGAATCAAGAATACGTTTTGCGGGCTGATTGCAGCACCGGTATTACGGAGTGGCACCACACGGGCACGGGCGATATAAGCAGCTTCACCGAGTGCTTCGACATAATTCACGCCATGATAGCTTGGATCAGGCGTATTCAGCGCTTTAAAACGTTCTGGATATTTACCCCACGGGAATTTACCGCTATCCACGATAATGCCACCGATCGAATTACCATGACCGCCAATATATTTGGTCAGTGAGTGCACCACAATGTCGGCACCGAAATCAAAAGATTTCTGCAGTACAGGGGTTGCCACAGTATTGTCGACGATGACTGGGACGCCATATTCATGTGCGATTTTGGAAATTGCTTCGAGGTCAATAATATTACCGAGTGGGTTACCAATTGATTCCACAAAGACCAGTTTGGTTTTGTCATCAATCAGGTCACGCAGTGCTTCCGGATTCTGATAATCAAAGAAGCGTACTTCAATGCCTTGTTTTGGCAGGGTATGTGCGAATAGGTTATAAGTACCACCATATAAAGTTGAAACCGAAGCAATATTGTCGCCGGCTTCAGCAATGGTCTGAATCGCGTAGGTAATTGCAGCCATACCAGAGGCCAGTGCCAGTGCGCCAATCCCGCCTTCCAGCGCTGCAACACGTTGTTCCAGTACCGCAGTGGTTGGGTTCATGATGCGGGTATAAATATTGCCCTGAACTTTCAGATCAAACAGGTCAGCACCATGCTGGGTATTATCAAAAGCATAAGAAGTGGTTTGATAAATCGGCACTGCTACGGCTTTGGTGGTTGGTTCAGGGGTGTAACCGGCGTGAATGGCTAAAGTTTCTGGTTTGTAAGTCATAGTGATAGATCTTCTATTGTATTTTGTTAGGATGAAAACTGATCAAATATTAGCACTTGCAATATCAAGAAAAGCACATATTTATTCAAATAATTATCCTATTTAGCGATATAGCGTCAACAGCATAAGCGAACTTTTGTTCGATAACGTGATGCTTGAAAAATAATCGGGGCTAAACTTGTAACAAGCCATTAACTTCACGTGAATGGCTTATGTTTTCGAGACATTCTGCGTATAATAGCCGATTATTTTTTCGCTCATTATGAGCAGGGGATCGCAACTTTCAATCCCCATTCTGGTTTTACTATTGAGGAGTCCTACGTGGCCCAATATATTTACACGATGAACCGTGTGTCTAAGATGGTTCCGCCGAAGCGCGAAATCTTGAAAGACATCTCTTTATCATTTTTCCCAGGTGCCAAAATTGGTGTACTTGGTCTAAACGGTGCAGGTAAATCGACCTTGCTTCGTATTATGGCGGGCGTAGATAAAGATTTCTCTGGTGAAGCACGTGCACAGCCGGGTATCAAAATCGGCTACCTTGAACAAGAACCACCACTGGATCCAACTAAAGATGTCCGTGGTAACGTTGAAGATGGCGTGCGTGAAGCACTAGACGCGCTTGAACGTCTGGATCAGGTCTTTGCTGAATATGCAGATCCAGATGCTGACTTTGATGCTTTGGCAAAAGAGCAGGAAAAACTGGAAGCGATTATCCAGACTTGGGATGCGCACAACCTGAATAACCAGCTGGAACAGGCTGCGGCAGCACTAAACCTGCCAGCTTGGGATGCAGACGTGACCAAACTATCTGGTGGTGAACGCCGTCGTGTGGCACTGTGCCGTTTGTTACTGTCTAAACCGGACATGTTGCTTCTGGACGAACCAACGAACCACTTGGATGCAGAATCTGTATCTTGGCTGGAACGCTTCCTGAAAGATTTCCCAGGCACAATTGTGGCGATTACCCACGACCGTTACTTCCTGGATAACGTAGCTGAGTGGATTCTGGAGCTTGACCGTGGACATGGTATTCCTTACCAAGGCAACTATTCTTCTTGGCTGGAACAAAAAAATGCCCGTTTAGAGCAAGAACAGAAGCAGGAAGAATCTTTTGCTAAAGCATTGAAAAAAGAACTTGAATGGGTTCGTGCCAATGCCAAAGGCCAGCAAAAGAAAAACAAGGCGCGTATGGAGCGCTTTGAAGAGCTTAACTCTCGCGAATTCCAGCAACGTAACGAAACTTCTGAAATCTATATTCCACCTGGTCCACGTCTGGGTAACAAGGTAGTTGAAGTTGAAAACATCAGCAAATCTTTCGGCGACCGTCTGCTGTATAAAGATTTGTCTTTCAGCGTACCACCAGCTGCAATTGTCGGTATCGTGGGTCCAAACGGTGCGGGTAAAACTACGCTATTCCGTATGATGACTGGTGAACAGCAACCAGATACCGGTACGGTAACTCTAGGTGACTCTGTAAAAGTGGCGTATGTTGGCCAGATCCGTGACACACTGGATGATAACAAAACCGTTTGGGAAGAAGTGTCTGGCGGTCTGGATATCCTGAAAGTGGGTGATTACGAAATTGCCTCTCGTGCCTATATCGGTCGCTTTAACTTCAAAGGTCAGGATCAGCAAAAACGTGTAGGCGAATTGTCTGGTGGTGAGCGTAACCGTCTGCAATTGGCGAAAATCCTGCAACAGGGTGCAAACGTGATCCTGCTGGATGAACCATCAAACGACTTGGATGTAGAAACTCTACGTGCACTGGAAGATGCGATTCTGGTCTTCCCAGGTACCGTGATGGTGGTATCGCACGACCGTTGGTTCCTGGACCGTATTGCGACACACATCCTGTCATTTGAAGATGAAACTCCAGAATTCTTCACTGGTAACTATACTGAGTTTGAAGAATACCGCCGTAAGAAATATGGTGATGATCTGGCAATCAAACGTCAGAAATATCGCAAAATTGGTGGCTAATCCCATCTAATCGAAAACCAGCCCGAGGGCTGGTTTTTTTATGCCCCTGCTTTTAAATCAGCAGGGGTCGATAGGGAGGATTCAAAAGTTTTTCAGCCTTACTATGGCCTTGCTGTGCTGCTTGATTCAGCCACTGCCGAGCTTGTGTTTCATTTTGTTCTAAGCCTAACTCTCCATTTAGATAATAAATCCCAAGTCGATACTGTGCTTCCGGGTGACCGCGCAATGCAGCACTGAGAAAATTCCACACAGCATTACGCTGATAGGTCTGCTGCTGTTCAAAACGGACGACGTCGAAACGTTTTTTCTGTAATTGTTGTAGTGTATGACAAAGAGATTCAAACTGGAGGGCCTGCAAATAATAGGTATGTGTCTCGGAAGAGGATTTTATTTTTGTTGCAGTTGTATCATCTCGTGAAAGTAGAAAATTTATTATAGTTTTTAGCATTTTACTTTTGTTCCTATTGAAATGCGTCCTTGCAATTACATGGAATCCTTTTAATTCTTCTAGATTACCCCAATTTTTTTGATATTCATTCAGTGATCCGACGAAGTTACCCGCTTACAAGATAAAAGCCGCCATAAAAAAGACCGCCGTAGCGGTCTTGGAAAAGTACAGAGAAATCAGATTTCCCATTCGTGATTACATTCACGGCATTTCCATTTTTTCTGGCTTTGCATAAAAGCTTGCATTGAGATTTTGAAATCAGGCAAATCTTTATAGAATATAAAGCCTGCGATCAGACAGATGATAAATACGATCACAGTCGCAGTTTGCAGGGTCGTGCCTGCACCATCACCGAAAATCCACATACCAATGCTGATCACGACTAACAGAAGCAGAACGAATAGGGCAGGAACAAGAAGTACCAGGCTTTTTGGCACGACAGGACGTGCAACGTGCTGACCAGGCTGTGCAACCGGCATGATTTTAGGACTTTGACATTTTGGGCAACGGTATTGCATTGCAGCTCCAGAATTTTTTAAATATCAGTTATTTTAATCAGAATCATACAGAAAGCCAAAACAGGCTCAAGCATAAAAAGGTAAATTCTGGACAATAAAAAACCCAAGTCGCAATGCTTGGGTTTTTTATTAAGATCACTTTCACATGATCTTGAATATGGCGTCCCTACGGGGATTCGAACCCCGGTTACCGCCGTGAAAGGGCGATGTCCTAGGCCTCTAGACGATAGGGACAAATGAGGCAAATACACAGGTAAAGCAATTGATTTGGTGGAGTCAAGGAGGATCGAACTCCTGACCTCTACAATGCCATTGTAGCGCTCTACCAACTGAGCTATGACCCCAGTCTGTGTGTGCGCTATATTATGAAGATAACGTACACACGTCAACTAAAAAATCAATTAAGCTTCATCAACTGCATCATTTTTCGGCAATTTCAGACTTTCATTGAGTTTTTCCCAAGCTTTCAGCTCTTTTTTGCTTGGACCACCCACGATTTCCAGCGCATGACGCAGACGGGCAAAAGTTAGATCTGGGCCAATGGTGACCATGGTTTGCATCACAGGCGTAGAAGCTGTCGAACCTGCAATCGCCATAAAGAATGTCGGCATGAAATCACGCAGCTTGATGCCCATCTGGCTCGCAAGATCCATCAAGGTCTGGCTCACGGTGTCATTGTTCCAGGTAAATTGGCTTTCCAGACGCCAGATCGCGAACTGTAGGCTTTGACGAATCTGTTCTTCAGTCAGTTTTTTACTTTCAAACTGTTCCTTGGTCAGAGTCGGGAAGTGGTTAAAATAATGTGCAGACCAGTTCACCGCTTCAGACAGCAGGTTAATACGTGGCTGGATTGCAGCAGCAATTTCTTCCAGTTTGGCACGATCCGCTTTCCAAGCAAGCAGGGTATCTAGCAGCTCTGCAGGAGAAAGTGATTTGATCCACTGACCATTGAGCCAGTTGAGTTTTTCTACGTCGAAGATTGGACCACCCAGAGACACACGGTTAATGTCGAAGTTTTCAATCATTTCAGCCAGAGTGAATTTTTCACGTTCGTCTGGCATTGACCAGCCCATACGACCCAAGTAGTTCAACAGTGCTTCTGGCAGTACACCGATATCTTTGTAGTAGTTGATTGAAGTTGGGTTTTTACGTTTAGACAATTTAGATTTGTCTGGGTTACGCAGCAGTGGCATGTGGCACAGCACTGGCATGTCCCAGCCAAAGTATTTGTATAGCAACTGGTGTTTTGGCGCAGATGGAATCCACTCTTCACCGCGGATCACGTGAGTGATCTGCATCAGATGGTCATCGACCACATTTGCCAGGTGATAAGTTGGCAGACCGTCCGTTTTCAGTAGGATCTGCATGTCCACTTGTGCCCATGGAATTTCCACTTCACCACGCAGCATGTCATTAAATTTACATACACCTTCGGTTGGCACTTTCATACGGATCACGTGCGGTTCACCTGCAGCCAGACGACGTGCAACTTCTTCTTTAGAAAGTTTTAGACCACGGCCGTCATAACGTGGGGTTTCACCACGGGCTTGCTGTTCAGCACGCATTTCGTCCAGTTCTTGTGCAGTCGCGAAACAGTAGAACGCATGACCTTTATCCACCAGCTCTTCGGCATATTTGCGGTAGATGTCCATACGTTCTGATTGACGGTATGGGGCGTGTGGACCGCCCACATCCGGACCTTCAGACCAGTTCAGGCCTAACCAGCGTAAAGAATCCAGAATCATTTTTTCAGATTCAGGGGTAGAGCGCAGCTGGTCAGTATCTTCAATACGGAGGATGAATTCACCGCCGTGCTGTTTGGCAAAGCACAGGTTAAACAGGGCGATATAGGCAGTTCCTACATGGGGAAAGCCTGTAGGAGATGGAGCAATACGAGTACGAACAGTCATAGTCGGATGGATCTGAATATAAAAATTCTGGCTATTATAACGAAAAAGCCACATCACTTAATGCTTAATTCAACATTGAATGATGTGACTTGGGATCTGTGAGATTGGCGCTTTGAGAGAGTTGATCCTGAGATGAGGAATCAGGAGTTGCTGTTAAAGAAAAAAATTCTGTAAAAAACGGCTGAAACTCTGATTCTGTGAAGCAAAGAAATTTTGTGCAGGACGCACTTTGATCGCAGTCATCACTTTCAGGTTTTCTTCGCTATGCAGGCTTTTTTCAGTTTTTTGTTGTTGGATCGCCTTTTCAATTGGAGAAGACTTGGTTGTGGTTGCTACAGTTGTTTTCGACGCAGTATGGCTTACAGCTGGAGCAGCCGTATTTACAAGCTCTGGATGAGCTACAACAGCATGACTCAGTTGTGCTGTAAGCAGGATCGATAGGCTCAGGATGCCGGTCTTGAACGTAGTCACTTTCATGTCCAAACTCCCTCTCTTGTTGTGTTGCTGGATTTGTTTTCTTAAGAGTTATTGTTAATGTTCGAACATAATTCAAACACACTTCACTCTTAAAAAGTAGAACCAAGTCACAAAAATTACAAAAAGAATAAATATGACAGTGGAAATTTCTAAAAAATCAGAGATCAAAATCTTAGAGCGCTATTTGTAACATAGCACTATGAAGAGACTATGAAGATTATAGCTTAAAGTAATCGGTTGATAGGCCAAAAGTATAAAAATTGCTGAGATTTGTCATTTTTAAGATATCAGAAAATCAGAATAACTTCGAATCTATTGTTATAAGTATATGATTGTTAATTGATTTTTAAATTTATATAGTGCGCAATAGATAAACAAAAGAGTTCTTGTAATGAAAAAAATAATTGTATCAGCAATTTTCGCAGCGCTGTCGGGAGCCACAGCACAACTGGCTTGTGCTAAAGATTTCCTGAATGTCTCCTATGATCCAACCCGTGAATTCTACCAGGAATATAATGAAGAGTTCGGTAAGTACTGGAAACAGAAAACCGGACAAACGGTCAACTTTAAACAGTCACACGGTGGTTCAGGCAAGCAGGCGCGCTCGGTAGTAGATGGTTTGCAGGCGGATGTGGTGACTTTGGCGCTTGCAAATGACATTGAAGAAATCGTCAATGCAGGACTGATTAATAAAGGCTGGCAGAAAGAGTTTCCGAACAATTCGGCACCTTATACTTCAACCATTGTATTTCTGGTACGTAAGGGCAATCCAAAGCACATCAAAGATTGGAACGACCTGACCAAGCCAGGTGTAGAAATTATCACGCCAAACCCAAAAACTGGTGGCGCACCGCGCTGGATTTACCTCTCCGCTTGGGGCTATGCACTGAAACAGCCGGGTGGCAATGATGCCAAGGCGCGTGAACTGGTGAAAAAACTGTATGCCAATGTCAAAGTGCTGGATTCTGGCGCACGTGGTTCCTTGACCACTTTTGCTGAACGCGGTATTGGTGATGTGCTGCTGTCTTGGGAGAATGAAGCATTACTGGCGACCCAAGGTCTGGGCAAGGAAAAATATGAAATCGTTTATCCATCGATTTCGATTCTGGCTGAACCATCTGTTGCCATTGTCGACAAAACTGTGGCAAAAAATGGCAATGCCAACCTGGCAAAAGGCTACCTGAACTACTTATATTCACCAAAAGGGCAGGAGCTGGCAGCGAAATACCATTTCCGTCCACGTGACCAAAAGGCTGCAGCGAAGTATGCCTCACAGTTCCCGAAAATCCAGACCTTTACTATCGATAAGGTATTTGGTGGCTGGGCCAAAGCACAGAAAACCCATTTCGTGAATGGCGCGATTTACGACCAGATTTCATCTGAAAACCGTCGTTAAGCTAAATCACTGATCGAACTAGAAAAACGGATAAGCCTCTTATCCGTTTTTTTTCATATCTAAAGAATAAAATGCTATATACGCTGTATAAACTTATATTATTTAAATTTTTATTATATAAAACATGAAATTAAAACAAAAAATAACGTAATGTTACCTTGTATCCATTTGGTTTGCTGAATTGCGAAAAATAACTTTATTTCATATAGTTATATCTATTACAGATAATCTCCCCGATTCCTATGAAAACTCAGTTAAAATCAGTATTTAGTGTTGCCTTATTGGCAACTGGTCTGGCATTTACTGCTACTACCTCTCAGGCTGCAGATCGTGAATTCCTAAACGTGTCTTATGATGCAACCCGTGAATTCTATGATGAATTCAATAAATCGTTTGGTGCTTACTGGAAAAGCCGTACCGGGATTAATGTGAACTTTAAACAGTCACATGGTGGTTCAGGCAAGCAGGCACGTTCTGTGGTGGATGGTCTGAAAGCCGATGTGGTGACCTTAGCGCTGGCCAATGACATTGAAGAAATCGTTAAATCTGGTCAGATCAAAGCCGGCTGGCAAAAACGCTTTCCGCATAACTCTGCGCCTTATACTTCAACCATCGTATTTATGGTACGTAAGGGCAATCCAAAACATATTAAAGACTGGAACGATCTGACCAAGCCGGGTGTGGAAATCATTACCCCAAACCCGAAAACTGGTGGTCTACCACGTTGGGTGTACCTGTCTGCATGGGGTTATGCAGAGAAACAGCCTGGCGGTAACAAGGAAAAAGCTAAAGAATTCGTCGGCAAAATGTATAAGAACGTGAAGGTTATGGACTCGGCTGCACGTGCATCGATGACCACATTTGCTGAACGTAATATTGGTGATGTATTGCTGACTTGGGAAAACGAAGCACTAGTCACACAAAAAACTTTGGGTAAAGACAAGTTTGACATCATTTATCCATCTTTAACCATTCTGACAGAGCCTTCTGTGGCGATCGTGGATCGTACCGTTGAGAAAAATGGCAATAAATGGTTAGCCCAAGGCTATATCAACTATTTATATTCTCCACTGGGGCAGGATATGGCAGCACGCTACTACTACCGTCCGCGTAATCCTAAAGTGTTAGCGAAATATGCTGCGCAGTTCCCGAAAATCAAAACTTTCACCATTGATGAAGTGTTTGGTGGCTGGGCCAATGCACAGAAAACTCACTTTGCCAATGGTGGGGTTTTCGACCAGATCTATAACTCAAAACGTTAAGACCGAATTGAGTAAAAAAGACCAGCACCATGCTGGTCTTTTTTATGGTGCATGAAGCAGTGTTCTAGCAAGCTGCCTTAGCTATTATTAAAAAAATGTGATGAAAAACGGTTTTCTCTATAGAAAGTAATATTTATCTACAAAAAGTCGTTTGGAGCTTTAATCAAACAGAGTGATAATGTGCAGTTAAATTTTTTGCCCTATTGATTGAGTTTTTATGTCCCATATTTCTGTATTGCTTCACGAAACCGTCGATGCCTTGTTGGCTGGTCGAACTACGGGAATTTATGTGGATGGAACTTTTGGACGCGGTGGTCATACCCGTTTGCTGCTGTCTAAATTAGATGAAAATTCTCGTGTTTATGCCTTTGATAAGGATCCTCAAGCACTCGAAGCGGCAGCAGAACTGGAAAAGGAAGATTCACGCTTTCAGATTATTCATGCCAGCTTTGCTGAGTTAAAAGAAGAGCTGGCAAAACGCGGTGTTGAACTGGTTGATGGGGTGATGGCTGATTTGGGTGTTTCTTCTCCGCAGCTGGATCAGGCGGAGCGCGGTTTCAGCTTTATGAAAGATGGTCCGCTGGACATGCGTATGGATAACTCGCAAGGTCCAACCGCAGCAGAATGGCTGGTGAATATTGAAGAAGAAGCCTTAGCGAATATTATTTTCCAGTATGGGGAAGAGCGTTATAGCCGCCGGATTGCCAAAGCCATTAAAAATGCCGGTTATATTGCAACGACAGGTGAGTTGGCAGAAATTGTGAAAGTAGCCCACCCAAAATGGGAAAAGAATAAACATGCGGCAACGCGAACTTTCCAGGCTATTCGTATTGCTATTAATAAAGAATTAGAAGATATTGAAGTTTTCCTGCCACAGGCGGTTGAGGTGCTAAAACCTGAAGGCCGTTTGGCAGTAATTAGCTTCCATTCACTGGAAGACCGTTTGATTAAACAATTTATTCAAAAAGAATCAACTTTAGAGGAAGACTCGGGCTGGGGGATGCCACAGCAACAGAAGGATACACGTCGACTGAAAAAAGTATCCCGGATCAAGGCCAGTGAGGAGGAAGTGAAAGCTAATCCTCGTTCGCGTAGTGCATGGCTCCGAGTGGCAGAAAGATTAGCTTGATAGGCAAATAATGAAAACTGAAGTGGTCGAAAGGAAATTGAAGCAGGCAGGGACGAAGAAAGCCATTGCTTACGGCATTTTATTGATGATGGTATTCGTCAGTGCTGTATTTGTGGTGTTTCAGGTCTTTGAATATCGTCAGGATTATCGCAAGCTCAGCAGCTATTTGCGTGAACGTGATGACCTAAATGCAGAATGGGGGCGTCTGCTGATCGAGCAGCAAACCTTTGGCGCCACAGCTCAGATCGGAACCCGTGCTGTGACCCAGCTGCGTATGTATTCTCCACCGATTTCCCAGACTGTGGTAATTTCCCTGCCACAACAAACTTCAGATGCAAAAAAATAAGGCTAGCGCTCAGACATGGTAGACAAGAAAACCAAGCCAGTGGTACGCAAAAAGCAGTCCGTGACCACTAAGAATACGTTAAGCGTTGATATTAGCCGTTTTTATTTGATGTGGGCGGTGGTGCTATTGTGCTTCGTAGCCCTGATCGGACGTGCTTTCTATGTACAGATCGTCAATAAGGAATTCCTGCAGAACAAGGCTAATGCCAAGATTTTAAGGTCCGACAAGATCAAGGCCATGCGCGGTGTGATTTACGACCGTAATGGCATTCCGCTGGCGATCAGTACCCCGGTCATGCGTGTAGTGATTGATCCGCGAGACTATTTCGAGAATCAAGAACTCTACACCAAAACCATGAAAGAGCTCAAGAAAGATCCTGACAACCGCAAGCTGAAACGCCAGTTACCTGACAAAAACCTGAATCTGGATGAGCTTGCTGATGCCGTGGGCATGGATCGTGCCGAATTGCGCCGGAAAATGGACGAGCGTAAACGTTCCCGTTATCTAATCCTGAAAAAAGAAGTTCCGCCGCAACAGGCTGAGCTGATCATGAAGCGCAACTTCCAGGGCGTGTATACCGAGAAAAACTATAAGCGTTACTATCCGCAGCCACAGCCAAACTCGCAGATTATCGGCCTGACCAACAGTGAAGGCATGGGGGTTGAAGGCCTGGAAATGCAGCTGAATACCCGCTTGGCCGGTGTGGATGGTGAGCAGCAGATTGTGCGTGACAAGAAGGGTAACCGGATCAAGGATCCTGAAATCATCAAGGAAGTTGAAGCTGGGGAAAATATTACCCTGAGTATCGACTCGCGTCTGCAATACATTATGTATCGTGAACTGACTGCTGCAGGTGTGGCCAACAACGCCCGTTCAGCAACTGCGATTGCGGTGGATGTGAAGACTGGTGAAATTCTGGCGATGACCTCATGGCCATCCTATAACCCGAATGACAAGAATAGTGTCAGCAACAAGGATGCGATGCGTAACCGCGGTGCGATTGACTCCTTCGAACCCGGTTCAACAATGAAGCCCCTAACTGTCGCCATGGCACTGGAAAGTGGTAAATACACTGCCAATTCGGTAATTAATACCAGCCCGGGTAGTATGCGCGTGGGTAACCATACCATTCGTGATACGCATAACTATGGCCCATTGACGCTAGGTGGCATCATCCAGAAATCTTCCAACGTTGGGGTATCCAAAATTGCCCTGTCACTGCCATATGAAACTTTGCCAACTTTCTATAAGCGTTTAGGTTTCGGTCAGCGTTCAGCGGTGAAATTCCCGGGTGAAAGTGCCGGTCTGATCCTACCGCCAAGCAAGTGGAACGTTTCTGAAGTGGCAACCATGTCTTATGGTTATGGTCTGAATGCGACTGTGCTGCAACTGGCGGATGCCTATGCCATGATTGCTAACAAAGGCACCAAGGTACCATTAAGCCTGTATAAACTGGAAGAACAGCCAAAAGGCGAGCAGATTCTGGATCCAAAAATTGCTGAACAGGTCTTGCTGATGATGGAGTCCGTGACTTTGCCGGGTGGTACCGCACAGCAGGCCAATATTCCAGGTTATCGCGTCGCAGGTAAAACTGGTACTGCACATAAGCTGCGTGCCGACCGTAAGGGTTATTCGCAAAGTGAATACCGTGCCCTGTTTGCCGGTATTGCACCGGTGAGCGATCCACGTCTGGCAATGATCGTCGTGGTCGAAAATCCAACCGGGGCATATTATGGTGGTCTGGTGGCCGCGCCGGTATTTGCCCGTGTGATGCAAGAATCCTTGCGTTTATTGAATGTCCCATTGGACAAACCTTTAGAATCTCCCAAAGTCCAGTAAATAGGTGATCAATGTCAATTACATTTCAGGATCTCTACGCCGTTCAAGATAGCGCTGAATGGATGCGACAATCCTTTCAGGGTTTCGAGCTGGACAGCCGCAAAGTTAAACTGGGGCAAATTTTTATTGCCCTGACCAGTCTTTCTCATCCGGAGAAAACTGCAGAATATGCCAAAAAAGCCCTGTCTTTGGGTGCATTGGCGGTGATTTCCGAGCAGGATCTTGGTGTGGCTCCAGCACTGGTGGTACCGAATGTCCGTCACCTGATGGGGGAATGGCAGAGGCGTTATCTGCAAGCGACTCAACCGGTTCAGCAAGCCCGTATTCTGGCGGTGACCGGCACTAATGGTAAAACCACAATTTCCCGTCTGGTCGCAGAACTACTGATGTTGCAAGGCAGGTCTTGTGCAGTGATGGGAACTACGGGTAACGGGATCTTGCCGAATCTGGAAGCTTCTTCACATACCACACTGGATGCGCTGCAACTGCAAAATGCCTTACATAGTTATGCACAGGCGGGTGCTGAATTTGCTTCGATTGAAGCGAGTTCACATGGTTTGGTACAAGGCCGTTTAAATGGCTGCGATATTGAATTTGCGGCTTACAGTAACCTGAGTCGTGATCATCTAGACTATCACAAAACGCTGGAAGCTTATGCTGAAGCCAAATCGCGTTTATTCAAGTTTGAATCACTGAAAGTTGCAGTGATTAATCTGGATGATGCGCATGCACCGGTGATGATTGCAGCAGCTCAAGCCAATCCGGCACAGCCAAAAATCTTAACCTATTCACTATCGCAAGCAGCTGACTATCAGGTAACAGATATTCAGTACAGTATTTCGGGTGCTGAATTTAAACTGATCACTGCACAAGGTGAATTTGCCGTACATAGTCCATTGCTGGGTCATTTTAATGTAGAAAATCTGGTGGCAAGCCTGATTGTGGCAGAGCAGGTAGGTCCGGATTTACAGCAACTGATTGCCACTGTGCCACAGCTTAAAGGGGCACCAGGCCGTATGCAGGTGATTCGTGATGGCGAACGTCTGTTTGTGGTGGATTATGCACATACGCCAGATGCTCTGACTCAGGTGCTGCTGACCTTAAAACGCCATGTGAATAACAAGCTTTGGGCAGTATTTGGTTGTGGTGGAGATCGTGACCGTGGTAAACGCCCATTGATGACCCAAGCGGCGCTGGATGGTTCAGATATTGCGGTGCTGACTTCGGACAATCCAAGGACTGAAGATCCAAACCAGATTTTTGCTGACATGAAGCAGGGAATCGATTTTTCGGGAAAAACCTATCAGGAAATCCATGACCGCCGTGAAGCAATCAAGTTTGCAGTGAAACATGCGCAAGCAGGTGATATTGTAGTGATTGCCGGTAAAGGGCATGAAAACTATCAGGAAATTGATGGCGTGCGTCACTGGTTTGATGATGTGGTGGAAGTGCAAGGGGCAATTGATGCCCAGCACAGCAACCCGGATTCAGCTTACCCAGCGCAGTAAAAGGACGAATTTATGCATACTTCAACCACCAGTACCGTGCCTTTAGTGCCCTGGACTGCAGAACAATTACAGCAGGCGACTCAAGGCTACTGGCTGAATGACAAACAGCCTGAAGGTGAAATCAAACGTATCCTGATGGATTCCCGTGACGCTGAAGCGGGTGATGCTTTTCTGGCCCTGAAAGGTGAACGCTTTGATGCCCATGATTTTGTAGCTCAAGTCGCTGCAAAAGGCTGTCAGGTCGCAATTGTCGATCATCCTATTGAAGCCGATATTTTCCAGTTGGTTGTAGATGATACCCGTCAGGCTTTAGGTCGTCTGGGTGCTTACCGTCGTCAGCAGAATTCACAACTGAAAGTGATTGCGTTGACTGGTAGTAGTGGCAAGACTACGACTAAGGAAATGCTCGGTAGTATCCTGTCTCGTCTGGCACCAACTTTGGTCACTCGCGGTAACTTGAATAATGATCTGGGTGTGCCAGTCATGTTGCTGGAGTTACGTCCTGAGCATCAATATGCGGTGATGGAACTGGGTGCTAGCCATCAGGGTGAAATTGATTACACCGCGGGTCTGGTACAGCCGCATGTCGCAGGTATTATCAATATCGGTACAGCTCACTTGGGTGAATTCGGTGGCCGTGATGGGATCTGCCGTGCCAAGTCAGAAATCTATTCCCATATTTCCGAAACCTCGATTATTCCTGCTGCAGATGACTATGCTGAACAGATTTGTGCGGCAGTCAAAACTGAAAAAACCTTAAGTTTTGGTCAGGGTGGGGAAGTCTATGCAACGGATGTAGAGCTACATCCACAGTCAGCGACTTTTACCCTAAATACACCGCAAGGCAGTAAGACTGTAAATTTACCTTTTGCTGGTGAGCATAATGTGCAGAATGCGACCGCAGCAGCGGCTTTCTCTTTGGCGATTGGGATCAGTCTGGATAATATCGTCACTGGTCTGGAACAGGCTGTCGGTGCCAAAGGCCGTCTAAACTTTATCAAGCATAAAGGTTATCTGTTTATTGATGATACCTATAATGCCAATCCAAACTCGATGCGTGCTGCGGCTGATGTACTGGCACAGCAAGAAGGCATTCGCATCATGGTCACTGGTGATATTGGTGAGTTAGGTAATTCTGCGGCAATTGAGCATTACAAGCTTGGTCGCGATCTGGTTTCGGTAAAGGGCCTGAACTTTGTGGTCGCTGTGGGTGAATTTGCCCCGGCTGCACAGGAAGGTGCCCGTAGTACACAATATGGCAAGAAAATGCAAGCGTTCCTGAATCAGGAACAGGCATTGCCGTTCTTAATTAGTTTGATTGAAACACATCAACCCCAGCCGATGTCATTCCTGTTCAAAGGTTCACGTTTTACCCATATGGAAACATTGATGGCTGCATTGATGGAGAAACTCTAAATGCTGTTATGGCTATTTGAACAACTGGCGGGCTATGACAGCACGTTCCAGGTGGTTCGTTATTTAACCTTACGTGCTTTGCTCAGTGTTCTGACGGCATTGACCATTGGTCTGGTGCTGGGTCCGGTGATGATCCGTAAATTACAGGCACTGAAATATGGTCAGGCGGTGAGTTCATTTGCGCCTGAGAACCATGCCAAGAAAATGGGGACACCAACCATGGGTGGTGTGCTGATTCTTTTATCGATTGGTATCTCAACTCTACTATGGGCAGATTTATCCAATCCATACGTATGGATTGTGCTGGCTGTGATGGTGATCTTTGGCGCCGTTGGTTGGGCAGATGACTGGATCAAGATCCGTTATAAGGACAATGCTGGTCTGCCTGCACGCAAGAAATTCTTCTGGACCTCTGTCGGCTCATTGGGCGCAGGTATAGCACTCTACGTAATTGCACAGCAGCAGCCAAATTCAGTCGTAACGGCCAATATGTTGGATGTCCTGATCCCATTCTTTAAGGATCACAGTATTCCGCTCTCTGTTATTCCTCTGGGTATCGGCTTCATTATCTTTACTTATTTTGTGATTAATGGTGCATCCAATGCGGTGAACCTGACCGATGGTCTGGATGGTCTGGCAATTATGCCGATCGTGCTGGTGGCTGCTGGCTTAGGCGTCTTTGCTTACTTGGCGGGTGATGTGCGTTTCGCGACATATCTGCATATTCCCTACGTCAAATACTCCTCTGAACTTGTGGTGATCTGTGCTGCAATGATTGGTGCCGGTCTGGCATTCTTGTGGTTTAATGCTCATCCAGCCCAAGTATTTATGGGGGATGTCGGTGCCTTATCGCTGGGTGCGATGCTCGGTACCATCGCGGTGATGGTTCGTCAAGAAATCGTCTTTGCGATTATGGCGGGCGTGTTTCTGGTCGAAGCGGTATCTGTGTTCCTGCAAATCGGCTCATTGCGTATGCGGAATAAGCGTGTGTTCCTGATGGCACCGCTGCATCACCATTATGAAAAGAAAGGCTGGCGTGAAACCCAAGTGGTGATCCGTTTCTGGATTATTACAATTATGCTGGTAGTTTTGGGTCTAATGACCTTAAAATTACGTTAAGAAATGCATTTGAAAAAGTCGGCGCATGCCGGCTTTTTTTGTTTTGGAGAATAAATTCATGAACCTACTCATGTGTCCGGTATGTCGTGAGCAGCTCAAATTAAATGAACGCACCTGGCGCTGTGACAACCAGCATAGCTATGATGTGGCCAAGCAGGGCTATGTAAATTTGCATGTGGTTCAGCATAAACACAGTAAAAATCCGGGAGATACGCCAGAATCGGTACAGGCACGTCGTGCCTTTTTAAGTGCCGGCCACTATGCACCGTTACAGCAAGCCGTGGTGAGAAAGATTCGTGAACTACGTATTGAAAACCTGCTGGATATTGGTTGTGGTGAAGGCTATTACACCGATGCCATGCAGCAGGAAGTGATGCAGTGTGTCGGGGTGGATATTGCCAAAAATGCCATTCAGGTTGCGGCTAAGCTGAATAAAGAAATTACTTGGGTGGTGGGAACGGGTGCAACCTTGCCGGTTTTGGACCATTCAATAGACTTGTGTACTAGCCTGTTTAGTCCGATTCCGAAACAGGAAATTCTACGGGTACTGAAACCAAAATCTTATCTAATGGTTGTTACTCCAGCTCCACAGCATTTATATGCCATGCGTGAAGCACTGTTTGAGGAAGTGAAGCCCCATGAGCCACAGAAATTTGTGGCCCAGCTAGAAGATGCGTTCAATCTGGTAAGTGAAGAGGTGGTAGAAGCCCTGCTGAATCTGTCAAAAAACGATCTGGAAAACCTGATTGCCATGACGCCGTATGCGTATAAAGCTAAGCCAGAACGCCGTTTGGCACTGGAGCAGCAAGACCAGTTTGCAGTGACTGCACAATTCCAAATTTATCTGTTTCAAAAGAAATAAGATGAGATTCGAGTTGAATATAAAAAAGCCCTCAATTGAGTAATGCCAGTCAGTTAAGCAAATATTAGTAAAATGTAGTAAAAATGAGTGTATGTAAATACGCTCATTTTTTTTTATGACTTTATCTGAAAATTTAGATTGCACCCTTCAACATTCTTTACCTTCACTTAGCCATTTTAGTGAATTTATTGATTTCAACTGGATTGAGGAAAGTCTGAATCAAACAGGTAAGGCATCAATTAGAAGAAGGAAGTTACCCGCTGAACATGTGGTATGGCTTGTCATTGGACTCGCTTTATTTCGAAATCAACCTATCGGATATGTCGTAGAACAACTAAAACTTGTATTTGGTACAACAGAATATTGTGTTCCTAGCGCAGTAGTACAAGCACGACAACGTTTAGGATCAGAACCTTTAAATGCGCTATTTTCTTTACTTAGCCAAGCCTGGTTTGAAGAATCTCAGCAGCAATACTCAAACTTTCACGGTCTGAGTGTGTGCGCTGTTGATGGTGTTGTTTGGTCTATGCCTTATACAGATGAGAATTTTGCACACTTTGGTTCATCTAAAGGAAAAACTGCTGATGCTCCTTATCCACAAGTGAGAGCAACCTGCTTAGTAAATACCGCGACCCATGAAATTATAGATGCTCAAATAGGCAGTATGGATCAAGGTGAACTCACACTGGCAAGCCAATTATCTCCTTGTTCACACAGTATTACCCTATTTGATCGAGCCTATTTCTCTGCAGATTTTCTCATCGGGTGGCAAAAACGTGCAGAAGAAAGTCATTGGCTTATGCGTGCAAAAGATAATTTACGGTATGAGATTGTGGAGCGTAATTCGCAACATGACTTTCATATTAGAATGCCGATATCAACAAGAGCTAAAAAACTTAATCCAGCCTTAGGAGATTATTGGGAAGCACGTCTCATTGAGGTTGAGCAGGCAGGTAAGATTAGACGTTATATCACTTCACTAATAGATTCAAAGAGATATCCATTATTAGCTTTAGCAAAACTCTATGCCCAGCGTTGGGAAATAGAAATGTGTTACCGAGAAATCAAGAGTAACTTACAGGAAGGGAAGCATTTAAGGAGTAAACAACCTACCTTGATTTATCAAGAGTTATGGGGAGTCTTTATTGCCTATAATATTCTAAGAAGACAAATGAAATATATGGCTCAACGTGCAAAAGTCAGTCCTTTGAGAATGAGCTTTCATATTACCTCTATTGCTATCCTTAACCTATTGAAGTTTGATTCTTTGGCTTCCGCAGGCAATTTGCCTAAACATCTAGAAAGTTTAATGGAAAAATCTAAAAGGTATGTTTTACCGAAAAAAAGAAGTAGAAACTACCCACGAGTTGTGAAAGGGAAACCACAGAAATACCCAAAAAAATGCCAGTCAATCTCTTAACTGACTGGCATTACTCAATTGAGGGCTTTTTTATGGAACCAAGATTACTGAACTTCTTCAATCAGACTATCTAGCGAGTCGATTTGCTTGGGTTGTAGAGGTTGTTCCTGACCACGAGTTGGTCTCTCACCTGGTACCTGGATTTCCTGTCCCGGTAAATCGGCAAAGTCATTTACTTCACGTTTAGGTGCTACAGGCACTGGACGATAAAGTGGCGTTGCCAGTGGAGGCGTAGCATGATTGTCATGCTGGACTTCCTTGCCATCCTGATTGACGACTTTGGTTCGGTTGAGCGGTCCCTTAGCCTTGCGATCCAGACGTACCCAGGATTCTGGGGTGCCCTTTAGAGCATTGGCCATAAAATCGGTCCAGATTGGCAGGGCAGCAACACCGCCATATTCACGTCGACCTAATGTTGTAGGCTGGTCAAAGCCAACCCAAGCCACAGTTACCAGTTTGCCATTAAAGCCAGCGAACCAGGCGTCTTTGGCATCATTGGTGGTACCGGTTTTACCACCGAGGTCGCCCCGACCAATGCGCAGTGCTGCACGACCGGTACCATGTTGAATCACGTCACGCAGAATATTAGCCATATCAAAAGCCGAGCTGGATTTCAAAATGCGCTGAGCCTGACGGTAATTGCTATGTTCAATGGTAGCTTTAGATTGAGTTGTTTGGTTTTCTATCGTGCGATTATTTAGCTCGATGACTTCATCATCTGGTGTGACAACATTTACAGACTCAATTTCTTCCTCTTCCTGATTAATACAGGAAATGCAGGCATATTCAGGTTTAGCTTCAAAGATAATGTTCCCATACGCATCTTCGATTTTGCTAATAAAATGCGGCTGAATGCGGTAACCACCATTAGCAAAGGTTGCATAGCCAGTCGCCATCTGAATTGGCAGTACCTGTGGTGTACCGAGGGCAATGGTGTAGTTGCGTGGAATCTGTTTGTCTTCCAGACCAAAATCCATCAATAATTGACGAGTACGTTCAATACCCACAGTTTGAAGCAGGCGGACCGACACGGTATTGCGTGACAGGTACAGGGCGCGACGTAAAGGAATCATCCCCAAGTAGCGTCCATCCGAGTTTTTAGGACTCCATTTTCCAATGGTGATTGGTGCATCATTGACCATGGTATAAGGCGTCATGCCACGTTCCAGAGCCAGTGCATAGATAAATGGTTTAATGGTTGAGCCTGGCTGACGCCAGCCCTGAATGGCACGGTTAAAGGTCGATTGGTAAAAATTATAACCACCGACCACAGCTTCAATAGCACCATTATTTGGATTCAGCGCAATCAGTTGGCCTTGTACTTTTGGAATTTGTACTAATGCCCATGAGGTTTTCTGTTCATTTGGGCGTAAACGAACAATATCTTTGACTTTGACAATTTGTGAAGCATTGCTCGGTGCACCACCGACACTGTTGGCATTGCGATAGGGGCGTGCCCAGGACATGCCAGACCAAGGCACAGTAACACTCGTACCATCCTGCATTAAGGCTTCAAAAGAATTAGCATTAACTTTGGTGACCTGAGCAGGGTAAGTATTGGCAAAAGGCTGGAAATTTGTCAAAGGTTGATCATGGGCTTCAGCACCGCGCCAGCCATGACGACGGTCATAGGCTTCCAGACCTTCCTGCACAGCCAGTTCAGCATAAGCCTGACGTTGGCTATTAATGGTTGTATAGACCTTATAGCCGGAATCAATCGCCTGTTCACCAAAATTCTGGATCAGTTCGGCACGAACCATTTCTCCCACATAGGGAAATTTATTGCGGGTGCTGCGGTCTGGCATATCCAGATTGATCGGCTCAGCAATTGCCTTTTGATACTGACTCTGGTTGATATAGCCGAGTTGTAGCATACGACCTAGAATCCAGTTGCGGCGTTCCAGTGCACGTTTTGGATTGGCCACAGGATTGTATTTAGAGGGTGCTTTTGGTAAGCCGGCAATCATCGCCATTTGAGCAATAGAAAGCTGATCCAGGCTTTTGTTGTAGTAAATCTTGGCTGCTGCCGCGATACCATAAGCATTTTTGCCCAGGAAAATTTTATTGACGTATAAGGTCAAAATTTCTTCTTTAGTCAGGTTCTGCTCAATTTTACGTGCCAAGAAAATCTCGGTCAGTTTGCGTTTTAAGGTTCGTTCTGGACTTAGATAATAGTTTTTTGCTACCTGCATGGTGATGGTGGATCCACCAGTCTGCACGTCCGAGCCAGTGACACTTTCACTTAATGCACGGCCTAAGCCCTTAAAGCTGATACCACTATGTTCGAAAAAGCTTGAATCTTCCGCGGCTAGGAAGGCATGAATGAATTCTGGTGGAATCTGCTCGTATTCCACCGGTACGGAAAGTTTGCCACCGTATTCAGCGATGAGCTCCTGATCAGAACTAAAAACCTGTAAAGGTTTGAGTAAAGGTGCCTTTTTAAGCGTAGACATTTCAGGCAAAGATGGGGCAATATAGAGGTACATACCGTAAAAACCCATCGGAATTGAGATCACAATTATGATAATGATCAAAAAAAATGGATGAACTAGGCCTGAACTAGATAGCTTTTTCATAACAAGTAAGTTTTAATAAGAGCTAATGGCAAACTAATGAAGGGTCAGTATATCCTTTAGATATACATAATGTTAGATGAGTTATTGTATCTAGATAAAATTAATAGACCGATTGCATTAGTGGGTGTTTTATTTTTGGGGATAAAAAAATAATAGGAATGATATTGTGCGCAGGTTATATCGTAAGCCAAACAAGGGGTTAATAGGTGTCGATATCAGTTCGACGTCTGTTAAAGTTTTGGAACTTTCCATGAAAAGCGGACGGTATTGGGTCGAGAGTTATGCTCTAATTCCATTACCGGAAGGCAGTGTTGTTGAAAAAAACATCTTAAATCCGGAAGCAGTCGGCGATGCCCTGGCTCGTGCCATGAACTTGGCCAATACCCAGTCTAATCAGGCAGCCTTTGCGATTCCTACCTCCATGTCGATCACCAAAACGATCGAAATGGATGCAGATATGACGGATGATGAACGTGAAATTCAGATCCGTGAAGATGCCGAACAATACATTCCATTCCCGCTGGATGAAGCAAGTATTGATTTTGAAGTCTTGCCAGATCGTCTGTCTAATCCAAACCGTGTCAATGTATTGCTAGTCGCAACCCGTATTGAAAACGTGGAAGCACGTTCAGAGGTGCTGGAAATTGCTGGTGTGACTCCAAAGATTGCCGATGTAGAAAGTTTCGCGATTGAAAATGCATTCAGGGTGTTTTCAGATACATTGCCGATGGGTGTGAATACCGTGGGTATTCTGGACATTGGTCATAGCATGACGACATTGTCGGTGATGCAAAATAACAAGATTATTTATACGCGTGAGCAGGTGTTTGGGGGTAAACAGCTCACGCAGGAAATCCAGAACCGTTATGGTTTGTCTTATGAGGAAGCTGGACGTGCCAAGAAAACTCGTGCATTGCCAGATGACTATGATATCGAGGTATTAGAGCCATTCCTGGATGCTGTGGTGCAACAGGCAGCACGTTCATTACAGTTCTTCTTTTCATCATCTCAGTTTAATGAGATTGATCACATTCTATTGGCAGGGGGGAATGCCAATATTCCAGGCCTGGCAAAACTGTTACAACAAAAACTGGGCTACCGTGTCACGATCGCAAATCCATTCTTACAGATGGGCTTTTCTCCTCAAATTGATATTAAAAAAATTGAAAATGATGCGTCATCACTCATGGTTGCATGCGGTCTGGCATTGAGGAGTTTTGATTAATGGCAAAAATTAATCTATTGCCTTGGCGTGATGAGCTAAGAGTCAAAAGAAATAATGAATTTATCGCATATTGCGTGGGGGCTTTGTTGCTCGGTGTGGCAGCAGCAGGGGGTGGTTGGTTCTATTACGATCAGAAATTACAGGATCAGGAACAGGCTAATCAGTTAATTATTAGTACCAACCAGAATCTGGATGTGCAGCTGAAATCATTGGATGGTTTGCAAGAGCAGCGTGATGCGATTGTAGAGCGTATGAAACTGATTCAGGGCTTGCAAACCCAGCGTCCGATTGCGGTGCATCTTATTGATGAAATTGTGCGGGTAACGCCAAGTGATATGTATGTCACCAAGTTTGTACGTACCGGGGATAAGTTCACGATTGAAGGCAAGGCTGCAAGTCCAAATACCGTGGCAGAGTTGCTTCGTAATCTGGAAGCCTCTCCTTGGTATCGCAATGCATTTATGAATTCGTTCCTGGCAGCGGAAGAGAAGAAGGATAAAGCACCAAGTTCTCTGATTCCGCGTATTGAAGAGTCTTATGGAACGTTCACAGTAACTGTTGATCTTGACCAGATTGCTCAGCCTGTGCTTTCCGAGCAGCAACCACAGGCAGCTGAGACAACTACACAGGGGGCGACATCATGAGCGAAAAATTTGAAGATTTAGGTCAAGAGTCAGTTGTTGCACCGAAAAATAAAATGACGGTGGAGAAGTTTTTCCAGCAGTTTAATACCCTGGATCCAAATAATTATGGTAGCTGGCCGATCGCAGTTAAAATTACCTGCTGGATTTTTATTGTCTTTGTGGTAATGATGCTGGCTTATTTTGGTTTGATCCGCGGCCAAATCGAAGCCATTGCACAAGCGAATGCTCAGGAGCAAAACTTGCTCAATGAGTTCCGTGATAAGGATTCCAAGCTGCGTAACTTGCAACAATATCAGCAACAATTGCAGGAAATGGAAGCGCGTTTTAACCAGCAACTCGAGCAGTTGCCGAAAGAAACAGAAATTCCTGGATTGGTTGAAGATATTAACTTGAGCGGTGTCAACGCCGGCCTGAAGTTCAAAAATATCCGTCTTGAACCTGAAGTGAAGCAGGAATTCTTTATTGAGCAACCGATCTCGATTGAAGCAACAGGTGATTATCATTCTTTTGGTTCATTTGTTAGTGGTATTGCAGGTCTGTCACGTATCGTGACACTGCATGATTTTGAAATTACTGGTACGGCAAACAAAGAGAAGAAAACTGATATTCCAGTGATTGATTATGTGGTGAAAGCAAAAACTTATCGCTATGTAGGAAACGCTAATACTAATAGTACAGCAGATAATACAGCTGCAAACGGTCAGGGGGCACAGTAATGAAGATGTTAAAAATTGCTTCAGCACTCACTGCCGGATTAATCTTGGCAGGATGTGAGTCACGTATTGACTACGTCAATCAGGAAATGGCAAATATCCGCAACCAGCCAGCTTTGCCGATTGAACCTGCCCCGGATTTTGTCCCTGCAGAAACCTTCAATTATGCGGCACATCAGCTGAAAAGTCCTTTCTTGCCAAGTTCTCTGGCAGCAGAGCTAAAAGTGATGGCAGGCAAGCGTGTTTATCCAAATTTATCCAGACAGTTACAACCGTTGGAAAGCTATCCACTTGAAACTTTGACGATGAAGGGGAGTCTCAAAAATCAGGCTGGACAGATTTTGGCATTGATTCACACACCTGATGGGGAAGTTGAACGGATTCAACGTGGTAGCTATATGGGGTTAAATCATGGACGGGTAGTCAATATTACTCCAACCCAGATTGATTTGGTTGAGATTATTCCGGATGGACGTGATGGGTATGTGGAACGCCCTCGCAGTTTGGTTCTGGTGGGACCAACACCATAAGTGAAAGGGAATAATAATGAATAAAAGTTTTAAAGAATTTATTTTTGGGGATGGTAATACAATGAATCATGTGTTTCGTCAGTTTTCTATGGGGGCAGTTGCGATTGCAGTGATGCAGGCAGCAAGTGCACAAATCGCAATCACTAATGTGGTGCCAATGCAGGTTCCAGGGCAAGGAACCGAAATTCGTGTGATGTTTAATGGTTTGCCACCTCAGCCACAAGCTTATCAGCTGGAATCTCCATCTCGTCTGATTCTGGATTTTGAACAGGCACAGCAGAATCTGAAACAGAGTAATATTCCTGTTGCAACAAAAGAAGCAAGTTCTGTTGATGTGTCTTCAGACGCACAACGTGCACGTTTAACCGTGAATTTGGCTGATGCGGGTGCATTTACTACACGTGTCGAAGGCAACACCTTTATTTTAAAGATCAACTCCAATAGCCCAGTGGCTAATGTTCAGCCAGTAGTTCAACAGGCTGTTCAAGGGATTACCAATATTGGTTTCCAGCGTGGTGCTAAAGGTGAAGGGCAAGTCGTCATTGATTTGGCGAGTGGTGATACCCCAGTCGATGTACAGCAACAAGGTACTAAAATTGTGGTTCGGGCATTGGGTAGCAAGATCCCAGTACATTTAACCCGTCGTCTGAATGTAAATGATTTTGCCACACCGGTTTCTACTGTAGATGCAGTCAACCAAAATGGTTCAGGCGTGATTACCATTCAGACTTCAGATAGCTATGAATATATGGCATATCAAACGGATAATAAACTCACAGTTAGTTTGAAACGCCCGGAAGAGAAAAATCCATTACGTCCTAAAGCAGCCCATCATTATACTGGCAAGAAAATTTCTCTAGATTTCCAGGATATTGAAGTTCGTCGCGTATTGCAGTTGTTAGCGGACTTTACTGATATCAATATGGTCGCAGCGGATAGCGTACAAGGGAATATTACTTTGCGTCTTAAGGAAGTTCCTTGGGATCAAGCGCTGGATATCGTTTTGAAAACCAAGAACCTGGATAAACGTCGTAATGGGAATGTGATCTGGATTGCTCCTGTTACAGAGCTAGCGAAAGCTGAAGAAGAAGAAGCGAAAGCATTAGCACAAAGTGCTAAACTTGCACCAATTCAAACTGAATATATCCAGTTGAATTATGCTAAGGCTGCTGATATTGAGAAGTTAATTACTCAGAATAAAGGTGCTTCAAATAGCAATTCTAGTTCAAATACTAGTACAAATAATAATGAGGATAAGGAAAGTTTATTAAGTCCTCGTGGTTCTGTATCTATAGATGCTCGTACTAACACTTTAATTGTGAATGATACTCAGCCATTTATCGATAAAATTCGTAATATGGTGGATTTACTAGATGTGCAGGTGAAGCAGGTTATGGTGGAAGCACGTATTGTCCGTGCATCTACAGAATTTACCAAAGAGATTGGGGTGAAATGGGGAGTTTTATCTCAAGGTATTACCAATAATAATCATCTTCTGGTGGGTGGAAGTGATACCACCCTTTGGGATCTGCGCGAACCTGAATTGGATGATGAAACAGGTCGCTGGAAATATGAAATTCAACGTCCAGATAACCTTAATGTTGATTTAGGTGTAGCTAATGCTGCAGGTAAAATTGCATTTGGTTTGATTAGTCTCTCGGACTTTATGCTTGATCTTGAACTTTCTGCACTACAAGCAGATGGCTATGGTGAGGTGATTTCTACTCCGAAAGTACTGACTGCAGACAAGCAGAAAGCGACTGTTGAATCAGGTTTTGAAGTGCCATATCAGTCTACTGAAGGGAGTGGTGCGAGTGCTACAGCTACAACTGAATTTAAGGATGTAGTACTTAAGCTTGATGTGACTCCAAGTATTACGCCTGATGGAAAAGTGCAAATGGATCTGGATATTTCCAGTGACAGTATCGCTGGGGTAACACCAATGGGTGAATACTATCTCAATAAAAACCGCCTGAACACGAATGTCCTGGTTGAAAATGGTGAAACCGTCGTTCTTGGTGGTATTTTTGAGCAGGAGACGCTTAACAGTCAGACCAAGGTTCCTTTCTTAGGGGATATTCCATATTTAGGCCGCTTGTTCCGTAAGGATGCTAAATCGGATAATAAACGTGAGCTCCTGATTTTTGTTACCCCTCGAATTGTTAATGACAGTGTTTCAAGAAATCATTAATATATTTTGAAATTAACAAAATGAATAGGTGACTCCTTGCCAAGCAAAGAGTTTGAATCCCTGCCAAATATCTATTTGGTGGGGCCGATGGGGGCGGGAAAGACAACTGTAGGACGACATTTAGCAGAATTGTTAGGACGAGAATTTCTTGACAGTGATCATGAAATTGAGCGGAAAACAGGTGCAACGATTCCGTGGATCTTTGAAAAAGAAGGTGAAGCGGGTTTTCGTAGTCGTGAAACGGTTGTCATTGATGAGTTAACTTCACGACCACAACTGGTACTTGCCACGGGTGGTGGTGCGGTGACTCAGGCGCCCAATCGTGAATATCTTAAAAACCGCGGTATCGTAGTTTATCTTTATACTCCTGTTGAAATTCAGCTTCAGCGAACCTATCGCGACAAAAACCGTCCGCTATTACAAGTCGAAAACCCTGAGCAGAAACTCAGAGATTTGCTTGCAGTACGTGATCCGTTATACCGAGAAGTCGCACATTACATCATTGAGACCAATCAGGGGGCTGCACGTGATCTGGCGCAGCGTATTTTGAATCTCATCCTTCCGAAAAAATAAGTTCAGTTGAATAAGTGGTTATCCCATCATGCAAACCTTACATGTCGAACTCGGTGAACGCCGTTATCCAATTTTTATTGGTAGCGATTTAAATCCTCAGGAATTGCTGGAGCCATATATTCATGGCAAACAGGTGATGATTGTCAGCAATGATACGGTGGCACCGTTGTATCTAGAGCACTATAGGGCTGCGTTGGAAAATCTGGGTAAGACTGTAGTAAGCTGTATTTTGCCGGATGGCGAGAAATACAAGAATATCGAGCACCTGAACTTGATTTTTGATGCGCTGCTTGAAGCGGGCTTTAATCGCGACTGTACGGTGCTGGCGCTGGGTGGTGGTGTGATTGGCGATATGGCTGGATTTGCTTCAGCTTGCTTCCAGCGCGGAGTGTACTTTATTCAGGTGCCAACAACTTTGCTTTCACAGGTTGATTCTAGTGTCGGTGGTAAAACCGGGATTAATCATCCACTCGGCAAAAACATGATCGGTGCTTTCCAGCAACCACAAGTAGTGCTGGCAGATATGTCACAGCTGTCAACTTTACCAGATCGTGAATTATCTGCCGGTTTGGCAGAAGTGATTAAATATGCGCTGCTCGGTGATGAAGAGTTTCTGGTCTGGCTGGAAGCTAATATGGATGGCCTGATTGCCCGTGATGAGCAATTACTGGCGAACGCAGTTTATCGTTCCTGTGCGCATAAGGCACGTATTGTCGCGAATGATGAGAAAGAGAAAGGTGAGCGTGCACTACTGAATCTTGGTCATACTTTTGGCCATGCGATTGAATCTTATCTGGGTTATGGTGAGTGGCTACATGGCGAAGCAGTGGCGACGGGTATGGTGATGGCTGCGGATCTGTCGCACCGCATGGGCTGGATTTCTGCAGCTGATGTTGAGCGTACAAAAAAAATCATTTCTCGTGCCAAACTTCCGATCGTTTGTCCTAAAATTCCACTGGATGATTTTCTGGGTTATATGGCCCACGATAAAAAAGTCCTGAATGGTCAATTGCGTCTGGTTTTATTAAAGAAATTAGGCGAGGCCATTATCACACGTGACTTTGATGTAGAATTGATGAAACAGGCCATTCTGGCTAATCAGGCATAGGTAAATACGGTATATGACAGCTCTTCGCACGCCATGGCAAAAGGTTCAGCATTATTTCTGGCTGGTCAGTGCGATAGGCTGTTTGTTTTTTGCGCTCGTTTTTTGGGCAGTTACGGATTCTGAAGAAGTGACGCCGGTTGAGAAAAAACCGGAAACTGAAGTTGAGTTGATGATTCAGCCTGAAAAAGTGGCATCAATGACCCAACTTGGTGCATTAACCGATGAAGTGCATCCACTGGACATGACCACACGCACCATTGTGAATGCAAATCATGAAGCGGAGTTTCGTGGCACCAAATTTGTCAATGAAATGAAGAACCAGTATGTGATTGAGCTGTTTCGTGTTTCTGATGAAGTGATTCTGAAAAACTTTTTAAGAAAACAGGTCGATCGTAACCAGTTTACTTACCTGCGTCTTTCTGGCGATAACCTTCCTGAGCAATATGTGTTGCTATATGGTTTGTTTAAATCAGCGAATGAAGCGCAGCAGGCACTCACAGAACTAAATATGGGGCTGCCGAAATCAGTTAAACCAGTGGTCGCTCAAATCCAGAATTACCAACCTTATGTCAATAACTTGGGCTCAGATGAGCTGACTTCCAGCCAGAAGCTTTATGCAGTGCAACTGAAAAATGTGCCGTTGCCAAAAGTAGAAGAAACAGTTGCACCGCGAGCACAAGCGCAGAACCAGGCCTCTTCTTCCAATACGCAAAGTACCACCAGTACCACGATTACCCGCCGCGATTCATCTGGTAATGTGGTGGATGTTGAACGCTCGGAAAGTCAGGTGCCTTCTGCTCCACATGCACCGTCGAATGGTCGTCAGCATAGTGAAGAACTGGAGATAAGTGATCCATTTAATTAAGAAAAATAACAGATAAAATATAGATGGATTAAAATGGCGCAACCAAAATTATAAAACCTGATAAATGTGCGCTTTTGGTGCAAAAAATACGCAATAAAAATGACCAGTTTTGTGGTTTAAATTCAGTAAATATATGTCATTAGTATCATTTTTATTTCTTTGCATCAAATTGGCATGATAATTGCTTTATTGGTGCATGAATTGAATTGATCTCCCTGTTTTGGCGCGAAAATGATTCGATGATTATGCGAATGTGTCACATTTAGTTGTTATTTTTATGTGATTTCCGAGTGTCTCAAACTCTATTTTTCATGCATATAAATCTGAAAAGGTTTATCTTCAAGGTGTGAAGAAAAGTTTTGCTCTGCCGTTAGAAATTCCTCGAAAGTAAATCGGACGCCATCGCAAGAAGGATTTAGATTGTTAAACAGCCCGCCAGGGCTTTGTGAAAGAAGGGTACGCTATGCACATGCCATCGCCTAATAATGTAGCTCCCGCTCAAGGTTTATACCAACCGGATGAGTTCAAAGATAACTGTGGTTTCGGTTTGATTGCCCACATGCAGGGTGATGCAAGCCATGATCTCGTCAAGACCGCAATTCATAGTTTAAGTTGTATGACCCACCGTGGTGGTATTGCTGCAGACGGTAAGACCGGTGATGGTTGTGGTCTGCTTTTGGCGATGCCAAAAGAATTCTTCCGTGAAGAAGCAAAACGTTTAAGTGACATTACCTTAAGCGAAATTTTTGCTGTTGGTACAGTATTCCTGAACCTTGATCCAGCGCTTGCTGCGCATGCGAAACAGATACTGACCAAGGAAATTGAAGAAGAAGGTTGTCGCGTAATTGCATGGCGTGTTGTCCCAACCAATAATGATGTGTTGGGTGAGATTGCAATGCAATCTCTGCCTGCTTTTGAACAGGTCATCGTGAACTGCCCAATCGGTGTGACTGAAGTTGAATTCAACCGTAAGTTATTCCTGGCACGTCGTCGTGCTGAGCAGCAACTAACGAATGACCCATACTTCTATGTGACTACCTTATGCTCAACTGTGATCAGCTATAAAGGTCTGATGATGCCAGCAGCGATTGCTGACTTCTATACTGACCTGGCTGATGAGCGTCTGGCATCACATATCGTGGTCTTCCACCAACGTTTCTCGACTAATACATTGCCACGCTGGCCATTGGCTCAGCCGTTCCGTTACCTGGCGCACAATGGTGAAATCAACACTATTACTGCAAACCGTAACTGGGCAATGGCACGTACGCCAAAATTTGAAAACCCATTACTGCCAGGTTTGACTGAGCTGAATCCAATCGTGAACCGTACCGGTTCGGATTCTTCTAGTCTGGATAATATGCTGGAAATCCTGGTGGGCGGTGGTATGGATCTGTTCCGTGCGCTGCGTATGCTGGTTCCACCTGCTTGGCAGAACGTTGAAACTTTAGATGCTGACTTACGTGCATTCTACGAGTTCAACTCTAAACACATGGAAGCATGGGATGGTCCTGCAGGCCTAGTCATCCAGGACGGCCGTCATGCGATCTGTATGCTTGACCGTAACGGTCTACGTCCAGCACGTTGGGTGATCACCAAAAATGGTTACATCACTCTGGCATCTGAAATCGGTGTATGGGGTTATGAACCTGAAGACGTGGTGTCTAAAGGTCGTGTAGGTCCAGGTCAGATTCTGGTTGTGGATACACAGACTGGTAAGGTGCTGGATACTCAGGATGTGAATAATCACCTGAAACGTATGCGTCCATACCGTGAATGGTTACGTGAAAATTCTGTACGCATTCAAGGTAGCCCTGAACTGGAAGAATACCTGTGCGAACAAGGCTTGAAAGGTGATAGCCTGAAAGCAGCACAGAAAATGTTCATGGTAACGTTCGAAGAGCGTGACCAGTTATTGCGTCCGATCGCAGAAAGCGGTCAGGAAGCTGTGGGCTCGATGGGTGATGATACGCCAATGGCGGTATTGTCTCGCCAGGTACGTCATGTATCGGATTACTTCCGTCAGCAGTTTGCTCAGGTCACTAACCCGCCAATCGATCCACTGCGTGAATCGATTGTGATGTCACTGGAAACTTGCCTGGGTCGTGAACAGAACGTGTTTGAGCAAAGCCCGGAACATGCGGACCGTCTGATCATTTCTAGTCCGGTATTGTCTAACTCGAAAATGCATCAGATCCGTACGATCGGTCGTAAAGGTTACGAAATTGCCGACATCGATCTGAACTACCCAGAAATAGAAGGTCTGGAAGCTGCGATCACCCGTATTTGTGAAGAAGCGGCTCAGGCAATCCGTGACGGTAAAACTTTACTGCTGTTATCTGACAAGAAAATCCGTGAAGGCTATTTGCCAGCCAATGCCTTGATGGTGACTGGTGCAGTGCATCACTACCTGATCAATACAGGCCTACGTTCTGATGCCAACCTGATTGTGGAAACTGGTATTGCCCGTGATCCACACCAATTTGCAGTTCTGTTAGGTTTTGGTGCGACCGCAATCTATCCATACTTGGCGTATGACGTGATCAATGACTTGGTGGCTAAAGGTGAATTGCTGGGTGACCCGGTCTATGCACAAAACAACTTCCGTAAAGGGATTGAAAAAGGCCTGCTGAAAGTCCTGTCTAAGATGGGTATTTCAACTGTTGCGTCTTACCGTGGCGGTCAGTTGTTCGAAGCTGTTGGTCTGTCTGATGAAGTCGTTGAGAAATGCTTCACTGGCGTACCAAGCCGTATTAAAGGTGCAACATTCCAAGACCTTGAAAATGATCTGAAAAAACTGGCAGACACCGCGTGGAAATCACGTAAGCCAATCGATCAGGGCGGTATGCTGAAATTCGTATTCGGCAAGGAATACCATGCCTTTAACCCGGACGTAATCAATGCACTGCACAAAGCAGTTCGTTCTGGTGACTATAAAGACTTTAAAGAATATGCTGAGCTGGTGAATAACCGTCCGATCGCTACGATCCGTGACTTATTCAAGCTGAAAACAGACAATTCGATTCCACTGGAACAAGTGGAATCTGTGGAAGAGATCCTGCCTCGCTTTGACTCTGCGGGTATGTCTTTGGGTGCATTGTCACCTGAAGCACACGAAGCAATTGCGATTGCCATGAATACCATCGGTGGTCGTTCAAACTCAGGTGAGGGTGGTGAAGATCCAGCGCGTTACGGCACCATCCGTAACTCGAAAATCAAACAAATTGCATCTGGCCGTTTTGGTGTAACTCCTGCGTACTTAACATCAGCAGAAGTACTGCAAATTAAAGTGGCTCAAGGTGCAAAACCAGGTGAAGGTGGTCAGTTGCCGGGTGGTAAAGTAAACGGACTGATTGCGCGTTTACGTTACTCTGTACCGGGCGTTACCCTCATTTCGCCACCGCCGCATCACGATATCTATTCAATCGAAGATTTATCACAGTTGATCTTCGACTTGAAACAAGTTAACCCACAGGCGATGGTGTCAGTTAAGCTTGTTTCTGAACCAGGTGTTGGTACGATTGCAGCAGGTGTTGCGAAAGCCTATGCCGATTTCATTACCATTTCTGGTTATGACGGCGGTACAGCGGCTTCTCCACTTTCCTCTATCCACCATGCGGGTTCTCCATGGGAGCTGGGCTTGTCAGAAGCGCATCAAGCACTTCGTGTGAATGACCTGCGTGGTAAAGTGCGCGTACAGACAGACGGTGGTTTGAAAACCGGTCTGGACGTGGTGAAAGCAGCGATTTTGGGTGCTGAAAGCTTCGGCTTCGGTTCGACTCCAATGATTGCTTTAGGTTGTAAATACCTGCGTATCTGTCACTTGAACAACTGTGCAACTGGTGTCGCTACTCAGCAGGATCACTTGCGTCAGGAACACTACATTGGTGAACCGCAAATGCTGATCAATTTCTTCACTTTCATTGCTGAAGAAACGCGTGAATGGTTGGCAGCGCTGGGTGTATCTAGCCTGAAAGATCTGATCGGTCGTACTGACCTGCTGGAAATCCTGCCAGGTGAAACTGACAAGCATGCGCACCTTGACCTGAGCAAACTGCTGGAATCGCATCCTGCTGCTGAAGGTAAAGCACAGTACTGTGAAGTTCAGGGCAATGCACCATTCGACAAAGGTATTCTGGCTGAGAAAATGGTGGCTGATATGCTGCCAGCGATTGAAGCGGGTACTAGCGGTGAATACAGCTATACCATTGGTAACTGTGACCGTTCGATCGGTGCGCGTATCTCAGGTGAGATTGCAAAACGCTATGGCAACTTGAGCATGGAATCACATCCTGTTAAGGTGAACTTGGTCGGTACTGCTGGTCAGTCACTGGGCGTATGGAATGCCGGTGGTCTGCATATCAGCCTTGAAGGTGATGCGAATGACTACGTGGGTAAAGGTATGGCGGGTGGCCGTATTTCGATCTTCCCACCAAAAGGTTCGCCATTCCAGACTCAAAATACTGCGATTATTGGTAACACCTGTCTGTATGGTGCAACTGGCGGTAAACTGTTTGCTGCAGGTACTGCAGGTGAACGTTTCGCGGTTCGTAACTCAGGTGCCTTCGCAGTCATTGAAGGTGCAGGTGACCACTGCTGTGAATATATGACTGGCGGTATCGTGACTGTATTAGGTAAAGTAGGTCACAACTTCGGTGCAGGTATGACTGGCGGTTTCGCTTATGTGCTTGATCTGGATAATGACTTCGTTGACCATTACAACCACGAGTTGATTGAGCTGAACCGTATTTCAACTGAATCGATGGAAGAGCATAAAGAGTTTCTGGGTCGCATCCTGGATGAACATATTAAAGAAACCGGTAGTGCTTGGGCGTACAAGATCCGCCATGAGTTTGACTACTACAGCCGTAAGTTCTGGTTGGTAAAACCAAAAGCTGCCAACCTGCAAACGCTGTTGAAGACTACTCAAGCTGATCCACAATAATTCCACTACCTGCAGATAGATAGGCAGATGCAAGGCAACTGTGAGCTCCTTGCATCTACCCACGGAGAGAGACATGGCAGAACGCCTAAGTAATGACTTTCAGTTCCTGGATGTACCACGCCAAGATCCAGAGAAAAAAGATATCGATGTCCGCAAAGCAGAATTTGTGGAAATCTATAAACCATTTACCGCAGAAGTTGCTGCGAACCAGACCCATCGTTGTCTGGGCTGTGGTAACCCATACTGTGAATGGAAATGTCCGGTACACAACTACATTCCAAACTGGTTAAAACTGGTTGCAGAAGGCCGTATTTTCCAGGCAGCAGAACTGTGTCACCAGACCAATACTTTGCCAGAAGTCTGTGGTCGTGTATGTCCGCAAGACCGTCTGTGTGAAGGTGCTTGTACCCTGAATGATGGTTTTGGTGCAGTCACCATTGGTAATGCTGAAAAATACATCAATGACACTGCTTTTGCTTTGGGCTGGCGTCCAGATATGTCCAGCGTGAAATGGACCGACAAGAAAGTGGCGATCATTGGTGCGGGTCCTGCAGGTCTAGGCTGTGCCGACATTCTGGTCCGTAATGGTGTAAAACCAGTGGTATTCGACAAGCGTCCAGAAATTGGTGGTCTGCTGACGTTTGGTATTCCAGAATTTAAGATGGAAAAAGACGTGATGAAACGCCGTCGTGAAATTTTCACCGGCATGGGCGTGGAATTCCGTCTGAATACTGAAATCGGTACAGATGTCACCATTGACCAGTTACTCGCTGATTACGATGCTGTCTTTATGGGTATGGGAACTTATACCTACATGAAAGGTGGCTTTGCAGGTGAAGATCTGGATGGTGTTTATGATGCGCTGGACTTCCTGATTGCCAACGTAAACCGTTGCCAAGGTTGGGAAAAAGATCCTGCTGAATACATCAGTGTTGAAGGCAAAAAAGTGATCGTTCTGGGCGGTGGTGATACCGCGATGGACTGTAACCGTACTTCAATCCGCCAAGGCGCTGAATCCGTGATTTGTGCTTACCGTCGTGACGAAGAAAACATGCCAGGTTCACGCCGTGAGGTGCGCAATGCACGTGAAGAAGGCGTTGAATTTAAGTTCAACCGTCAGCCAATCGAAATTGTTGGTGAAAATGGCAAAGTGACTGGCGTGAAGTTTGTAACCACCCAACTGGGTGAACCAGACAGTCGTGGTCGTCGTAGCCCAGAGCCAATTCCAAGTTCTGAAGAAATCATTCCGGCAGATGCAGTGTTGTTAGCATTCGGCTTCCGTACCAGCCCAGCAGACTGGTTTGCGAATGTGAATATCAATCTGGATGGTTCAGGCCGTGTGGTTGCACCAGAACAGCAGGAATACAAATTCCAGACTTCGAATCCGAAAATCTTCGCTGGTGGCGATATGGTTCGTGGTTCTGACCTGGTGGTGACTGCGATCTGGGAAGGTCGTCAGGCTGCTGAAGGTATCCTGGATTATCTGGATGTTTAATCTCGCCTAGATCAGTCTTTAAAAACCCGCTTAGTGCGGGTTTTTTATTTTCAGAATATCAAATAGGAAAAAATACGAAATTCATAGATTTATAAAAAATAACACAAGGCTTGAAAATTATGTTTAAAATCAAATTAATTAGATAAATACAATGAAAGATTTGAGGAACAATGATGAAGGCTTTAAAAAAATCACTCACTGTTTTGATGCTTACCGGGACCTTAACTTTATCCGGCTGTGGTTATAACACTTTGCAGGTCAAGGATGAGGCAGTGACTGCTGCGTGGTCTGAAGTGCAGAACCAGTACCAGCGCCGTGCCGATTTAGTACCAAATCTGGTTAATGTTGTAAAAGGTTATGCCGCACATGAAGAGCGGGTGCTGACTGAAGTCACTCAGGCTCGTGCCAATGTCGCTGGTTTAAAAGTTGATAAAGAAGTGTTGGAAAATCCTGAATTGTTCCGCCAGTATCAGGAAGCTCAGGCTCAGATGACTAGCGCCTTGTCACGCTTATTGGCAGTAACTGAAAACTACCCAGACTTAAAAGCCAATGAACAGTTCCGTGATTTACAGGTACAGCTGGAAGGCACTGAAAACCGCATTGCAGTAGCACGGAATCGTTATATCACTACGGTTCAGGATTTTAACGCTTATGCACGCCAGTTCCCGCAAGTGATGACCGCCAAAGTGATTGGCATGGATCCTAAACCGAACTTTAGTGCGGATCAAAATGCGCAGTCCGCACCTAAAGTTTCGTTTGACTAAAACTGCTGATTGACTGGTTTAGGTGAAGCCCATGATGTTCAAGATGCTATTGAAGTTCTTTCTCGCTATCCTGCTGATGTCAGGTATGGCGCAGACTTCAATAGTCTTGGCAGAAACAGCCACGGCAACGGATTCAGAAACTGAAGAAGTGATTGTCGCTCGTGAAATTTTACAAAGACAGAATCAGGCTAGCGAGACTCAAAAACAGTTTTCTCAGCCGGAATCAAATCAGGTAACCAAGCCACAAATTGCTAATGATATGGCTGAAGGGCAGTTCCAGCGCGATTTACCAAGTCTGAATGAACCTGTGATTGATCAGGCCAATCTGTTTAGCCCTACAGAAAAACAGCAGATCAGTCAGCGTATTCTGAAACTCTATGATGAAGGTAAAGGCCAGATTGGTGTGGTGATTGTACCTACCACCGGACAGGAAGGCATTTTCGATTATTCCATGCGGGTTGCAGAAGCCTGGCAACTCGGTTCGGCTAAACGGGATAATGGCTTGTTGATGACCATTGCGGTGAATGATCGCCGCATTCAGATCCTGACTGGTTATGGCTTAGAAGGCATACTGCCAGACATTGTAGTTGGTCGGATTATTAATGACCGAATTACACCATATTTTAAGCAAGGCCAATATGCTCAAGGCATTGATGCAGGTTTGGCAGAAATAGAACGAATACTAAATCTAGACCCGGAAATCGCTGCTCAGGCTGCCGATGAACTGAAAGAACGCCATGAACAGGCTTATAAAGCCCAGCAAGCTTCGCAAGCCACTTTTGGCGCTGTGATCTTTATCATTATTGCCGGTGTTGTCGGCTCCATGATTTTTGGTCGAAAGCTCAGTGCGGCAACTGCTGCTGTGGCTGGGATGGCTGCTGGACTGGTCAATGGTCTGGGATTGTTTGCCAGCCTATTGATTGGTGCAGGGGTATTTTTTGTTTTGATTACTTCACTGGCCCAATTGATTCTACATGCCTTTGCATCGGGCGCTGGTCGTGGCGGCGGCGGGCGCGGTGGATTTGGTGGTGGCTTCGGTGGAGGCGGCGGTGGTTTTGGTGGGGGAGGAGCATCAGGCTCATGGTAACAACAACTGATTCGACAGAAATTGTCACGCAACCAAAATTGCAGGAACTGGTGCAGCCAAGTTTGAAGCGTTGGCTCAAACATTTATTTTATTTACAGGCAACTAAACGTTTTATTACCAAGCAGGATGAATATGCGATCGCTCTAGCAGTGGAAGAAGCTGAGCATGGGCATGTCGGTGAAATCCAGGTGGTGATCGAAGCCTGTATTCCTGCAAAGCAGGCCTATTATCAGGATACCTGCGCCCGTGCACGACAGCTATTTGCTGAACTTGGGGTTTGGGATACTGAATATAATAGTGGTGTGCTACTTTATTTAAACTTATGTGAACATAAAGTTGAAATCGTGATTGATCGGGGAATTAAACAGGCAACGACTCAGGAAGTTTGGGATCAAATTTGCCAAAATATTATTCAGCAATTAAGACAACATAAATTTAGACAAGGAGTCATTGAGGGGGTAAAGCAAATAGGAGAAGTTTTGGATCAATATTATGATCGGAAGATAGTGGATTTAAAAAATGAATTAGGGAATAAACCGATTATATTGGGTTAATCTATGTCACCTAACTGACAATATTTGTCAATTACTTACACAAAAGAAAACATAAAAATCACAAATTGAAAAATATTTTCTCAAACTACTGTTTTTTATCTTGAAAATATTATAATAAGTATTGGCACACTTGATGCTATTTATAAATTAGCTTTTAAAGCTTAATAATTAAACAATACATTTGTGGAGAATGTTATGAAAACTACTCAAAAGGGTTTTACTCTTATTGAATTAATGATCGTTGTAGCGATCATCGGTATTTTGGCTGCGATTGCACTTCCGGCTTACCGTGACTATATGCAAAAGTCTGCAAATAGCGCATGTTTAGCTGAAGCCAAAGCTTATGTAGGAACTGCGGTTGCTGATGCTGCGAATGGTGATACACCTACAGCGTTTGCTGGTAAAGCTTGTGCTACGGGGCAATCTATTAGCATAACAGATTATACTGGCAATGCTGATAAAGAGTTTACACCAATTGAACGCGGCAATGCTTCATTGAAGAAAAAATCAATTTGTAAAGCTGGTACAGGTTCATGTGAATTAGAATCTTAATTCATTTTTGATGATTTTAAATTTAATTTAAAAGGAAAGTACTTTCGAGTGCTTTCCTTTTTTACATTATTAAATAAAAAATATGAGTTAGGATAAGTAAGGGTGAAGTTTAGAATCACTGTTTTAATAATAAGTTTTTTTGCAATACTATTATATTTACCGGGACTGAATGGTGATTTTATACTGGATGATAATCCATCTATATTGCAAAATAATATTTTATATTTAGATCAATTTAGTTTAGAACAATTAATTTATGCAAGTTTAAGCTTCCATCATGGTCATGGTGAACGGGCACTGCCTATGTTGACCTTTGCACTCGATTATTGGCGTGCAGGTGCTATGGATGCTTATACTTTTAAATCAACCAATCTATTTATTCATTTTATTAGTATTCTCGTATTGGTCGGGTTTCTGAAAAAGTTATTTATTTTACTTCAAATACAAGAAAAACAAGCAAGTTATTGGGCTTTGGTTCTTGCAACTATTTGGGCAATTCATCCAATACAAGTATCTTCCATTTTATATGTTGTACAGCGTATGCAGACCATGACTACTCTGTTTATTTTTGCAGGGTTATGGGCTTACCTAAGCATGCGACATAATCAAATACAAGGAAAAGGATACTATTTTTATGGTAGTACTGTCGTTGTTTTGTGGTTCTTTGCTTTAATGTGTAAGGAAGATGCAGTTTTATTTCCCTTATATCTTTTGGTTTTAGAACTCACAGTATTAAGATTTAATGCAGCTGAACTAAAAATTAGCAAGGGCTTGAAACAGTGTTATACACTGTTTGGTATTAGTGCAGTCCTATTATTTATCTTTTTTGTGATACCGAATCATTGGTATTGGGAAAGTTACCCTGGTCGTGATTTTTCAAGTTTAGAGCGATTGCTGACCCAGACTCGAGTGCTTGTTATGTATATTGGGCAAATGTTGTTACCTATACCAAGTGCGTTCCCTTTTATCTATGATACTTATCCAGTATCACGTGGACTTTTTTCACCTTGGACGACCATAATCTCATTGAGTTTTTTAGTCACGCTTTTTATATGGGCAATCAAGTGGCGTAATAAAAGACCATTATTTGCATTTGGCATATTATTGTTCTTTGCTGGTCATTTTTTAACAAGTAATATTGTCGGGTTAGAGCTTATCTTTGAACATCGTAATCACTTTCCATTAATTGGTATAATTTTGGCAGTTTTTGACTTATTGAGATTGATTGCTGAAAAATATGCTATGACACGTAAATTAAAAATAATAAGCTATATATTCGTTGTGGGATTTTGTTTGTCTAGTACAGCAACACTAGCTTATGTATGGGGAGATAGTGTGCTTTTAGGGAAAAAAATGACACAAGCGGAACCCACGTCTGTGCGTGCATGGAATCAATATGCTACGGTCTATTTTAGACGATATAATCAGACTAAAAAGAAAACTGAATTATACAATGCTATTGCCGTAACAGAGGAAGCAAAACAATATATACAGTCTGCTTCTTTAGATGGAAATATTATTATTTATAAAAGTTTGCTTGGAACTGATGATGGAAAGGATTGGGAAAATTATTATAAAAGTTTAAGGTCAACTCCAGAGGGATGGTCAAGAAAGCAGTCATTATATTTGTTGATGGATAATGTACGCAAAGGCTATACGATAGATATTCCTCAACTTAACAAAGCGATTAAGACTTATGCAGAATCATCAAATTTAGCGGAACAGGATTATTTACAACTTGCAATTTTCGTTTACCAATACGGTAAAAATTCTTCATTAGCGCTAGAGTTATTTAAGAAAGCGATACCACCCCATTTAGTACATGATCAAAATAACCAAGAAATTTTGAATGCTTTATTAGAGCAAAATAAAGCAAACAAGGATTATGTAGATTGGATTAAACTAATGCAAAGTAGAAATAGCTAATTTTGTTTTAAAATATTTATTTATGTGTGTTGTTTGAAATTTATATAGGGGCTCAAAATGAATTCTGAAATGTGGATATCCATTGTTATACCTGCAAAGAATGAAGAGGGAAGCATTGGGAAAACAATTTCAGGTATTCAGTTGTTAGGTCTAAATATTGAGATTGTCGTAGTCAATGACGGCTCTACAGATAATACGAAAGTAATAGCAGAAAATGCAGGAGCTAAAGTCGTTTCACATCCATATTCTAAAGGTAATGGTGCAGCCATAAAGACTGGCGCCCGCCATGCAACGGGAGATGTAATCGTTTTTATGGATGCAGATGGACAACATGATCCAAATGATATTCCTGGATTATTAAAAAAAATAGAAGAGGGATATGATCTAGTTGTAGGTGCAAGACAGAAAGGTTCTCAGGCAAGCTTAGGACGTGGGATTGCAAATAGTCTTTATAATAATTTAGCAACCTATATGACGGAACATAAGGTAGAAGACTTAACCTCGGGTTTTCGTGCAGTACGTGCAGAAAAATTTAGAGAGTTCCTATATTTGTTGCCAAACGGTTTTTCTTATCCAACGACCAGCACGATGGCTTTTTTTAGAGCGGGTTACTCGGTCACTTATGTACCTATTCATGCGGCTAAACGTATAGGTAAAAGTCATATCAGCCCGATGAAGGATGGGGTGAGATTCTTTTTAATTATCTTTAAAATTGCGACACTGTTTTCACCTTTAAAAATGTTTTTGCCGATTGCGATTGTTTTGTTCTTAATGGCAACAGGGTGGTATGGTTATACATTATGGGAAATGGGGCGGTTCACAAATATGAGTGCATTGCTTTATACAGGGAGTATTATGATTTTTTTGATGGGTTTAATATCAGAACAAATTACAGCTTTGATGTATAAAGAGAAATAAACCGTGTTAACGAGTTTTAAACAACTTTGGCAAATTTTGTCTCCTCTTGATAAGCATAAATTATTCTATGTTCTAATTTTAATTCTCATCATGGCATTGATAGAGTCGACTGGTGTGATTTCAGTGATGCCTTTCTTGGCTGTGTTATCAAATATTGAGGTGATAGAATCGAATTATTATCTAAATCATCTCTATAAAATTACAGGTACGTCTAATAAACAAAATTTCATACTGCTTTTAGGATTTATTTCCTTAACTATTGTTATATGCTCAACATTATTTAAAATTGTGACACAGTATGCTGTAAATCGTTTTGCAAGTTTACAGCGACATTATTTTGCGACACGTTTACTCCAAATTTACTTACAGCAAAACTACGAGTTTTTCATTCAACGCAATAGTTCTACATTAGTTAAAAATATTTTATCTGAGATTGATCAGCTCATTTTAAATATGATTTTGCCTGTATTAACTCTAATATCTTACGGCGTAGTATTGATTGCTATGATCAGCATATTGCTTTTATATGATCCACTTATGGCTATTATAACTGCATTAGTAATAGGATTATTTTATGTCAGTATATACACTTTAGTAAGAAAAAAATTAACTCGAATTGGGCAAGAATTCACTCAAGCAAATCAAGTACGTTACCAGGCTTGCCAAGAGGCATTAATAGGTATTAAAGATGTAATGATCAATAATGCCAAACAAGGTTATATTGATCAATTTGAACAATCATCAAGGGTATTTGCTAGACATATTGCGACACGTGATACTTTAGGACAAGTTCCCCTTAATATTATTGAAACAGTAGGCTATGGTTGCTTAATTGGCCTGGCGATGATTTTAGTAGTTTCTGGTAAAGAAGTCTCACATATTTTTCCTGTACTGGGTTTGTATGGTTTTTCTGCTTACCGCATGTTACCTGCAGCACAAAATATTTATCGCTCTATTTCACAAATAAAATTTTCTGGTCAGATATTTTCGGTTCTTCAAGCTGAGTTTTCTATAGAGAACAATAAATATCTTCAATGTGAACATAACCAGAATTTGACTTTAAATTTTGAACATTCTATCTGTATAGAAAATATTAGTTTTTCATATCCAAATCGTCTGGATCAGCCAGTATTGAAAAATATGAGTTTTAGTATTCCTAAGAATAGCTCTATCGGTATAGTAGGGAAGAGCGGGAGTGGTAAAAGTACATTGATGGATATTATGTTGGGTTTGCTCACTCCACAAGACGGTCAAATTTTGATTGATGGGGTTAAGTTGAATGATCAGAACATTGCAGCATGGAGAAACTTAGTTGGTTACGTGCCGCAAAATATTTATTTGGTAGATAAAACAATTGCAGAGAATATCGCTTTTGGTATACCTAAAGAGAATATTGATCTAGATCGTGTTGAATATGTGGCTAAATTGGCACAAATTGATGATTTTATTAAAAATCAATTAACTTTAGGTTATTTTAGCATTGTTGGTGAACGAGGGGTAATGCTGTCAGGCGGGCAAAAGCAACGAATTGGAATAGCTCGTGCATTATATAAAAAACCACAAGTAATTTTTATGGACGAGGCAACAAGTGCTTTGGATAAAGACACAGAAGAAGCAGTAAATGAAGCAATTCAGCGTTTAGCTGGGAAAGTAACCTTAGTGATCATTGCGCATCGAGAAAGTGCGGTAGCTGGGTGTGACTGGCTTTTGAAACTATAAATACTAATTTATCAGGGTTATAAAAAAAGGTTGATTAAAAATATCAGCGATAGCATGAGATGATGTAATCAAGTAGATCTATGGAACGTATATAATCATGAAAAAGGTATATGTATTACAATTTAGTCCTTGTAGCTCTGATAATTGTGGTATTGGTAAATACCAAGAAAATTTTATGAATATTTTTGCTAATTATGTAGAGATTGAAACAAAATTCTTTGATCCAGGACCTTATAAAACACGCTTAATGAAAAAAGATGAATTCAATGTCGTTAAGCATAAACTTGCTAAAGAGCTGGAATCGTTTGATATCCTTCATATACAACATGAGTTTGCTCTTTATTCTGGGAGTCAATTTGCTCAAATTATTAACATTGCAAAGTCTATGGACAAGAAAGTTGTAGTAACAATTCATACTTCTCCAAGCGTGATTCTAAAAAGTACACAATTAAGTAGTTTTATTATCAATTATTTACGTCAAAAATGGCGCCATTTTAGAATTAATAAAAACCATATTTACCCAATCAGAAAAGCAGATCTATTAATTACTCATAATAAAAATACTAGCAATGATCTAAATAGGTATGGGATTGAATTAAATAAAATATTACAAATCACAATTCCTGTACTTAAATTGAAGGATTTCAAACATGTAAGTACCGAAATTACAGAGAAGCTAAAGTGTTCGCCAGAAGATATCATATATGCAATGGTTGGTTTTATGAATGAGCATAAAAATATTACAGATGCAGTAAAGGCGCTGAAATATCTTCCTGAGCATTATAAGTTTGCGATTATTGGTGGGATGCACCCCCTTGATAAGGGAAATATATATAATGTCATTACAGATCTTATAGATAAGGAAGGGTTAAAACATCGAGTGTACATTACTGGTTTTGTGGAAAGTGATGATCAACTTAATGCATTGATTCGTGAAGTTGATATTTGTGTGTATCCCTATAGTAATAGATATTATGGACAAGCTTCGTCTGGTGCTCTTAACTTGGCTTTTGCAAATGAGTGTCCAGTTATTGCTTATCCTACTGATAGTTTTAAGGAGTTAAACGGTAAGCATCCGGCTAACACAGCCTTACCAAGCGATCCTATAAGCCTTAATTTAGTTCCCACCTAAAAACAAGTGGGGACTTAATCCATGAACATGGATATATATTCAGCAACACCTCCTGTTGCTAAAAAACGCAGAAAATACAGCAAAGAATTCAAACTCAGTATTGTCAATGCCTGTAAAAATCCTAATACCTCGATCGCTTCGGTCGCACTGCAACATAGTATTAATGCCAACCTTGTCAGTCGTTGGATCAGGATCTTCAGCCATCATGAGGGTGCCGTACAGGATCCTACTCATGTGAATCCAGCATTTATTGCTTTGCCTTACACTGCTGCAATCAGCCAACCTATTGATGAGAGGATCACGTTGTGTATCACCGTGCCTCATACGAATAATGATATTCGTAAGCATCCGGCTAACACAGCCTTACCAAGCGATCCTATAAGCCTTAATTTAGTTCCCACCTAAAAACAAGTGGGGACTTAATCCATGAACATGGATATATATTCAGCAACACCTCCTGTTGCTAAAAAACGCAGAAAATACAGCAAAGAATTCAAACTCAGTATTGTCAATGCCTGTAAAAATCCTAATACCTCGATCGCTTCGGTCGCACTGCAACATAGTATTAATGCCAACCTTGTCAGTCGTTGGATCAGGATCTTCAGCCATCATGAGGGTGCCGTACAGGATCCTACTCATGTGAATCCAGCATTTATTGCTTTGCCTTACACTGCTGCAATCAGCCAACCTATTGATGAGAGGATCACGTTGTGTATCACCGTGCCTCATACGAATAATGATATTCGTAAGCATCCGGCTAACACAGCCTTACCAAGCGATCCTATAAGCCTTAATTTAGTTCCCACCTAAAAACAAGTGGGGACTTAATCCATGAACATGGATATATATTCAGCAACACCTCCTGTTGCTAAAAAACGCAGAAAATAGTAAGCATCCGGCTAACACAGCCTTACCAAGCGATCCTATAAGCCTTAATTTAGTTCCCACCTAAAAACAAGTGGGGACTTAATCCATGAACATGGATATATATTCAGCAACACCTCCTGTTGCTAAAAAACGCAGAAAATACAGCAAAGAATTCAAACTCAGTATTGTCAATGCCTGTAAAAATCCTAATACCTCGATCGCTTCGGTCGCACTGCAACATAGTATTAATGCCAACCTTGTCAGTCGTTGGATCAGGATCTTCAGCCATCATGAGGGTGCCGTACAGGATCCTACTCATGTGAATCCAGCATTTATTGCTTTGCCTTACACTGCTGCAATCAGCCAACCTATTGATGAGAGGATCACGTTGTGTATCACCGTGCCTCATACGAATAATGATATTCAGCTAAAATGGCAGACATCAGAAATACCTGCCTTGGCAGAATTACTCAAGGCACTTGCAACATGATCCGCATTGATGAAATCTGGTTGTCTACTCAGCCCATGGACATGCGTGCAGGTATGGATACGACCATGGCTCAGGTGGTGAGAGCCTTTGGCTACATCAAACCGCATTGTGCTTACCTGTTCTGTAATAAACGTGGCCATCGCATGAAAGTACTGGTACATGATGGACTGGGCATCTGGCTGTGTGCCCGGCGGCTGGAACAGGGCAAATTTCACTGGGCTCAAGTTCACCAAGGTGAAACCGTGGCCCTCAGCCCGGAACAGTTACAGGCACTGATCCAAGGTTTGCCCTGGCAGCGCATTGGACGACAGCAGGTGGTGACGATGCTCTAAACTAGGTTGGTCCATTCTGCTATTCTCCAAACGTTCTATTTCATTCTTCTCATGACCTCAGGCATACTGCGGTCATGAATACACTGCCTGACTTAAGCCAACTGACCCATGAACAACTGCTGGAATTCACCCGGCAGTTGGCGCTGCAGCATCAGTCTCTGGCACAATCAAATCAAGAATTAGAAAAATCAAACCAGCAATTGGATGCCAAAGTTCAACATCTTTCTATTCTCACTCAAAAATACGAGCATGAACTGGCGCTGTTTAAACGGCATAAGTTCGCCCAGAAGAATGAACACTTAACGACCAAACAAATCCACCTGTGGGACGAAGCGGTTGAAGAAGATATTGCCGCGGTTGATCTAGAACTGGAACGGCTAAATGCAGACAAAACCGATGCAGCGACACAGAAAGCCAAAACCAATAAACCTAAACGTCGACCACTGCCAGATCATCTACACACCATCCGTATTGAGCATGAACCTGCATCAACCCAATGCGCTTGTGGCTGCCAACTCCGTCGTATCGGCGAAGATGTCAGTGAAAAACTGCATTTCAGACCGGCACAGTTCTATAAGGAACAGCATGTCCGTGGCAAATGGGTCTGTGATCAGTGTGACACCCTGACTCAGCAAGCGATGCCCGCCTATGTGATTGATAAAGGCATTGCTTCACCTGAACTGCTCAGCCATGTGTTGGTATCGAAATATGCCGATCATTTGCCGCTGTACCGTCAACGTCTGATCTATCAGCGGGCGGGAATCGAACTTTCTAGATCAACTTTATCTGACTGGATAGGTCGCTGCGGTGTAGAACTGGAACCTCTGGCCAATGCCTTAAAAGAGGTGGTACTACAACAGCAGGTGCTGCATGCAGATGAAACACCGGTCACCATCATGCGGATGGGTGAGAATGATAAAAAACCGAAGAAAGGTTATGTCTGGGCCTATGCCACTACACAGTACAATCCAGTTCAGGCGGTGATCTATGACTTTCAGGATAGTCGTTCAGGCCAGCATGCTGCAGAGTTCTTGAAAGGCTGGCAGGGTTATCTAGTCTGTGATGATTACAGTGGTTATAAAGCACGCTTTAAATCAGGCCAGGTCATTGAGGTGGGCTGCATGGCCCATGCACGTCGTAAATTCCATGAACTGCATGTAACTGGGAAAAGTCAGGTCGCTGAACAGGCATTAGTGCTGATTCAGAAACTGTATGCGATAGAAGCAGAGCTCAGGAAAAAGACCGATGGTACAGCGGAAGACCGCCGCGAATACCGACAACAGCATAGTCAACCAGTGATGCAACAACTATATGAATGGCTCAACCAACATCATCTGACGGTGCCATCGAGTTCTCCCACCGCCAAGGCGATCAATTACACTCTGAAGCGTTGGCCAGCCTTAAGCCGCTATCTGGATGATGGCAATCTACCTATTTGCAATAATTGGGTCGAGAATCAAATGCGACCTTGGGCCTTAGGGCGCAAGAACTGGCTGTTTGCAGGTTCGCTGCGCAGTGGTCAGCGAGCGGCAAACATCATGACGTTAATCCAGTCAGCAAAGCTGAATGGGCTGGATCCGTATGCCTATTTAAGTGATGTGCTGAAAAGGCTGCCGACACATAAAGTGACCCAGATTGAAGAGTTACTGCCACACTGCTGGAAACCTAAATCGAATTAAAAATTGGTATGGGATTCAGCGGACGCTTACTGATATTCAGCTAAAATGGCAGACATCAGAAATACCTGCCTTGGCAGAATTACTCAAGGCACTTGCAACATGATCCGCATTGATGAAATCTGGTTGTCTACTCAGCCCATGGACATGCGTGCAGGTATGGATACGACCATGGCTCAGGTGGTGAGAGCCTTTGGCTACATCAAACCGCATTGTGCTTACCTGTTCTGTAATAAACGTGGCCATCGTATGAAAGTGCTGGTACATGATGGACTGGGCATCTGGCTGTGTGCCCGGCGGCTGGAACAGGGAAAATTCCACTGGGCTCAAGTTCACCAAGGTGAAACCGTGGCCCTCAGCCCGGAACAGTTACAGGCACTGATCCAAGGTTTGCCCTGGCAGCGCATTGGACGACAGCAGGTGGTGACGATGCTCTAAACCAGGCTGTTCCACTCTGCTATTCTCCAAACGTTCTATTTCATTCTTCTCATGACCTCAGGCATACTGCGGTCATGAATACGCTGCCTGACTTAAGCCAACTGACCCATGAACAACTGCTGGAATTCACCAGGCAGTTGGCGCTGCAGCATCAGTCTCTGGCACAATCAAATCAAGAATTAGAAAAATCAAACCAGCAATTGGATGCCAAAGTTCAACATCTTTCTATTCTCACTCAAAAATACGAGCATGAACTGGCGCTGTTTAAACGGCATAAGTTCGCCCAGAAGAATGAACACTTAACGACCAAACAAATCCACCTGTGGGACGAAGCGGTTGAAGAAGATATTGCCGCGGTTGATCTAGAACTGGAACGGCTAAATGCAGACAAAACCGATGCAGCGACACAGAAAGCCAAAACCAATAAACCTAAACGTCGACCACTGCCAGATCATCTACACACCATCCGTATTGAGCATGAACCTGCATCAACCCAATGCGCTTGTGGCTGCCAACTCCGTCGTATCGGCGAAGATGTCAGTGAAAAACTGCATTTCAGACCGGCACAGTTCTATAAGGAACAGCATGTGCGTGGTAAATGGGTCTGTGATCAGTGTGACACCCTGACTCAGCAAGCGATGCCCGCCTATGTGATTGATAAAGGCATTGCTTCACCTGAACTGCTCAGCCATGTGCTGGTATCGAAATATGCCGATCATTTGCCGCTGTACCGTCAACGTCTGATCTATCAGCGGGCGGGAATCGAACTTTCTAGATCAACTTTATCTGACTGGATAGGTCGCTGCGGTGTAGAACTGGAACCTCTGGCCAATGCCTTAAAAGAGGTGGTACTACAACAGCAGGTGCTGCATGCAGATGAAACACCGGTCACCATCATGCGGATGGGTGAGAATGATAAAAAACCGAAGAAAGGTTATGTCTGGGCCTATGCCACTACACAGTACAATCCAGTTCAGGCAGTGATCTATGACTTTCAGGATAGTCGTTCAGGCCAGCATGCTGCAGAGTTCTTGAAAGGCTGGCAGGGCTATCTAGTCTGTGATGATTACAGTGGTTATAAAGCACGCTTTAAATCAGGCCAGGTCATAGAGGTGGGCTGCATGGCCCATGCACGTCGTAAATTCCATGAACTGCATGTGACCGGGAAAAGTCAGGTCGCTGAACAGGCATTGGTGCTGATTCAGAAACTGTATGCGATAGAAGCAGAACTCAGGAAAAAGACCGATGGTACAGCGGAAGACCGCCGCGAATACCGACAACAGCATAGTCAACCAGTGATGCAACAACTATATGAATGGCTCAACCAATATCATCTGACAGTGCCATCGAGTTCTCCCACCGCCAAGGCGATCAATTACACTCTGAAGCGTTGGCCAGCTTTAAGCCGCTATCTGGATGATGGCAATCTACCTATTTGCAATAATTGGGTCGAGAATCAGATGCGTCCCTGGGCGTTGGGGCGCAAGAACTGGCTGTTTGCAGGTTCGCTGCGCAGTGGTCAGCGAGCGGCAAACATCATGACGTTAATCCAGTCAGCAAAGCTAAATGGGCTGGATCCGTATGCCTATTTAAGTGATGTGCTGAAAAGGCTGCCGACGCATAAAGCGACCCAAATAGAAGAATTACTACCACATCGCTGGAAATCCAACTCAAATTAAAAAAATAGGCATGGGGTTCAGCGGACGCTTACGTTAAACGAAGAGTTTCATCCTATAAAAATCACAGATAAGCCAGCTTGTTATGAACTTGCTAGAGAAATTATGCTTATTGATAAAGATAGTCTTCTTAATGCTTCTGCTAAATTTTCTGAAAAATATAGTTATACAAACATTTCAAGATGTATCCTTAAAGCATATCAACAGCTTATTTAATATATTTATGTTTTTTGTTGATTTTTAAAAATATTGACTTAACTATTTATGATAGATTAGCCATTGTGGACGTAGTTAGAATTGTGTAATAAGTAAGGATAAAGTAATGATTGTACCTGTGATTTTAGCTGGGGGATCTGGAACACGACTATGGCCACTTTCAAGGCAATCCTATCCAAAGCAGTTTTTACACTTGGTAGATCCGAAATATACCATGTTGCAACTAACATTAAAGCGTTTAGATAATTTTCCGAAATCAGTTCTTCCTCCTATTATTGTTTGTAATGAAACTCATCGGTTTATAGTGGCAGAACAGTTAAGACAGATCGATATTGAAAATGCTTCGATTATACTTGAACCTTGTGCAAAAAATACTGCTCCAGCGATTACACTTGCTGCTTTGCAGGCACAAGAACTTCATCCTAATCAACAGATAAGTTTGCTGGTTCTATCTGCAGATCACTATATTGCGGATGTCTTTGCCTTTCAGAAGGCCATTTTACTTGCTGAACAACAAGCTATACGAGAAAAAATAGTTGTCTTTGGGATTGCACCAACGGAGCCACATACAGGTTATGGTTATATTCGACTTGATCAACCAGTTGAAGAAGAAAGTGTCTATCAACTAGATAAGTTTGTAGAGAAACCAGATTTATTAACAGCTCATCAATATGTATCTAGTAAAAACTATTTGTGGAATAGTGGAATGTTTATGTTTCGAACATCACTATTTTTACAGGAGCTACAACAGTTTCAAACAGATATTTATGAGAGTTGTTTGAAGGCTTGGAAGAATAAGACGGTAGATCTAGATTTTATTCGTGTGAGTTTGCAGGACTTTGAAAAATGTCCAGAAAACTCAATTGATTATGCAATTATGGAGAATACTGCTAAAGGCATGATTGTTTGTCTTGATGCTGGTTGGAATGATTTGGGGTCATGGTTATCATTGTGGCAATCTAATACAAAAGATCAAAATCAAAACGTAATATTTGGTGATGTCATTGCTGAACAAAGTCAAGGCAATTATATCCATTCATCTTCTCGTTTAGTAACTGTATTAGGTATAGAAAATTTGATCATTGTTGAAACAAAAGATGCGGTTTTAATTGCAAATAAAGAAAAATCACAAGAAATTAAAAAAATTGTTCAGCAACTGAAAAATGAGCAGAGGGTAGAATTCTCGCAACACAGAGAGATCATTCGTCCATGGGGAAAATATGATTGCATTGATATTGGTGAACGTTATCAAGTTAAACGAATTACAGTAAATGCAAAAGCTAAGTTATCTTTGCAATTACATCATCATAGAGCGGAACATTGGGTTGTAGTTAAAGGTACAGCAAAAGTAACTCATGGAGAAAAGCAATACTATGTTACTGAAAATGAATCCACATTTATTCCGGTAGGTGCTGTCCATAGTTTACAAAATCCTGGTTCTATTCCTTTGGAATTAATTGAAATTCAATCAGGTAGCTATTTAGGTGAAGATGATATTGTGCGTTTGAAAGATGACTATGGACGAATATAACAATACTTTTATATGTTTGTTTGAATTGATTTAAATTTTAGATTTTTTCAAGCGTGTATTCATTATACGTGAATTGGGGGAAACAAAAATGTGTATGACAATATTGTCAAATAGCTCTATTAGCAACTTGTTTTAGACTTATTGGATGTTTGATTAATTTAATGAAGGGGTTATTCCCTCGTAGTAGTAATGTTTAATAGAGACTGAATATGAAAACAGCAGTTATCACAGGAATTACGGGGCAAGATGGAGCATATTTAGCACAGTTGCTTTTGAACAAAGGATATAAAGTCTACGGTACTTATCGACGTACCAGTTCAGTCAATTTCTGGCGTATTGAAGAGCTTGGTATCGAAAGAAATAATAATTTAAATTTAATTGAATACGATTTAACGGATCTGTCTGCAAGTATTCGCTTGTTACAGACTACGGGAGCAACAGAAGTCTATAATCTCGCAGCACAAAGTTTTGTTGGGGTATCATTTGAGCAGCCTATTACAACTGCTGAAATTACAGGAATTGGAGTTTTAAACTTATTGGAAGCTATCCGAATAGTTAACCCTCAGATTCGATTCTATCAAGCGTCTACCTCAGAAATGTTTGGGAAAGTACAGGCGATTCCCCAAAAAGAAGACACACCATTTTATCCGCGTAGTCCATATGGTGTAGCAAAACTGTATGCGCATTGGATGACTATCAATTATCGTGAAACTCATGGAATTTTTGCATCAAGTGGTATCTTATTTAATCATGAGTCGCCATTACGGGGGCGTGAATTTGTTACTCGTAAGATTACCGATAGCGTTGCAAAAATTAAATTAGGCCAACTTGATATATTGGAATTGGGTAATCTTGATGCGAAACGTGACTGGGGATTTGCTAAAGAATATGTTGAAGGGATGTGGCGTATATTACAAGCAGATCAACCCGATACCTTTGTACTAGCAACTAATCGAACTGAAACAGTACGTGATTTTGTTACTATGGCATTTAAAGCTGCAGGAATCGCTGTCGAATATCAGAATATGGGTGTTAATGAAATTGCAATTGATATAGCTACAGGTAAAACTGTAATGAGAGTCAACCCAAAATTCTATCGACCAGCAGAAGTAGATTTGCTGATCGGTGACGCAACATATGCAAAAAATAAATTAGGTTGGATGCCAAAGACTAGTCTTGAAGAACTTTGCAAGATGATGGTTGAGGCAGATTTACGTCGTAATGCTCAAGGGTTTTCATTCTAGGCTAATTTTGGAGTTTATTTTGCCCACTGCACTTATTACAGGAATTAATGGGTTTACTGGTTATTACTTGGCAGAAGAGCTTCGCATGGCTGGTTATAGTATTATTGGCCTAAGTTCAACAAAGCCGGTACAAAGTAAGTCAAGTATAAACTATGAATGTAATGTGCTTGATCGTGAAAAGCTAGTAGATATTATCACTCAAGTAAAGCCAGATATAGTGGTGCATTTGGCTGCTATTGCTTTTGTTGCTCATAATGATGTGGATGCTATCTATCGTACGAATATTGTAGGGACTCGCAATTTATTAGAAGCAATACTTAAAAGTCATCATATTCCTCGTTCTATATTACTTGCAAGTAGTGCAAATATTTACGGTAATGCTTCGGTTGAACTTGTTGATGAAAATGTTTTGGCAGCACCAGCTAATGATTATGCTGTCAGTAAACTAGGTATGGAATATATGGCTCGGTTATGGGGGGATAAGTTGCCAATAACAGTAGTTCGCCCTTTTAATTATACAGGCGTAGGCCAATCAGTAAATTTTTTAATACCTAAAATTGTTGATCATTTCAAGCAGCGTGTTCCTCTATTAGAACTTGGTAATTTGAATATAGTGAGAGACTTTTCTGATGTACGTTCAGTTGTAAAGTGTTATCGGTTACTGCTTGAATCTAAAACTCAAGGAGAGGTATTTAATGTATGTTCTGGACAAGGTTACTCGCTGCTTGAAGTATTACAAATGATGAGAGAAATATCAGGTTATAGTCCAGAAATTAAAGTAAATCCTGCTTTTGTACGGGAGAATGAGGTTCATCGGTTGATCGGAACTAGTGCAAAACTAGATAGCGTGATTGGTAAAGTACCGGCTATTCCTCTAAAAAATACATTGCAATGGATGTTTAATTATAGCTTTTAGATCAGATGATTATATAGCTTTCATGTTTAAAAAATGGCTTCTTTGATATGCGGATAGTGATTGATTTACAAGGTGCTCAGAGTGCGAGTCGCTATCGCGGTATTGGTCGCTATTCAATAGAAATAGTGAAAGAAATGGTACGTCAACGAGGTGAGCACGAAATCTTAATCGTTTTAAATGGTTTATTTTCTGAAAGCATTATTCCAATTCAAGATACATTTAAAGATTTATTACCAATTGAAAATATTTTAATTTGGTATGCTCCTGGACCAGTATTTGGTTCAAAATCGAGCAATAGGAAACGTCGGTATAATGCAGAATTAATTCGAGAACAATTCTTGGTTAACTTGAAACCAGATATAGTGTATATCAGTAGCCTTATTGAAGGTTTTGTGGATAATGCTGTTCATAGTATTGGACTTTCTCCTAGTCGTTTATTAACAGCTGTGACTTCATATGACTTGATACCTTTAGTATATAAAAATATCTATCTTACACCAAATCCAGAATTTGAATTATTCTATCTAGAGAAGTTGGAGTACTTACGTCAGGCTGATCTTTTACTTACTATTTCTAGCTTCTCACGCTTTGAGGCCATTGAGTATTTAGGTGTAACCCTTGATAAGATTATTAATATTTCAGCAGCAGCAGATTCAAAATTTAAACAACTAAATATCGAACATGATATTAAAAAAAATATACTCCAGAAATTTGGTCTACAAAAGCCTTTTATCATGTATTCAGGCGCATCTGATCCACGTAAAAATCTTTTAGGTCTTATTAAAGCTTTTGCAAATTTACCAGCGGAGATAAAGAATAATACGCAACTTGCAATTATTGGAAAATTACCAAAAATAGATCGTCTAATCTTAGAAGTTTGTATTAAATCGTGTGATTTAGACCCTAGTCATGTGATCATAACAGGTAGTGTTTCCGATGAAGAGATGATTTTATTTTATAATTTATGTGAACTATTTGTGTTCCCGTCTTGGCATGAAGGGTTTGGGTTACCAGTATTGGAAGCAATGTCTTGTGGAGCTCCAGTGGTCTGTTCGAATACATCAAGTTTGCCAGAGGTCGTAGGCCGAGAAGATGCATTATTTGATCCATTTGATGAGCATGAGATTGCTTCAAAAATAGAAGAAGTATTGACTAATCCAAATTTTCGTGCAGAGCTTATAAGACATGGATTAGCCCGTTCTAAAAGTTTTTCATGGGAAAGATCAGCAAAAAAAGCTTTGATTGCTTTAGAAAATTGTGTTGCTCAGTATCAAGTATCTGAGCAAAAGGTGTTCGAGCCCGAAGAGTGGTGGAAAATTGCATATTATAATCAAAAAAAAATATTAAATAAATTAACTTTAAGACATATTAAGTTAAGGCTAATGGCAGGTTTGGGTATGGGGCGAGGGTTAAAATTGGTACTAAAGCTAAGGCTAATATTAATACTAATCTATGAAAGTGTAGTTAGGCGATATAGATCTTAATAGATAGTCATATAAGAAGTAAATATTATTTATTTCTTTTACTAAGTTGCTTGAAAATAAATAATGATAGATTGATGATGTTATGAAAATAGGGTTTGATGCAAGAGATTTAGCTAGAAAGCGTACAGGAATTGGAAATTATATATGGAATTTATTAGATGAAATGGTGAATCTGAGCCCAGATATAGAGTTTATTGCTTATTGTCCAGAGGGATGCTCACTATCTTTCCCTGAAAATCTCCAACATTTTTGTATTAGATCAAATCGATCATATCCATTAATGTCAGGTTATTTCTGGCTAAAATGGAGATCTGCATCACTTATAAAAAAAGATAATCTAGATGTTTTTTGGGCTACAAGAACGCTTTATCCATCATATCTTATTGGTAACATTCCTGTCGTAGCAACAGTTTATGACTTAAATCATTTAATATGTCCTGAGACGATGCCATTTATTAATATGCTTGCGCATCGATTGTATTTTAGACAAGATATTGTCAATGCAACAAAAGTGGTGGCTATTTCTTCAGGAACAGCGGAGAGAGTAAAAGATCTACTAAATAGACAGGTAGATTCTATTGTTGTTCCTGGAACAGGTAAAGAATTTTCTCCAAGAAATTCTATAGAAATATTAGCAGTACGTCAGAAATATAACTTATTTAATCCTTATATTTTATTTATTGGAACCTTAGAACCTCGTAAGAACCTTATAACATTGTTGAATGCATTTAAAATTATACGTAATAAGGGATTCTCTAACTTAAATTTAGTTCTAGTAGGACAAATGGGGTGGAAAAACAAAAAATTAAAATATCAAATTGATCAAAATATTGATGGAATTTTGGAGTTGGGTTATATCCCTAACGAAGATCTAGCAGCACTTTATTCTGGATCAGAAGTATTTGTTCTGCCTTCATTGTATGAAGGGTATGGAATGCCTGCAGCAGAGGCGAGGGCCTGTGGTACAAGAGTTGTTGCTTCTGATATACCTGAACTTCGAGAAGCAGGGGGTGATGAGAGCATTTATATTAACCCTTTATCGGTAGATAGCTTAGCAGATGGCATTCTTAATGCACTATCTTCAGAAAAACCGATGTCTAAAGTTGGAATGTCATGGAAAATTGGTGCCGAGAGTATGCTAAGGATATTCAATGATATCGATATTTAATTATTTTTCCATGTTAACTAATTTAGTATAGTGATCAATGTATTGATTCACCATTTCCTCAATACTAAATTTCGTGGTTGCAATATTTCGAGCCTTTTTACCTACTTCTCTACATAGTTCTGGATTTTCTTTTAAGCTTCTAATAGTTTGGACAAAATCGCTAATATTGTCTTTTTCACATAAAAAGCCTGTTTCACAGTGTGTAACTAATTCTGTTAATGCAGAACTATTTGCTATTACTACTGGTAAACCGCTTGCCATTGCTTCCGCGACTACTAATCCAAAACCTTCAAGTCTTGAAGGAAAAATTAAAGCATTCATAGATCTATATGTATTAGCTAAATCTTGTGTTGTTTTCTGAGGGGGTAACTGAATCATATTTTTTGGTAATGGTTCATATTGTTCAGCATTTGATGTGTAGAAAAGCTGAAAATCCTCACCAAGCTTCTGCATTATTTCTGGTAATAAATCGAAGCCCTTACGAATTGAATTAGTTCCAACAAACAACAGTTTAAAAGGTTTATTTTTATCAAATGGTCTTAATAATTCGTTTGGATGAAAAGTTTTGCTATCTATACCAATATAGATAACATGAGCATAATCATTACCGAAAATATCTTTAATACATTGAGCTGTATATTGACTATCAGTTGTAACTAAATCAGCAGTTTTCAAACAATGTTTTTCAATTTTAGTAATCCAAAATTTATGATATATCTTTTGTGTAACAGTCTTATATGGAAGAAAAAATTTATCTTGGACACAGTGATGTAAGGTCGCAACTAGTGAAATATTCTTAGGATAAAATCTTGGATGTAACCAGGTATTTATATGTGCAATATTTGCCCAGTCCGGTTGTGGAGGGACGGGGACTAGCCAAGGTAAATATTCTGCATGGTGAGGTAGCCAAGTAATTTCAGCTCTTAATCCTCTTTGATTTAAAGCAGAAACTAATTGCTCTGTAAATTTATCGGTACCAGTATTAGTTTTAATTGCTGGAAACCATATTGCAGGCTTAATTTTTTTCATAAAATTGCCATTACTTTTTCAATATTATTTTTAAAATTATACCAAGCAAATTTTTCAGCATATCGTGTACATTCTTGATCTGATATTAAATTTTTATTTTTTAGGATTTTACTTACACTATTAGTCATATCTCGATAATCCTGACAAGGTATAAGATAGCCTGTTTTGTTGTGTTGTACGGCATCAATCACTCCTCCTGTGGCAAATGCTATCGTGGGTATTCCATGTGCTGCTGCTTCTATAGCAACCATTCCAAAACCTTCAGGATCTTCGGGGATATGTTTAACAGGGAAAATATGTGCATCTGCTAAATAGTAAAACTGAGAAAGCTCTTCATCTTTAATAGCCCCAGTAAATACGACGTTTTTTTCTATATGATTTTGTTTGGCAATTTCTAAGATTTGGTGTTGGGTTTGAAATTTGTTATTTAAAGCGTGAGTAGCGGTATCACCAATAATTACTAATCTTGTATTTGGCTCAGCATTTACAATAGATGGAAGACAATATTCAACAAATTCTAAAATACCTTTTCGCTCTGTCAAGCGACCAACCGACAATAAGACTTTTTTATCATGTAGATCGAACTTACCTTTTAATTTATTTATAAGATTTGGATCTTTTGAAGGGGGGGGGAAATTAACACCAGGATGGATAATTTCAATTTTGCTTTCTTCAACTTTATTTTTAATTGCTAGATTTTTTGTAGGAGTACTGTTGGTAATAATTTGATTTGCCTGACGAATAAAAGGAAGCCATAATAGTTTATAGGCTCGACTACCATTATTTATATCTAATCCATGTATATAAACGATACTTTTTTTTCTAAAAAGTTTTGCCCAAAACACTGTAATCGGAGCAGTTAAACCACTGCCAGCAAAGAGAACGTCTGGCTTATAGCGTAAACAAATCAAAAAAGTCTGAAAAAAAGCTAAAATCAAAAATACAGGTAAAGGATTTAGAGTTGCGCCAAAAAAATGACATTTCTTCGGTGCGTGTTGTTTTGCTTCCGTATGGCTTAATAGAAGAATGTCATGTTTTTTACTCAATTCATCAGCAATGTGCCAATTAAGGCGCTCCATGCCTCCAATTAAAGGCGGAAGATTTCGAGTAATAATTAAAATTTTTTTTTGGTTCATATCAATAATAAATCTAAATTTGATCCCCGTTAATATCATACTGGATTCTTAGAATTTTAAACGCTTTTTTCACAGCCAACTATTTTTTGATTATCATGTGCAAAACCTTTTTTGCCTGATGTTCACATGAAATTCATGCTCGCCCTAATAGCAGCTATTCTCATCTCTCTAGCATGGCTGATGCCTGTACATTACCGCCCATGGGTGACTTATACTGGTGAGTTATATGCGTTTTTTGCTTTATTAGTATTAGTAACGGTTTTCTTAAAAGAAAAAATTAAACTGCCTGCGATAGGCTTGCCTTTATTAGTGCTGGCTTGTGTCCCTTTGATCCAGTTGCTGGCAGGGCAGGTATTTTTCTTTAGTGTTGCCATGATGGGAGCACTCTATGTATTGAGTTTCTGGCTGGCGATTGTATTAGGTTATAACCTTTCAATAGGACAGTTTGATCGGGAAGGAACCTTTACTAATCTCAGCTATGTATTTTTAGCTTCAGGGACAATCACGGGGCTAATTGCATTGTGTCAGTGGTCTAATCTGGATGCTGTGTTGCCGGGCATGATGAATATTAGCGGTACCACACGCCCATTTGCGAACTTTGCCCAACCCAATAATATGGCAACTTTTCTGCTCATCGCATTGATGAGTTGCCTATATTTATATGAAAAGAAAAAAATCCAGACCAAATGGCTAATCGCTTGCGCGGTGCCAATCGTGATGGGTGTGGCTTTAAGTCAATCTCGGACAGCATGGGTGGCTTCAACTGCGATTCTGTTTTATCTGGCATTTTATCAATACAAAGGCATTATTCGCCTGAAATGGTATTACAGTACAGCTTGGCTATTGTTTTTTATCTTTTGTATTTTGCTTTTTCCTTTATTAAGTCCATTTATTGCACAACTAACAGGCATGGAAATCTATAGCCGTGAACTGGTATCCCGTGCCACTGGGGATATGTCACGTATGGCGATCTGGAAACAGATGCTGCATGCGATTACCGCAGAACCATGGTGGGGATATGGCTGGTATCAGACCAGTGTGGCGTTTGTTTCTATTACAGATACGGTGCAAGGGCCAGTCTGGATCCGTAGTGCCCATAACTTCATTATCGATTTCCTGCTTTGGAATGGTGCCGTGATTGGTGTACCTTTTCTGGCTTATTTCGGCTATCTGGGCTACCAGCTGCAACGCTGGGTGAAAACACCAGAATCCGTGATTGGCATGTTGATGATCGGCGCATTTGTGACGCATATGATGTTTGAGTTTCCGCAGCACTATGCTTATTTCTTGTTACCAGTCGGTTTTATTATGGGCACAGTGCTGGCCCAGCGAACAGATATATACAAAACTTTTACCATGCCAACCTGGTTCATAAAAGTTATTTTTGCGGTTGGGGTTGTTCTGTTGGCGGTTATTTACCGTGATTACGATACCGTAGTACCAAAACTGGGACAGAGCATCCGTTATGAACATGAACCAGAAAAAATTACCAATCAGAAACCGATTTATTTGTTGACTGAATTTAATCACCGGATTAACTGGATTCGTTTAAACCCTTATTCCAAAGCGAGTAAAGAACAGATTCATCAGTATGAAAAGCTGGTGGCGAGCTATCCGACCAAGTACAACTTCATCAAGTACATTCGTTTGCTGGCTTTTAACGGCTATATAGAAGAAGCACATCATCAGCTGTGGCGTTTGAATACCATTCAGAAGACTGAATTAAGTTATGCAGATGTCATGAAAGATAGGCCAAAATAATTTTCGTACCATTCATTAACCCAATAAAAAAGCCATCATCATGATGGCTTTTTTATGTGTATCTGAATTAAAGCTGGCTTTGAATATAATTTTCGATACCAACAGTTTCAATCAGGTCAAGCTGAGTTGTGGTCCAGTCCAGATATTCTTCTTCTTTTTCCAGAATTTCTTGAACCAGATCGCGAGTCACATAATCCATCTGCTGTTCAGCCAGTGCGACGGCTTGCTGGATCACTTCAATGTTTTCTTTGACCTTGCGCACGTCACATTGCAGTACTTCCTGGGTATGCTGACCAATATACAGTTTGCCGAGGTGCTGCAGGTTTGGCAGACCTTCTAGAAACAGAATACGTTCAATCACTTTGTCCGCATGTTTCATCTGGCGGATCGATTCTTTATATTCTGCAGAACCAAGTTGCTCAATACTCCAGTCATTAAACATGCGTGAATGCAGGAAATACTGGTTAATCGCTGTAAGGTGGTGATACAACACCTGGTTTAGCTGATTAATTACATCACGATTGCCTTTCATCGTATCACTCCATATAGCCTGTGAACCCATTGATCACGATGGGCTTTGAATGAACTTATCTTAAATCAATCAAGTGGATCATGGCGAGTAATTTATTGAACTGCAAATGAAAATCGCACTCAAAAAGGTTCAGGTGAAATGGCAAGCAATAAAAACCCGCCAGAGTCAGGCGGGGGAGGAAGAATGATCGAAGATCATTGGTTTATCATTATGGTTATAGGAAATAAATTTGGAATAGCTTATGCTGCTACTGCCAGACGCGCGGCAATTTGTGCTACTTCATCACTAATGATCATACGTGCTTCTGGTGCACAGCGGCCACAACAGGTACCCAAATCCAGCAATTCACGGATTTCGCGGTAGCTTTCCGCACCATTTGCAACTGCTTCTTTAATATCTTGATCGGTAATGCCACGGCACAAACAAACGTACATCTGATCCAACCACAATAATGAAATAAGATAAGTAGTATTATTGATAATTATTATCGTTTGTCAATAAAAATCATTTGAAAATGCGTTTAATCTGATGGTTGATTTAGATAAAAAAATACCACCTGAGCGGAAATTCGAGTAATACTCGGGCTTTCGCGCAAGGGTGGTATCTTTTAATGGATTATAAGTTATTGATTAATAACTACGACGCCATCCATTTCGACCAAAGCGCCCTTAGGCAGGCTGGCAACGCCCAATGCAGCACGTGCAGGGTAGGGTTGAGCAAAGTATTCACCCATGATCTGGTTTACTAACTGGAAATGAGAAAGGTCAGTCAAGTAGATGTTCAGTTTGGCAATATCGGCCAGCGTACCACCCGCAGCTTCACAAACAGCTTTCAGGTTATCAAATACACGACGAATCTGAGCTTCGATGCCTTCTACCAGTTCCATGCTGTATGGATCCAAGCCAATCTGACCTGAAAGATACAAGGTATTTCCAACAAGAATCGCTTGCGAATAGGTACCAATCGCAGCAGGGGCATTTTCAGTATGGATCACTTGGCGGGACATCAATTACTCCTTATATCATCAACATACATCATATTCGAACAATTGCATGGGCAAAAGCATTATCGTTTTAAATGATTAACTGGCCTTCGAAGCTTCTGCAATACTGATTGGTTGTGGTAAACGGTTAATGCGTGGGAAACCATATTGCATGCGCAGATCCCGGATCAGCTGGGCAATCTGCTTACGGTTATGCACCACCACGTTGACATAAGTCTTGCCTTCATAATTACGCACCGATTCAACACCGGAATGCGCCTTACGACATTGATAGATCAGATCGGAAATCTGCTCATCATTCATCGGTATTTCAATGGATAGGTAAGCCGTGAAGCTGATATCTTCATTGTCTTCATCGGTCCAGTGCAATGGCATGATATTTTCTGGATGCAGATGCTGCTCATGCAGTAGATTTGCACAGCGGGCGCGGTGTACGATCAGGCCACGACGAGTCAGATGGCCTTGAATTGGATCGCCCAGAACCGGATTGCAGCAATGGGCATATTTAACGTCAACACCTTCAGTCCCTTGAATCAGGCGGTTTGAACTCGCATTGTGCTCAGTGTCTTGAGCAAATAGATGGTTGGCCACCAGCTGAGGCAAAAGGTCGCCAACTGCAATTTGTTCATACAGACGTTCACGGGTTGGGATATGCCGCCATTGCAGAATGTTATTCCAGTCGCTTTCATTTAGGTCTTGAATAGAACGATTAAATAATTTTAGGGCACGATTTAGTGCCTGTTCACCGACCATACGCTGTTCATCGATATCTTGGTTGCGCAAAATATTCTGAATGGCACGACGGGCTTTTTGGGTATTGATAAAGCTAAGCCAGTCCGGGTTTGGTGAAGCCAGAACATCTGTGATGATTTCAATCACCTGACCGCTATTGAGAGGGGTAGACAGGGGCTTGGTTTCACCGTCAATCTTTGCCCCTACGGCATGGTTGCCGAGGAACAGGCTAGCGGAATAGGCGAAATCAACTGCCGTTGCGCCTTGTGGTAATTCATGCAGGTGACCATGCGGGGTATAGACCCAGATTTTTTCCTGGTGCAGATAGTCTAGCAACTCATTAAAGGTAGTTTTGGCACAGTCGCCATCCACCAGCACGTTCAGGTTTTGCATCGATGCCTGAATCGCAGAACGGCAGGCTTGCGGCGCATTTTCACCGAGCACCACGCCAAAACGGGCAGCCTTTCGCATCAATTCAGTTTGAATGGTCAAGGAAAGCGTAGTTTTCACACCTTTCAGGCGCATATTTAAAGACTGGTTACCACCGGGCAGTGGGCGGCGGATATGATCTTCAAAACTTAATATCTGGAAACTTTCTTTTAATAACTCGGCAAAACGGTCACAGTCAGCAATGCTCTGTAAAATAATTTCAAAGGCATGGCTATGAGTCAGTTCTTGCAGATTGAGATCATTTTTAACGAAGTGGCGGAGGAGTTCGATATTGTTATTTTTCTTTTTGATGCGGCCTTGAATGGCATTTTTTTCGAGTAGTTCATGTAGTTTCTGTTCCCAGATCGCCTGATATTCACAGCGTTTAGCTTTGGTTTGCTGTAAGGCTGCTTGTACATTGTTATACATGTCCAGATCGAGATTCTGGTAACAGAGGTGTTCTAGATTGTCTGCCATCTCATTCATGCCAACCAGACGCGCCATTGGGACAAAAATTTCAAAGGTTTCTTTGGCGATACGCGCACGTTTATCTGGGCGCAGCGCATCCAGCGTGGTCATGTTGTGATAACGATCCGCCAGTTTCACAATAATGACACGTGGATCCTGTAAAGTGGCTTGCAGAATTTTACGGAAAGAAGCGGCTTTATTGTATTCCTTATCACTTGAATGGCTAAGTTTCGTCACACCATCGACCAGCTCAGCTACAGTCTTGCCAAATTTTTCGGTGATATCTTCTTTGGTGAATTCAGTATCTTCAATGACATCATGCAGCAGGGCAGCCATCAAGGTTTCGGTATCCAGACGCATATGCGCCAGAATACAACTCACCGCAATCGGATGCAGAATATATGGTTCACCACTTTTCCGGGTAATCCCATCGTGGGCAATATCGGCATAATCACAGGCCGCAAGCACGCGCTCGACTTCACTGGCACTCAAATAAGCGTCGATGATGATATTAAGCTGTTGCTTGGCTTGGCTGACCTGTGGGCCTGGCATATAACACCTTTAAAACTGAATTCTATACAAAAAATATGCGAATACATGGGAGAAATGCAAGTCGCAAAGTCGAATTATTCCGTTCTTCTTCACAGAAAAATAAGACAAACTTAATTGTTGAACCTTATGTTATAACCGTTCTACGCAGAATATAAAAGTCAGAAAATAAAAAAGCCTAGTTTAAAACTAGGCTTTTTTGCAGATTGGCGTCTTATTGGAAAGAAAAACCATCTAAATTCAGGTTATTTGCAGAAAGTGCAAGGTCAAGGCTAGATGTTTGGTAATCTTGATCACGTTGTTTCAGAATGTCTTTAGAAACATGACCAGCTGCGATTTCACGTAGAGCAACAACAGTCGGTTTGTCATTGTCCCATTCTACAGTTGGTTCAATGCCCTGACGTGCCAATTGACGCGCGCGTTTGCTTGCCACTAGTACAAGCTCAAAGCGGTTGTCTACATGGTCTAAACAATCTTCAACGGTTACGCGTGCCATAGGAATTCTCGTTTGGATAATATTTTAACAGACTGCGAAGTATAAAATGCTTTGTCTAAAGACTCAAGTTTTAATCACTCTTCCTTTGGAGTAATTAAAGCCTGGATCAGTTTTTCATGACGCTGGGCTTGTTGAGACAATACCAGACGATTGGCAATAATCACAGCTTCAAGGTCATGCAGGGCCTTGTTGAAGTCATCATTAATAATCACATAATCAAAATTGACATATTGCTGCATGTCTTCAACCGCGCAGCTAAGGCGGTGTTCAATCACTTCAACAGAATCGGTACCGCGATTTGAAAGACGCTGACGCAGGTCAAACTGGCTAGGTGGTAAAATGAAAATCTGTTTGGATTCAGGGAATAAACGACGAACCTGTTGTGCACCTTGCCAGTCGATTTCCAATAATACATCGTGGCCTTTGGCGAGTTGTTCTTTTACCGTCGCTTGAGCAGTACCGTAATAGTTACCAAATACTTCTGCATATTCAATGAAGCCACCTTCATTGACCAGATTTAAGAAGTCTTCTTTAGTAGAGAAATGGTAATGTACGCCATCGAGTTCACCAGGTCGTTGCCCGCGTGTCGTATGAGAAACAGAAACGTGAAGATTATTGACGCGTTCAAGTAATGCCTTAACGAGGGATGTTTTGCCTGTTCCGGACGCAGCAGAAACGACAAACAAGAGACCCGACATGATATTTTTCCTGATATGATAAAATATCTTCTCTATTTTAGAGCAGAGCTGCTTTAAACTAAATAGTTGTACGTCGATTGTTTGACATTTATTTCAATTGTTACGCTATAAATTGAGTGAGTATTGAGGATTCTATGCAAATTGTTTTAGCCAACCCGCGTGGTTTCTGTGCTGGTGTGGATCGTGCCATCGCGATCGTGAACCGGGCTTTAGAATGTTTCAATCCACCGATCTATGTGCGTCATGAAGTCGTTCATAACAAATTTGTAGTAGATGACCTGCGTCAGCGCGGTGCGATTTTTGTCGATGAGCTGGATGAAGTGCCAGATGACAATATTGTGATTTTTAGTGCGCATGGTGTGTCTAAAGCAGTACAACAAGAAGCGGAACGCCGTGGGCTGAAAGTCTTTGATGCAACTTGTCCATTAGTGACTAAGGTTCATATTGAAGTGACCAAATATGCTCGTGAAGGGGTTGAAGCAATTTTGATTGGCCATGAGGGTCATCCAGAAGTAGAGGGCACGATGGGACAGTATGACAAAAAAAATGGTGGTGACATCTATCTAGTCGAAGATGAAGAAGATGTTGCAGCTTTAAATGTCCGAAATCCAGATCGGGTGGCTTTTGTCACCCAAACTACTTTATCGATTGATGATACAGCTAAAGTTATTGATGCTTTGCGTAAGAAATTCCCGAATATTCAGGGACCACGTAAAGATGACATCTGTTATGCGACTCAGAACCGTCAGGACGCGGTACGGGATTTAGCAGCACGTTGTGATGTGGTGCTGGTTGTGGGATCCCCAAATTCATCGAATTCTAACCGCTTGCGTGAACTGGCAGAACGTATGGGTAAACCAGCTTATCTAGTAGATAATGCAGATGAGTTAAAACAGGAATGGTTCAATGAGAAAACTCAGATTGGGGTGACTGCGGGAGCCTCAGCACCTGAAATTTTGATTAAGCAAGTGATTCAGCGTTTACAGGATTGGGGAGCTGCTATTCCGCAAGAATTACATGGTCGGGAAGAGAATATAACTTTTAGTCTACCAAAAGAATTGCGTATCCCAGTTACTCAAGCATGACAAAGACTTATTTAATTTACTGATTTTTATTTCTAAATGAACAGGTAATTGTACTTTGCAGTTATCTGTTTTTTTATGCCGTTTGTCTCTATTCGTGTGGGTTTTGTAATTTCTTTCGATACTATTTTTAATGAGGTAAAGTTTTATTGCCTTGGGGAAGGGTATGCAGAAAAAGAATGGATTTACGTTAATTGAACTCATGGTAACCATTGCAGTACTTGGGATTATTGCAACTATCGCAGCTCCTAAATTTCAGGACACGATGGACAAGCGATCAATACAAAAAACTACTACAGATTTAGAGGAATCTTTGACCCAAGCGAGATCTGATGCTGTTTTATATCGTAAAGATATTACTGTGCATTTGGGTACAAATGGTCAGGACGATCCAGCTAACCGCTATTGGAATCCAGTTGAAGGCGTAACTTTGGAATTTATTGAGGGAGCTTGTGTAGGCGGGTCCTGGTCTACTACAGAAATGTCTCCACCTTTGAGTTCAATTAAATTTTTACCCCAAGGTAATGTTGATGGATTACCAGCAAATTTAGAGATAACAATAACCAATGGGGAAGCTGAAAATTTTATTTCTTTAACCCATTTTGGGCGGGTATCCAGCAGTAAAACTTCTGCATTTGTTGGAGGGTGTTAATAATGAAAATAAAAAACCAACAAGGTGTAGGGTTTGTAGAAGTACTGGTGGCCTTAATTCTACTGTCTATAGGGGTTTTAGGATTCTCTGTATTGCAAGTTCGAGCCATGGAGGCGTCGTTAGATGCCTCGAGTCGTATTCAAGCAATGAATTTAGCAAGAGATTTATCTGAAAGGATGAGGGCGAATAAGTCAGGTTTATCTAAGTCAATTCCTGTGAGTGCAGATGATGTCGAAGAGTTAATTGATGCTTATAGTAAGGCAATGGCTGGAAAATACTCGATATCTAGCCATACTCCTGCATGCAAAGGAGCCTCTAAATGTTCAAGTGAAGATTTTGCTCAAGAAGACGCAAATGAAATTTTATATCGTGCATATAGAGCAGGTATGAAAGTCGCACTTAATGAATGCCCAGGTAGTATGAGCTTACAACGTTATTGTGTTTATGTTGCTTGGGGAGAAACTCAGCCGATCGATGGTAGTGGTGATACTGCGTGTACCAATAATGGCAGCTTTTTATCCGATTCTAAATGTGTGGTTTTGGAGGCTTACTAATGAAATATTCTAAAGGCTTCACCCTCATTGAGCTTATGGTGTCCTTGGTTATAGGGCTAATTGTTATTGGGGCCGGTCTCCAGCTCTTCTTAACAGGAAGTATTAATTATAATTTGCAGAAAAGCCTAGCTGAATTACAAGATAACGGTAATTTTGGTTTGAATTATCTGATCAAGGATATAAAGCTTGCAAATTTAGATGCAGACTTATCCATTATTAATGATCGCAATAAATATAGTGGCATTGTTTTAACAAGCTTTAAAAGTTATGCATCATTGACAGAAGAAGATGAAGAAATTCAATCTGCCAATCTTCCTCTCTATTTACAAAATTCATCCGTAGATATAGCAAAACTCACCAGATCTAAAGTTGGTCCAAGTAATGTAAATGTAGCGAGTGATCAACTGGTTATTCAATACAAAGCATTCGATCCAAATGGTTTTGATTGTGAAGGTAATGCCATAACTCAAGATGAAATTGATCAAGGTTTATTCATTGTACAGCGATATTTTTTAAGAGCAGATGGGGACACTAAAGATTTGGCTTTAGCTTGTGATGCAGGCCGTTACAAAAGCTTAGTTGCTACCGATGCTTTGCCTACAGGGATACAAAATTTTGGTGACAATGGTCAAATAATTATGCGTCGTGTGGATTATTTCCATGTTTTGCTGGGAGTCAAACAAAATGACTCTGATGAATTTAGTTATATGACTATTGATGAATATATCGGGGCAGACAATAGTTTGGAAAAAGATGGCAATCCACGTGCTCGTATCATGTCTGTGCAAATAGGGGCTTTAGTTCGTGGATATGACACGATTAGCGGAAATGATGCGTTACCTAACTCTTTTAGAGTCCTAAATTCTGATGTCACGCTTAATTCAAGTTTGACTGAAAAATATGTGAGAGATGTTGTTAGTCAAACCGTTGCTTTAAGAAATGGCTATGGTCTTATGGAGGAGTTATAAATGAAGCAATATCAACGAGGAGCAACATTAATAGTTGTATTGTTTGTGCTGATATTTATGGTTCTTATAGGAACTTTAGCGGTTAAGCAAAGTTTGGTGGGTTTGAATGTGGCAACTAACAGCCAGGCACAAAGTTTAATGAAGCAGACTGCAGATGCGGTATTTTTTGCATTAGAAAGAGATAATCAGGATTCAGCCATTTTCCAGAAAAATTTAAGTTCTTTAGGCTTATTCGGTATGGTGAAGTCCGATGCTTTTATAAATAAAGAATTGGTGTTTTGTTTTAGACCTAAGAACCAGTCGAAAGTATTTGATATTAACAAAGCGAGTATTATTTATCCTACTAACAATACTAATGGGATTAATAATTCCGAAATGGGTACAACAGGTTTTTGCCAGTATACCTCTGCAGATTACAGTAGTAGCCGTGATTTTATGATTTCACAGGTGGCAGTGAAGAAAACCAGTATGCAAACAGATGTCCCATTTAAATTCTACCCTTTGGGAACAGATGTATCGACAGTACAGCTAGATCAGGTTCAGCCTGTGCAGGTGGTAGTTACTACTATTATTCCTGGTGCTGCAAGTGGTTCGGGGAGTGGTTGGAGTTCATTTAGTACGGATGTCAATGATTGTTTCAAGAAGCATATCAATGTGAAGTCTGAGCAATTTCCTGGACAGGAAACAGTCGCAGAATGTTTTAGCAAATTGGGCGTTCCTTATAGTCAACAGGTCGTGGATTATGCCGTGATTAGTTATGCATCTAAGAGCTAAGAAATTTGGGGATTTTGAAATGAAAACAAAATATAAAAAATTAACAGTTGCTGTTCATACGGCAATTCTGACCTCTTTAATCTGCTCAGCTTTACCTAGTTTTGCAAGTGACACAGAGTTGTATAAGGCACCTCAAAGCTCAGAGACGACTATCATGTTTATGGTTGACTTATCAGGAAGTATGCTTTATTGCGATAATTCTAATGGTACGGTCAATACCAATAGTGGTTGTTCCCCAAATAGGGTAGATAAGCTTAAAGAGGGAATGATCAAGTTGTTGCAAGGCAGTGTTTCTGATGGAATAGAACCATTACCTGACAAATTAGTGGTAGGTTTATCTGAGTTTAGTTCTCCAAATCGAAATGGTCCATTTGGGAGAATTACTATTGAAGCCAAGCCTTTAGGGGAGATGACGAGCTTAGGTGTTAGAGAGATTTATAGAGTCAGAACACCTACAACGTATATTGGCTCACGAACTCAAACTCAAGACGTACTAAGAAGTCAAACTAGAACTAGAACTAGAACTAGAACAAGTTCTAGGAGGGGGATGAGTAATTGGACTAGCTGGGGGGCTTGGGGAGGTTGGACAACTTGGAGTAGTTGGTCGCGAGATGGATCTATATCAACTGGTGCAGTATCGGTTTCGAAACAAAGGGGTAATGCCCTAGGTGTAGAGGAATGTGTTGAGTGGACTACCTCTGCTACAGTATGTAAAACTTGGGTACAGTCTACGAAAAGTATTTCGGAGTTAACTCAATATGCTAGTACTGAGGATGAAGTTTATACCTTCAATAATTGGTCTCCTTCAGATAATTCAGGTTGGTCAGATATTGGAACAGTAACCTCTACCCAAAATAGCCAAACAGAGTGTAGAAAGGATACGGGTCGGCCTTCTTATAATTGTACTGAAGAAAGAGAAACTGAGACTGCTATCGAGAAGAAGAAGCAGACTAGGTCACAAACAGCGACAGCTGTAGGTGAGTTTATACAAACGTATACAGGTACTGCTTATGAAACACATCGTAAGCGAATGATTCGTGGTGTCAATGCTTTAAATGCCGTAGGTGGTACACCTACAGGTTATGCTTTTGCTGAAGTTGCTGCCTATATGATGGGGCAAACAACGTCAGGTGTTGCTGATGCAGGATCCATATCAGGATTTAGTGCCAATCGATCAGGTATTAGTGGTGATACAAAGTATATTGCACCAGCATCCGTGACTTCAGCAAAACAGTGTAATACTCAAGGTATCTATTTCTTAACTGATGGTGCGCCAACTTATTATAGCAGTGGCAGTAGTAATGCAACCAAGCAACATGATAGAACAGTATTAGAAAATTTTATGAAAAAAACATTAGATACGAAGTCTAGTGGTTTTTCTTGTAACAATGATAGTACTTTAGGCAAGTTCACATCTGGCTATAGTTCAGATTCAAAAATGACTTCGCGTAATGGTTGGGATTGCATCGGAGCTTATACAAAAGCGCTTTTAGACCCAACCTTAAATCCTGCTGGAGTAAGTATTAAAACAGCTGTTGTTGGTTTTGGTAATGATTTTAGCAACAAAAGTACTTCTGATGAAAAGGATGCTGACAAATGGGGTATTCTTGGAGGTGGGGGGAGTTATGTTGGTAATAATGATCAAGCTGTCGTAGATAGCGTTTTAAAATTTTTGAAAAAACTTCAAAAATATATTCCACCTGTGACTACAGGTTCAGTGACTGTACCGGTAGATAATTTAGATACCCAAAATATTCAGCCTTGGGGTTATTTCCCTCAATTTGATCCAGCACCTGATGCACAGGTAACCACATGGATTGGTAACTTAAAGAAATATAAAGTTGTTAATAATATTCTTCGCGATAAAAATAATGACAAAATTGTTGATGAAGTAACTGGTGTCAGTGTAGATAGTCCAGAAGACTATTGGGCAGATACATCTATTAAAAAAATGATTACTAAAATCAAAACAGTTAATAATGTTGAAATAGAAGAGGATATAGAGGTACTCGTAGGTGGTGCTTTAAGTCAGCTTAAACTTGGTATGAATAATAATGTAGAACGTAAAATTTTTACTGATCGAAAAATCACAGAGGATGGTCAAGTCACTACTGTTTCCAATAACTCGAACTTATTACAGATCAAAACCAGTGATCTAAAAGTCCTTAATAATGTAAATAACTATGCTAAAGATCCTAAACGTGGATATATTGCAGCTTTATTTGGCTACGATGTGAAATCGGCTTTAGCGAATCAATTAGCAAGTAATACCGCTGGAGCGCAAACAACCTTTAGCAATTTCTTGACTAATGCAAATGCGACATTAAGACAAATGGGTGCAGTCATGCACTCTAAGCCAATATTGATTACACAAGAAGGTAAAACGAAGTTTGATACCCAGACAGGCGATTTAACCTATATTAATCGAGATGATCTAATAGTCTTTGGTACAACCCAAGGTTTATTACATATTGTGCGTGCAGGTGATAGTGCTTCTGATTCTGATGCGGGCAAAGAAGTATTTACTTTTGTGCCAAATGAAATGATTGAAAATCAGTATCAGGGCTTTTTAAATCAGCTTCAACAAGGCAATTTATTGAAATATGGTATAGATGGACAATGGACAGCCTATACTGAATATGCAACTCAAAGCGGTAGTTCTGCAAATGAGCCTGTAGTGAGTGTTAAGAATGGTAAACAATGGCTCTATGGCGGTCTCAGAATGGGAGGTAGAAGCTATTATGCTCTGGATTTATCTGATGTCACTTCATCAGGTGGAACACCAAAAATCAAATTTAGAATTGATCCACAGAGAGCGGCAGCATATAGCCCGTTAAGTTATATGGGACAAAGTTGGTCCAAACCAACGATTACCTGGGTGAACTGGAAAGGTACACGTAAGTTAGTCATGATCGTAGGTGGTGGTTATGACGATGCTTATGAGAATTTAAATTTCCGACCTTCATCAAGTACAGATAAAGGTGCTGGTGTATATGTATTTGATGCAGAAAATGGTTCTCTGCTCTGGTGGGCGAGTGCGCATGCTGATGAAAGCGCAGCTTCATCTGATTCGCTGCATGTTGCAAACATGAAACGTAGTGTGGTCAGTCAAATTAAGGCTATTGATAGAAATAATGATGGTCTTGCAGATCACTTGTACTTTGGGGACTTAGGTGGCCAATTATGGCGAGTCGATTTGGATTCATCAAAATCAGCAGGTGAAAGTACTAATTTTGCCAAACGTGCTGTCCGAATTATGGATATGTCTACAGCATCAAATGTTCCGCGTTTTTATAGCACGCCAACATTTAGTGTTCATAATGAGGGTAATGGATTATTTGGTGTAGTGACAATTGGCTCAGGTAACCTAAGTTTCCCAATGTCTGAATCAGATCAGAGTGATGCGTTGTATGTTATTTATGATAAGGATGTCACCAAAAGAAACTTGCCTGTAATGTCTGATAGTGAGCTAACTACAGTAGATGTAAGGGTTTCAGGTTCTGGCGGTAATAAATTAGTTGAAAATGCTGATGGTAATACTGCTACAACCTTAACATATGGTGGATGGTATTATCCTTTAGCTAATAAGAACCGTATTTTAAATGACAACGTTGTAATTGCTAATGATTTATATACCAGTGTGTTTGATGCTACAGTGGATATTGATGATGTAAATTGCTACGGGGGCGTACGAGGGAAAAGTGTTGCCAAACAATTCTGTTTACCTTATGGCCAATGTTTAAAGAAAAATGCTGATGGAAGCTATGAACAAGAATCACGTCCAGAGGATATCGAATTAGGTAAAGGAAATATTGGTATCAGTTTTGGTGGTATCGACAAAAAACGGGGCTTGGTTTTAAACTTACCAACAGATAAAACCCTGAAAACATATCAAGGTAAGACGAAATTTATTTCGCAGCGTTGGTATGAGCGCTAGGAGAAATTTTATGCAGGATAGCAAAGGTTTCACCTTGATTGAGCTAATGATTGTGGTGGTGATCCTTGCGATCATTGCTGCAATCGCTATACCAAGCTATAAGGAAACCATCAGGAAAAATAATGAGGCGAAAGCTCAGCAGGAAATATTAAAAGTTGCTGAGCAATTAGAACGGTATCGTGCCAGAAATTTTAATTATCGAAATTTCACTGCCACGAATGTGATACTTCCTGATGGATATAGTTTAAATATCTATGATTTAGATAGTACCAATAAAGGGTTAGGTGATGGAGTTCAAGGACGAGGATGGTTTATTAAAGTAGAGCCGCCAACCGATCCTAAAAACTATTATTTTCTTATGAGTAGCACAGGTTTAAAGTGTAAATCACGTTTAGAGAGTGATGTGGATTTTAAATGTGAGCCTTGGGATGATAGTGCACAAACAGGAAGTCAGCCATGGTAAATAATAAAGGTTTCACATTAGTTGAATTAATGATTGTAGTGGCAATAATTGGGATTTTAGCTGCTATCGCTTATCCCAGCTATACTCAATATGTTGTTAAAGCTAACCGTGTCGATGCTCAAGCTGAAATGACTAGGATTGCCGGATTATTACAACGCTATAAAGTACTTAATTCCTCTTATGTCAAAGCCAATGGAAATGCTTTGACCTTAAGTGATCTTGGCGTGTCATCGGATTATCCGAATGCTTCAAAAAAACTGTATGAATTTGAACTTTCTGATGTGACTGGAGATACGTGGTTATTGACGGCCAAACCAGTGTCATCGAGCACGCAGGATGGCAATGGCGAATTGGTATTAAACTATCAAGGATATAGGTGTTGGACTAAAGGTTCCTCCTGTACTCCTACAGCTAACTCTAATTGGGACGGCCGCTAATCTAAATTCAAAATTATGGATAAACACTTTTTGATCTTTCCCTTTAGGCGAATATATCGTAAAATATTCGCCTTTTTAGTTCATTCGAACTTAAAAAGCTTTGTTTAACATGTGAGAGTATTAACATGGTCGTAATTCGTCTAGCACGCGGTGGTGCTAAAAAACGTCCGTTCTATCAAGTTGTTGTAACTGATAGCCGCAATGCGCGTGACGGTCGTTTCATCGAACGTATTGGCTTCTTCAACCCTACAGCTCAAGGTAAAGCAGAAAAACTTCGTTTAGATGCTGACCGTTTTGCACACTGGGTTGCTCAAGGCGCTCAACCTTCTGAACGTGTTGCTTCTTTGGCTGCACAAGCTAAGAAAGCTGCAGCTGCTGCATAATTTTTAACGAATTAGGTAGTAGTGAGCCCATGACACCAACACAGAATGTTCCCGAAGATCGTATTCAGATTGGACAGTTACGTTCAGCATATGGATTAAATGGGTGGCTCTGGGTTTATTCCAACACGGAACCTATGAGCAATATGTTTGACTATCTTCCTTGGTACATTGAGACCAAAGCAGGTTGGCAAACTGTAGATGTAAAACGTTGGAAACCACATGGCAAAGGTCTGGTTGTTTCGCTGAAGGGTGTAACTGATCGCACGGCAGCAGATAACTTGGTTGGCGCAAATATCTGGATTTCAAAATCGCAACTGCCTCAACCGGGCGTGGACGAGTACTACTGGTCAGATTTGAAAGGCTTAACTGTGTTAGGTCTGGATGAAAATGAACAGGAAGTGAATCTCGGTCAAATCCATGAACTGTTTGAAACAGGGGCCAATGACGTAATGGTGGTTCGCGCTACTGCTGAAAGCGTCGATGGCGAAGAGCGAATGATTCCATGGCATAAAGATGTGGTACAGCGAGTTGATCTCGAAGCTGGTCGTATTTACGTTAATTGGGGCGTGGATTATTAATCCTGTCAAAATTAATGCAGCAGGAAAATGAGGAGTCTGCGGTGTTCTTTGCAGTCATAACGCTTTTTCCTGAAATGTTTGAAGCGATTACAGCCTACGGTATTAGCGGGCGCGCGGCAAAACGTGACTTGATACAAATTCATTGTATTAATCCACGAGAATTTGCTGAAGGGAATTACAAACGGGTGGATGAACGTCCATTTGGTGGTGGTCCCGGTATGGTGATGATGGCTGAGCCTCTGGCGAAAGCAATAAACCGTGCCAAAGAGCTTGCAGCGCAAGCGGGAGCAGTTCATGTTCCTGTGGTGTATATGTCACCACAAGGAAAAACCTTAAATGAACCTGCAGTACAAGAATTCGTAAACTATGACGGATTGATTGTACTTTGTGGTCGTTATGAAGGTGTCGATGAACGTTTGATCCAGAAATACGTTGATCAGGAATGGTCAATAGGTGATTACGTGTTATCGGGTGGTGAGCTTCCTGCGATGGTTCTGTTAGACAGTATTATCCGGAGACTTCCGGGTGCGATGTCCGACGAACAATCACACGTTCAAGACTCATTTGTGGATGGTCTTTTAGATTGCCCACAATATACCAAGCCAGACCATTTTGAAGGTATGGATGTGCCAGAAGTATTGAAGTCGGGACATCATGCCAATATTGAAAAATGGCGGTTTTTGCAGCGATATCAGCGCACTTTGGAACGCCGGCCCGAGCTGGTTGAAAAAGTGGAACTGAGCAAGCAGCAAAAGAAATGGCTAGCAGATTTGCAAGGTCACAATAAATAATTATTGTTGTCCGAGCGCATACTGAAACAATCATGTTTCTAGTATTTAAGAATTAGGCTCTTTATGCATTGAAGTGGTCAAGCATAAAGGGAAAGATAACCGGGTCTATGCGATTTAGCCTCTATACCCAGTGGAACTCAGACCTCTTCTGACCCACACATTATTGGAGATACCCCATGAGCGGTAAACATCCTTTAGTACAAGCTGTTGAAAATGCACAGTTGAAACAAGATATCCCTGCTTTTGCACCAGGTGACACAGTAGTTGTTCAAGTAAAAGTAAAAGAAGGTGACCGTGAGCGTTTACAGGCGTTTGAAGGCGTTGTAATTGCTAAGAAAAACCGTGGCTTGAACTCTGCGTTCACAGTACGCAAAATCTCTAGCGGCGTTGGTGTTGAGCGTGTATTCCAAACTCACTCTCCAATCGTTGCTAAAATCGAAGTGAAACGTCGTGGTGACGTTCGTCGTGCTAAACTTTACTACCTACGCGAACTGTCTGGTAAAGCTGCACGTATTCGTGAAAAATTACCAGCTCGTAAACAAGGTTAATTTTGACCTTGCTTTAAAGCGAAAAAATGCGCCGTTTGGCGCATTTTTTTATGCCTGAATTTTATAAACCTTGCTGTTTTAGACGGTTGGCATGCTGACGGTAAACATCTACCGGATCTGGTGCGAACAGTGCTTTTAAACCCAGTACCTGGTTCACTTCATCCAGATGGTTCCAGTTATAGTCATCACGGATGGTTTTACCAAATTTGGCACTACAGCGTGGTACCAGACCATCATTATCTCGGCCACCATTGATGAGCAGACTAGTTGCTTTCAAGATGCTGTCAGGATCAAGTAAGTTAGTGACGGTACCTGTACCCGTAAAGGAATAATTGTAAATCACGCCATTCGCATGTTTCCATGTAGGAGCACCTTCACCACAATTGCTTGGAACACCTTGAGGATAAAGCTGATTGAATTTAGCGGCACCTTGAGTACTCAGGCTTTCTGCACTCGCCAGTGAGTTATGTGGGAAGCTGTTTGGATCCAGACCCTGCGCCCAGGTAATGGTTCTAGATAATAAATTCACCACACTTACCACAGGCGTTTCCAAGATCGGGGCAGCATCCCGAATGGCTAAGATCAGATCTGAAACAGGGGAGCCTTTGTTGGTTGCACCAACTGCTGTCAGTGAAGCAACAAATTTCGGTTTAACCCCAGCCACATAACGGATGGTCGGGCCACCATGGGAATGGCCGATCAGATTGACCTTATCAGCACCGGTGATGGCACGGATTTCTTTTACTTGTTCTAATAATTGTTCACCACGAATTTCGGTCGAGTTAAACGGTGAGACGCGGGTCGCCCAGACATTGGCACCATTACGCGCTAAATCAGGCAAAATCTGATACCAGTAGTCCAGACCAAACTGATCGGTACCTACAGTGATAAAGCCAGCCATCCCGTGGGTGAACACAATTGGATATTTGGTTTTGGCATAGGTGGAACTGGCTTTTGCAGTGACCTGTTTTGCCTGGGTTGAAGCCTGTACATTAAAGCAGGTACCCGCCAATACGAGGCTTGCTGCCAAGAGTTTAATTTTCATCATGATGACCTCTATTGTTGTTTTCTAAAGGCTGTCCTAGCCATGTTTTACTTAGTCCAATCAGCTATTGTTGTTGTGAGAAAGTACTTTCCTGATATTGAAGAACATTCCGATTGATATGAATTCCCTTAAATACTGATGCTGAATTAGCGTTGAACGTCTGAATTTAAAAATACCGTCTTTATCCTCAAACAAAGAACAAATGAATTTTACGCCAGCGTATTTTTTCATGCTGATAGGGCAAAGCCATATCATTTGAGGTCAGGAGCAGGCTTTAAAAATAGATAAATGGTAAAGACTGATGAGAGTACATTGTTTTAAAATTTAAGTTATTGAAAATTAATAATTATTATGAAATTATTGTATGAAAACTATATTGTAAGAAATCATGATTTAACATTTAAATAGATGAATGGCATTCATTTTTAATCAGCTTGAATAATCAGTCGGGATGTTTAGGTGAAAATGGCAGAATTTCAAAATAAAAAAAGGTTATAACTGATCTCGTTACAACCTCTAAAAAATTTAGAAAATGTTAATCGACAAAAGGCAGTTTACCACCTTGATCATAGACCTTTTCAAAGGTTTCCACACGTAGGCGGTCTCCTGGTTCTTTAAAATGCTGGGCACGTAGTTGTTCCACCGCTTTTTGCTTGGCACCGTCATTCATACCACTTTTCATAATACTGTCACGTTCAGTTAAATAATGCGTGACATCAGCTTTCCAAGTAGCACGTTCACTGTCCAGATGTTCTAAACGCTGAGTGGCTTCAGGACCGACCAGATTTAAACGCATCTGGCGGATTTCCTCGGCGGAACCGCCACGGGCTTTAATATCAGCCGTAAGTTTACGTAGGTCTTCCAGTTTATTCAGCTGTTCCAGGTTTTCCTGCCAGTCTTCTGGCAGCTGTTCAAACAGTTCTTTCAGTCTCTGGGCTTTTTCAGCTTCACTCAGGCTTTTATCTGCCATCACCTCCATACGGTCTAAGGTATATTCGTGATAGGTATTTTCAGTACCAAACAGGCCTTCAATTTCATAATCAGAGAAGAAGCGTTTACGCAGGTTTTTGGTGTTGGCATAAATGCTACGGTAATAAGCGGGGTCTTCCTGATCCAGACCTGCTGGAGGTGTTAGTTCACCGAAACTCTGCCGGTATTGCATATAGCGATCCCAGAGATCCAGAATCTGGCTTAAGACCGGCTCTTTATGATTTTCAGAAATATAAGCTTTAAAATCCTGCGTGATCTGCTCAATGGTCTTTTCACCGAACTGGGTAATGAAATATTCAAAACAGTTGCGGGTCTGCTCGTTCACAATCAGGTGATTGCCATTATTCAGCTGTATCTGACAGTTAATTTCAGTGTCCTGCTGACTAGGGCTGTTAAACATTGTGCCAGTTGGGCTGTTTACATCCAGGTGACTATTTTCAGTTCTGAGCATGGCGGCCTGTGCGCCTTTTTGCTGATTTTTTCTTTGCTGTTCATCTTTTGGAGAGAGCCAAAATACTAGCGTGACCAGACACAAGATCACTAATGCCGTAATGATCCAGATTTTATATTTCTGCATGTCCTATGCACCTTTATTTTGTTTTTCTTAAGTGATTTATAAAAAAGGAATGCGTCCAATATGCCATAAATGCAAAGGAATGGCATAGAAAAGTTGTAAATCATTGAGCAGGGTTTTACCATTGCGCCAACTTTAAAATTGTCTGATTTTTTGCCATGAAATCCTCATCTCCTAAAATTCAGCGTCGTCATATCAGCGGTGTGTTTCTTTTAAATAAGCCTTTGGGTATCAGCTCTAATGCCGCACTGCAAAAAGTACGCTGGCTGTATCGTGCGCAAAAAGCCGGACATACCGGGGCGCTGGATCCGCTGGCATCAGGTCTTTTGCCAATTTGCTTGGGAGAGGCGACCAAGTTTTCGCATTATCTGCTGGATTCGACCAAACGCTATCAGACCACGGTTTTTCTGGGGCATAGCACCACGACTGGGGATATTGAAGGTGAAATTCTGCTGGAAAAGCCAGTACCTGAATTAAATGAACAGCTGATCAAAGATATCTTGGCGCAATTTGTCGGTGATATTCAACAAGTCCCTCCAATGTATTCGGCGCTGAAAAAAGAAGGCCGTCCGCTGTATGAATTGGCACGCAAGGGCATCGAGATTGAACGTGAAGCACGTCCAATCACCATTTATGCGATTGAGCTTTTATCGTTTACTGAAAATAGCATCACTTTGGATGTGACCTGTTCCAAAGGCACTTATATCCGCGTGCTGGGTGAGGATATTGCCAAAGCGCTAGGAACTTATGGCCATCTGACTTATCTACACCGTATCCAGACCGGACATTTTGAGCTGATTCCAAGTTATACCATTGAATATCTGGAAAGCCTGAGTGAGGAAGAGAGAGAAGCTTTGCTCTTACCTGCTTATGCACCAGTGGATCATTTCTCGAAAGTTCAGGTGCCGGAAGGGCGTGCTGAATATTTCAGTCGTGGCATGGAAAGTAATATTGAACATCCGGCTGAGCCACAGGTACTGGTGTTTGATGGCGAAAAATGTCTAGGTCTGGCAGAAATCACCGACCGTAAGCGTCTGGTGCCAAAACGCGTGTTAAATCTCTAGAACTTATCAGGACAAAACAGATATGGAGATCGAGATCATCATCAGCCTGATCGGCTTTGCCTTTATGGCGGGGGCGATTGATGCGGCCGTGGGCGGTGGTGGTCTGATCCAGATCCCGGCAATCATAAGCAGCCTGCCGCATTTACAGCCTGCAACAGTCTTTGGCACTAATAAATTGGCATCCATTTTCGGTACAGGCTCGGCAGCTTTTTCCTATCTTCGCCAGGTGAAATTACCGTGGGCGTTGCTCGGTGTGATCGCACTCTGTAGCTTTCTGAGTTCCTTTGCCGGAGCAGCCAGTGTTACCCTGATACCGGTAGATATCCTGCGGCCTTTTGTCTTAATCATGCTGATCGTGATTGCGGTCTATACCCTTACCAAAAAGCAGTTTGGCCGGGTGCATGTACAGCAAAAACTCAGCCGGAAAATGCTGATCCTTGCAGCGATTGGCAGTCTGCTGATCGGCTTTTATGACGGGATTTTTGGACCGGGTACGGGCAGCTTTTTTATCTTCTTCTTTATCCGTTATCTCAGTGTGGATTTTCTGCATGCTTCTGCACTATCGAAAATCGCCAATTTCACCACCAATCTGGCTGCACTGAGTTTCTTTATTCCGACCGGACATGTACTGTTTCTGGTCGGTGCCATGATGGCAGTTGCCAATATTGCTGGTTCAATTATTGGGGTAAAACTGGCATTTAAATATGGCAGCGGTTTTATCCGAATTCTGTTTCTGATTCTGGTCAGTTTGCTGATTTGCCGTATGGCCTATCAAATGTTTTTTGCCTAAATAAATTCATCAACCGTTTTCAATATTAAAGTTTGTCATACAAATTTGTCTTAGAAATACGCCTGAAAGTTTAGCTGTTCATCTCTATGCTGGATGAAATGCATGATAAAAACAGGAGAAAAATGACATGAAGACCGTTTTCGAAGCTTTAAGAGAAAGTCATGAAATTCAGCGGGATCTGGCAGCAAAATTATTACAGACTTCCGGGGATTCACCAGAACGCCATGAGCTGTTCCAGCAATTGAAAAATGAATTATTCGCCCATGAAACAGCTGAAGACCGTTATTTCTATATTCCATTGATGATGACTGATTCTGGTCTGAATATTACCCGCCATGCCTTGGCGGAACACCATGAAATGGATGAAATGATCGAAGAGCTGAGTGATATGGATTTTAGTAATCCGGGCTGGATTGCCTTGGCTAAGAAACTTTCGGAAAAAGTACATCATCATTTAAAAGAAGAAGAACATGGTTTCTTCCAGCAGGCTGGTAAAATTCTGGGAGAGGAACAAAAAACAGCTTTGGCAGTACAGTACAAGAATGAATATCAGCGCTATAAAGAGATGAAAAAAGACATGCTAGTTGAAAGCTGACATTTGAATTCAAAGCTTTTAAAGCATAAAAAAGATGGCGCAATTGCCATCTTTCTATCTCTCTTCTAATTGAAATTCAATTTCAAAATTAGTGCCATCCCAATAAATCAATTCTCCAATCCAGTTAATTTTCGCATTGAATCTCTTAGGGTATTTACTAGCATCATGTCCATCTAATATATATTTAAAATCAGAGAGATTATTAAGCATTACAATGATTGGACGAATCGGTAATTTAGATGAATAGGCTAAATCAAGATTTGCTTTAAATTCATTGCACCCATGTCCAGACCATCGATCTATACGGTCTTTATAAATTTGTTTCCTTGCAGTGGGATGTTTTTTTAGAAGAGGAGAATGTCCCCATAAGCTCACGATAAGTTCATTTTTGGAATTGATAGAAGATACGGACCAATTAGGATTCTTAAGTTCTGCATTAAATTTTTTGAATTCATCAACAATTCCCATCACATAATCCTTTAAATTTAATATTGATTAAGAATGTATTTAGTAATATCTCATTCTTAATCAATTTACTATTATGCTGATTTTTCTTTTCTGGACTGGTGTGCAGCACGAACAGTCACGCCGACTGATGCAAGCATGATACAGGCCAAGGCAATCCACTGGATCAGGCTAATCCGTTCCCCGAGCAGGATAAAGCCAGTCAAAGCTGCCAGTGCAGGTGACAGACTGGACAGGGTGCCATAGCTCATCTTGTTCAGCTGTTTGAGTGCTTTTAAGTCCAGTGCATAGGGAATCGCAGTGGCCAGCGTAGCAATGATGAGTGCCTTGCCCCAGTACTGGGTATCCAGTACAGCTTCTGCATTACTATAGAATCCGATCGGCAACAGGCACAGCGCAGAAATACTAATCGCAATGGTTAGGGCATGCATGCCGATATTCTGTTGCACCACACGTTGACCAAAGAAAATATAGAAGGCCCAGCACAGACCCGCACCCAGCGCACAGGCCGCACCAAACAGGTCAAATTCATGATGTGCTGCCTGTCCCCACGGTACCATCAGGATGATGCCGAGTATCGCCATAATCACCCAGATATAATCGCTACGGTTTTTAATCGACAATAGCGCCAGTCCTAATGGGCCAACAAATTCCAATCCCACGGCAATGCCTTGTGGCAGTTTGCTCAGCGACATATAGAACAGGATATTCATCAGACCCAGAGCCGCGCTATAGCACAGTAAGTCTTTCCATTTCAGATAAGGCAAACGCGAGATGATTTTCCAGGAACGAAACATCACCCCGACAATAATTGCAGCAAAACACAGACGTAAAATGGTGACCGTCAGCGGATCCAGCACAGTAAACAGTTGCTTCGCAAAAGATGCACTGATCTGGTATGAAGCCATGGATAGAACCATGTACAACACAGCAAGAAGTTGGGCGTTTGGCATGAGAACAGGAGTGTGCCAGACCGGCACAGCATTCAGTTGGGGAGTGCGGCAGATTATAGCAAACTGGCGAATTTTTAATGAAGCTTGGTGAGCACTATTTTGTGAAGAGTAAGTTAGTTTTATGAGAAATGAATTTAAATTTGTTGTATTCAAAATTACATAAAAAATACGCCAATCTCAACTTTAAATAAGCTTTTCAAATTGAATCGGCGAATAACCACATTTTTTATTCATAACGACGCAGACCGTATGTGACAAAATCTTTCTGATAAAACGATGCGATAAGTGCCATAAATCTCTTGCCCTTACTTTTTGAATATTAAAGCGATCAGTTAATTGACCAATGACCGTTTCAATTTTCCTTCGTGCTCTCATAAGCAACCTCATTGATTCTTGAGATCTAGAGTCCGGCATATTCTTTCTTAAAGGAGTTTGTAGATCAACATACTGAAATTTATAGTATTCTTTCAAGCTGGGTCTTAAGTAACCTTTATCTGCACCTAGTAACCCATGAATATTTTCTGTGATTTCTGGTGCAACATCACGCTCATCTACATTTGCTGGAGCGAAAGTATAGCCAGTAATCATACCCTCCAAATTAATTACAAGATGCCCTTTAAAACCATAGTATTTCTCTTGTTGTGCAGCACAATAACTAAAACCTGCATGTTCTTTGAAATTCTTGTGTCTTTTTGCTCGACTATAACGACAAACAGGTATAGGAAATCCATCAATAAAATGAATATGATCCTGACCATAATGTGCAGTTAATTGGGCTGTGATTTTTTGATGAACTTGCCATAAGTTTGCACAATGCTTACAAAAGTTAGGATATGAACCTAAATGAGGGAACCAACTTAAGTAATTGTTTTTAAAAAAACATCCATATGCTTTTATCCGTATCCATTTTGAGACACTCACCAACAATTTGCATTGTGATAATTTCAATATCGGTTAAAGCAGGTGGAAAACCACGTTTTCTTAATGGTTCAGAGACTATAGTTGGGTAAATTTCCTCTATGATTAAATAGACAATGATGATAAATTCTTCAGTGGACATAACTGTAATTTTATTTTCATAGACGGATTTAAAATGAGGTTATGTCCTTTTTATTTCTATGACTTAAAAAGTTGAGATTGGCGTAACCTAACTTTAGTCATGCGATTCATGAAAGAAAACGAAAATGTGATCTACTTAACGACCAAGTTACATTTTTTAACTTGAGTTAATAGACCTGATATATTCAAATTTTTTTAGTCCTTTATGGTCATTCAGATAATAATCACAATCAGGTAAATAAAAATGAAATTTAAAGTTCTCTCATGTGCGATTTTTAGCTGCATGCTTGCGGCATGTAATGACTCTGATCATGATCAGCCTGTGGTAAAAAATCCCAATACACCAACTACACCATCAAATCCATCGACACCAAGTACACCGTCAACACCAGGTGCAGGCGGGAATACCCTGTCTGAATTTTATACGTATACGTTTAATAGTCCGCAGCTTGAAAGTAATGAATATGATGAGGCACGTAACCTGTTAGTGGACAGTGCAAAAAAACAGATTGCCAATGGTATTTTGTACTACGATACAAATACCGAGGTTAGTGCGGATTATACGCTTGATGACACTGTATATTTCGGAACCTACGTCACAGCCAAAGGTGTCTTCCAACCTGATAAAGAACGTGTAACAAATTTAGGTTATAAATTAGAACGTGTCATTGAAAATACCGGTACAAGCTTTGTGTCTGCACCTGCTACAATTCCTGAAAATGATATTCGCAATGTCACCACACTCGAATGGCATGATTTATCTGGCAAAAAACTCACAGAACGTACCAATCTTGCCATGCAAAAAATTGTGGCAGACAAAGACCTGAAAGGCTATTTTTCACCAGACAATAAGGTCAATGCCAATCGTCAGTATTACAATCAATATTTACAGAATTTTATTAAATTACAGAGTGAACGCAGTTTTCCATCGGGAGCAAAATGTTTCCGTGTGATTTCAGAAGACCCTAAAACAGAATATATTGAATTCAGTCAGGAGATTGAACCCGGCGTTAATTTGCCGACGAGCTTAGCAGAGTGGGCAGAATCTTATAGCACACTAGCGAAATCGATTGTGGACGGTCGTCTCGCTAATCTGAACTACAAAAAAGCTGAATATCTAGACAATCAACAATATTATAAAAAGTATTTTGGTGCGATTGAGTACAACGGCAAAGTTTATGAAAGCTCATTCTCTGAAAAATTAGTCCATGCCGATGCAAATGCACTTTTCCTCAAAAATACTATTGCTCAACTTAAATCATTGGGCGCTGAAGGTGAACCACTGATTAAACAAGTGACCTATAAAATTGAGGGTCTGAACAATAACTGTGATGGCTATAATGTTGAGGCAGCAAAAGTATTAAATGCAGCGATTAAAGATGCTCAACCTAAATAAAACCTGAAATCAGGCACTTCGGTGCCTTGTTGTATCATAATTCGATCAAGAGCAAACATGCTCTATTCACCGTTTGACGTCAAATAATCTTAAAAATAATAAACATGACGAGGTGTTCTATAATGACATTAAATCGAGTTTGCTACGCTTTAGTGACGCTCATCGTATGTGGTTGTCATAATTCGGATGATCACAACACTCCTGTGTTCGAACCTGTTGCAGATCCTTCAGAACAGTCGACACCTGTGACACCACCTGCAGAAAAACCACCTGAAACAAACTCACCACAAGAATAACCACCTGAAGCGCAAGAAAAACCCGATCTCACGCATGCTGAACCCTTGACGCAATATTTTATATACGATTTTTCAACACCGAATAATGAAGAATTTGAACCTGAGCATGATCATATTCTGTTGTCAGCCGCTGAGTATCGTGTGAAAGATCAAGCACTTTATATGACTCAGCATACTCATGTACTGCCTGAAACTATCATAAAAATGGACGTAGAAAACAAAAATTTTGTGACAGCGACAGGGGTATATGATTCAGATTATCAAAAGAGCAGTGCAGGCTGGAAAATTATTGAAAATCAGAAAGGTAAATTAGAACTACGACCATGGACAACACAAGAAAATGATATACGGACGACGTATTATTTGCAGTGGTATGATCTTTCAGATCATGCAATGACTTATATGACCAATGTGGCTGTCAATTTGCTGTTAAAAGATAAAGATGCCCAATCAGCACTCAGTTATGCAGTAGATCGAATTAATGAGCCAGGATTTGATCGTTACTACTATCGCTTAAATCGTTTCGTAGAACTGCAGCAGCAACATAAATATCCGAAAGGTTCTAAGTGTTTTGTCATTTATAAAGTGCAAAATCAGGTGCCATATCTACAGTTTGATTTGACATCCTCTCCGACCTAAAGGACGGAGATTCCTCCTGCGAGACGCCCATGTCCGAGCGCAAGAATATTCAGTGCTGAGTTTATATCTCTATCGTGGAATGTACCGCACTCCACACACTGCCATTCTCTTATTCCAAGTCCTGCTCTACCTTTCAGACTACTGGAGCGTGAGCCGCAGCACGAGCAAGTTTGGGTGGTATAGGCTTCATTGACTTCTTCATACCATACCCCTGCGTTCTCGCATTTATACTTGAGCATGGTTCTTAAGGTCGTCCAACCTGCATCGAGTACAGACTTAGCTAATTTTGTCTGTGCTAATGCTTTGGCATTCACATTACCAACGAAGATGGCTGCATGTTCATTCACCAGTTTATGACTGAATTGATGCAGCATATTTTGACGTAGATTTTTGATCTTGGCATGAATCGCTTTGACACGTTTTTTATTTCTTGCTCTTTGAGCAATACCAAGTTTTTGTTCATATTGACGATAGATTTTAGGCGCTTTGAACTTTACACCATCTGAGCAAGTCGCAAGGTCTTTGAGTCCTAGATCAATGCCAATTGAGGTTTTAGCGGTGGTTTTCTCTGTTTTAATTGAATCAACCACAAGACATACATACCAACGCCCTCGGCTATCCTCGACAAACGAGCCTGTTTTAACATTGTATTTACTTAGTCCGTAACTGTCCCATAGCTTGAATTGATGCTTGCCGTATTGGACATACCCATCGGCATATTTCACCGCCACTTTTTTAAATGGAATCCAACCGAGAGAACGTCTAGCATTTTTTTTGTTACTGACACGCCATTTTAGCTTGGCTTTTTTAAATTGCTTTCTTCGAGTAACTAATTCTTCCGCAACTGCCTGTATGGTTTGGCTGTGCAAATTGCACTCTTTTGATGTACCTTTCGTGTATTTAGCAATATCGTAAGCTGAAAAGAATTGTTGTTTTCTTTGCAAGTGTTTAAAACACAAATCATTGACATAGTTCCAGACAAAATTAACTTCAGATGCCAATTGGTCTAGCACCTTGCAATGTTTGTCTTTTATGCGTAATTTAAGTGTCTTCATCACTAAAATATATTTGGTCTATGAATAATAGTCAAGAGATTAGAACAGGTCGTCACTGTGTTTTTAATATGCACGTTCATTTAGTCTTTGTGGCTAAATATCGTAGAGATGTTTTTACCAAAGCTATGCTCGAAACTATGAATGAAGTATTCAAGCGCATTTGCTTAGACTTTGAAGCTAAGTTGGTAGAATTTGATGGTGAGCATGATCATGTTCATTTACTTGTGAACTATCCACCAAAAGTAGCTATTTCTAGCTTGGTTAACAGCCTAAAAGGTGCATCTAGTCGTATTTTAAGAACTAAACACCCTGAAATTAAAAACAAATTATGGGGGAATGCTTTGTGATCGCCTAGTTATTTCGCTGCATCGTGTGGAGGTGCTCCCATTGGGATTATTAAACAATATATCCAACAACAGCAAACACCGCATTAGCAATCCTAGCTAATCCCCACAAGGGGGACTAGCGGATTGCAGCCTTATATCCCCGCCCTGAAGGGCGAGGTTTTACGGCTAAAGGGATAAAAATCTAAAAGCATGGAGTTAGGCTTCGGTATATCAGGATATTCAGTATGACACCTTTAATGGATTGCCAATTGCTAAAGTGGATCGCGGTGAAGTATTTAGTTTTAATCTCGCACGTTATTGGGGTGCAGTGGAATATAAGCAACACGTCTTTGATGCTACTTTTTCTACAGACTTAAATCTGAGTGATATGCTCAAAGCGCGTGAAGCTCATTATCAGCGTATGTTACAAGAACTAAGTGATGTGATGAGTCTAGGTGAAATTAAACTCACTGACTATTACTATGATAATCAGTTAAAAGGATGTCATGGCTATAATGTCACTGCAGCCCAAGCAATTGATGCATTAATTCTGCAAGCGGAATCAACAACACAGCAATAGGCACTTAGGTGCCTTGTTGTTCTGCCTGTTGCATGGTCACGGTACAGCCAATGGACGCGCTGATAATGGTGGCAAGTGCTAGCCACTGTGTTCATAGTAAAGACTCACCTAAAAATACAAAACCAGACAGGGCGGCAATGGCAGGTTCCAAGCTCATGAGTGTGCCAAAGCTCAGCGCCGTTAAATTACGCAGTGCAATCATTTCCAAGCTAAACGGCAGCGCACTGGCTAAAATTGCTAAACCCAAGAAATACATCAGGCTCATCGGTTGAAAGGTATGAGATGGCATACCTAAACACAGGGCAATCGGCATTAAAATACACATCCCCACAAACATTCCTAAGCACACGGTATGATTACCTGAAACACCGGATGGTTTTTGCCCTGCCACAATATACAATGCCCAACAGCTCCCAGCCCCTAAAGCAAATAAAATGCCCATCGGGTCGAGTGGTTCTACAGCTTGATTGAATGGGAACAGTAAAATTAAACCGAGAATGGCAAGACCCACCCAAATAAAATCAAACTTTTGCCGTGCATGAAATAATGCCACCGACAATGGACCAATAAATTCAAAGGACACTGCAATGCCAAGAGGTAAGCGATGAATCGCGAGATAGAACAGTACATTCATACCGGCGAGTGCAATACCATAACTGATGATGGCTTTCCATTTCACTTGCTGAAAATTAATCTGCCAAATTTTAAAAATCAGTGCCAAAACCAAAGCGCCCAACAGTAAGCGCATTGCTGAAACCGTCACAATTGGAAATTGCTCAAAGAGTATTTTGGCGAATGAACCACTGCTTTGCATGCTGAGCATGGAAATTAGGAGTAGCAAATAGGCCTGAACAGTGGGGGTAACTTTAGAGAAGAAGACCACGATAATTGATATTCCAAATCATGCGAACGATGAGAAAAAGCACAGCAATGCTCTGAAATATAAAAGCAATAGGCACAAAAAAACCACAGCAATTGCTGTGGTTTTTCCGAAGTACTGGATCAGTATAATACGCGAACGCGGATTGTACCTTCCAGATTATGTAATGTGTCTAGCGCTTCATGAGATGCAGTCGCATCAACATCCATTACCAGGTAACCCACATCACCTTTAGTCATTAAAGTTTGACCAGAGATGTTGATGCCATGTTCAGCAAACAGGTTGTTGATCTTAGACAGCACACCCGGGATGTTTTTGTGGATGTGTAGCAGACGGTGTTTACCTTCAGTTAATGGCAATGCGATTTCTGGGAAGTTCACCGCAGAAAGTGTCATACCTTTATCTGAATAAGCCACGAACTTCTCAGCAACTTCCAGACCGATGTTTGCCTGAGCTTCCATGGTAGAACCACCCACGTGAGGAGTCAGGATCACGTTTGGCAGGCCACGCAGTGGAGAAACAAATTCTTCACCGTTTGCTTTCGGCTCTTTAGGGAATACGTCAACCGCAGCACCAGCCAGGTGGCCAGATTTCAGTGCATCAGCCAGGTCTTCGATCACGACACATGTACCACGTGCAGCATTGATGAAGATTGCGCCGTCTTTCATCTGGTCAAACTGTTCTTTCGCCATAAAATTACGGGTAGAAGGAACGTCTGGAACGTGGATCGATACCACATCAGCATTTGCCAGTAATTCGCCCATTGTGCCGACCTGACGTGCATTACCTAAAGGCAATTTAGTCACTGTATCGTAATAGATCACTTTCATACCCATGCTTTCAGCAAGCACAGACAGTTGTGAACCGATTGAACCGTAACCCACGATACCTAAAGTTTTACCACGTGTTTCATAAGAACCGACAGCAGTTTTTTCCCAGCCACCCGCGTGAGTTGTTACTGATTTTTCAGGAACACGACGCAGGAGAAGGATTGCTTCAGCAAGTACCAGTTCTGCAACTGAACGAGTGTTTGAGTATGGTGCGTTAAACACAGGGATACCACGACGCATTGCAGCGTTCAGGTCCACCTGGTTGGTACCGATACAGAAACAGCCCACTGCGATCAGCTTATTCGCAGCTTCAAACACTTCTTCAGTTAACTGAGTACGGGAACGGATACCAATGAAGTGAGCATCTTTGATCGCTTCTTTCAGTGCTTCACCCTCAAGCGCTGTTTTGCGATAGTCAATGTTGGTATATCCAGCTGCATTCAATGTGTCGATTGCGTTCTGGTGAACACCTTCTAACAACAAGAAACGGATTTTATCTTTAGGTAGAGATAGATGTTGGCTCATTACGGCTCCGCTACAAAGGCCAAATTTAGTGCGCAGATTATAGCATAGGAAAGCACCCGATTCACATTTCCATCTTGACGTGAATATCAGGTATTTTTGCAAGTGATATTGGTGAAAATGATGATTTTGGTTGAATTAAATTATCATTTTCAAAGGCATATTATCAAAATTGTCATTTTTTCAGGGAAACGCGAAAAAATAGCTTATAATATTGCACCATGCTTTTAAAGCAGCCGGTTTTGCTGCTTTAATGTGCATGTATCGTCCAAATTTCATACAGGATTTTTTGCCTGAAATATATGCAAATGAACGGACGGACTCTCTCTTGTTTACTTCATGCTAGGTCTGCAAACGATGAATGCTCCAGTCGCTTTAACCCCTGAGTTATTGACCCAATTGACTGCAATTGTAGGTGAAAACCGTATTAAAACTGATGCGGATAGCCTCCAAAATTGGGGTCGCGATCATACTAAGCACTTTGATCCAAACCCATCGGTCATCGTTTTCCCATCCACAACTGAACAGGTTCAAGCCATTGTTAAACTGGCAAACCAATACAATGTTGCGGTGACTCCATCAGGTGGTCGTACTGGTCTTTCTGCAGGTGCAGTGGCTGCGAACGGTGAAATCGTAGTCAGCATGGACAAGATGAACCAGATTTTGGACTTCTATCCAGCAGACCGTATGGTACGCGTACAGGCAGGTGTAGTGACTGAACAGCTTCAGAACTATGCTGAAGAGCAGGGCATGTACTACCCAGTTGATTTCGCTTCTGCAGGTTCATCTCAGATCGGCGGTAACATCGGTACTAATGCTGGCGGTATTAAAGTGATCAAATATGGCATGACCCGTAACTGGATTCTGGGTCTGACCGTGGTGACTGGTAAAGGTGACATTCTGCGTCTGAACAAGGGCATGATCAAGAACGCGACTGGTTATGCGATGCAGCACCTGTTCATCGGTGGTGAAGGTACTCTAGGTCTAGTGACTGAAGCTGAAATCAAGCTGGAACGCCAACCACAAGACCTGCAAGTGATGGTACTGGGTGTACCTGACTTTGATGCGGTAATGCCTGTACTTCACGCATTCCAGGCGAAAATCGACCTGACAGCATTTGAGTTCTTTGGTGAACTGGCAATGCAAAAAGTTCTGGCAAATGGTCACGTGCAACGTCCATTCGAAACTGAATGCCCATTCTACGTACTGCTTGAGTTTGAAGCGCCGTTTGAGCCGATCATGGACAAGGCCATGGAAATCTTCGAGCACTGCATGGAGCAGGGCTGGGTGCTGGATGGCGTGATGAGTCAAAGTCTGGAACAGGTTCACAGCTTATGGCGTCTGCGTGAAGACATTTCAGAGTCTATCGCACCGTTTATTCCATACAAAAATGACATTTCTGTACTGATCACTCACGTTCCTGCATTCATTAAAGAAATTGATGCCATCGTGAATGAAAATTACCCAGACTTCGAAATCTGCTGGTTCGGTCATATCGGTGATGGTAACCTGCACTTGAACATCCTGAAACCGGCTGATCTGACTAAAGATGAATTCTTCGCGAAATGTCAGGTGGTGAACAAATATGTATTTAATACCGTGAAGAAATATGACGGTTCAATTTCTGCAGAACATGGCGTGGGTATGACCAAAAAACCATATCTGGAATACACCCGTTCCGCTGAAGAAATTGAATACATGAAAGCCCTGAAAAAAGTGTTCGATCCAAATGGCATCATGAACCCAGGAAAATTATTCGACCTTTAATCAGATCGAATTCTTAAAATTTACAAAAGCGCATCGAAAGGTGCGCTTTTTTTATATTTGTGTAAAAGTAATTACATAGTCTAAACAGTCGCTTTAAAAAAAGCCCGGCATCATTATTTCGATAATAATGACAACAACGGAAACAAGACCATGCTACGAATAATTTGTGCAATTTTAACTTTGGGTGTGGCTGTAACAGGTGGTTGTGCAACGACACAAGATGCAATTCTTCAATTACGCGCACCAGATACCCCATTAGAACAGGTTTTAAGATTACGTCCTGAACTGCGTGAGCAAATCGCAACGGTTGAGCTACGTCAATTTTTTAATAATCCTGAAGCGCCAACGGCAGGGCAGGTGAAGGTCACCGAAACGGGTTTGAAAGATGATTCGGTAAAAGCAATTCAAACTATTTATCACTTTAGGCTAGATGGTCGTCAATGGGAATTGGTGAATACCCAGAAGATGTATCAGTGCTTACGCAGTAGCGATCAGAAAAAATTCCAGCAAGAACCATGTCCATAATTTTGTTTGATATTTAAGCGAAATTTGGTTAAAAGCGTATCTTTGCGATGCGCTTTTTGCTTTTCTATATGAAAAAGATTTCAATGAGGAACTTTGCTACACTTCGCTCACTTTTTTATTAATACAGCTCTTTTAAAATTCTAAAAAGAGTAAATGAGCCCTCATATCTCCATGCAAAATACCCAGACCACAAAACTCACCCGTGCCACCATGATGTTTCCATTGGCGCTGGTGCTGTTTGAGTTCTCCGTCTATATCTGTAATGACCTGGTACAGCCAGCAATGCTCGCCATCACCAAGGATTTTGGTGTCAGCAGCACCTGGGCACCGTCGTCCATGTCATTTTTCTTACTGGGTGGAGCATTTATTGCAGGTATTTTAGGACCGCTTTCAGACCGTTGGGGACGTAAAACGGTACTGCTTGGTGGTGTGGCTTTTTTTGTGATCACCTGTCTGGCAATCCTGTTTACGCCAAATATCGAAAGCTTTATTGGACTGCGTTTTTTACAGGGCTTTGGCTTGTCTGTGATTGGGGCAGTGGGCTATGCCGCCATTCAGGAAACCTTTGAAGAGCGTGATGCCATTAAAGTCATGGCACTGATGGCGAATGTCTCTTTGCTTGCGCCGTTGTTGGGCCCCGTACTTGGTGCCTTTATGATTGAGCATGTCTCCTGGCATTGGGGTTTTATCGGAATTGCTACTTTGGCATTGATTAGCTGGTTTGGCCTAAAAGGCAAAATGCCTGATCCTAAAATCAGCCGGGTCAAACAGCCACTCAGTTATATTTGGGATGACTTTAAACAGGTCTTGAGAAACAAACGCTTTGTGACTTTGACTCTGTCATTGCCCACCATCGGTATGCCGCTGATGCTGTGGATTGCACTATCCCCAGTGATGCTAGTCGAGCATTTAGGTTTGACCAGCATGCAATATGGTTTGGCACAAATTCCGGTACTCGGTGGCTTGATTGCAGGCAACCTAATCCTGCTGAAAATCATTGATAAAATGCCATTGGGGCAAACCGTGTTACGTGCAGTACCAATGATGTTTGCAGGAACGTTGATCGTGGTAGCAGGCCTGTTTGTGCCAGACTATTTTGTCTATAGCCTGATTATCGGCATGACGCTGGTGAGTCTGGGTGAAGGTTTAAGTTTCTCGGTGATTTACCGTTTTGCCCTGATGTCTTCAGAAGTGTCTAAAGGTACAGTTGCTGCAGCTTTGTCAGTACTGATGATGCTGAGCTTCTTCTTTGTGATTGAGCTGGTCAGGATGATTTATGAAGCCTATGACATTTGGGGTTACAGCATTTCTTGCGCCGTATTAATTGCACTGTGGTTTGGGCTTCCAAGAGCTTGCTTAAAAACATTGATGGCGGAAAGGAAGGAGAGAGGGGAGTTTTAAAAACTCCTCCTTTTTTAAAGGAAGGTTGGGAGGGATTTAATTATTATAGGAATCCCCCTAAATCCCCCTTTTTCAAAGAGGGACTATACCCTCTCTCTAACTCTCTCCCAGCGGGAGAGAGGACATTCAATATTTTTAAATCATTTCCTTAGCGTCAAATAGGTCCAAATTATCGAATGGGCGTTCCCTCTCGTTTTAGGAGAGGGCTAGGGAGAGGTAATTTCAAACCTTCTCAACCACCGGCTGCTCCAACTTCTTTAACTTTAAATCAAATACAAACGGCCCAAACGGCAGGATTGAAGCGATCAGACCCAGAATAAACATATTCAGTGACCATTTCTGCTTTTCACATACAGCAAATAGTACGACCAGAAACAACACAAACAAAACCCCATGACCCATACCGATATATTTCACCAGAATCGGATTGTCCATAATGTATTTGACCGGCATGGCAATAAAGAGAAGTAGTAGAAATGAAATGCCTTCAATCAGGCCCACAAGACGCAAGGTTTTGAGGTTCATAAGCACATTTTAAAAATTGAAAACTGAGCCGAGTGTAACGGATATATGGATAAGAATAAACTGATTTTATTTTTATAAGTTTTTGTATTTAAAATAATAATTCAGATTTATGAGTTTGGTTTTAGTTGTATTTAGGTCACTTAGTCAAATGATCTGACAGGTGTATAAGGCATTAAAAAAGCACCTTTAAAAAGGTGCTTTTTTATGAGCTGAACTTAAATCACACCACAGGCAATACGGTCACCGCCACCTCCTAGTGGAAGTGGTGAGTCTGAGTAGTTGTCCCCACCAGCATGAACCATGATGGCACGTCCCTGAACATCGGCCAGTTTTAGACGTGGTGCAACTACGGTCACTTTGGCAGTTCCATCAGCAGCTACTTTCAGTGCAGGCAAGTCACCGAGGTGGCCAGTCATTGGCGTACCATGATTTGGTGCCTGATTGGTATTCAGGTGACCACCGGCAGCAATGGCAGCGCCGACTTTGCCATCTTTTTCGGCCGGGTCACATGAACCATTTTCATGGATATGGAAACCACGTTCGCCTGCAGGCAGGTTGCTCAGGTTGGTACGAATCACCAGACCAGCCGAACTATCCGCCAGATAGACCATACCAATGGATTCACCCACACCTTGTGCAGTCACGGCATTGACCGTCACGGCTTTCATATTTTCAATGCTGGGTTGTGTAGAAGAAGTCGCACAGCCGGTGAACAGAGCAGCACTGATCACGCCGAGCGCAGAGAATTTGAATAATGAAGACATCATAGGGCATCCCATAATTATTGTGATTATGTGCCCTAATTGAAACAGATTGCCATTAACAAGGCTATGAAGATGAAGTACTTAAATGTTTTCGCTTTGTAATTCAGATACCAAAGCTATCCTCTGGCTTAGAGGGGCGCAGAGGGTGGCGGATCTTTTTTCTCATCCTCAATGTCATAAGCCATGGTGGCTTTCGGCATCATTAAGGATTCGTGCTGATCGCTTTCGTGCAGCCATTCACGCCAAATTGCGAGTAATACAGCTAAAATCACCGGACCGATAAATACACCAATCAGGCCAAAGCTGGCGATACCGCCTAAAACACCAAACATAATCAGCAGGAATGGAATCTGGGTCGCACCCGAGATTACCAGCGGGCGGATCACGTTATCTGCAGTACTGACGATACACACGCCCCAAGCCATCACGCCAATCGCTTCGATAGTTTGGCCTTGTGAGAACAGCCACAGCGAAACAGCGCCATAGGCCATTGGTGGGCCAAAGGGAATTAAGGCAAAGATAAAGGTGATGATGGTCAGAACCATCGGGTTAGGTACACCAGCCACGAAGTAACTCACACCAGCCAGTAGAGCTTGGGCAATCGCAGTCAGACCAACGCCATAAACTACGGCACGAGTCGTATCAGAAATGGTATCCAGATAATGATGCACACGCGGGCCAATGACTTTTTCCAGTGCCTTGCTGACCTGTTTTAAAATGATTTGACCATCACGATAGAAGAAGAACAGCGACAGCATGGCAAAGCCGAGCTTGACCAGATTCTTGCTGATTTCGCTAAACAGCACCTTGCCATAGTTCAGGTGGCCTTGAATCCACACCGAAACATTCTGGGCAATGCTGTTCGGGTCATTGTTGATGTCACGTAAGGTACGGGAAATTTCCTTACCCACAATTGGCAGCTTACGGATAAAATCTGGCACGGTCAGATGACCAGAAAACACCTGTTTCTGCAATTCAAAATACAGGTTACGGCCTTCATGCTGTAACAGGAAAATGGCAAAGGTCAAAGGAATGCCAACTACCAGCGTTACAATCACCATCATCAGGACCGCACTGACATTCGGCCGATTACCCACATTGCGCTTGATGGACTGGTACATCGGCCAGGTCATATAGGCAATAATTGCCGCCCAGACTACAGGCACAATGAAGTACTTAAGTACATTAAAACTCAAAAAAAGCAGAACAAAAAAGAGTCCGAACAATAAGACTTTTTGTAATGTGGGCGCGTATTGTTGCACTGAATTCAATGACTCATTCCTTAGGTCTTGACAGGCATATTAACTGGAAAAATATCCATCCGCAAACGAGCGAGAACGAAGTATTTAAGATTACCTTATGAAGTGAAGATAGCACTGAAATGGTTATTAAAACCACTCGGTAGGATCATCGATGATGGCATTCAGGACGGGCTGCCATTGTAGTTGCAGTTCACGGTACATTTTCTGTGGCTTGTCGAAAATGGCTAGACCTTGCATCGCCAGGCGGCCATAGGGCGTTCGCTCGGTAATCCAGGCTACCGGCTGCTGGTCAATGCGGTCAAAGAACTGCTGAATTTCCTGATTGGACGCAGCATTTGGGCGGATACGGTTGGCCAGTAGCAGAATCTGCACTTTGCCTTTGCGAATGCGCTTAATGTTCTGTAAATGCTTCAGGAAACGTCGGGTCGAATCAATATCGAAGAAAGAAGGCTGCAAAGGCACGATGATGGCATGCGCTTCACTGATCAGTGGTTCGGCCTGTTTCCCGGTCGATGCACCCGGTGCATCGATGATCAGGTATTCGATATTCTTCGGCACATCGCCAATGGATTTGCTGTCACGCCAGTCCAGACTCTGGATCGGGGCAGCATCTTCAGGACGATGTTTTAGCCATTGCAAGGCAGATTTCTGGTTATCAGCATCGGCGAGCGCAACCTTATAACCTTTCTCGGCCAGTGCTGATGCCAGACTAATAGCAGTGATGGTCTTGCCACAACCGCCTTTCTGATTCGCAACTAAGATCGTTTTCATGAGCCGTGTGATTTAATTCTTTACCCAGCTAGCATATCATTCTTTTCAGGCTGGCAGCGGATGGAACTCCATCGACTTCAGTCGAATCTATCCATCAAGAATGTTAAAGATAAAGGAAGACTGAATGTCCATTTGGATGGCAATGCTGATTGGGGCCTGTATTGGCATCGTATTAACCACCCTGATTCTGGGGCAGAGCCGTAATGGCCGGATCAAGGCGGAATATGAACAGTATATTGCCGAGCTGGAGCTGGAACATCAGCAGGCACTAGCGGCGGCACAGAAACGTAGTGTAAATACCAGTCGTGCGGTATTAAAAGGGAAAATGGCCGAACAGTTGGCGCCGATCATGCCGGAATTCCAGTACTTGCCGAGTGATGCCAAGTTTCTCGGTGATCCAGTGGACTATGTGGTCTTTGATGGCTATACCGATTTCCGTGATGGCGATGGCTTGGCCGAAGATATTGAGGTGGTACTGATCGACATCAAAAGTGGCGGGGCACGGCTGACCAAAGGCCAACAGGCCATTGCCCGGGCGATACAGGAAGGACGGGTACGTTTTGAAACCATCCGTATCGACTTTGAAGAGCTGGAGAATTAGGATGATGTCCAATGGATAAGTTGCTGATCACCGCGGTACTGTTCGCCATCGGCTTTTGGGTCTGGACAGAATTTTTTCGAGCCGTGCCGCATCTGGAAGAAACAGGTGTACAGAAAAACTTTAAGGTTGAAGTAGTGCAGCCCGTTTCAGCGACTTATACCATTCTGGAAAAATCTTTTATTGCACCGAATCGCCGGGTACTGCATCAGGCTAGCCCTTTTGTCGGTGGTTTTAATGATCTGGCTTATCTCAGCAACATTGATGTACTACTGACCCGTCAGCCATTGCCAGAGATGCAGGCCAAACTGGATAAGGCTCAACGCTGTTTTCAGATCGAAGGGATGATGAATGATGCAGAACGCGAAGCGATTCAAAACTATGTACAGCATTTTAGCCTGATTGCATCTAATAAGAATATTGCCAACCAGATGCGCCGTCTGAAATCCGGTCAGCAGATTCAAATCTTAGGAGATATTGTCACGGTGCATTCTGGAACTACCGGGCAGGCTTTTTCTGTTGGAGCCGGGGCAAAGCAGCGCGCTCAATGTCAGATCGTGAAAGTGACCCGTCTTCAGGTTTTAAATTAACTTAAGCTGGCTTACGTGCTCGTGTTAGCAGCATGCGTTGGCCGATACTTGGAATACCCGCTGCATCGATATATTTTACTTCATCCAGTTCAAAGCCAGCTACCAGCAATGCCAGTTCAATATCCCGGTTCAGGTGGCAGCCATCCGCGACTTTTTTCTGGATTGGTGTCAGCAATTGTTGTAGACGCTGTACATTCAGGTTTTGCCGGTTTAGCACATGCTCGACCACATGCAGAGTTCCACCTGGAACCAGCACCCGGTAGATTTCATGCAGGCTTTTGACCAGATCCGGCACGCTGCATAGCGTCCAGGTCGAGACCACATTTTCAATTGTGTCATTGTCAAATGGTAGGGCTTCGGCACTTGCCAAAATGTGTTCCACCAAAAATGGTGCTGCTTGAATGCGTTCCTGTCCCAGTTTAAATATCTCGTTGCTTGGTTCCAAGGCATAGACCATACTGACGCTCTGATAAAACGGTAGATTTAACCCGGTACCAAAGCCAATTTCCAGCACTTCACCAGAGACACCGACCAAAAGTTCACGACGCAGATCCATCAAAGAAGGTGTTTGCATCACCTGATTGAGCAGATGAGGGAAAATATGTTTTTGATAAAATTGATACAGCATAGTTATAGGTTCGATTTATGGCTGGACTGACCTTAGCTTAACCGAAAATTCTGCAGGTACAAGCAGATTCAGTCTGACCAAACCCATGCACATTGTTACCAATATCAACTATTTCCTTCACAAAATCACGCTAAGATAGTCTGAAAAGATGAATTGAGAAGACTGGAATAGATAAGAGATGATGTTGAAAAGCATGAAGCATATTGCCCTGTGTCTGGGTCTCATGTTGCCGGTGCTGTCACAGGCATCCATAGATCATAATATTGCTAAAGGCTTGCCACCCGTAGTGAAAGGGCAGTCAATTTCGGTGCTAAAACCGTTTAAAGGGGATTTCCGGATTCTGGGTTCTAAAATTTATACAAATGACCCGCAAGCCAAGTTTTCCCCGATCGATTATGCGGTGAGCTGGGGACTGTTTGCCGAGCCGGAAATTGCCCGCCACATTACCGTGAACCAGTATGACCGCTTCTTGAACTGGAAAATGGACAAAGTGCCGGTACCGAAAGAGCAGGCCATGCAGATGGTCTCCAATATGCACATCATTCCGGCCAATCCACAGATTGCCAAAGCAATTAAACAGGTAAAACGTGGTGATCTGGTCCGTCTGAAAGGTGAACTGGTGGAAGTACGTGACAAGAATCTGGTCTGGCGTTCATCCCTAACTCCAACCGATACAGGCGAGGGTGCCTGTGAAGTATTCCGGGTGAACTCAATTCAATGGATTGAAAAAGTACAGCGCAGCTAATCGTACTGTTATTCATTAAAAAACCGCTCAAATGAGCGGTTTTTTAATGAATTGTGTGCTTATTTTGTAGCAAGTGCTTCACCTTCAAATTGAATACCATCCCAGCCATTCAGCATGAACTGGCGAATGTTCTGGTGATCAGTCGCTTCTGGAGTTGCCAGTACAGCAGCATAGTGTTCAGCGAACAGGCTTAGCGTTTGCTCTTTATCCAGGCCATTCAGTTTTGCAAATGAAAAAACTTTGGCACTGCCTTGATTTTCAGTTGCCGCATTGGCTTGCTGGCCATTTTTAAATGCAGTTGGTGTATGGGTATAACGTGCATCAATGTAAGCGATCACATCAGCAAATTCCGCTTCGCCTGCAGCCAGTTGTGCCAGTAAATCCTGAGCCATGGAGTTTCCCTCTATCACTTAAATAAATTTGAATGGCGTCGAATATACCAATTTTTTGTTAAAGTTCCATGTTCATTGTGCAATTTTAGGTGCATGATGTTATTCAGATTCTCTGCAAGATCTCGTCAGCAGAGCATGAATGATTGAATGAAAATGGAGCGGACATGAACTGGCTTTTGGTGGCAATGGGCGGCGCGATTGGGGCAACACTGCGTTATGGGGCAGGTCTGCTCATTGCCAAGCCACAGATGATGTTTCCATGGCCAACATGGTGGATCAATGTGATTGGTTGTCTGTTTGCCGGAATCTTTTTTGCTTTTAGCCAAAAATATGTCTTTTTGCAAAATGAAGCCCGCCTGTTGCTGATGGTGGGTATTCTCGGTGGCTTTACCACATTTTCCAGCTTTGGTCTGGAAACCTTCCAGTTATTGAAAAATGGCGCGGTTACCATTGCCTTGAGCTATGTCATTTCCAGCCTGATTGTCGGTGTTATTATGTTGGGGATCGGTTTTTACCTGACCCAGCTGGCGTTGGCTCAAGCCTAAAGCAGGCATTAAAAAGCCAGGAAACAAGAAAAGTTTCCTGGCAAGTTGACGATATGAAAATGAGACCGGCAGTTTTAGCTGCTGCTACGTTTAAAACGTGCAAAGCGTTTGTTAAAGCTTGCCACACGACCTTCGTTGCTGGTTTGACGCTGCTCACCAGTATAGAAAGGGTGTGAAGCGCTGGAAATATCCAAAGTCATGTATGGATAAGTCTTGCCTTCATATTCACGGGTCTGGTTTGAGCTCATGGTACTGCCAATCACAAAATAGACATCGGCATTGGTGTCATGGAATAACACTTCACGATACTCTGGATGGATATCAGGGCGCATAATATTCACCTTGCTTAAACAACAATGATTAGATTTATGTTATGTTATAATGTAACAATATTTAAATCAATAAAAACCCGGTAATGATGTGTAACCGGGCGTAACTTTTATAAAGTTTGAGTTTTAAAGCTCAGGCACGTTTTGGAACCAGCTCTTCAAATACATCACTTAAATCATCTTTCACTTTCAAGTGAATCAGGTTCCAGTATTGTCCAGAAATGGTCCGGTTCACCATCAGTGTATCCGGCGATGGCTTGAATACATCCCAGTATTTTAGCGACGGTTTGATTAGCTCAACACCATCGTGATGGGCAGAGTTTTTTTCAAAGTCATAATAACCAGTAAGAGGACGTAACAATACTTCCAGCCATTGAGCATAGAGCGCTTCTGGGAATTTGCCCAGTTCAGTTAATGACTTCAACGCATCTAGCTGTTGCTCGATCAACGGGATATTCTGCTCACGCGCAGCATGTACCAGTTCCCGGAAATGATCAATCACTTCAGTAGAAAGGGTTTTCACCCCACCGAAATCATAAATAATCACGGTGCCATCTTCACGGAAGGCAAAGTTGCCCGGATGCGGGTCGCAGTGGAAACGGCGCAGATAGAAAATTTCCTGACCAATGGCACGGAACAGGCGGCGGCCCAGTTTATTACGCACTTCCACCGGCCAGTTGCTGGCGGTTTCCATACTCTCACCCTGTTCCAAACTTAAGGTCAAAATATGGCGCGATGAGTAATCTTTGTAGACTTCCGGAATGATAATCTTGTCATCTAGCGATTCATGGAAAGCACGTGCGATTTCCAGGTTCTGCGCTTCAATTTCATAATTCAGCTCATTGTCCAGACTGTGCTGAATTTCCTTAAATAGCTGGTCTTGCAGCTTGCGGTCAATTTTTAAAACACCCATTAAACGCAGTGCTAGACGGATCTGTTTCAGGTCGCTTTCGCAAGCTTCATCCACGCCAGGATATTGCACTTTAACCACCACCGCTTGACCATTGGGTAGAGTGGCTTTATGGACCTGACCAATGGATGCTGCCGCAAAAGGGGTAGCATCAAATTCTTTAAATAGCTGTTCTAATGGTTTACCGAGTTCTTTTTCTACTTGGGCACGGATGACATTAAATGGCATTGGCGGTGCCTGACGTTGCAGCTTGGCAATGGCTTTGGCGACTTCAGGCGGGAAGACGTCTTTATATTGTGAGGCAATCTGGCCGACCTTCATTACCGCACCTTTCATTTCACCTAGGGTATCCGCAATCTGGACGCCAATATCCTGAAAAAGTTTACTGCGTGCAGCATTTTTCTGTTCTTCATCAGCAGTTAAATTTTTAATCGAATTGGAGAGTGTTTTGCTGGCGATACTTGCGGTCATACCGGCAAGTTTCATAAAGCGACGACCGGGTGTGCTAGCCGTTTTTGCCATGCGGGATTCCTCAAAATCATCTTTTGAATGCTGCCTTTGATCATAGGCGACAAAGGCCTAAATGCCTACAATTAATTGTAGAGGTTGTGTTGCCAAGTCAGTTGAATACTTCACAATTCCTTCAAAAATCTACCAAAATTTGTGCCAATACCATTTTTGACTCATCATCTGGACTGATCAGGTATAGCATTTATTCTGAGTTTGTTTGAGCTTCGATAGGATTAGAATAGGCAGCATCATTTTATCTCAGACTATTTCATGAAAGTTTATCGTTATTTTACGGGTAAGGATGATGTGCATTTTTGTGCCCGTGTCACCAAAGCCTTAAATGAAGGTTATGAGCTATATGGCTCACCGACCATGACTTTTAATGGTACGGATGTGATTGTGGGACAGGTAGTGGTGAAAGAGGTAGCGGATGAGTCAGAGATTCTGCAGGGATTAAAGGATGCTTTAGCAGCTAATTAAAGTTCAAATTGTCATAGCCTCATTTTCTTGTCTGAGGTTCTGATTTTTCCGTATAGGCTGTTCTTACTTCTGTAGCGACATGAGGTTCTCAAAATATATTTTGAGACCGCAAGGCAAAAACGCTTTGTTAGGCGAATATTGCTTCCTGAGCAAGCTTTAAGCACTGCTTTAAAGCGTGGCGCAAGATTGCTCAACGGCGGCATCCATGTCGCCTTCAAGTGAACTAACCCCTTCTTGATTTTATAAGGTATAAGATTTTATTGAGCTGAAGCTTGCTGACTTAAGCGTTTATTGTTTCCATAAAGGCGCATCAATAACATTACACAGGCAACGGTAAGACCGACAATCAGCCCAACCCAAACCCCGGCAGCCCCCATATCATCGAAACGCGATAGATACACCCCAACTGGGAAAGCTATCACCCAGTATGCAACCATAGTAATCCACATTGGGCCTTTAGTGTCCTGCATCCCGCGCAGGCAACCGGCAGCACTGATCTGCCAGGCATCCATCATCTGGTAGGCAATCGCGAACAGCACCAAGTAAATTGCAATTTGGGTAACATGGAAATCTGAAGTATAGAGTGCCACGATTTCATGCTTAAAGAACCAAAGCAGTAACATGGTCATGACCGCTAAGATAGTTGCAGTGGCGAAGCCGAGCCATTGAACCTTGCGCATGGCAACCCAGTTTTTCTCGCCATAATAGGTGCCGACCCGAATGGTCAGGGCGATCGCCAGTGACATCGGGATCATAAACAGCTGCGAGGTAATGGAAATCGCAATCTGGTGTGCTGCGACAATGGTTTCACCGAGTGGGCTAAGGATAATCGCGGCGGTACTAAAAATACTGACTTCAAAGAAAATCGCTAGACCAATCGGCAGACCCAGTTTTAAAATCCGTTGCAGCCAGTAGCTATTAATTTTTTCCCAATGAGTAAAAGGTTGGGTTGAGCGATAAGAGCTATTTTTAAAGATATAGGTAGCTAAAGTAATCAGCATCAGCCATTGCAGGATCGCCGTAGCAAAACCGCAACCAGCACTACCGAGTGCAGGAATCGGGCCGACACCATACATAAAGATATAATTCAGTGGAATGAGTACCAGCAATGCAACCAGACTGATTGCTGTAACCGGACGTGGATAACCAATGGCTTCGGAATAGCCACGTAGTGCGGCATACATGGTGACGGCTGGCATACCAAAACCAATCGCATGTAGGAACAGACTCGCTTTTGGCTGTAGATTTTCAGGCACGCCAAGTATCGGCAGTAGGAAAGGCAAGAACTGTAAAATCAGTCCGGCAATGATTCCCAAAATTAATGCCACCCAAAGTGACTGACGGGCGATCGTCGCAATCTTTTCTGGTGTACGGGCACCGTTGGCTTCTGCAACCAATGGTGTGGTGGCAATCATGATGCCGCTAAACAGCAACATGATGGGAATCCATAAACCCACGCCAACCGCAATGGCGGCAAGATCAAGCGCAGACAGGTGGCCCGCCATAATGGTATCAATCAGGCCAAGCCCCGCCTGAGAAAACTGCGTGACCAGGATCGGTAACATCAGGGTAAAGAGTCGTTTTAATTCAAAGCGTACAGTTGTGGCTGACGTAATATTCGACACAAAAATTACTCATCTTTCATTATGTGCTTAGATATAAGGTTTAGCGTTGTAAAGTGAGAAGCACACCAATAAAAATCACCACGCCACCCAGAAGACGTTGCCAGTTGAGTTGTATTTTTTCACTGCCGAGCCAGCCAAAATGATCGATGATCATCGACGTGACTAGTTGCCCGAAAATAATCAGGGCAGACAGGCTCAGCAGGCCAAGTTTGGGCGCACTGTAAATGCTCATGCTGATGGCATAAACCCCAAGAATACCACCTAGCCATAAATACCAAGGCAATTGCGCAAAAGTGCTAAATCCCGGTTTATCGACTTGCTGAAAAAATACCAACACAGCGAGCACTATTGTACCAACCAGAAAAGAGAAAAGCGCGGCCTGCAGCGGAGAATATAAAGATTCTCTAAGCTGGGTATTGATCCCGGTCTGAAAGCTCATGGCAATGCCTATACCCATCGCCAGGGGAATAAATAGCAGAATCTCGGGAGATATTTTCATTCTTAGCATCTTGTTTTTGTTGGACTAAATTGAGTCTACTAGAAAGTGGACGAGATTTGCTGAGCTGGGTACTTTTGTCATGCTAAAATGCAACAAAATTCATCTGATATTCTGAGCACTGTCCTTGTCTGATCTAAACCCTGCTAATATCCCGCTGTCCTTGTATATCCACATGCCATGGTGCGTGCGTAAATGTCCTTACTGTGACTTTAACTCGCATGCGGTACCGGATGGAAAACTGTCTCTGGATCTAGAACAGGAATATCTACGTGCACTGGTAGAAGACTTTAAAACCCAAGTCGATTTCGCTCAAGAACGCCAGATTCATAGCGTATTTATCGGTGGGGGTACACCGTCGCTGATTTCGGCTCAAGGCTATCAATGGCTGTTTGGAGAATTAAGGGCTTTAATTCCTTTTGAAGAAGGCTGTGAAATTACCCTGGAAGCTAATCCAGGGACTGTAGAGCATGATCCGTTTGCCGGTTATCTGGCTGCAGGAATTAATCGTCTATCACTTGGTGTACAGAGTTTTAATACCGAACATTTGCAAAAACTGGGTCGTATTCATAGTAATGAAGATGCGATCAACGCAATTCAGCATGCCAAAGAAGCCGGATTTCAGCGTATCAATGTCGATTTGATGCATGGACTGCCAGAACAGACACTGGAACAGGCACTAAATGACTTGAAACTGGCAATTGAAAATGGCGCGACCCATATTTCTTGGTATCAGCTGACCATTGAACCGAATACAGTCTTTTTCCGTACTCAGCCAGTTTTGCCAAATGATGAAGTACTGGAAGCAATTCAGGAACAGGGCGAAGCCTATCTAAAAGCCAATGGTTTCGTAAATTATGAAGTCTCTGCTTGGCGTAAAGAGCTGCCCTCAGCACATAACCTGAATTACTGGCAATTTGGCGATTATCTGGCGATTGGGGCAGGGGCACATGGTAAAGTCACTCAAGCAGATGGCGTGTACCGTTACCAGAAAACCCGTTTGCCAAAAGACTATTTAGCCAAAGTTCCAGCTGAGCATTTGCAATTTAAACCGATTGCAGCAGAAGATATGCCGTTTGAATTTATGATGAATGCGCTGCGTTTAAATGTGGGTGTTGATGTCAAACTCTATGCAGAACGCACAGGTCAAAGCTTGGATTCAATCAAGGAATTATTAAACTCACTGCGTCAGCGTAAATTGATGGTAGATGATCCTGAGCGTTTAGCTTGTACCGAGCAAGGCCATATCTTTTTGAATTCGGTGTTGGAAGAGTTTTTGTAAGGCTTAATTTTGTATTTTAACTCGATGTAAATGAGCTGTTCGTTGACCTTTATCTCCTACTGCGAAAAGGATATTTAATTCGTTCCTAACTCCGTCGATCGCTAAGCCTTCGGGTTCCCAATGACTTGAATTGCCTGCGGATTTAGCTTCTTTTAGACCAAGATGAAAATTATTGATTTTTTGAATAATTTTACCTGACAGATTATACACGTATAAGTGTTTAGGTAATAAATTCCCTCTACCACTTAGTATATAAACATATTTACCATCTGTAGTTAGGGCTTGAAATGGGCGATCATCTTTAGTAAAAGTTGGATCAACCTCCCATTCATGATCAAACCCAGAAGTAATATTAGTGCGATTTTTGATCTTTGGAAGTGAATAGATTCGTATAATATTAGTTTTGCCTTTCTTGCCTCTTACTACCATAATTTTTCCATCAGGCGAAATAGAAGGCATTGTATTTAAATTCTTATTATATTTTTCATCAAAGACTTTGATAATTTTGGTTTGCTCAGGTAGTGCGTTAGGCTTATAAGTGAATTGAATAATATGCCAACCTTTATTCTTTACACCTGGTCCACTAGAACTATATAGAGATCCAGAAACAGGATCTATTGTAATTCCTTGATGTCCGATCAAATCTGAAGGAAGTTGGTTATCTGAAGCTGTCCATTGTTTGGTTTTATCATTTATTTTAAAACAGTTTATTGCCCCTTTTTCAGGTTTACCAGTAACGTGTAATGTATAAAGTGTCTTATGTTTAGAATCAATCGCCATACCTTGAACAACATTGTTTTTGCCAGCACCCTTCCTTAATAAAATTATAGGTTTACTTGAGTTTTCAGTAGCTAAACTAGAAAAAAATGTTGGTTTTTGTTCGAGATAATTTTGATTAAGAGGAATAGCCATGGTTTCTAATGAAACTAATAAAATGCTTGTACAAAAAGTTAAGCCAACTAAAGTCTTCATCATAGGAAAATCTCGAAACTAATTTTTTTCTGATTGTAATTGATCCATATCTTTTTTTATTTCAAAAATCATTAATTTCAAATAAATAGATCACTAAAGTAATACTAAAAGAGTGCAGAAGCACTCTTTTAGTATTTAGCATTTTTATAATTTAAAAATTAACGATGCTTAGGTGGTATTTTGTGCATTGGACCATTATGGTGGTGCTTATTAAAGATGCCTTTATGGTCTTTCTTATCAAATTTATGATGCACATCATGTTTGTTGAAACGTGGTTTTGGCGGTGCTTTATGGAAGCCACCTTTATGCGGCATTGGCTTATGATCAAAATGCGCTGCATGTGGTGGAACATGATGTTTATGACTTGGTGCAGCCATTGCCGACATTGTTGCAGTTGCAGTAATCAAACCAATCATTAATCCAGAAATCAGCTTTTTTCATCGTCTTTATACTCTATGAATTTCAATGGGTTCATCATAGAGGGAGGTGGTGGAGAGACTATGAAGCGATCGATAGTGCTTTTGTAAACTAAAAAGTTTTTTATTATTTAGTTTTTAAATTTTTGAAAAATAATATTTATTATAGTTTTATTGTCGCTTAAAGATCTAAATTTTGTTTTTAAAATCATCAAAAATCTTCTTAATTTCTCCATGTTTTTACAAAGCTAAAATTAAAACAGAAAATGATGAAGAAAATTTTAAAGTCATAAAAAAAGCACCCTGAATGGATGCTTTTTTGAATCTCAGAATCGATTAGATCGCTGTGATTTGAGTCGCTGTAGGACCTTTTTGGCCTTGAGCTACGATGAAAGACACTTTTTGGCCTTCAGCTAAAGTTTTGAAACCTGAACCTTGGATTTCGCTGAAGTGAGCAAAAACGTCTGGACCGTTGTCTTGTTGAATGAAGCCAAAACCTTTAGTTTCGTTAAACCACTTTACGGTACCGGTAACTGTATTAGACATAATGTAACCTATTGAGTTTTATTAATTTCTAGTCAGATATATGAAATGACTAATGTGTAACTTTGAAAAATAGACTGGATGGAGCTTGGATCTATAAAAACGGAGGTTTATGACTAAAACTGCGATACTTAAAGAAGACTAACCAAAACAAGAATTTTTCTAGTTGAGAACCATCATACCTTTAATCTGCAGATATTCAAGCTGAATCTGGCTATTATTTTTTATGCAGTTGAAATTATGGGAAATAAAATTGTAGAAAAAAACAGCAAAATAGAAAATCAACAGCTTATTCATACCTAATAAAAAAGAGCGCCGTAGCGCTCTTTGGTTTTCTAGATGGCTAGAAAATTAGTAGTCGAAGCTAAAGTGCTCTGGTGCCAGTGAAGTCATCGTTTTAGAAGGATTTACCATCGCTTCAGCATGACCTTGGGCACGAGGCAGCATGCGCTCGAAGTAGAAGTCTGCAGTCTTAATTTTCGCTTTGTAGAACTCAGGAACTTCAGCACCGTCACCTGCAGCCAGTTTCGCAGAAGCAACTGCAGCCTGTTGTGCCCAGAAGTACGCCATCATTACGTAACCCGAGAACATCAGGAAGTCTACAGAAGCAGAAGACACGATGTCGCGGTCTTTACGTGCTGCCAGCATGATACGGACAGTCAGTGCATTCCACTGTGCACACAGCTTGGTCAGATCCCATGCAAAACGGCGCATGTATTTGTTGCGCGCATGCTGACCACAGAATTTCAGGATTTCAGCAGTGTAGTCGCGTACTACTTTGCCTTTCGAAGTCAGCAACACTTTACGGCCGATCAGATCCAGTGCCTGAACGCCAGTTGTACCTTCGTACAGGGTAGAGATACGTGAGTCACGTACGATCTGTTCCATACCCCATTCTTTGATGTAACCGTGGCCACCATACACCTGCATACCATGGTTTGCAGCTTCATAACCCATTTCAGTCAGGAAGCCTTTCAGGATAGGAGTATAGAAACCAAGATGGTCATCGTGCTCTTCAAATGCCGCTGTATCGCCACGTACCAGTGCATCGTTCATCTTGTCGGCAATCTTTGCTGCATGATAGATCATTGAGCGACCACCTTCAGCAATAGCTTTTTGCGTTAGCAGCATACGGCGTACGTCAGCATGGTGAATGATCGCATCTGCCACTTTATCTGGATCTTTCTTGCCAGACAGGGCACGCATGGACATACGTTCTTTAGCATAAGGCAGGGCACCTTGGAATGATAGCTCAGCGTGACAGATACCCTGAATCGCGGTACCGATACGTGCAGTGTTCATGAAGGTGAACATAGCGTGCAGGCCTTTGTGCTTTTCACCAATCAGGTAACCGACGGCGTTGTCAAAGTTCAGTACCGCAGTTGCAGAAGCGCGGATCCCCATTTTGTGTTCGATCGACCCACAAGTCACAGGGTTGCGTTCGCCTACACCGCCATCAGCAGATGGCAGGAATTTCGGTACGATAAACAGGGAAATACCCTTAGTACCTGCAGGTGCATCTGGAAGACGCGCCAGAACGATGTGAATGATATTTTCAGTCAGATCGTGTTCGCCGGCAGAGATAAAGATCTTAGTACCAGAAATCGCGTAAGTACCATCTGAATTTGGTTCTGCTTTGGTTTTCACCTGACCCAAGTCAGTACCACACTGTGGCTCAGTCAGACACATCGTACCCGACCAGGTGCCTGCAACCAGATGCGGTAGATATGTATTCTTTTGCTCTTCTGAACCAAACTGCATGATGGTGTTAATACAGCCTACGCTTAGGCCTGGATACATCTGGAATGACCAGTTGGCTGTACCCATCATTTCAGATTTGATCAGGTTCAAAGACATTGGCAGGTTCTGACCACCAAATTCTTCAGGATAAGACAGACCTTGCCAGCCGCCTTGTACGAACTGGTCGTATGCTTCTTTAAAGCCTTTTGGTGTTCTGACTTCGCCATTTTCAAAATGACAGCCTTCCTCGTCACCTGTCTGGTTAATTGGAGAAAGTACGTTTTCACAGAAATCTGCAGCACCTTCCAGAATCATGTCGACGGTGTCGGCATCGGCATATTCACCATTCGACAGCGTCTTGTAGTGTGCAGGGTAGTCAAGCACTTCATTCATAAGGAAGCGAATGTCGTGTAACGGGGCTTTATATGCTGGCATGCGTTTAATCCTGATTAAAATTGTTTTGGATTATCTGTATTGATTCTTTGATTATTCACATTGCAAATAAAAATACATTGATAAGGCAAGCGAATAAAAATGTCAGAAAGGCGAATTGAATCGATGCAAAAGTCAGGCAATTCAAGTTAAAGGTTATTCTTGCTCAAGACTTTTAAAAATATAAAAAATGCTTATTTACAATGAATTTATCGAAATATTATAGATTTTGTCTAGCCATTATTTTGCTGGAACTGTACACAAATATTATTATTGAATAACGAATCATAAACTTGTCACTAAATCCAATTTTTAAAGATAAAGGCTGCTTTTTGTCGGAAAATAAAAGAGTCTCCGTAGAGACTCTTCAGGATGTAATCAGCTCAATATCGCTTAGAGGAAATCTTTCAGTTCTGGTTTAACCCCATTCCAGATCGAGAAGGACTCAATCGCCTGACCGACCAGCATGCCGAAACCTTCTGAGGTTGGTACACCACGCGCTTTAGCCTGATCCAGGAAAGTCGATGGTTTGCCATACACCATTTCATAGGCGTGTTTGAATTGCAGGGCTTCTGGCAGGATTAAGGCATCACCGCTCAGGCTGGCAGAGGTCGCATTGATGACAATGTCGAAATCCCCAGCCAGATCCGTTAGTGCAATTGCTTGCAGTTCAGCTTGAGGCACCGCATCTTTTAAGTCAGAAATTAACTGTTCAGCACGAGCCAAGGTACGATTCGCAATGACAATTTTTTTTGCACCCGCCTGTACTAGGGGGTAGATCACGCCACGTGTCGCGCCACCAGCACCAATAATCAGAAGATCGGTATTTTCCAGATTCCAGTCTAATGCACGAATCGCTTCGACTAGACCTTGGCCATCAGTATTGTCGCCATACAAGACGCCATTTTCCATCCATAGCGTATTCACAGCACCAGCAATACGGGCACGTTCGGTCAGTACCTGGCATAGGGCATAGGCCTGTTCTTTAAACGGCACGGTGACATTCATGCCAACACCACCTTGGGCAAAGAATTCCTTGATATTGGCTTCAAAGCCATCCAGCGGCGCCAAACGTTTACTATAGATGAGATCGATGCCAGTTTTGGCAGCAAAGGCGTGATGTAATTCTGGAGAACGTGATTGTTCAATTGGGTTGCCAACCACAGCAAATTGTTTGCTCATTTCACAGTGTCCACGTGCTGAAATGCTCAACAATATACGTGAAAATTGCTACGGACTAAAGCTGTGAGTGACTGAAGTGAGTGAGACTATCTTTTGAATTATTTTAGGAATTACAGGTTTTAATAATACGTTCAGTCAATAAAAGTGAACCACTAAAAATTACACCAAGCAAAGTCAGTACACTAACACTGATGGCCAAACTGTCCAGCATTAAATCTTTAGTCATAAAAGTCATAGCAATCGCACTCACAGTAGCCGCCAGACATGCCCATAACACCAGCACCTGAGTATTGAAACGTCGTAAGTACATAAAATTCCCTTCTGTTTTTGATATTCCACTATACAGGAGTAGTGGTTTAGGTGTGAGGACATTTGTGCTAATTCTTATGTTGAAACGTTTCTAAATATTTTTCCAAATTTTCATTTTTATTGAAGGCGGATTCAAGCGGCAAGTGCAACAGTATAAAAACCAGCCATAACTTCACTCGGTGTATACCAACCTAGCGTTTTTCTAGGACGATGGTTGAGTGCAAATTCTATCTGCTCTATTTGTTCGTTTGACACGTCATCAAACGATGATGATTTTGGCAGATATTGACGGATTAAACCATTTGTATTTTCATTTCTAGCTCGCTGAATAGACTTGTAAGGATCAGCAAAATACGTCTCTATCCCGGCATCAGTAATTCTTTTGTGTTCGGAAAATTCTTTACCATTATCAAATGTCACACTATAAGCATGGCTCATTCGTAAACGATCTAACGCACAAGTAATCGTTTGAGAGGATGCTCTCGTTGATCCTAAATGAACAATATGTACATACAGGCTCTTTCGATCAACAAGGGTTAATAAAGCACCTTTATGATGTTTACCAATCACCGTGTCACCTTCGAAATCTCCTAAACGTTGTCGTTGATCAATGACCTGGTCTCGACAGTGAATACTTGTTTTATCAATGATTTGCCCCCTACGATCCGTGTTTTTGTAACCTCGTTTTCGATATTTCTTCTGATGCCTTAAGTGTAGATGGAGTTTACCGCCTTTTGATTTATCTTGATAAATGTACTGGTAAATCCACTCATGTGAAGGTACATCCAGCCAACCGCGTTGTGTTAAAGCACCTGAAATTTGTTCTGGTGACCAGTCCAAGCCAATTAAATAATCAATATAGGCGAAGGCAAATGCTGTCATTGATGAGGAAGGACGGTACCGTCTTTGACTTGCAAATTTCGCTGCCTGTTGAGCCCTATATCCACGTTGCCCAGTATTTCTTTTTAATTCACGGTAGATGGTTGATCGTGAACGCCCTAACTCCCGAGCAAGGTTAGCGATTGAGCTTTTACTTTTCAAAGTAGCATAAATTTCGTATCTTTCATCTTGAGAAAGTTGGGTGTATTTCTTCATTGTGTGCTTTCCAATTGCGAGTTGAAAAAGTCTAATGATTCTATGAATACACCTAACTTTTTCAACTAACTACAAATGTGTCGCACTTGGGATTTGAATCTGCGGAATTTAAATTTTCCGTAAATCACACGATCGCTTAATTCTGGAAGGTTAGAGATTTAATGGAGCTGTTTAAATCGTACAAAGAATAAAAATGCCCTCAAATTGAGAGCATTTTTTGTGTCAGGTTGATTGCTTTAATTCTTTGAGCCAGTCATGCGGCTTTAGATAATAATCAGTCAAGCGTTTTTCTGGTGAGCCTTCCGGCCATTCAGCTCGATAAGACCAGCCAGTCAGCGGTGGTAGGCTGACCAGAATCGATTCAATCCGCCCACCAGTTTGTAAGCCAAACAAAGTGCCGCGGTCATAAACCAAGTTATATTCGACATAACGGCCACGACGGTAAAGCTGGAACTCGCGTTGTGCTTCAGTATAAGGCTTGTCCTGATTGCGCTGGAAGATGGGAATGATGGCATCCAGATAGCCATTACCCACTGCCTGGATGTATTTAAAGCAGGTTTCAAAATCCCATTGATTTAAGTCATCAAAAAACAGGCCGCCAATACCACGCTGCTCATCACGGTGTTTGAGATAGAAATAGTCATCACACCATTTCTTGTGTTGTGCATAGATATCTTCACCAAATGGGGTACAGAGGTCATACGCGGTCTGATGCCAGGAAAGAATATCTTTATCATGTGGATAAAAGGGGGTTAGGTCAAAGCCACCGCCAAACCACCAGATCGGATCTTGGCCTTCTTTTTCTGCCACGAATAGACGAACATTGGCATGTGAAGTCGGGACATTCGGATTTTTCGGGTGGATCACCAGCGATACGCCCATCGCTTGAGCTTTGGCACCAGCAATCTGTGGATGACGTTCAGTCGCGGAAGCCGGCAGCTTGGAAATCTGGATGTGTGAGAACATCACACCGCCTTTTTCAATCACTGTGCCATTTTGCAGGACACGTGAACGGCCACCGCCACCTTCCGGGCGTTCCCAGTCATCAATGATAAATTCGGCTGTGCCACCACCAGCGTCTTCTTGTTGTTCGAGCGCGGCACAAATGCGTGACTGCAAGTCGAGGAGGAATTCGCGTACACGTTGAATATCTGCAGAAGTTGGATGCTGCATTAAGGTCCTCATGGGGAGAAAATAATACTTCCTACATCAAAGCATAAAACCCTCTAAAAATTAAGGTGTATTTCCCGATCGTAATTATTAAAAAAGACTTTTTATTCCCCTATACGGCAGGTGAGGAAAGAGCGAAACCCGACTGGGATGCTTGGTTGAATTCTTTTTCTAGCCCCCACACAATAGCTTGAGATACCCAAGATTTGGGTCAGTTTTCCATAGCGATAGGTGGATCTTATGTCGGTGCAGGCAACTTCTCTTATTCAGAAATACAATGTCCCAGGTCCACGCTATACCAGCTATCCAACCGTACCGTATTGGGAAAATCAGCACTTTTCACTGGAGCTGTGGAAACAGACTTTAAAGCGTTCTTTTCTGGAATCCAATCAGGCTGAAGGCATTAGTCTATATATCCATCTGCCATTCTGTGAAAGCCTGTGTACCTTCTGTGGCTGTCATAAACGAGTAACCAAACGTCATGAAGTGGAGCAGCCCTATATTCAAGCGGTACTCAAAGAATGGGATTTGTACTGTGAGCTTTTAGAACAAAAGCCAGTGATCAAGGAAATTCATCTTGGTGGTGGCACGCCAACGTTCTTCTCGGTTGAGCATTTAACCCAGCTGATTCAGGGCATTTTATCCAAAGCTGAGATTGCCCCTGAATATGAATTCAGTTTTGAAGGCCATCCAAATAATACCACTCGTGAGCATTTACAGAGTTTATATGACTTAGGTTTTCGCCGCGTCAGTTATGGGGTGCAGGACTATAATGAAACCGTGCAAAAAGCCATTCATCGCATTCAGCCTTATGAAAATGTCAAACAGGTCACCGAATGGGCACGTGAAATTGGTTATACCTCGATTTCGCATGATCTGGTTTTTGGCTTGCCATTCCAGAGCTTAGAGGACGTGCTCAACACCATTGATCAAACCAATTCACTGATGCCAGATCGTTTGGCGCTCTATAGCTATGCACATGTGCCTTGGATCAAGGGCAATGGTCAGCGCGGATTTAAAGATGCCGATGTGCCTAAAGATGAAATCAAGCGCCAGTGCTATGAAGAAGGGAAGAAGAAACTGTTAGCGCATGGCTACCATGAAATTGGCATGGATCACTTTGCGCTAGAAAGTGACAGCATGTACCAGTCTTTTAAGTCTGGCAGCTTGCACCGTAACTTTATGGGTTATACCGCATCGAAAACTCAGGTGATGATTGGCCTCGGAATTTCATCGATCAGTGACAGCTGGTACAGCTTTGCCCAGAATGTAAAAACCATTGAAGAATATTATGAACTGCTAGAGCAGAACCAAATTCCGGTGGTGAAAGGGCATATCCTCAATCAGGAAGATCTGATCATCCGTAAACATATCCTGAACCTGATGTGCAGCTTTACCACCTCTTGGGCGGACGAGAGCATGCAGTTTGCTGAAATTGAAGATGTGCTGGAACAACTCGAAGAAATGGTACAGGACGAGCTGATTCAAATAACAGACTCATCGGTCACAGTTTTGGAAAAAGGCAAACCTTTTGTAAGAAATATCTGTATGGCATTTGACTTGAGACTAAAGCGGAAAATGCCAGAAAACCGGATTTTTTCGATGACGATTTGAATCTCCCCCTCTTGCGCAACAGTGTTGCTCATCTTTTTCAAAGAGGGGGAAAGCCTCCCTTTGGAAAAGGGAGGTTTGGAGGGATTTAATTAAAAAAAGGAGGAGGATTTGTATAAAAGAAAAATTAAAAATCATCCTTCCGATACATATGCGACATACGCTCATGCTTGGTCTTGAGGTATTGTTCATTGAATGGATTCAGACCTACAGTGAGTGGCACACGATCCACCACATTAATTCCTAAATCTTTTAGTGCATTAATCTTTAACGGGTTATTGGTAATTAATCGAACCGATTTTACACCCAAATGATCCAGCATAATGGTACACATATCATATTTACGTGCATCAGCTGGTAGATTCAGCATCAGGTTCGCATCGACGGTGTCATGACCTTGATCCTGCAAGGCATAGGCCCGGATTTTATTGGTCAAGCCAATCCCGCGACCTTCTTGGCGCAAATACAGAATCACACCGCGACCGGCTTCATTAATCAGCTTCTGAGTGGCCTGTAATTGAGGGCCACAGTCACATTTTAGTGAAGCAAAAGCATCACCAGTGAGACATTCAGAATGTATGCGCACCAACACCGGCTCATCACTGGGTTCCTCTAATCCTTTAGATAGTGCGACATGTTCTTCGCCAGTCTTAGGATCTTGAAAAACAGTAATTTTAAACTCACCATGAGCAGTAGGTAATCGTGAAGTTGCGACAAATTCGATCGGCACAGCTGAACCCGTTAAATCCTGAAATTGTTCAAAGTATAGCGTAATGATTGCACATTAGTAGAATTGTATAGCTGAATTTCTGGAGAACATTTTCTTTTTTGTAGAAAGCGCACGATAATAGTTGATAAACAGTAAGATTATTCAGGATAATCGTACGCTGCGAAATTTTACCCTGATTTATGTCATTGTTTAATATTGCGCCGTTAACAGCTTTGTTGAATTGAAGCTGCTACAATTCGACTATATGATCGGGACTCCCCATAGACAGACCTAGCTTAGGATTTGCCAGGCTTTTGAAGGCTTTGCCATTTATGCTGTATACAGAAATACCAACTCAACGCCCTGTAACACCGTTGCTTGATGCGATCGACCATCCTCAGCAATTGCGTTCACTTGAGCAAAGTCAGCTTGAGCAGGTGGCGGATGAGTTACGTCAGTACATTTTGTATGCTGCAGGGCAAAGTGGTGGGCATTTTGGCGCAAACCTGGGTGTGATTGAGTTAACGGTAGCTTTGCATTATTGCTTTAACACACCATATGACCGACTGATCTGGGATGTCGGTCATCAGGCTTATCCGCATAAAGCCTTGACCGGCCGTCGTGAACAACTCACTAGCATTCGTGCTAAAGGTGGTCTAGCAGCATTCCCGGCACGTGAAGAATCTGAATTTGATACTTTCGGGGTCGGGCATTCCTCGACTGCGATTTCTGCTGGTCTGGGTATGGCGCTGGCTCGCCGTTATCAAAACAATCCTTGTGAAGTGGTGTCTATCATTGGTGATGGTGCCATGACTGCAGGCATGGCCTTTGAGGCCATGAATGATGCTGTAGCACATCAAGCTGACTTGATGGTGGTACTGAATGATAATGACATGTCGATTTCCTGCAGTACTGGTGGTTTTGCTAAGCATCTGGCGGCGATCTGGGAACGTGGTGAATTCGTCAATGTCACTGAAGATGGCGAAGCCTTTGTTCAGCCACATCCGGAATGGGTGTATAACTCCCGTCTGCATTGTGCTGCAACCGATGCTGCCGATAACCTGTTTAAAGCGATTGGTTTCGAGTACTTTGGTCCTTATGACGGTCATGACATTAATCAGTTAGTCCATGTCTTTAATGCACTGAAAAAGCGTAAAGGCCCACGCCTGATTCATGTCTATACAAAGAAAGGTAAGGGCTTCGCACCTGCGGAAGCAGACCAGATTAAATATCATGCGATTAGTAAAATAAATGCAACAGCTTCATCCAATGTGGCGCCGAAGTATTCGGATGTGTTTGGTCAGTGGCTGTGTGATGAAGCGGCGCAAGATGATCGTTTATTAGCCATTACTCCGGCCATGTGTGAAGGTTCAGGCATGGTGCAGTTTGCCAAACAGTTTCCTGAACGTTTCTTTGATGTCGCGATTGCCGAACAGCATGCCGTAACCTTGGCAGCTGGTATGGCGTGTGAAGGCTTAAAACCGGTGGTTGCGATTTATTCAACTTTCCTGCAACGTGGCTATGACCAGTTAGTGCACGACGTGGCGCTGCAAAATCTGGATGTGACTTTCGGTATCGACCGGGCTGGCTTAGTGGGTGAAGATGGTCCAACCCATGCCGGCGCTTATGACTATGCCTATATGCGCACCATTCCTAATCTGGTGATTATGGCACCGAAAGATGAGAATGAATGCCGTCAGATGCTGCATACCGCTTATCTATATAAAGGTCCGGCTGCAGTACGTTATCCACGTGGTAATGGACTGGGTGTTGAGATCCAGCAGGAATTGGTGGAACTGCCAATCGGTCAGGCTGAGATCGTGGCGAATTTGAATACTCAGCACGATGAATATGTCTCGATTCTGGCTTTCGGTAGTCGTGTTCAACCTGCGATTGAAGCAGCACAGGCGTTTGCCGCCAAACATGAAGTAGCTGTGCGTGTAATCAATATGCGTTTCATCAAACCGCTGGATACCCAGATATTAGATGACATCGCCCCAAGTACCAGCCTGTTTGTCACTGTTGAAGAACATGCAGTGATGGCAGGTGCGGGTAGTGCAGTGAATGAATACCTGGCAGAAGCGCAGATTGTTAAGCCGATTCTGAATCTAGGTCTGGCAGATACTTTTATGCCGCAAGCAACGCATGCACAGATGTTGCAGGAAGCGGGTCTTGATCCTCAAGGCATTGAAAAGTCGATGAATCAGGCTTGGACAGCCTTGACCCAGCAGGTCTGAAACAAAGTCTTCAAAATTTTAGAAACAATTTTTTCCCAAAAAGTCCTGATATTTGCTAAAATATGAGGGCTTTTATGCATTATTCTTTATCAATATCTTCAAATTTGTAGTGGGTGTTCAATGGAACCTATGGTGGTGATGGCTGCGCGTGCGGCTCAATTAGTTGGTCAAGAGCTTTTAAAAGCGCATCAAAATCGTCATAAACTCGATCTACAAGTCGAAGAAAAAGGCATTGATGGTCCTGTAACGCGTGTAGACCGTTACTTGGAACAACTGACTATCGATACGCTGCGTAAAAGTTATAAAAACCACAGCTTCCTTGGTGAAGAGTTTGGAATGCAAGAAGGTAAAGGCCACGACGCTGATTGGTGTTGGGTGATTGATCCTCTTGACGGTACATTAAACTTCATCAATGGTTTCCCCCATTTCTGTATCTCTATTGCTGTTCAACACAAAGGTGTGACTCAACACGGTGTTATTTATGACCCTGTGAAAGATGAGCTGTTCTCTGCAAGCCGTGGTCGCGGTGCAATGCTGAACCAACGCCGTATTCGTGTAAATGTAAAAGACAGCCTGCAAAATTCTTTCCTGGCAGTGGGTCATGCTTACCGCGCGAAACGTGGTGGTGAAGTCGTGTCTTATGCGAGAAACCATTTTGAATCTCTATTAAATGTGACTGAAGCAGGTGCCCAATACCGCCGTGCAGGTTCAGCAGCGCTGGATTTGGCTTATGTTGCCGCAGGCCGTTTGGATGGTTACTTCGAACTTGGTCTGAAGCCTTGGGACATTGCCGCAGGTGAACTGATTGTAAAAGAAGCAGGTGGTACAGTGGTGGATGCACGTGGTGGCAGCGAAGCGATGGAAAAAGGTCAAGTCATTGCTTGTTCTATGAAAATGCTGAAACCTTTAATGCAGGCAGTGGTTCCTGCATGGGGCGACGCAGCGAAATAATCGAGTTTAGACAACTGTTTAAATAGATCAGGCATCCTTCGGGGTGCCTTTTTCTTGCGCTAAATCATGTGGAAATATCAATTATTTTTAGAATAATACAAATTAACAATAAAACTTAATGACAATATAGAAAATCCTGCTATAATCCGCGCACGCACTTAATTTCTGTTCGTTACCTGAACATTTCTCTTCTTATCATTGTGTATGCGCGTGCGGTCCAAAGAGAGGACGATATCTCGCGCCCCAATCGCTAAAGCGATTCCTTCAGGTTATGCCGTAATCATGCGTGCGTTATATCACATCGTCGTTACTCGGATCGCCGCTGAATAATCTCTTATTTTCAGCGTTTATTGCTGTACCGCTTTTTGTCGATGTTCATTTGACTTTATTTTTAATGGAGCACCCATTTTCCGGGTGAAAGACTCTATGAGCAAAACTTTTGCTGATTTTCCTCTGCACGAATCCTTACAACAAGCGCTACAAGCACTAGGTTTCACTGCACCTACTCCTGTACAGGAACAATCAATTCCTGCTGCACTTGAAGGTAAAGACCTTCTAGTGTCAAGCCAGACTGGTTCAGGTAAAACAGCTGCATTCCTTCTCCCAACTTTGAATGCACTGGCCAACCTGGACACTTTCGTTCCTTTCAAGGAACGTATGAAGGCGATTACCCAACCTTCTATTCTAGTTTTATGCCCAACGCGTGAACTTGCTCAACAGGTAAGCCAGGACGCGATTGCATTTGTACGCCACATGAAAGGTGTTCGTATCGCAGCAATCATGGGCGGTATGCCATTCGGTAAACAGATCCAGCAGTTAAAAGGCGCGCAAGTGGTTGTTGCAACTCCAGGTCGTCTGCTTGACCTTGTGAATCGTCGTCAAATTAAACTCGACAAAGTGAATGCGTTGATCGTCGACGAAGCGGACCGTATGCTGGATCTTGGTTTCTCTGAAGATCTTGAAGCGATTGGTGATCTTGCAGCAAACCGTAACCAGACTTTGATGTTCTCTGCGACTTTTGCACCACGTATCATCACTCTTGCTGAACGCATGATGAACGAGCCAGAGCGTATTGCCATCGAAACTGGTCACACCACCAATACTGACATCACTCAGACTTTACACTGGACTGATGGTTTCGAGCACAAGAAAAAACTGCTGACTCACTGGCTGAATGAAGAAGACGTAGACCAAGCAGTGGTTTTTGCTTCTACTCAAGAAGATACCGACATGCTGGCTGAAGAACTTGCTGAAGCAGGTCATTCAGTTGTAGCGCTACACGGTGCAATGCCACAGACTGTACGTAACCGTCGTCTGCGCAGCATCCGTGAAGGTCGTGCAAAAATCCTGGTTGCAACTGACGTTGCAGCACGTGGTCTAGACGTTCCAACCATTTCTCACGTGATCAACTTCGGCCTTCCAATGAAGAATGAAGACTATGTACACCGTATTGGTCGTACAGGTCGTGCTGGCCGTACTGGTAAAGCGATTACTTTAGCGACTTACCGTGAACGCGGTAAAATTCGTGCGCTGGAAGACTACCTGGAAGCGCGTCTAGAAGTTTCTGAAATTGAAGGTCTTGAGCCATCTCCACCTCCTGCACGTCCAAGCCGTGATGGTCGTGGTCGTCGTGATGGCGGTCGTGGTCGTGGTGGCTTTGGTGGCGGCCGTCGCTTCGAAGGTGAAGGTCATTTCAAACGCCGTGAAGGTGGTCGTGATGGCGAACGCCGTTCATTTGGCGATGATCGTCCACGTCGTGAATTCAATGGCGAAGATCGTCCGCGTCGCGAGTTTAACAGCGACCGTCCACGCCGTGAATTCAATGGTGAAGATCGTCCACGTCGCGAGTTTAACAACGACCGTCCGCGTCGTGAATTCAACAGTGATCGCCCACGTCGTGAATTTGGTGACCGTCCTCGTTTCGATAATAACGATGACAACCGTGGTAACCGCGTAGACTACAAACCACGTCGCGAAGGTTCTTTCGGTGACCGTCCAAAACGTGATTTTGGTGATCGTCCAGCACGTCGTGAAGGTGGTTTTGATCGTCCAAAACGTGACTTCGGTGACCGTCCAGCACGTTCATTTGGTGATGACCGTCCAAAACGTGATTTCGGTGGTGACCGTCCGCGTCGTAACTTCGATGATAAACCACGCCGTAAATTCAACGACTAATCTCGTTGAATCTAAAAAAACCAGCACTTGTGCTGGTTTTTTTTATGCCTAAAATTGGCACTTTTTTTGCTAAAGTGTGGAATAATTCATTGTTTGAGTGAATTAGAATAAATGGATTTTAAAACGCTTGATTGAACGGAGGGGCTGGCTATGCCTTATATTGCACTGACATTGGTTCTGTGTAACGTGATTTTCTTGATCTATAACTTTTATCATTGAGTGATTATTCAGCATTTAACAAAAAATTTATGCCATAAGAATAGAGAGTAAACTTTCATTTTTTTCATTCAGATACTTTCTTTATGCCATTGTAACCTTCCATCGAAAAGGTAACATTTTGTGCATTAATCCTATATAGTACGCATGCTGAAAAAATGCAGGACAACGCTTAGCTATGACAAATCAAACAGCGTTTGAGACTCAATCACTCATAGAAGTGAAGGGTTTGAGCTTCAAGCGAGGCGAACGTATCATTTATGACAATGTCAGCCTGAACATTCGACGTGGTCAGATCACCGCCATTATGGGGCCTTCAGGAACCGGTAAAACAACCTTATTAAGACTGATTGGCGGACAGCTGACGCCGGATCAGGGACAGGTATTGCTGGATGGCAAGGATATCGCCCGTATGTCACGGCATGAGCTGTTCGCAGCACGTGCACGAATGGGCATGCTTTTCCAAAGTGGTGCGCTGTTCACGGACATGAGTGTCTATGAAAATGTGGCATTTCCATTGCGTGCACATACCAAACTGCCTGAACATCTGATTGCGGAAATTGTGGCATTGAAATTGGAATCCGTCGGCCTACGTGGTGCAGAGCAGATGATGCCTTCAGAACTGTCAGGCGGTATGAACCGTCGTGTGGCTTTGGCCCGTGCAATTGCGCTTGATCCTGAACTGATCATGTACGACGAACCGTTTGCCGGACAGGATCCGATTGTGATGGGTGTGTTGACCCGTCTGATTCGTTCCCTACGTGAAGCATTGGATTTGACTACGATTATTGTTTCGCATGACGTGGCTGAGACACTGTCTATTGCTGACTATATCTATGTGGTGGCGGAAGGGAAAATCCAGGGCGAGGGCACACCTGAAGAATTAAAAGCTCATCCTTCTGCATTTGTTCAGCAATTTCTGACTGGCTCGGTAGAAGGGCCGGTGGATTACCAGTTTAGCCATGCGGCGTATTTAAGTGATGAGGTGCGTTCATGAATGCGATTGAAGCATTAGGCCGACGTGTCATTGAACGTGTACAAGGCATTGGGGTTGCCACCCTGATGTTATTCCAGATCCTTTTCTCTATGCCGACAGCACTGGGTTTTAAGCTGTTTGTCTACCAGATGTATCGGGTGGGTGTACTGTCTTTGCTGATTATCAGCGTCTCTGGCCTGTTTATTGGTTCAGTACTCGGTCTGCAAATGTTTACCATCCTGTCGACCTTTGGTAGTGAGTCTATGTTAGGGACAGCCGTAGCATTGACCTTGTTACGTGAGCTGGCACCGGTGGTTGCAGCCTTGCTGTTTGCTGGTCGTGCTGGTTCGGCATTAACAGCTGAAATTGGCCTGATGAAAGCCACTGAACAGTTATCCAGTATGGAAATGATTGGTGTTGATCCGTTAAAACGTGTGATCTCGCCACGTCTCTGGGCTGGTATTTTCAGTCTGCCTATGCTCTCTGTGATTTTTGCCGCGATTGGCATCATGGGCGGCAAAATGGTCGGTGTCGATTTTCTGGGTGCGGATGAAGGTGGTTACTGGAGTGGCATGGAAAGCAGCGTGCAATTCTATAAAGATGTCTTTAACGGCACCATTGTGAAAAGTTTTGTATTTGCGCTGATTTGTACATGGATTGCGGTCTATCAGGGCTATGCCTGTGTGCCGACATCCGAGGGGATTGCAACATCGACCACCCGTACCGTGGTGTATTCATCGTTGTGTGTTTTAGGTTTTGATTTCGTGTTGACTGCGGTCATGTTCGGAGGTGTTTAATGAAATCACGTACTAGTGAGCTGGCCGTTGGTGTTTTTGTCATTCTGTTTGGGATTGCCATTTTCTTTCTGGCGATGCGCGTGAGTGGTCTGGTTGGACACAATATTGCGGACAGCTATAGCATGACCGCCACCTTTGAAAATGTAAACGGGATTAAACCACGGGCCAAAGTGGCATTAAGCGGTGTGAAAGTCGGACAGGTTGATAGAATTACCCTAGATCCGATCACTCGTCTGGCGACTGTACATATGACCCTGGATGGTACCCTGACGTCTTTCAATGCTGAGCAGTTGAAAAAAGTACAGCAGGATGCACTAGAAGAATTACGTTATAGCGCTGACTATGAAGCTGCCACGCCTGCGCAACAAAAAGCAATGGAAAAACAACTGTTAGATAACATGACCTCCATCACCAATATTGATGAAGATGCTTACATTATGGTAGCGACCAACGGTTTGTTGGGTGAAAAATATTTGAAAATTGTTCCAGGTGGCGGTCTGAATTATTTGAAACGTGGTGACCAGATTGGCAATACCCAAGGCACCATGGAAATTGAAGATTTAATTACCAAATTCGTGACAGGTGGTGCAGGACAAAAGTCGTCAGAGAGCAAAGAGGCTGCTACAGATGAGACAGCTACTGCTGAAGCCAGCGACGAACCTGCATTTGTTGAATAATCGATTGAGGAGATTTGAGTGAAAACTTTAGTAAGACAAACTTTAGCAGTCAGCGTACTTTCTACCATGGTGATGGGAAGTGCATTTGCTGCACCGTCTGAAACACCACCTGCATTTATCAAGAAAGTTGCGGATCACTTGATTGCACGCCTGAAAGCGGATCATGCCAAGCTGCAAAATAATCCGGCCCTGGTAAAAAGCATTGTGCGTCAAAATCTGGACCCATATATCGATTCGCAAGCCTTTACCCGTATCGTAATGGGGACTTATGCGACTAATCAGTATAGTACTGCTGCACAACGTGCTAAGTTCGAACATAATTTCCGTGAAACGCTGATCGAAAACTACGGTTCTGCGTTTGCGAAATACAGTAATCAGACTTATACCATGCGTCCATATAAAGACACAGGTAGTAAGAATCCTGTGGTAACGATTGATTTCCACAACAACGGTGAAAAGATTCCGGTATCTTTTCAGTTAGCGGATAAAGGCTCACAATGGAAAATCCGTAACATCAACGTGTCTGGTATTGACCTTGGTTTGCAGTTCCGTAACCAGTTTGCAGCGACTGTAAAACGTAACGGTGGTAACCTGGATAAAGCCATTGCTAACTTCAAGCCAGATGCTGAAGCAGCAATTGACAAGAAAAAATAAGATAGGTGAGCGGTGATCAAATTCAATCAGCAGGAACTGCAGGTTTCAGGCAAAATCGATTATGAGAATGCACAGCAGTACTACGAACAGGGGCTGAGTGAGATCCAGTCTTATGGCAAGTTTCCGGTTGTTGTGAATCTGGCTGGACTGGAAAATGGCAGTACCTTGGTACTGGCTGTATTGGTACGCTGGTTACGTCAAACCCCGCAAGCCAAAGGATTACAGTTTAAAGCAGTTCCTGAAAAGATGATGAAGATCATTCAAGCCTGTCATTTGCAGGATGATTTACAGATCATTCAGTAATTGACATCCTCTCCGACCTAAAGGACGGAGATTCCTCCTGCGAGACGCCCATGTCCGAGCGCAAGAATATTCAGTGCTGAGTTTATATCTCTATCGTGGAATGTACCGCACTCCACACACTGCCATTCTCTTATTCCAAGTCCTGCTCTACCTTTCAGACTACTGGAGCGTGAGCCGCAGCACGAGCAAGTTTGGGTGGTATAGGCTTCATTGACTTCTTCATACCATACCCCTGCGTTCTCGCATTTATACTTGAGCATGGTTCTTAAGGTCGTCCAACCTGCATCGAGTACAGACTTAGCTAATTTTGTCTGTGCCAATGCTTTGGCATTCACATTACCAACGAAGATGGCTGCATGTTCATTCACCAGTTTATGACTGAATTGATGCAGCATATTTTGACGTAGATTTTTGATCTTGGCATGAATCGCTTTGACACGTTTTTTATTTCTTGCTCTTTGAGCAATACCAAGTTTTTGTTCATATTGACGATAGATTTTAGGCGCTTTGAACTTTACACCATCTGAGCAAGTCGCAAGGTCTTTGAGTCCTAGATCAATGCCAATTGAGGTTTTAGCGGTGGTTTTCTCTGTTTTAATTGAATCAACCACAAGACATACATACCAACGCCCTCGGCTATCCTCGACAAACGAGCCTGTTTTAACATTGTATTTACTTAGTCCGTAACTGTCCCATAGCTTGAATTGATGCTTGCCGTATTGGACATACCCATCGGCATATTTCACCGCCACTTTTTTAAATGGAATCCAACCGAGAGAACGTCTAGCATTTTTTTTGTTACTGACACGCCATTTTAGCTTGGCTTTTTTAAATTGCTTTCTTCGAGTAACTAATTCTTCCGCAACTGCCTGTATGGTTTGGCTGTGCAAATTGCACTCTTTTGATGTACCTTTCGTGTATTTAGCAATATCGTAAGCTGAAAAGAATTGTTGTTTTCTTTGCAAGTGTTTAAAACACAAATCATTGACATAGTTCCAGACAAAATTAACTTCAGATGCCAATTGGTCTAGCACCTTGCAATGTTTGTCTTTTATGCGTAATTTAAGTGTCTTCATCACTAAAATATATTTGGTCTATGGATAATAGTCAAGAGATTAGAACAGGTCGTCACTGTGTTTTTAATATGCACGTTCATTTAGTCTTTGTGGCTAAATATCGTAGAGATGTTTTTACCAAAGCTATGCTCGAAACTATGAATGAAGTATTCAAGCGCATTTGCTTAGACTTTGAAGCTAAGTTGGTAGAATTTGATGGTGAGCATGATCATGTTCATTTACTTGTGAACTATCCACCAAAAGTAGCTATTTCTAGCTTGGTTAACAGCCTAAAAGGTGCATCTAGTCGTATTTTAAGAACTAAACACCCTGAAATTAAAAACAAATTATGGGGGAATGCTTTGTGGTCGCCTAGTTATTTCGCTGCATCGTGTGGAGGTGCTCCCATTGGGATTATTAAACAATATATCCAACAACAGCAAACACCGCATTAGCAATCCTAGCTAATCCCCACAAGGGGGACTAGCGGATTGCAGCCTTATATCCCCGCCCTGAAGGGCGAGGTTTTACGGCTAAAGGGATAAAAAAGCACCGAAAGGTGCTTTTTTATTGGTTTTAAATAGGAATTTACGAATAAGGTGCGTTTCTTGCGCTTCACTTTGAAGCAGTGCTTCAAAGCTCGCTCAAATCCATTTCTTCCATCTAAAGTAAATCAATGGCCCAATAAAGAAGGCAACAATAATAAAGCTGACGACAATAAAACTGGTCGAGCCATGCGCGAAGGGCAATACCTCGGTATTCATCCCATACACACTGGCAACCAGCATTGGTGGTGCAAGCATACTTGGCAAAATAGAGAATCGACGGATGGTATCGTTCTGTTCAGTGTTAATGAATCCAGACGTGGTATCGAGCAGGAATCGTACCTTCTGGAACAGGAAAGCATCATGTTCGACCAGCGAGCGCACGTCTTCACTGAGTTCTCGAATGTCGGCATCATAGATATGACTACCTAGCGCACGTGGACGTGACAAGAAGGTCAGTACTCGGCGCAAGTCAATCAGACAGAGCTGGGCTTTTCCGAGCATGTCTTCTAATTGCGCCAGACGGGTAATCATGTCATCGAGATCCAGAATCTGTTCACGATGGCGGTTATTCAGAACCTCGGTTGAATATTTTTCCAGATCCTTATGGACATCTTCTAAGATATCCGCAAGCTCATCCAGTTTAGCTTCCAGTAGCCCGAGCAGAATCCAGGTTGGATCTTTATAGTCAATTTCATAATCATTACGGCGTGCACGGGCACGGAAGGCGCGGAATGCCACCAGCTTTTCCCCACGCAAGGTAAACAGCCGTTCTTTATGCAGAATAAAGGCAACGGTTTGAACCGTTGCTAAAATACTGGACTGGTCATCCGTTTCCTCTTCAACCTGATAATTTTTATTTTTCGTTAAAAAATAAGTGCTGATATGCAAAATACCATCATCATCACGGTAGAATCGTGCACTAGATGAAATGTCTTCTAATGATTTGAGGGTAGGAAGATTCTGCTCGTAAGCATCCATGATCCATTGCTGTTCTTCCTGTGAGGGCGCAATCAGATCAATCCAGACCAAATCCTGATGTAAATCAAAGTCGCCATTAATGGTGGCATCTTCTAAGCTACCGCGCTCTGTGGCATAAAAGGCTTCAAGCATGCTGTCTTTTCTCCCTTGCGCAGTATGTATAATTGAATGGGTGTATTTTAGACAAGGAATCAAATAAAAACACTGATTGGGCAGTTATTTTTTCAAAAAAACGATCAATCAGGCCTTCCTTCCGCTATAACGTCAACTGAATGGTGAAAAATGATGAATTCTATCGCAATTTTTTGTGGTTCCGCACTGGGTGTCTCGCCTGTTTATGCTGAAATTGCGCACAAGGTAGGTCAGACTCTAGCTGCACGACAACTCACATTAATTTATGGCGGTGGACGTTCAGGTTTGATGGGAATTGTAGCCGACAGTGCCTTGGCTGCTGGTGGTAAAGTGATTGGAGTGATTCCCAAACAGTTGGTAGATCGCGAGCTGGCACATCCCGGACTGACCGAGTTGCATGTGGTAGATAATATGCATGAGCGTAAAACCAAAATGTCACAACTGGCGGATGGTTTTATCGCGATTCCGGGCGGGGTAGGCACGTTAGAGGAAATCTTTGAACAATGGACTTGGGCGCAGCTCGGTATTCATGAAAAGCCGTGTGCATTTTTAAATGCAGAGAATTTCTACACTGGTCTGATCCAGTTCATCCAACACACGATGGAACAGGGCTTTACCAAAGAACGCTTTATGGACAAGCTGATCGTTAATGCAGACATTGATCAGATTTTGGATGCCTTTGCAGTTTACAAAGCACCGCAAGCAAAATGGGGTATGGTCGATCAGCAAGACCTTGTGAAATAAACTGATTCACCTTTTAAAATTTGAGTTGATATGAAAGTGATTACAGTCGCTGCTGGCATCGTGCTGAATGAAGCACAGCAATTATTGGTGGTGCGCAAGAAAGGCACCAGCTGCTTTATGCAGGTGGGCGGCAAGCTAGAACAAAAAGAAGCACCTGAGGTCACCATTGTGCGTGAAATTCTGGAAGAGATCTGTTGCAATGCCGAAGTGCAGCAATTTGTCGGCCGCTTTGAAACCAAAACGGCGAATGAGCCAGATCATCAACTGGTCAGTTATGTCTATTTGGTCAAACTGGATCAGCTTCCAAAAATCGAGGCGGAAATTGCCGAGATGAAATGGATTGATCTGGATGAGCGGGGTGTAATATTAGCACCGCTGACGACCGAAGTTGTGATTCCTTGGGTAAAGGCAAATCTATTAGCTCAAGTCTGAGTTTAAAGTTTGGCACCTGCCACACAAGCAGCATTAATCTGTTGGCAGCCCAATTCTTCCAGCTTCTGGCTGAGTGCTCGGATTGAGCTGCCTGTGGTGATGACATCATCAATAATCAGTACCTTGCGGTAACGCAGTTTGGATGAAGTATTCATCTGGAACTGCGTATCAATATCTTCAATTCGTTCCAGCCGGCATAAGCCTTTTTGTGAATGCTGCTTAAGTCGGGTTATCGGTTGCCACACTGGCACATTCAAATGTCTGGCGACATGCTTGGCGAGTAGTAATGACTGGTTATAACCACGCTGTACCAGCTTTTCGGTTGAGATCGGCATTGGTACCACGGCACTGACTTTAGGTAAGTTTAAGCTGAGCAGGGTACCTGCCAGCAGATTTTCTAAATACAGTTTCTGTTCATATTTAAAAAGCTGAATTAGCCGGTCCATCGGATAGGCATAATGGCAGGCAATCTGTACCGGTATTTCCTGTCGTTGTACTGTCTGACATGCCCAGGGCAATTGCTGCCAGCAGTCCTGACAGACTGAATGTATCGCTTGATAATCATGATGACAGAGCTGGCAGGGCTGTAACTTGCCTAGCCAATGCTTGCCTTGTTGAATCAGCTTAAACATAGGCATAGCGGGGAGCCTCAGGCAGCCAGCGTTTCAGTAGAGCTTCGGCCTGCTGCGGATAATCTTTTAACATCTGCTGGGCCACATAATGTGCCTGATTCAGCAGGTGATCATCCCGTTCCAATTTAGCCACACGGAAGCCCATATCCCCGGTCTGTTTGGTGCCGAGCAGTTCACCTGGTCCGCGCAGTTCCAGATCCTTTTCCGCAATGATAAAGCCGTCATTGGTCTCGCGCATGATGCGCAAACGTTCCTGACCATTCTGGGACAGGGGATGTTTATACAGCAACACACAGAAACTGGCTTTGGCCCCCCGGCCAACACGGCCACGCAACTGGTGCAGCTGGGACAAACCTAGGCGCTCAGCATTTTCAATCACCATCAGTGAAGCATTGGGTACATCGACACCAACTTCAATTACCGTGGTCGCAATCAGTAGCTGCAGTTCATTGTTTTTAAATTGCTGCATCACGGCCTGTTTTTCATCGGCCTTCATTTTGCCATGTACCAGACCGATATTGATTTCCGGGAAACGTTCCTTGATTTCAGCAAAAGTCGCTTCAGCTGCCTGTGCATCCAGGGTTTCAGACTGTTCTACCAGTGTACAGACCCAATAGGCCTGCTTGCCTTCAGCACAATTGGTAGCAATACGTTGCAAAACTTCTTCCCGGCGATCCAAGGGGATGGTCACCGTCTGAATTGGAGTACGGCCCGGTGGCAGCTCATCAATAATCGAAGTATCCAGATCACCATAGGCGGACATGGCAAGTGTGCGTGGAATCGGAGTTGCGGTCATCACCAGTTGATGTGGTGACATACCATCCAGGCCTTTGTTACGCAGAGCCAGACGCTGATCGACCCCAAAGCGGTGCTGTTCATCAATGATCACCAGACCGAGTTTGGCAAACTCGATATTTTCCTGAAACAGGGCATGTGTGCCGACCACCAGATTGGCACTGCCATCTCTAATACTTTGTTCAGCAGTTGTGCGGGCTTTGCCTTTCTGTTTGCCGGAGAGCCAGGCGACATTCAGTCCCAAAGGCTCAAACCAGCGCTTAAAGTTTAGGTAATGCTGTTCCGCCAGAATCTCGGTGGGCGCCATAAGGGCGACCTGCCAGCCTTCTTCCAGTGCGTGACAGGCTGCCACACCTGCGACCAGGGTTTTACCAGCACCCACATCGCCCTGAACCAGGCGCAGCATCGGCTTGTTGCCTTTCATGTCATGGGCAATTTCCCGGGAAACACGCTTTTGTGCACCGGTCATTTTAAAGGGCAGGCCAGCCAGTAGCTGCTTAGCGTAGCGTTTACTAGGTGAAAAAGATGGTGCTTCAATTTGTTGGATAAAGGCACGGCGAGTCAGCAGGCTGATCTGATGTGCCACCAGCTCTTCAAAAATCAGACGCTGTTGTGCGGGATGTGAACCTTGCGCCAGCTGGAGCATATTGGCATCCACTGGTGGATGATGGATATATTCCAAAGCCTGTTTCAGGTCATAACCATTGCTGAATTTTGCCGGTAATAGTTCCGGTAGATCATTACTGTGTAATGCTAGTGCCTGCTTGATATATTCACGCAGTTTCGGTTGGGTGAGTCCTTCAGTACTTGGGTAGATCGCAGTCAGCTGGGTTTTCGGCAGTGGGGTATGTTCGGTAATCAGCTGCAGTTCCGGATGATACATTTCCAGCCCACGGGCACCGACACGTACTTCACCAAAGACACGCAGGCGGTTTCCAAGTTTGCAGCGATCAGTAATGCCTTTGTAGATATGATAGAAGCGTAAAGTGACCTTACCACAGTCATCATCCAGCAGCACGGCCATGGACTTGCGTTTTCCGGGTGGAAAGTCCACGCCTTTGACGATGCCTTCCAGCAAATAGCTGTGTCCCACGTTCAATTGATTCATGGGAATGATCGTGCTACGGTCCTCATAGTCACGTGGCAGATGAAAGAGCAAATCATCAGTTGTAAACAGATTTAGTTTTTCAAGTAATGCGGCGGCGGCTGTGCCGACACCTTGTAACTGATGGACTGCTGCCATGTCCCCTCAACCAGGTCTTGTGATTCGGTGCTGAATGCATATTTTATTTATCGGTTATGGTAAAACATCCAGGCACATTGCTAAACAATTATTTGAACAAGGGCATCAAATTAGCACAATCAGTCGCAGTGCGAAAACAGATGCTTTTGCCACTCATCATATTCAGGATGTGCAGCAGCTCGACCTCAGTGGTTTTGCTCCCATCGACTGGGTGTATATCCTGGTTAGTCCAGATCAAAGTACCGTTGACGCTTATCAGCACACCTATCTGGATTCTGTTCGGCCGATTGTCAAAGCTTTAGAGTTTCATCCGGTAAAACATCTGGTGGTGGTGTCATCGACCCGGGTTTATGGTGAAAATAGGGGGGAATGGGTGGATGATGATAGTGTGATTCGACCGAATGATCTACAAGGTGAAATTCTGCTGCAGATGGAACAAGCCTACTTAGCAGCTTATCCAGACCGATGTACGATTATCCGTCCAAGCGGGATCTATGGCTCATCCGTGGCACGCCTGCAGAAAATGGCACAGTCCATGACTACTTATCCTAATCTGCACTGGTCGAACCGGATTCATATTGAGGACTTGTCTTATTTTCTGGCAGAAATGATTCACGTGGAACAGCTCGAATCTTCTTATATTGTGACTAATAACCAGCCTCAGCCTTTACATGAAGTGCTGCAATGGTTTCAGCAGCAAATGGGTTTGTCAGTATTGAAAGTCGAAAGTGAGAAGGTGACTGGGAAAAAGCTGTACGCTACAAGAATGGAAAAGATAGGGTTTGAATTAAAGCATCAGGACTGTTTTCGGGGGTATTTGGAATTAATGCAGTAATTCATTCTCTTACGGACTCAAAATATATTTTGAGGCTCCTCACCCTTTAAAAGGAGGGGTTAGGGGAGGATTTTATTTTAAGGATTTCACTAACCCTTCAGTTATGTTTTAGTTTTATAGATTTACAAAACAAAAAAAGAGAGGCCTAAACCTCTCTTTTCTCTATTCAAAATTTACTTTTTCTTGCGTTTAGCTCGTTTCTTCGCTTGTTCAGCCGCCAACGCTTCTAGGGCCTCTTTCAGCTCCTCATCGGTAAAAGCCGTGATGTGATGCAGCATTTGCAGTTTAACTTCATCCAGCACTAGATCCGCATACTGGGCAATATTCTTGAAGCTTTCATCAAAGACAATCGCATTGTCTTCATTGGTGCTGATATAGCCTTTCTTAGTCAGAGTCTTGATGAAGCTTTGGAACAGTGCCTTGTCAAAGAACTCAGGCGAATTGAACTCATACAGCACAGACAGGCGTTGACCGACCAGATGGCTCAGCTCTTCAACCTGACGGGTCGAGATATTGCCAGAGCCACGCTGGGTGATCAAAGCCAGGGTCATGTAGTAACGCTCGATACTCTGCATTACCGGAGCCGCGAGTACTTCCAGCTGGTGGTGCGCTTCGCTGTTTGGAGCAGGAGCAACCAGATTTCCACCTTCCTGAGCAATCAGATTCGCTGCAATCAGCGCATCGATATAGGTATTTACCGGTTGCTGGATATCCGTTTCCTGCCATTTCAGGAACAGTTCTGCTTTCAGGAATGGATACAGGGTGCTGCAGATGTTGACTACATCATCACGACGGATTGAGCCGTTATGATTCACCAAGGCTGCGATGAGTGAAGGAATAACAAAGGCATGCAGGATGTTGTTGCGGAAGTAAGTCAGCAAGACCGCCTGATTATCTTCAATCGCGATAATGTTGCCCAGCACATGATTAACGCGTTTGATTAACTTCAGTTTTAGCGCATAGGCAATAATTTCACGACCCGAAAGTGGAGTAACCTGCATACGTTCATCGTATGGATGTGAAGTCAGCAGTTTGCGGTAAGTATCCAGCTGCTTGATGCAAATGTCTTCATCCAGGGTGTGTTTTGGCGTTGCTAACAGAATTAGCGATAGCAAGGATACCGGATTGATGACAGCAGCACGGTTGATATTTTCCAGAATTGCCTGAGCTGAACTGTTCACCGCTTCAGACACGGCTGGTGGAATTGGATCATCATTCTTTTGAATGTTAATGTCTTCAGCACCATGCTGTTTTAGGATGTCATCCAGGAATACTGGTTCACCAAAGTTCAGGTGGACCTTACCGAAGATACGCTCGATCTTGCGCAGGGTTTTGAGCAGGCCAAAGATAGATTCTGCTTCTTTCGGTTTTCCGCTCATTTCACCAACGTAGGTTGCACCTTCCATCAGGCGTTCATAGCCGATATAGGTGGGTACAAATACGATTGGTTTGGACTTGCCACGCAGGTGACCATGTACAGTCATCGCCAGCATACCTGTTTTTGGTGGCAGCAGACGGCCTGTCCGAGAACGGCCACCTTCAATAAAGTATTCCAGTGGGGTATTCCGTGACAGAATGCTGTATAGGTATTCTTTAAATACAGTAGTGTAAAGTGCATTCCCGCGGAATGTACGGCGGATAAAGAAGGCACCGCCACCACGTAAAATCTGACCAACAAATGGCATGTTCAGGTTATCGCCAGCGGCGATGTACGGCACCATCAGGCCACGGCGGTAGATTACATAGGACAGTAGAAGGTAGTCGATATGACTGCGGTGACATGGGGTATAGACAATTTCATAGTCCTTGGCCAGTTCACGTACCGTACTAAAGTTATGCACTTCCACGCCGTCATAAAGCTGGGTCCAGAGACGGGTCAGGGCCTTGTCAGCGAAACGAACAGTGGCATGTGAATAATCCGATACGATTTCGTTTAAATAGCCAATGGCACGGCGTTCTGCTTCATCGACGCTGATTTTGCTACGGATACTTTCATTGCGGATCGCGGCCTGAACATCAGGAGACTTGATCAGGCCCTGCATCACATTACGGCGATCGGATAGATCGGGACCGAGCACGACTTCACGCTGCGCATCCAGATAATCGTTCAGCGTATTCACAATATAAGTCGCTGGTGACAGGTTCGGGCAGGTTTCCTTGGCATAGTCAATCAGGGCACGTAACGACTGTGCTTCATGGAATTCCAGATAGGACTGGCGGCCATGCAAACCAATATTCACCAACTGCTTCATCTTGCTTGGTGTTGACCAGGTATCGGTAAACAGCAGCTTGAACCATGAATCTTCTTTTTCTGGATCACGGCCCCACAGAATAGTCACCGGAATCAGTTCAACATCCAGTTCAGGATTCTTTTCTAGTATTTCAATTAGACGTAATAAACGTGGTGGGAAAGCATGCGGCGGTGAGCTAAGCAGATTGCTGTCATCATGGTATTGTAGGAACAGCACCGATGCTTTTTCCTGAATCGGCCCAAGTTCTATCCGGTCCAAAGCTGCAGGCAGTTTCAGACGACGGGTTTCGCCATCGACTACCAGGGCATTACTGCGTGAATGGTTCTGTAAAACATAGCAGACAATTTTCTTTGGTCCTTGCTGGTCAGCCACTGGAGCAGGGACTTCCGATGGCACATCTCCAAGTACATGTGGGGTAACCACAAGATCAAGCATCTTGCTTGAAAGCTTGCGATACAATTGACCAAAGCCATTCTTGGACATACCTACTCCTAATTTTATTTTGACCAGAACCACAGGATTTCTGAGGGGGCAACTATTTTGATGGATTCTACTGGAAAACAATATGTCATTTTCTGACAAATTCTTCAAAAGTTCTTTGATTTTAACGTGAAAAAAGCGGTTTTCTATCGGAACTTGCACATGTGAGATGACAGTTCAGTCAGCCAATCTTTAGGGCTTTACTCAGAATTTATGGCAGAATATCCTTCGAAATGAAAGATTTTGTTATATTGCCATTTTTGGATCTCTCCAACATCGAATAGGTTGCCTATGAATGTCTTAACTCAAGAACTGGTTGAATTGCTTAGCCTGGAAAAGCTGGAAGAAAATATTTTCCGTGGAATTAGCCGTAACCTGGTAGGCAAACGCGTATTTGGTGGGCAAGTACTGGGACAGGCCCTACGTGCAGCGTCTTATACCACTGATCGTCCGGCACACTCGCTGCATGCCTATTTCCTGTTTGGTGGAGATGTCAACGCGCCGATTATTTACGAGGTGGACCGTATTCGTGATGGCAAGAGCTTTGTCAGCCGTCAGGTACGTGCGATTCAGCATGGCCGTACCATCTTTATGTGTATGGTATCGTTTGCGCAGCCTGAAGAGGGGCTGAACTACCAGATTTCTGAACCGGAATATCCGCCCGTTGAAGAACTGAAAAATGAAGCGGAACTGAAAAAGCAGATTGTCGAATTTGTTCCGGAAAATGTCCGTGCTTCGTTTATGCGTGACCGTCATGTGGAAATCCGTCCGGTGATGCCAGTGAATCCGTTCCAGCCACAACCGGAAGCACCGAATTATGCACATTATGTACGTACCCAAGATCGTATCGCACCGGAAGTTGATGAGGTGTCTTTGCATCAGGCCATTGCGGCGTTCTACTCAGACTTTACCTTGATGACCACGGCACTGCGTCCGCATGGCCTAAGCTATTTGTCTCCAAATCTGCAATGTGCCAGCATTGACCATGCCATGTACTTCCATAAGCCATTCCGTGCTGATGAATGGATGCTGTACGATATGGATGCGACCATCAGTGCTAGCTCACGCGGCCTGAACTTCGGTCGGATGTGGCAGAATGGAGAACTGGTGTGTAGCACGACTCAGGAAGGTTTGATCCGCCTGCGTGAAATCGAAACCCAATAAATTCAAAAAAATAAAAAAAAGCCGGATTTGATTCCGGCTTTTTTTATGAGCATCTCACACGCTTAGTGGCAATGTGGCACATCACTCGTTGAATGCTTGTGACAACCTTGCTGATCTTTATTGCCCGAAGAATGTGCAAAAACCTGCCCAATGCTGCAAATCAGTGCAACAGCAATCATCATTTTTTTCATGAACACTTCTTTCCTTTTCTAAACGCAAACTTATTGCACTTATAAAGCACATTGCATGCCAAAAATCAGCGCATTGCGATATGTCTTAAATGCATAATCAAAGCGGTTTTACTGCGAAGCATTTATAAAATTTTACTCGATTATCCAGCACTTGCATGGCATAGTGCCGCTTAAGTTCAATATTAAAACGTCGATCAAGATGAGCTTAAATACACAGATTTTAATTGCCGCTGTATTGGGTGTTCTATTTGGTTTTTTACTGACACTTTTTCCACAAACTGGCTTTGGAAGCACCAGCCTGTATGGTCTTGGTATTATCAGCAGTATCTTTATCGGCTTGCTGAAAATGCTGCTAATTCCGCTGATTTTTAGCTCGATTGTAGTTGGGGTCTCTAATTTACAAGCGGGTGGTCAGCTGAGCCGGACCTGGAAAATCACGCTAGCTTGTTGTGTCACGACAACTACACTGGCACTGATTCTGGGACTGACCTGTGCCCATCTGTTTAATGTCGGCAAGGGCGTGGATGTACTGATGTTCCAGGAAGCGATGGCTCAGCATCAAACACCGGATACCTTAACGCCGTCATCGTTCTTTACCAACTTTATCCAGAATACCCTGATTAATCCGTTTAAGGCTTTTGCTGATGGCAATGTGCTAGCGGTGGTGGTATTTGCACTCTTTTTGGGGGTGGCACTGGTCGCAGGCGGGGACAAGTTCCGTACCGTACGCAAGCTGAGTATTCAGTTCTTTGACATCATGATGCTGATGATTGGCTGGGTGATGAAACTGGCACCGTTCGGGATTTTTGCCTTGCTGGCCAAGCTGATCGCGACGGAAGACATTACCGTATTGAGTCGCCTGGCTGAGTTTGCCGCTGTGGTCACCGGTACCACGATTTTCCATGGTGCCGTGGTGCTGCCATTATTGCTGTGGATTTTCGGCAAGATGGATCCGATCACATTCTTTAGAGGGACTCGTGCTGCGCTGATTACGGCTTTTGCCACCAGTTCCAGTTCCGCCACCATGCCGCTGTCGATGAAATGTGCACAGGAAAATCTCGGTGTACGTCCACATACTGCAGGTTTTGTGATTCCACTCGGTACTCAGCTGAACATGGATGGTACAGCATTGTATGAAGCAGCTGCAGCCTTGTTTATTGCTAATCTGATGGGGCTGGATCTGACTTTAGGTCAGCAGTTGGTAGTTTGTGCTACTGCGATGATTGCTTCCTTAGGCGCACCGGGAATTCCAAGTGCAGGCATGGTGACCATGATCATGGTACTGCAATCGGTGGGGTTACCTGCTGAAGCGATTGCTATTCTGCTGCCGATTGACCGTCTGCTAGATACCGTGCGCACGGTGGTGAATGTGCAAGGGGATATGATGATTAGTGTAGTGGTGGATCGGCATACCCGCGAACCACAGCTGGATTAATCCATTTCTAGACTTGGGTTAAACACCACTTCCCATAAGTGCCCATCGGGGTCCTGAAAATAGCCTGCATAGCCGCCATAAAAAGTCGTTTGTGCAGGCTTGATTATTTTGGCGCCAGCACGTTCAGCTTGTGCTATCACCTGATCGACTTCCAGTGGACTATAGACATTATGACCGATGGTCATTTGTGTTGGGCACATCGGTGTAAGTTCCAGTCCAGTATCATGCGCAATACTGTTTTGTGGCCAGAGTGCCAGTCTGAGCCCTGACTACAGGTCGATAAAAGCCACGGCGCCGTATTCAAATTCCTGACCGATAATTCCTTCGCTGGGAAAGCCCAAGCCATCCCGGTAGAAATGCAGCGATGTTTGCAGGTTGCTGACTCCCAGGGTAATCACTGAAATCCGGGCTTGCATAGCTCTATCCTGATGATGATTGTTATCGTTCTATCTTAGGACAAATAAAAAGCAGGGAAATATCCCTGCTGTTCGAAATTGTAATAAAGGAAAGGGCTTAGGCGACTTTGAGGCCAGCGCGTTTTGCTGCAGCGGAATGTTGCAGATAATGTAGCGCATCCTCGGTATTGGCCTCATGCACTGGGTCATACCACGGCATCATATAACCCAACTGTTGAGACACCAGCCACAGAGGATTTGGCAACAGGCGATTGTCCTGCTGGGAAATGCGCCACCATTCTTTCCAGATCCATGGTTTATACACCGCAGGTTTGTATTGTTTAAAACGTGGATCTTGTGACAACAGATGCGCGGCACCATCGACCCATAGTCCAATCACCCCAATAATCACGACGATACTAAGATAATAGCGGGCCAAATAACTGCCACCGAGATGCCGGTAAAGGTCAAAGGCGACACTGCGATGCTCGATTTCTTCTGCGCCATGCCATTTGACTAGATCTAGCATATTCGGGTCGGTACCGAGCCGCTCCCATTCAGTATTGTAGAGCGCATATTTTCCAAGGACACAGGTCATGTGTTCGACTGTGGCAATAATGCCGAGTCGGAACAGGTCCCATTGATGGGCTGCGATATTTGGAATTTTTAGTCCAAGTGGTTGGTCTGCCAGCAGCTTGTTAAACAGGAAATTCATGATCTCCAGATTGCGCTGGATATCAATCTGACGCTCAGTCAGATATTCCTTGTTTGCGGAGTTATGTGCCTGCGCATGCATAGCTTCCTGGCGGATAAAGGCTTGCACATCAGCTCGTAGTTTTTCATCCGTAATCTGTGGCAGCACTTTGTTATATAGTCGGCAGAACCAGAATTCACCAGCTGGCAGAATATTATTAATTTCATTCACAAAGTAGCTGGCAAAAGGCTGATCTGGAATCCAGTCTATCGGCGTGTCTTGCCATTCAAATCTGACTTTGCGTGGCTGGATGAAATAGGCGATTGAAGAGCCAATTTTTTTTGTTTTGAAGCGGGGAAAGTAAAGACATGGCGGTGTATCCATCACTGCTTGTAGAAAGTCAGTATGAAAAAAATATCCCGTACGGCTGTAGGCAATACGGGACATTCTTTTATCCGATGGAACACATTCGGGTTATTTTTGTGGATCCTGTTCTACAATCTCTGATTTATCAGCTTCGATTGGCTCGTCCAGGGCATTTAATTCGCTAGGAGTAACTTCATCGGCTTGCTCTGCGTCTGCTTCTTCATCTTCTAGCTCAACAGATTCAATAGGTGCATCCGTCTGGTTCAGATCATGCAATGACGCTTCCGGAATAGCATCCAGATCAAAGTCATTGGACTGATCCAGCGTATAGTTCAGACGACCGGCCATGACGCTTGCCAGTTCTTCCAGTCCTTCTTTATTTAGAGAGGAGAATAGCTGAATCGAGAAATCCAGCTTCATTTTCTTCAGCTGGGCTTTAACTTCCTGTAAGGCTTTGGAAGCAGGACCACGGTTCAGTTTATCCGACTTGGTTAGCAACACATGCACGAACAGGTGACGCGAATAGGCCCATTCCAGCATCATCACGTCAAAGTGTTGCAGTGGATGGCGGATATCCATCAGCAACACCAAGCCTTGCAGACTCTTACGGTGAACCAGGTAATTTTCTAGCTCTTTCTGCCAGACGATTTTCATCGCTTCCGGTACCGCAGCATAACCATAACCCGGCAAATCGACTAGACGCTGATCCGGATTGCCCAAACTAAAGAAGTTGATCATCTGGGTACGGCCAGGCTTTTTCGACGCACGCGCCAGCTGTTTCTGGTTGGTCAGGGCATTGATGGCACTGGATTTACCTGCGTTAGAGCGGCCGGCAAATGCCACTTCATAACCGGTATCTTCCACACAAAGACTCAGCTTTGGTGCACTCATTAAAAATTCAGCTTTGCGCAGCCAGTTGAGGGCGTGCCGCGAATATTCAGTAATGGCCGGATCAACTTTTTTGGCATAGCTAATCTTTTGCTTTGGGGCATTGGCTGCCTTACTGTTTTTCGACTTTCCTCTGCTGTGGTGCATGGCTCAACTTCAAACTTAAATTTACAAGCAGCCATTATAAAGGAAGTCATCCGGGCAAGCGAACTTTCCGCAAAAGTCATATAGGGAGAAATGAAAGGAAAATTAAAGATTGATCAGACTGATCGGTGATTGGGTGCTGTAGTGCCCCTGCAATGGAGTCACGACATCACTCAAGCTATATTGATCTAAACTGGCATAAAACTGTTCCACAGCATTATCAAGAATACCTTTCAGACCACAGTTACTCCGCAGCACGCAGGGTGGGGTATTACATTCCACCACTTGGCTGTCCTGTTGCAGGACTCGTACGATTTGACCTAGGGGAATTTTCAGGGTGAGCGGATTCAGACGAATGCCGCCGCCACGGCCGCGAGTGGTAATCAGCCAGTCCTGCTTCGCCATAAAATGTACAATTTTCATGGCATGATTCTCCGACACCTGCAGCTCATTTGCCAGTTCCGCAATGTTGTACGGCACTTCTTTCGGCTGGGCGATGTACATAAGAATCCGTAAAGCGTAATCGGTAAATTTATTTAACTGCATTATAAAACAGGAGTTTTCATAAAAGTCAGGGCTAGTCTAACACAGCCAGACTAGCCCTTGTATGCTTTCAGTTTAAGCTGACTGCTTAGTGGCGAACACCACCAGTACCGAAGGCTTCACTGTGAATATTCTCGGCAGGGATGCCTCGAGCAACCAGGGCTTTATGCTGTGCCGCCATAAATGGCATTGGACCACACAGGTAATAGTCGGCATTTTCTGGAAGTAGTGCACGGTCAATTATGCTCAGATCCAGACGGCCAGCAAAATCATAATCCTCACCCAGCTTGTCACTGGCATGTGGGAATTCGTAGGCAGTTACTGTATGCAGGCGTGGATATTTTGCTTTTAGCTCATGAATGTGCTGTTTCATCGCATGTACCTGTTTGCTACGGCAGGCATGAATGAAAGTTACAGGTTGTGGCATATCCAGAGTCACCAGCTGGTTCAGCATGGCGACCATAGGAGTCAGACCTACACCACCACTGATAAACACATTACGTTTGTTTGGATCGATCAGGTAGAAGTTACCTGTTGGTGCAGATACTTCAATTTCCGAACCTTCTGGCAGGCTGTGCAAAGTATTAGATACCCAGCCTGGTACCATGTCACCTTTCTGGTCTTCACGTTTTACTGAAATACGCAGGTAATCTGCTTGTGGGCAAGTTGAAAGCGTATATTGACGTGGCTGTCTCAGGTTGAGTTCAGGTATGAATACACGTACTGAAATGTATTGGCCCGCTTCATATTTTGGTAAAGGACCACCGTCGACTGGAGCCAGGTAGAAGGAAGTGATTTCGTCACTTTCCACCACTTTCTTGGCAATCTTGAAGTTGCGCCAGCCTAACCAGCTACCTTTAGTTTGTTCATGCTGGTCGTAAATCGCTTTTTCAGTCGCGATGAACAGATCCGCCAGTTGACCATAGGCTGCAGCCCACGCCTCAATCAGTGGATCATCCATTGAAATGTTGAGCACTTCACTGATGGAATGCAGCAAGTTTTCCCCAACAATGCTGTAATCCGGTGCCTTGATGTTCAGGCTCACGTGTTTGTGTGCGATCAGCTCAACCACAGGTAACAGCACAGAAGGATCTTCAATATTTTCTGCGTATGCTAGTACCGCACCGGCTAGGGCTTGTGCCTGCGCACCACTACGCTGATGACCCATATTAAAAGTTTCTTTCAGGTCCGGGTTATTGCCCAGCATGCGGTTATAGAAATAACCAGTTAACGCAACGCCGTTTTCACGAAGAACAGGAACAGTGGCTTTTACAAGTTCAATTTGCTGTGGAGTCATAGCTGATCTCTCATGGCTGTTATTTATAAGATGTATTTACAATACATCTTTAAAGATGTATTTACAATACATCTTTAAATTAAAACCATGAAAAAATTATGGGATATAAAAATATCCCATAAAAATGATGCTTTTGATCGGAGAAAGGAGAGGTTATTTACGGCCGAAGAGGGAACCTAATAAGCCACGGACAATTTTCTGCCCAGTGTTGCTACCCAGACTGCGCGCTGCACTTTTGGCAAAAGTCCCGACAATGTCCTGAGTTAGCTTTTCACGCTGCTTGGCTGCACGTTCGGCTTCTTTTTGCTGTTCACGCGCCAGACGTTCCTGTTCCTTGGCTTGCTGTTTAACCAGGGCTTCCTGTTCTTTGGCTTGTTGCTTGGCAAGCTCAGCGGCTTGTGCCTGTTGCTGACGTTCAGCAACCTTATTCTGCAGCATTTCGTACGCACTATCCCGGTCGACCTGCTGCTCATAAATGCCCGCCACGATGCTTTGCTGCATTAAAGCTTTACGTTCTTCAGGTGTAATCGGGCTAAAAGAGGAATGCGGTGGCATGATCCAACCACGTTCCACAATTTGTGGAGTACCTTTCTCATCCAGACAGCTAATCAGGGCTTCACCCACAGCAAGTTCAGTGATGGCTTCCTGCACTTTAAACTCCGGATTAGCTCGGAAAGTATCTGCTGCCGTTTTGACCGCTTTCTGGTCTTTTGGGGTAAAGGCGCGTAAGGCATGCTGAATACGGTTGCCGAGTTGTCCTAAGACACTTTCCGGTAGATCCAGCGGATTCTGGGTAACAAAGTAAACCCCGACACCTTTGGAGCGGATCAGACGCACCACCTGTTCAATTTTGTCCTGCAGGGCAGGGCTGGCATTATCAAAGAGTAGGTGGGCTTCATCAAAGAAGAACACCAGTTTCGGTTTGTCCACATCACCGACTTCTGGCAATTGCTCAAACAGTTCCGACAGCATCCACAGCAGGAAAGTGGCATAGAGTTTTGGTGTATTCATCAGCTTGTCGGCAGCGAGCAGGTTAATGTTACCGCGGCCTTGGCTATCCGTTTGCAGGAAATCCATTAAGTCCAAGGCTGGTTCGCCAAAGAATTTATCGCCACCCTGATCAGCAAGCGCGAGCAGGTTGCGTTGAATGGCACCGAGACTGGCAGGAGAGAGATTGCCATATTCCGCTTTAAAGTCTGCCGCATGTTCGCTGACATAACTCAGCATGGCTTTCAGGTCTTTAAAGTCGATCAGCAACAAGCCCTGATCATCAGCAATCCGGAACACGGCGGAAAGTACGCCTTCCTGGGTGTCATTCAGGTTCAAGATACGGGCAAGCAGAAGCGGCCCAATTTCGGAAATGGTGGTGCGGATCGGATGGCCTTGTTCGCCAAACAGATCCCAGAATACGACAGGAGATGCTTCAAAAGGAACCGAATCGATATTCAGGCTTTTAACCCGTTCATTAAATTTAGGATTATTTTCGCCCGGCTTGGCCAAGCTGGAGACATCGCCCTTGGCATCAGCAAGGAATACGGGTACACCAATCCGGGAAAAGTTTTCTGCCAACACTTTCAAGGTCACGGTTTTTCCCGTTCCGGTGGCGCCGGCAATCAGTCCATGACGGTTAGCGAGCTGTGAATGCAGCACAATTTCTTGCGTGGTATCACTGGTTTTTTTTGCAATGACAATTGGTGTACCCATATATTTTCCTGTTGTTATTTATTCGTTTTTCACTTTTTTCATCTGTTGTAATGCATGTTGAATATCCTGAATCAGATCTTCCGGATGTTCCAGACCGATACAGAACCGCACCAAGAAACCCTCTTTTAAATGTGAATGTTCCAGCACACGCATTTCTTTTAAGTTATATAGCATGACTAGGCTGACAGGGCCACCCCAACTAAAACCTAACTTAAATAACTGTAAAGCATCACAGAAGTTACGGATATCCTGCAGCTGGTATTTGCTGTCAAAAATCACGCTGACCAGCCCGGCACTATGACCTTGCTTGCAAATTTCTTTCCAGTATTCATGACCGGCGCTGTGTGGATCAGCTGGATGCAATACCTGGACAAATTCCTGCTGCTGTTTCAGCCAGGCTAGTACTTTGATTGCGCTGCTGGACTGATGTTCATAACGCAGCTGCATGGATGGAAGGCTGCGTTGCACTTGTGCGACATCATCACCGGATACAGAAATACCTTGGATCGCATGTGCACGGAACAGTTTGTGATGCAGATCCTTGTCACGGGTTACCACTGAACCCATCAGGATGTCACCGCCACCACTTGGATACTTGGTCAGAGCATGTACGGAAATGTCGACACTCAGGTGTTCATCACCGAAGTCAAAGGCATTAAAGGCCAGTCCCGCACCCCAAGTATTGTCCAGGGCAGTCAGGATGTTGTGTTCTTTAGCTTTTTTTACCAAACCATTCAGATCTGGGAATTCCAGGGTGACTGAACCAGCAGCTTCCAGCCACAGCAGCTTGGCTTTTTTTGATGGGCTAAAGCTGTCGACATGTAGCGGGTTATAGACTTCCACCTGAATACCGTAATGGGTTTCCAGATTGCGCAGATGCTCCATATTCGGGCCATAAATATTGTCCGGCACCCAGACCTCATCACCATGGCTTAAAAAGCAAGAATTCACGAGATTAATCGCGGATAAACCGCTTGGTGCCAGCAGGTGATACAGGCCACCTTCAATCTGGGCAATGTTGTCGCCCAAGGTAAAGGTTGTCGGTGTGCCATGCGTGCCATAACTATAGTCATAGTCATCAGTCCAGTGGCGATTAAATAGGGCATCCGTATTCTGGAAAATAATCGTGGATGCACGATAGAGGGGAGGTTGAACCGTAGAAACGTATTGAGGGGCCTTTCGTGGTGCATGAATCAAGGCGGTTTGTGGATTTTTTTTCACGCTATTGCTCATCTCTGGAGTCAAAAACAGTTTTAGCTTAAGAGAATATGCGATTTCACGCTACTAAGGTTATGAATTGTTTAAAAAGCTTATACAAAATAAAAGTTGGCTTCATTTTTGCAAAACCAAGCACATACATATAGATACAAGAATAGGTTGTAGCGCATGAAGTCGCATTTACGAGTACATTATTTTCAGCATATTGCTGGTGAAGGATACGGTAGTTGTGTTGATTTTTTAAAGCAGCATCAGGCGCGCATTACAGCGACTGAATTTTTTGCTTTACCGGTGGATCGTCCGCTGGATATTGAGGCATTGCCTGATGTAGAAGAGGTTGATTTGCTTATCATTATGGGGGGTACCATGAGCGTGAATGATGAGGCAAATTATCCTTGGCTGAAAATCGAAAAACGCTGGTTAAGGCGCTATCTGGCACAAGGTAAACCGGCGATTGGCTTGTGTCTGGGGGGGCAACTGATTGCCAATGCTTTGGGGGCAGCAGTCAGTCGTAATTCAGAACAGGAACTGGGCTGGATGTCAGTCAGCAAAGTCAAGAATGTGCCGGAAGAATGCTTTAGCTTGCCTGAACAATTCAGGATTCTGCAGTGGCATAGCGAGACTTTTGAAATTCCAAAAGGCGCGATTCATCTGGCGGAAAATGAAGCCTGTCGGAATCAAATGTATCAATTGGGCAAGAATGTTTTGGGTTTCCAGTTCCATCCGGAAATTACTCCGGAAACCTTGCAGCTCTTTTTGGAGGATGATGATGAATTGGCTCACTTTAAGGGGAAATATGTACAGTCTGCGCATGAGTTACGAAAAAGCCCAAAAAGCAATTTTATTGAAGGAAATCAATTATTAAATCGTGCCATTGAATATGTGGTAGAAAAAACCGCCTAGTGCATGAAAAACAAGCTATTGATTTGGTGGATAAAATGAAAATAAGCCTAAAGCTATAAAAGGGATTTGCTTATGCATTAAACAATGGCTATAATAGGCCACCCTTCAATAGGAAGGGGGTTAACTGCGAAGAAAGTAGTTAACTATCGTTACAGTCGTGGCATCGATCATGACCTTAGTGATAATTCACTGCTCTTGACACTTACCTTGGAATAGTGGGGTGAGATGCGTCAAGAGTGATTCTTTATATATTTGGCTTGGAGTTTACTGGTATGTCTAACCAGAGAATTCGTATCCGTCTTAAGTCTTTTGATCACCGTCTTATTGATCAATCAGCTCAAGAAATCGTAGAAACAGCAAAACGTACTGGCGCACAAGTTTGCGGTCCAATTCCAATGCCTACACGCATTGAACGTTTTAACGTTTTAACATCACCACACGTTAACAAAGATGCGCGTGACCAATACGAGATCCGCACTTACAAACGTCTGATCGACATCGTTCAACCAACAGACAAAACTGTTGATGCATTGATGAAGTTAGATCTTGCAGCTGGTGTTGATGTTCAGATCGCATTGGGTTAAGGCTTTCGGGTTAATTAACACTCTGAGTTAATTAGGCCGCTTTTTTAGAGGTTTATGCACATGGCTATTGGTTTAGTCGGTCGCAAGTGCGGTATGACACGCATCTTCACAGATGCTGGTGTTTCTGTGCCTGTTACAGTGATTGAGGTTGATCCTAACCGCATCACTCAAATCAAAACGCTTGAAACTGATGGTTATCAAGCGATTCAAATCACTACTGGTGAACGTCGCGAATCACGCGTAACTAACGCTCAGAAAGGTCACTTTGCGAAAGCTGGTGTTGCTGCTGGTCGTCTGGTTCAAGAATTCCGCGTTTCAGAAGCTGAGCTTGAAGGTCGTGAAGTTGGCGCTACTATCGGTGTAGATCTGTTCACAGTTGGTCAAATCGTTGACGTAACTGGTCAGTCTAAAGGTAAAGGTTTCCAAGGTGGTGTTAAACGTTGGAACTTCCGTACTCAAGACGCTACTCACGGTAACTCTGTTTCTCACCGTGTTCTAGGTTCTACAGGTCAAAACCAGACTCCTGGTCGCGTGTTCAAAGGCAAAAAAATGCCTGGTCACCTTGGTGCAGAACGCGTAACTGTTCAGGGTCTTGAAATTGTATCTATCGACACAGAACGTTCAGTTCTAGTAGTTAAAGGTGCGATTCCTGGCGCTACTGGTGGCGACGTAACTGTTCGTCCTACGATCAAGGCCTGAGGGGAAATAACGTGAATTTAAATACTGTTTCCGGCTCTGCTGTTGAATTATCAGAAGTTGCGTTCGGTCGTGAATTTAATGAAGCACTTGTACACCAAGTTGTAACAGCTTACTTAGCTGGTGGTCGTCAAGGTTCTCGTGCTCAAAAATCACGCGCAGACGTTTCTGGCGGTGGTAAAAAACCTTTCCGTCAAAAAGGTACTGGCCGCGCTCGTGCTGGTTCTATTCGTAGCCCAATCTGGGTTGGCGGTGGTAAAACTTTTGCTGCTCGTCCACAAGACTGGTCTCAAAAAGTAAACCGTAAAATGTACCGCGGTGCTATGCAATGCATCCTGGCTGAACTTGTTCGTCAAGATCGCCTTGTACTAGTTGAAGAGTTTGCAGTTGCAGCTCCTAAAACTAAAGAATTGCTTGCAAAACTTAACGACTTGAATGCAACTCGTGCATTAATCGTTACTGATGCTGTTGATGAGAACTTGTATCTAGCTGCACGTAACCTTCCACACGTTGATGTGGTTGATGCTACAGCTATCGATCCAGTTAGCTTGATCGCGTTCGATAAAGTTGTTATGTCTGTAGCTGCTGCTAAGAAAATTGAGGTAGAACTCGGATGAACAACGAACGTTTATATCAAGTCCTCAAAGGACCTGTTTTCTCAGAAAAAGCACAAGTTTTAGGTGAAACTGCTGGTGTTCAAGTTTTTAAAGTTGCTACTGATGCAACTAAACTTGAAATCAAAAAAGCAGTTGAACAATTGTTTGGTGTTCAAGTTGTTAAAGTTAACACTACGATCACTAAAGGTAAAACTAAACGCTTTGGTAAGACATTAGGACGTCGTTCTGATGTTAAAAAAGCATACGTCACCCTGAAAGCTGGCCAAGATGTAGAAATGGCTGACTTGGGCGATGCCGCTGAAAGCGCAGCGGAATAAGGACGAAAACTATGCCTATTCAAAAATGTAAGCCAACGTCTCCAGGACGTCGCTTTGTAGAGAAAGTGGTTCATGATCACCTTCACAAAGGCGCTCCTTATGCTCCACTAGTTGAAGCTAAAAAACGTACTGGCGGCCGTAATAACAACGGTCACATTACAACTCGTCACGTTGGTGGCGGTCACAAACAACACTACCGTATCGTAGACTTCAAACGTAACAAAGACGGCATCCCAGCTGTAGTTGAGCGTATCGAATACGATCCAAACCGTACTGCGCACATCGCGCTGTTGAAGTATGCTGACGGTGAACGTCGCTACATCATCGCGCCTAAAGGTTTACGTGCTGGTGATTCAGTTCAATCTGGTAACGATGCTCCAATCCGTCCAGGTAACTGCTTACCACTTCGTAACATGCCTATCGGTTCTACTCTTCACAACATCGAGCTTAAAATCGGTAAAGGCGCACAATTAGTACGTTCTGCTGGTGCTTCTGCTCAATTGTTGGGTCGTGACGGTTCATACGCAATCATTCGTCTTCGTTCAGGTGAAATGCGTAAAGTACACGTTGAATGTCGCGCTGTGTTAGGTGAAGTATCTAACTCAGAAAGCAACCTTCGTTCATTGGGTAAAGCTGGTGCATCTCGCTGGCGTGGCGTTCGTCCTACCGTTCGTGGTATGGCGATGAACCCAATCGATCACCCGCACGGTGGTGGTGAAGGGCGTAACAAAGGTATTCAACCTGTAAGCCCATGGGGTCAAAAAGCTAAAGGGTACAAGACACGTACCAACAAGCGTACGACTAAGATGATTATTCGCGACCGTCGCGTTAAGTAACAAGTAAAGGAATCTGACAATGCCTCGTTCTCTGAAAAAAGGCCCATTCGTCGATGCGCACTTGTTCGCTAAGGTTGAAGCGGCTGTAGCGAGTAACTCTCGTAAGCCGATCAAAACTTGGTCGCGTCGTTCGATGATCCTACCGGATTTTGTTGGTTTAACAATTTCTGTACACAATGGTCGTAACCATGTTCCAGTAATCGTTACTGAACATATGGTTGGTCACAAGCTTGGTGAATTTGCACCGACTCGTACCTACCGTGGTCACGGTGTTGACAAGAAATCTAAACGTTAATAGGTGCTATGATGGAAGTAACTGCTAAATTACGCGGTGCCGCTATCTCGGCACAAAAGGCACGTTTGGTTGCAGACCTGATCCGCGGCAAATCTGTTGCGCACGCTCTTAACATCCTTAACTTCAGCAACAAAAAAGCTGCAGTTCTAGTTAAGAAAGCGTTGGAATCTGCGATTGCGAACGCTGAACACAATAACAGTTTAGATGTAGACGACCTTAAAGTTTCTACGATCTACGTTGATGAAGGCATGAGCCTGAAACGTATTATGCCACGTGCTAAAGGCCGTGCCGATCGTATTACTAAGCGTACTTGTCACATTACCGTTAAGGTAGGGGTTTGATATGGGTCAGAAGGTTCATCCAATCGGTATCCGCCTAGGTGTTGTGAAACGTCATAACGCTAACTGGTATGCGAATCCGAAACAATACGCTGAATACTTGCTGAAAGATTTGCAAGTTCGCGAGTTTTTGACTAAAAAACTTAAGAATGCAATGGTAAGCAATATTCTTATCGAACGCCCTACAGGCGCTGCGAAAGTGACTATCAGCACTGCGCGCCCTGGTATCGTGATCGGTAAAAAAGGCGAAGACATTGAGAAATTACAGCGCGAATTAACATCTATCATGGGTGTTCCAGCGCAAGTAAGCATCAACGAAATTGATCGTCCAGACTTAGACGCGCGTCTAGTTGCTGAAGCTATCGCTTCTCAATTAGAAAAACGTGTAATGTTCCGTCGTGCTATGAAACGTGCGGTTCAAAACACTATGCGTGCTGGCGCTAAAGGTATCAAAGTTGAAGTTTCAGGCCGTTTAGGTGGTGCTGAGATCGCTCGTACTGAATGGTATCGTGAAGGTCGTGTACCTCTTCATACTCTTCGTGCCGACATCGACTATGCAACTATGCGTGCTGAAACTACTTACGGTACGATTGGTGTTAAAGTTTGGATCTTCCGTGGCGAGATCTTGGGCGGCATGAAACAAGTCATGAACCCAGCTCCAGCTGAAGAACGTCCAGCTAAACGTGGTCGCGGTCGTGGTGAAGGTCAAGAGCGTCGTGGTCGTCGCAATGATCGTTCTGCTGAAAAAGGAGAATAATCCATGTTGCAACCAAAACGTATGAAATTCCGTAAGGTGCAAAAAGGCCGTAACACTGGTCTGGCGCACCGCGGTAGTACAGTATCTTTCGGTACAATCGCACTTAAATCAATTGAACGTGGTCAAATGACTGCGCGTCAAATTGAAGCAGCGCGTCGTACAATCAGCCGTCGTATCAAACGTGGTGGTAAGATCTTTATCCGTGTCTTCCCAGACAAACCTATTACTTCTAAACCTCTTGAAGTTCGTATGGGTAAAGGTAAAGGTTCTGTGGAATACTGGGTTTGCCAAATCAAACCAGGTAAAGTCTTGTACGAAATTGATGGTGTTAACGAAGAACTGGCTCGCGAAGCGTTCACGCTTGCTGCCGCTAAACTTCCGTTTAAAACCACTATCGTGACTCGGACGGTAATGTAATGAAAACTAAAGATCTACGTGAAAAGTCGGTAGAAGAGTTGACAGCTTTGCTTGATGAGCAACAGCTTAACCAATTCCGTCTTCGTATGGCGAAAGCAACTGGTCAATTGGGTAAATCGCACGAAGTGCAGTTGACTCGTAAGACTATTGCTCGTATCAAGACCCTACTTACCGAAAAACAGGGGAACGGACAATGAGTGAAAAAACAGTCCGCACGTTAACCGGCAAAGTTGTAAGCGACAAAATGGACAAGTCTATTGTTGTACTTATCGAACGCCGCGTTCAACACCCGTTGTATGGCAAATCAATCCGCCGTTCAACAAAATTACATGCTCATGATGAGAACAACACAGCTAAATTAGGCGACGTTGTAACAATCAAAGAAAGCCGCCCAATTTCTAAAACTAAGTCTTGGACTCTAGTTGAAGTTGTTGAAGCAGCTGCTGAGTAATTAACGTTCTTGTTGCATCATCGGTCAATTTCGAGTACTCTTTGAGCCTTTCGAAATTGTGACCGGTGATGCTCGGTTTTGGAGTAGGGCAATGATTCAGACCGAAACTATGCTCGACGTAGCAGACAACAGTGGTGCTCGCCGCGTACAATGTATTAAAGTACTTGGTGGTTCACATCGTCGTTATGCTTCTGTTGGCGACATTATTAAAGTTACTGTAAAAGAAGCAATTCCACGCGCACGTGTTAAAAAAGGTGACGTGATGAATGCAGTTGTTGTACGTACTAAATTCGGCATCCGTCGTCCAGACGGTTCAGTGATTCGTTTCGACGATAACGCTGCTGTTATTTTGAACAACAACAAAGCGCCGATTGCAACTCGTATTTTCGGACCAGTGACTCGTGAACTTCGTACTGAACAGTTCATGAAAATTATTTCATTGGCTCCTGAAGTTCTATAAGAGGCAATCATGGCTAAGATTAAAAAAGGCGATCAAGTAATCGTGATCGCAGGTAAAGAAAAAGGCAAACAGGGTACTGTATTGTCAGTTTCTCATGACCGTGTGAAGGTAGAAGGTCTTAACCTAGTTAAGAAACACCAGAAGCCTAACCGTGTTACTGGCGCTGAAGGCGGCGTTGTAACTCAAGAAGCTTCTCTTCACATTTCAAACGTGGCAATTTTAAATGCTACAACCCAAAAGGCTGACCGTGTTGGTTACCAAGTAGTAGACGGTGTGAAAACTCGCGTTTACAAATCTAATGGTGAACCAGTGGCGGTAGCGAAGTAATAGGTTGAAATAGGCAATGGCCAGACTTAAAACACGTTACAACGACGAACTTCGTGCTAAGTTAAAAGAAGAACTTGGCATCAAGAATGTGATGGAAATTCCACGCATCACAAAAATTACACTAAACATGGGTGTTGGTGCAGCTGCTGCTGACAAAAAACTCCTTGATGGTGCTCTAGCTGACATGCAAGCGATCGCTGGTCAAAAACCAGTACTTACACTCGCTCGTAAATCTATCGCTGGTTTCAAAATCCGTGATGGTTGGCCGATCGGTTGTAAAGTTACTCTGCGTGGCGAACGCATGTACGAATTCTTAGACCGTCTGATCTCGATTGCGATTCCTCGTATCCGTGACTTCCGTGGTTTCTCTGCGAAATCATTCGATGGTCGTGGTAACTACTCAATGGGTCTTAAAGAACAAATCGTTTTCCCTGAAATCGATTTCGATAAGATTGATCGTATTCGTGGTATGGATATTACCATCACTACGACTGCTCGCACCGATGACGAAGGCCGTGCGCTTATGCGTGCATTCGGCTTCCCGTTCAAATAAGAGGTCGATATGGCTAAGAAAGGTATGATTAATCGCGAATTGAAACGCGAAGCTACTGTTGCTAAATACGCTGCAAAACGTGCTGAATTAAAAGCAATCATTGCAAACGTAAATGCATCAGACGAAGAACGTTTCGAAGCGATGATGAAATTACAAGCATTACCACGTAATGCATCTCCAGTACGTCTACGTAACCGTTGTGGTTTGACTGGTCGTCCTCATGGTTACTTCCGTAAGTTCGGTTTAAGCCGTAACAAATTACGCGAAACAGTAATGCAAGGTGATGTACCTGGCGTTGTTAAGGCAAGCTGGTAAGGAGCACTATAAATGAGTATGCAAGATACCGTTGCCGACATGCTAACACGTGTTCGTAACGCGCAAATGGCAAAGAAACAAACTGTTTCTATGCCTAACTCTAAGTTAAAAGTTGCGATCGCTAACGTTCTTAAACAAGAAGGTTATATCGCTGACGTAGCAGTTGCTGAAGCTGAAGGCAATAAAGCAACGCTTACTTTGACTTTAAAATATTTCGAAGGCAAACCAGTTATCGAAACTGTGAAACGCGTAAGCCGTCCAGGTCTACGTCAGTATCGCGGTAAAGATGCACTTCCAAGCGTTAAGCAAGGTTTAGGTATTGCAATTGTTTCTACAAGCAAAGGCATCATGACTGATCGCGCTGCACGTGCTGCAGGTATCGGTGGTGAAGTTATTGCTTTTGTTTCTTAATAGGTGATTCCTCATGTCTCGTGTGGCTAAAGCCCCAGTAACTGTACCTAACGGTGTAACAGTTACTCAGAACGGCCGGCAGGTCGAAGTGAAAGGCACTAAAGGTTCATTGTCTTTCAACCTGCATGCGCTGGTCGAGCTAAAACAGGAAGACGGTACTCTAGTTATTGCTCCTAAAGCTGAATCTAAAGACGCTTGGATGCAGGCTGGTACTGCTCGCGCTGTGCTTAACAACCTTGTAAAAGGTGTTAGCGAAGGTTTCGAACGCAAGTTACAACTGATTGGTGTCGGTTATAAAGCTGCGGTTAAAGGTAACGTTGTTAATCTTAACCTTGGTTTCTCTCACCCAATCGACTACAACCTTCCTGAAGGTGTAACTGCTGAAACTCCATCTGCAACTGAAATCGTACTTAAATCTGCTGACAAAGCACTTTTAGGTCAGGTTGCTGCTGAGATCCGTGGTTACCGTCCACCAGAGCCATATAAAGGTAAAGGTGTTCGTTATTCTGACGAAGTTGTACTTCGTAAAGAAGCTAAGAAGAAATAAGGCGCGAGGTTCTTATGAACGAAAAGAAACAATCCCGTTTGCGTCGTGCGAAAAGCACACGCTTGCACATTCGTGCACTGGGTGCGACTCGTTTGTGTGTAAACCGCACTCCGCGTCACATCTATGCTCAAGTTATCTCAGCAGATGGTGGCAAAGTATTAGCGCAAGCTTCTACTCTAGACGCTACTTTACGTGCTGGTACAACTGGTAATGTTGAAGCAGCTAAGAAAGTAGGTGCTTTAATCGCAGAACGCGCTAAAGCAGCTGGTGTAACTAAAGTTGCGTTTGACCGTTCTGGTTTCAAATATCATGGTCGTATCAAAGCCTTGGCTGATGCTGCTCGTGAAAACGGCTTGGAGTTCTAATCATGGCTAAAGTTGAACAAAACGAAGGTCTTGTTGAAAAGCTGGTAGCCGTTGATCGTGTTGCCAAAGTTGTTAAGGGTGGTCGTATCTTCTCTTTCACAGCATTGACTGTGGTAGGTGACGGTAATGGTCGTGTAGGTTTTGGTCGTGGTAAAGCACGTGAAGTTCCAGCTGCTATTTCTAAAGCACTTGAAGCTGCTCGTCGCAACATGATTACTGTTGAACTCGTTAACGGTACTGTACAACACCCTATTAACGCTCGTCACGGTGCAAGCCGCGTTTACATGCAACCTGCTTCTGAAGGTACTGGTGTAATTGCTGGTGGCGCTATGCGTGCAGTTCTAGAAGCTGTTGGTGTACGTAACGTATTAACTAAATGTTATGGTTCTACTAACGCTGCGAACGTAGTAAACGCGACTTTCAAAGGTCTGCGTGATATGACTTCTCCTGAGAAAGTTGCTGCGAAACGTGGTCTTTCAGTAGAACAAATTCAAGGGTAATCAATCATGAAAACGATTAAAGTTACCCAGACTAAATCTGCATCGCACCGCTTGAAAAATCACAAGCTGAGCCTGAAGGGTTTAGGTCTGCGTCGTATTGGTCATACTGTTGAAGTGTTAGACACTCCATCTAACCGTGGTATGATCAACCAAGTCTACTATATGGTTAGTGTAGAGGAATAAGCCATGACTCTGCGTTTAAATACAATTGCACCTGCAGAAGGTGCTAAACGTGAAAACCTTCGCGTGGGTCGTGGTATCGGTTCTGGCGTTGGTAAGACTGGTGGTCGTGGTATCAAAGGTCAAAACTCACGTAAGAGCGGTGGTACTCGTCCAGGTTTCGAAGGTGGTCAAACTGCGATCTACCGTCGTTTACCTAAATTCGGTTTCACTAGCCAACAGGCTTTGAAAACTGCTGAAGTACGTTTATCTGAGCTTAACAAAGTTGAAGGCGACATCGTGTCTCTAGAAACTTTAAAAGCTGCGAACGTTGTACGTAAAGATATGTTACGTGCTCGTATCGTACTTTCTGGTGAAGTTACTCGCGCATTCACTATCCAAGGTGTTGCTGTGACTAAAGGCGCTAAAGCTGCTCTTGAAGCTGCTGGCGGTAAAGTCGAGGAGTAATCTCCAGTGTCTATGTCTCCTAGTTCTTCAGGTCATGTCAACATGATGAAAGGCCAACCGTTTCATGTGAAATACCGTGAAATTATTCGTCGTATGATGTTTCTCATCGGTGCGTTGTTGGTGTTTCGACTGGGAGCACATATTCCAGTACCGGGCATTAACAATGCTGCGCTAGAGAATCTGTTTAATGCAAACCAAGGTACTATCCTTGGTTTGTTTAACATGTTCTCGGGCGGTGCATTAGAACGAATGTCTATTCTTGCTCTTGGGATCATGCCATACATCTCTGCTTCGATTATCGTGCAGCTGATGTCAACAGTCGTTCCATCGCTCGAAGCTTTGAAAAAAGAAGGCGAGCAAGGCAAACGTAAAATAAATCAATACACACGACAGGGCACATTGCTCCTTGCACTGGTGCAAGCGATTGGTATGTGTGCTGGCCTGATCAGCCAGGGTATTACCCTGACTTCTGGTCTGGCTTTTTATGTTCCTGCAGTAACCTCATTGGTTGCGGGGACCATGTTCCTGATGTGGTTAGGTGAACAGATTACCGAGCGTGGGGTGGGGAATGGTATTTCCATGATCATCTTCGCTGGTATTGTTGCAGGTCTGCCAACTTTAGTGATGCAGTCCCTGACATCTGTAGATAATGGCCAGTCTAGCCTGATTGGTATGGCTATTTTTGCACTGTTATCTATCGCCGTGCTTGCAGCGATTGTATTTATCGAGAAAGCGCAGCGTCGTATTCCGGTAAACTACGCTCAGAAGCAACAGGGTCGTCGCGTATTTACTGCACAGCAGACACATTTGCCACTGAAAATTAACATGGCTGGTGTGATTCCTGCGATCTTTGCAAGTTCACTGCTTTTGTTCCCTGCGAGCTTAGGTCAGTGGGTGGGCAGTGCAGATCCTAATGCAGGAATTATCAAGCGTAGTCTTCAAGATTTAGCATTGGTGCTGTCGCCTGGTCAGCCGTTGTATTTGGTGCTCTTTGGTGCGTTAATTATCTTTTTCTGTTACTTCTATACCGCACTGGTTTTCAGTCCAAAAGAAGTCTCAGAGAACTTGAAGCGCAGCGGAGCTTACGTTCCTGGTATTCGTCCAGGTGAGCAAACTGCTCGTTACTTAGATCATATTCTCAATCGTTTGACCTTCATTGGCGCGATTTACATCACTGTGATCTGTTTAATGCCGATGATTCTGCAAAGCTCGTTTGGAATTCCATTCCAGTTGGGTGGTACATCGTTGCTGATCGTGGTTGTGGTGGTGATGGACTTTATGGCTCAGCTACAAGCACATCTCACTTCGCACCAGTATGACAATCAAACGTTAATGAGAAAAACGACTGCTCATCCTAAGGGATAAGCGCACTTAGAGGTTTCATCATGAAAGTACAAGCTTCTGTAAAGAAAATTTGTGGTAGCTGTAAAGTTATCCGTCGTAATGGGGTTATCCGCGTAATTTGTAGCGCAGAACCTCGTCATAAGCAGCGTCAAGGTTAATCTGATCAAGACCTGTTGATTTCAGTAGGCGAATTGGGTTATTATCCGCCCCTCAAGATTTTTGTGGGGCGGTTGATTATCTCTACTGCCTTTTTGGAGAAAATTGAATGGCTCGTATTGCCGGTGTAAACATTCCGGATAACAAGCATGCTGTTATCTCTCTAACGTACATCTTTGGTATTGGTCGCCACACTGCTAAGAACATCTTAGCTGCTGCAGGTATCGCACCGACTACTAAGATCCGTGAATTAGATGACGCTCAGCTTGATGCGATTCGTGCAGAAGTTGCCAAGGTTCCGACCGAAGGTGACTTACGTCGCGAAATTTCCATGAACATTAAACGTTTAATGGATTTAGGCTGCTACCGCGGCCTTCGTCATCGTCGCAGCTTGCCTGTCCGTGGTCAACGCACCAAAACTAACGCACGTACCCGTAAAGGTCCGCGCAAACCAATTAAGAAATAAGATTTCTGGAAGCTAAAAGATGGCTAAAGATACTCGCACACGCAAGAAGGTCACTCGTACCGTCTCTGAAGGTGTTGCACACATTCACGCTTCTTTTAATAACACCATTGTGACAATTACCGATCGTCAAGGTAATGCACTGGCTTGGGCCACTTCAGGTGGACAAGGCTTCCGTGGATCACGTAAATCAACTCCGTTTGCTGCTCAGGTAGCTGCTGAAGTTGCTGGTAAAGCTGCTTTGGATTACGGTTTGAAAAACCTAGACGTCCTTGTGAAAGGTCCTGGTCCAGGTCGTGAGTCTGCGGTTCGTGCATTAGGTGCAGTGGGTTATAAAATTAACAGCATTACCGATGTGACTCCAATCCCTCACAACGGTTGCCGTCCACCTAAAAAACGTCGCGTGTAAGGAGAAACATTCATGGCTCGTTATATTGGTCCAAAATGCAAACTCTCTCGCCGCGAAGGGACAGACCTGCAATTAAAATCTGGCGTTAAACCATTTGACGTTAAGACTAAAAAACATGCTAAAGCTCCTGGCCAACATGGTCAAAGCCGTGCAAAACAATCTGAGTACTCACTACAATTACGTGAAAAACAAAAAGTACGTCGTATGTACGGTGTTTTAGAGCGTCAATTTAGTAACTACTACAAAGAAGCTGCTCGTGTTAAAGGCGCAACTGGTGAGAACCTGTTGAAACTGCTAGAAAGCCGTCTTGATAACGTTGTTTATCGCATGGGTTTTGGTTCTACACGTGCGGAAGCTCGTCAGTTAGTATCTCACCGTTCAATCACTTTAAATGGCCGTCGCGTTAACATCGCGTCTATCCAAGTTAAAGCTGGTGACGTGATTGCAGTTCACGAAGGCGCTAAACAACAATTACGTATCAAAAACGCAATTGAATTAGCTGCTCAACGTGGCATTCCTTCTTGGATGGAAGTAGACCATTCTAAACTTGAAGGTACGTTCAAAGCTGCACCGGATCGTTCTGATTTACCTGCTGAAATCAACGAAAGCTTGATTGTAGAATTGTATTCTAAATAATCCTTGAGGTAGCAATAATGACGCGTACTGCAAATGAGTTTCTAACTCCGCAAGCGATCAAGGTCGAAGCGGCAAGCGGGACCTCGGCAAAAGTTATTCTAGAACCCTTAGAGCGTGGCTTTGGTCATACTCTGGGCAATGCTTTACGTCGCATCCTTCTTTCTTCTTTACCTGGCGCAGCTGTGGTTGAAGTAGAGATTGAAGGTGTTGAGCACGAGTACAGTACTTTGGAAGGCTTGCAGCAGGACATCGTCGAGCTCTTGCTGAACCTAAAAGGATTGTCTATTAAGCTGTTCGATCAAAATGAAGCTTATTTGACATTAGAGAAACAAGGTCCAGGCGACGTAACTGCGGCTGACCTTCGTTTACCTCACAATGTTGAAGTGGTTAACCCTGAACACTTGATCGGCACTCTAAGTGCTACAGGCAATCTGAAGATGCGCCTGAAAGTGGCTCAAGGCCGTGGCTATGAAACTTCTGACTCTCGTTTCCCAGAAGGCGAAACTCGCCCAGTGGGTCGTTTACAGTTAGATGCTTCTTACAGCCCAATCAAACGTGTGTCTTACACAGTGGAAAACGCTCGTGTTGAACAACGTACTGACCTTGACAAACTGATCATTGATCTTGAAACCAACGGTACAGTTGATCCTGAAGAAGCGATCCGCAAAGCTGCAACTATTCTGCAGCAACAAATTGCGATCTTCGTTGACCTTCAGAAAGATCAAGCTCCTGTGGCTCAAGAACCTCGTGAAGAAGTTGATCCAATTTTGCTTCGTCCAGTAGATGATCTAGAGCTAACTGTTCGTTCTGCTAACTGTTTGAAAGCAGAAAACATTTACTACATTGGTGATCTTGTACAGCGTACTGAAGTTGAGTTGCTTAAAACTCCTAACTTGGGTAAAAAATCGCTTACTGAGATCAAAGATGTTCTGGCTTCCAAAGGCTTACAACTCGGCATGCGTTTAGAGAACTGGCCACCAGCTAGTCTCCGTATGGACGATCGTTTCGCCTATCGTAGCCGTTAATTAAGTAGGACTATCACCATGCGTCATCGTAATAGTGGTGTGAAATTAGGCCGTACAAGCAGTCATCGTAAAGCGATGTTCCAAAACATGGCTAACTCTTTGTTCGAGCACGAGTTGATCAAAACAACTGTGCCTAAAGCAAAAGAATTACGTCGTGTTGCTGAGCCTTTAATCACTTTAGCTAAAGTCGATACAGTTGCAAACCGTCGTTTGGCGTTTGCTCGTACTCGTTCAGCTGCAACTGTTGGTAAATTATTTACCGTTCTTGGCCCTCGTTACAAAGAACGTAACGGCGGTTATCTACGTGTTCTTAAAGCGGGCTTCCGTGCAGGTGATGCTGCACCGATGGCTTACGTTGAGCTAGTAGATCGCGAAGTTAAATAATTTCGTGTAGACAGCGAACGTTGTTCGAAAAGGTCGGTTGAATAAACCGGCCTTTTTTATTGCCTGCAGTTTACCAATTGTCGGACAGTTTAAAAATTTGTCCGTAAGCGTCCGCTGAACCCCATGCCTATTTTTTAATTTGAGTTGGATTTCCAGCGATGTGGTAGTAATTCTTCTATTTGGGTCGCTTTATGCGTCGGCAGCCTTTTCAGCACATCACTTAAATAGGCATACGGATCCAAGCCATTCAGCTTTGCTGACTGGATTAAAGTCATGATATTTGCCGCTCGCTGTCCACTGCGCAGCGAGCCAGCAAACAGCCAGTTCTTACGCCCTAAGGCCCAAGGTCGCATTTGATTCTCTACCCAATTATTGCAAATCGGTAGATTGCCATCATCCAAATAGCGGCTTAAGGCTGGCCAACGCTTCAGAGTGTAATTGATCGCCTTGGCGGTGGGAGAACTCGATGGCACCGTCAGATGATGTTGGTTGAGCCATTCATATAGTTGTTGCATCACTGGTTGACTATGCTGTTGTCGGTATTCGCGGCGGTCTTCCGCTGTACCATCGGTCTTTTTCCTGAGTTCTGCTTCTATCGCATACAGTTTCTGAATCAGCACCAATGCCTGTTCAGCGACCTGACTTTTCCCGGTCACATGCAGTTCATGGAATTTACGACGTGCATGGGCCATGCAGCCCACCTCTATGACCTGGCCTGATTTAAAGCGTGCTTTATAACCACTGTAATCATCACAGACTAGATAACCCTGCCAGCCTTTCAAGAACTCTGCAGCATGCTGGCCTGAACGACTATCCTGAAAGTCATAGATCACCGCCTGAACTGGATTGTACTGTGTAGTGGCATAGGCCCAGACATAACCTTTCTTCGGTTTTTTATCATTCTCACCCATCCGCATGATGGTGACCGGTGTTTCATCTGCATGCAGCACCTGCTGTTGTAGTACCACCTCTTTTAAGGCATTGGCCAGAGGTTCCAGTTCTACACCGCAGCGACCTATCCAGTCAGATAACGTTGATCTAGAAAGCTCGATTCCCGCCCGCTGATAGATCAGACGTTGACGGTACAGCGGCAAATGATCGGCATATTTCGATACCAACACATGGCTGAGCAGTTCAGGTGAAGCAATGCCTTTATCAATCACATAGGCGGGCATCGCTTGCTGAGTCAGGGTGTCACACTGATCACAGACCCATTTACCACGCACATGCTGTTCCTTATAGAACTGTGCCGGTCTGAAATGCAGTTTTTCACTGACATCTTCGCCGATACGACGGAGTTGGCAGCCACAAGCGCATTGGGTTGATGCAGGTTCATGCTCAATACGGATGGTGTGTAGATGATCTGGCAGTGGTCGACGTTTAGGTTTATTGGTTTTGGCTTTCTGTGTCGCTGCATCGGTTTTGTCTGCATTTAGCCGTTCCAGTTCTAGATCAACCGCGGCAATATCTTCTTCAACCGCTTCGTCCCACAGGTGGATTTGTTTGGTCGTTAAGTGTTCATTCTTCTGGGCGAACTTATGCCGTTTAAACAGCGCCAGTTCATGCTCGTATTTTTGAGTGAGAATAGAAAGATGTTGAACTTTAGAATCTAATTGCTGATTGGTGACTTCAAGATGTTGAACTCTGGCATCTAATTGCTGGTTTGATTGTGCTAGAGACTGATGCTGCAGCGCCAACTGCCTGGTGAATTCCAGCAGTTGTTCATGGGTCAGTTGGCTTAAGTCAGGCAGCGTATTCATGACCGCAGTATGCCTGAGGTCATGAGAAGAATGAAATAGAACGTTTGGAGAATAGCAGAATGGAACAGCCTGGTTTAAAGCATCGTCACCACCTGCTGTCGTCCAATGCGCTGCCAGGGCAAACCTTGGATCAGTGCCTGTAACTGTTCCGGGCTGAGGGCCACGGTTTCACCTTGGTGAACTTGAGCCCAGTGAAATTTGCCCTGTTCCAGCCGCCGGGCACACAGCCAGATGCCCAGTCCATCATGTACCAGTACTTTCATGCGATGGCCACGTTTATTACAGAACAGGTAAGCACAATGCGGTTTGATGTAGCCAAAGGCTCTCACCACCTGAGCCATGGTCGTATCCATACCTGCACGCATGTCCATGGGCTGAGTAGACAACCAGATTTCATCAATGCGGATCATGTTGCAAGTGCCTTGAGTAATTCTGCCAAGGCAGGTATTTCTGATACTTGCCATTTCAAGCCAATTTCTGCTTTTGAGTGGGGTAAAGTAATTTGAACCATTAACATGTCAGTAGGAGTAGGATCTAATGGTGCAGAGCAAGATAAGGCAATAAATGCAGGTTTATTCGGTAGTGGTGAGCGATCATTCCCTGGCTTACCATCAATTAAGTGAATCCATTTGGATACAAGATTTGTATTCAATCCATGTTGCAAAGCGACCGAAGCAATTGAAACGTCCGGTGCTTTACAAGCCTGAACGATCTGCTGTTTAAATTCAGCACTGTATGTTCTTCGTTTTTTCGCAAGAGATGCGATGGATGTCTGGTGATTTGTAGTCATAAATTTTAGTCCCCACTTGTTTTTAAGTGGGGACTAAATTAAGGCTTATAGGATGAATTCATAAGGTGTGTTCAGCGGACGCTTACATTTGTCCTAAAAAGATAAAAAAAGTAAGGGATTTAAATAAAATTGACATGGAGCATTGTCAGTTTTGTGATTTAATAAAACAAAGCACACTAAATAGGTCAAAAGAAGAACATGGAAAAGCAAGTTGATATCTTAATTGTGGGTGCCGGTATTTCGGGAATTGGTCTTGCGGCACATCTTTCTAAACACTGCCCACAACGTTCCTTTGAAATTATCGAGCGTCGCGACAGCATTGGGGGAACCTGGGATCTATTTAAATATCCTGGCATCCGTTCAGATTCAGACATGTCGACTTTTGGCTTTAACTTCAAGCCGTGGAAACAAGAAAGTGTATTGGCGACCGGCCCAGCGATTAAAAATTATCTGTCGGAAGTTGTAGATGAATTTAAACTAAAATCAAAAATTCATTTCCAGCATCGTGTGTTAAGCGCGAATTACGACTCGAGTACCCATAAATGGTCTGTCGAGATTGAAAATGACCAAGGTCAAAAAGAAACCTGGGTCGCAAATTTTGTCCTTGGTTGTACCGGTTACTATAACTATGACCAGGGCTTCCAGCCGGAATTCCCGAATCAACAAGCGTTTAAAGGCACTTTTATTCATCCACAGCATTGGCCGGAAAACTTTGACTATAGCGGCAAGAAAGTGGTGATTATCGGCAGTGGTGCAACGGCAATTACCCTGGTACCTGCGATGGTGAAAGGTGGAGCAGGGCATGTCGCCATGTTGCAGCGCTCGCCAACTTATATTGCGTCTGTACCATCGATTGATGTGATTTACGCGAAGATGCGTAAATTCCTGCCTGAAGAAGTGGCTTATAAGCTGACTCGTGCACGGAATATTAGCATGCAGCGTGGTATCTATGCTTTGGCTCAGAAGTATCCAAAATTGCTGAAAACCATCTTGCTGAATGCGGTGAAACTGCAGTTAAAAGGTAAAGTAGATATGAAACACTTTACCCCGAATTATGAACCATGGGATCAGCGTTTGTGCGTGGTGCCTGATGGCGATCTGTTCAAAATTCTACGTGAAGGCAAGGCTTCGGTTGAAACTGATCTGATCGAGAAATTTACCGAAAAAGGTATCCAGCTAAAATCGGGTAAACATCTGGATGCTGATGTCATCGTGTCGGCAACAGGACTGAATATTCAGATTTTGGGTGGTATTCAAGCTTCTATTGACGGTAAGCCAATTAATACCTCGAATCACATGCTGTATCGTGGCGTGATGGTCAGCGATATTCCAAATATGGCGCTGCTCATTGGCTATATCAACGCATCTTGGACACTGAAAGTCGATATTGCAGCGGAATATATCTGCCGCTTACTCAACTACATGGACAAGAAAGGCTATGACGAGGTCGTGCCTGAAGGTAATGCTTCCGAAATGTTGCAAGACACCGTAATGGGTAGCCTGACTTCGGGTTATATTGCCCGTGCCGCTGATGTAATGCCGAAACAGGGTAAACGTGGGGTGTGGCGTGTCAGCAATAATTATCTGGCGGACCGTAAAGATCTGAAGCAGGCGGGCTTTGATGATGACATCCTGCAGTTTAAGAAAAAGGCTGGACAGGACAAGCCGCAAAGCAAGAAAGTCAAACCACGTTTAGTCTCTTGATCTTAAATGCATTAAAAAAGGAGCATGTCGATGCTCCTTTTTCATTTCTCTTTGACTATGAATTAAAGTGAACGTGAAATCAGTTCTTTCATGATCTCATTGGTGCCCGCATAAATCTGGTTGGCTCGGTGGTCAAGATAAGCCCGGGCAATCGGGTATTCCAGCATATAACCATAACCACCATGCAGTTGCAGGCATTCATCCACGACTTTGCTGTACATCTCTGAAATCTTGTATTTGGCGGCTGCAGCGGCTTCGACACTGAGTTGCTGCTGTAATTGCTGTTGCATACATTGATCCAGATAGGCACGGCAGACGGCAATTTCTGTACGCAGTTCCGCCAGTTTAAAGCGGGTATTCTGAAAGGCTGCAATCGGTTTGCCAAAGGCCTGGCGTTCCTTGGTGTATTTCACTGTATGGGCCAAGGCTGCTTCAGCACCGGCCTGGCAGATCATCGCGACAATCAGACGTTCCCAAGCAAGCTCTTTCATCAGCATTATAAAGCCCATGCCGGGTATGCCAAGCAAGTTTTCCTTCGGCACACGGACATTATCAAAGAACAGTTCGCAGGTATCCTGGCCTTTCATGCCAATTTTATTCAGTGGCTTACCTTTGCTGAATCCTGGTCGATCTGCTTCGACCATAATCAGTGAAAGATTAGCAGATCCTTTATCACTGTCGCCAGTTTTACACACCACGATGGCCATGTCGCAAAGATAACCATTGGTGATAAAGATTTTTGAGCCATTGATGACATAGTCGTCACCATCGGGTACAGTACTGGTACGAATAGCCTGCAGATCTGAGCCAGTACCGGGTTCGGTCATGGCGATGGCTGTGATGATTTCACCACTGACCATTTTCGGCAACCATTTCAGTTTTTGCTCTTCATTGCCAAAATTTAAAATATAATTCGCGACGATGTCGGAATGCAGGGAAAAGCCCGTTGCGGAGTCCCCGGCATAGGCCTGTTCCTCGATTAGAATCATGCTGTAGCGACGATCCACCCCAGAACCGCCATATTGCTCCGGTAAGGTTGGGCAGAGCAGCCCTAGGTTTCCTGCCTTGTTCCATAACTCACGATCAACATGCTGTTGTTGTTCAAAACGTTCGATATGCGGAATCACTTCCTTCTCATAAAACTTGCGTACCGTTTCGCGGAAGGCCTCATGTTCCTCATTAAATAAAGTACGAGGCAATAAGTGTGGCAGAGGACGGATCGCAGCAGATTGCATGTTTGAATTTTCCTTATTCGCTTTATTGTTCGCTTCAACATACGGGGGCAGATAGGACTGAACAATGTGCGAAATGTACAAAATGCAGAGAATGCTGGTCGTTCCTGCCAATTCCCTCGAAAATTGGCTAGGGCTTAGGTAAACTAGTTAGGTTTTTAACATGTTGGGGAATATGATGACTGAAGACATCAGCCTGGAAGAGCGTAAAGTGATTTACCGCGCACGTCGTGGTTTAAAAGAGTTGGATGTATATTTTGATCCCTATGTCAAAAACCATTACCTGACGGCAGATCCAGCCGAGAAACAGATGTTCGCTGATCTGGTTGCACAGGAAGACCCTGACCTGCTGGACTGGTTTATGGAAGTTTCAGAACCACCACGCCCTGAATTACGTGAGTTTATTAACAAGCTTAAACACTACGTACATGGATAATTGCTGTTACCGGCTGAAACGCAGCCTGCTTGCACTTGCGTTTCAGCTTTTGATTTTTGCTGTACTGATGTTCGTGCTGTATCAATTGTTACCCCTGTGGTTATGGGGCATCTGTCTGGTGGCAGGACTGATCATCTATCAATTGTTTTACCGCAAGCGCCCGCATATCGCACAGTTTGAATGTCTGGATGGGCGGGAATGGACATTGACGCATCATGACCAGCACACCCAGCGCGCGCTGATCAGCCATGTGATTGATCATCAGGCTTATGTGGTGGTGTACTTCCAGCATGCCAAGGTTCGACCGCTACTCATCTGGTGTGATCAGCTTCCGTATCAGCAATGGAAGTCCCTGAAAGTCTTAACAAAAATGCTCTGATTGCCGGACAATCTGTATTTTGATCAAAATCATAATGATATATTTTTCAAAAACTTATATTTTTACAATCTGATATTGTCAGACAATTCATATAATTTTTTCGAAAATATTTGAATTGTCTGACAATTTTTTATGCTGTTTTTATTTTATCCAGTTAAATTTAGATCACCGAAGTCAACAGAGGAGATCGATATGGAATTTCCAACGTGGATGTTTCCTGTCATTGCGGTCATTTTAGCTTTGGTCATTGGAAGACTCGGTACAATTGTTAAGGAACAAATTTCTGCTCGCACCCATTAAGCGTGGTTGAATAAAAATATAGATTTCACACTTTCCCAGTTAATAAGTAGCATGTGCTGAACCGTCGCAATGCTACTTTTTTTTGCCCAAAATTTAAGATTTATTGCATCCCAGTCAATTGCAGCATACACAATCAATGGCAAAGTGATTGGTCTAATTTAGAGTAAATACTCTTTAATTCGGATAGTTCATCTGTTATGTTTAGCAGCATCAAGGACATAATCACAATTATAGAGGACCGGAAAATGTCGAAAGTCCAAAAAATATGCCAGGGTATGGCGGCCATAGCAATAACAACAACGGCTTTAACAGGTTGTTCTCAAGTGATCAAAACCGGTGCCAATGTCGCGCTGGGCTTTACTGAGAAACATATTGTGCCACCAATTCTGGCGATGGACGATGCAGAAATGGTATGTAATTCGGGGAATGCCTTAACGCCAGCGATCATGTCAACCAAGGACATGGGCGCAGATCCAACCCGTGTGGCAGTACTGATGTACTCAGCAGCGGGAATCTGTGCCGAGCAGAAAGCGCTAGATGCTGAACTACGTTATATGCGCGCTTCGAAAGCTAATCAGGTCAGTGAAGCTCAGGATGCCCGGGTAGAGCAGAAACGCTGGGCAGCGCTAGCAGCACAACGCCAGTACACTGGCTACCAGATGTTCCAGAAGCGTTTTGAAAAGAAATATAACGTCGCACTGGGTGAGACTTGTCCAACGATGAAGGGCGATATTGAGCAGACCGTGTATCTGTTAGGGATGCTCAGTGGCTTGCAGGCGATGACTAACGATATTAACTCCGGCGGTGCGGTACAGGTACCAAAAGATATCGCGGCAGTGGTCGAACGCGGCATGACCTGCCTGAACAATGAAAAATTCTGGGGTGCGCCAATGGCGACTCGTGCCGTGATCTGGACCTTGTTGCCAGGTGCAGGAGATGGCAAGCCAGATCCATATCAGACCCTGAAACAGTCGACCCAGATTGGTGAACAGAAGGGTGTACGTTTATCTCATGCCCTGTATGCGGTTGCCGCTCAGGCTACCGGTGATGATGCCAAGATCCGTGATGCACTGAAAACCTTTGCAGAAGCACGTACTGATGAAAAACCGGTGAATCCACAGTTCAAGCTGATCGACAGTATGGCTTCGATCATGGTCGGTGGTATTGCGGACCGTTACTGGACTGAAAACACCGGTATCCGCAGTGCAGATGATGGGATGCAGCGTTTCTGGGATGACAACGATACTGCATCCGATCTGGACGATCTGTTTAACTCTGATGATTCGTGATTGGATCAGGCCTGTACATATTGTATGGGCCTGAAATCCTATTGATCCGAGGATTCAGCGATGCAGGTCAGTGATTATCACTTCCGAGACAAGATTGTCTTTCTGGCATTCTTTGTCTCTTTTTGTGCCTGTCTGCAGGTGTTTCAGGATCAGTTTATTTACTGGCAGGACAGTCTGCTGGAGGAATTCTGGCGCTTGTGGACCGGGCACTGGGTGCATGTTGGCTGGATTCATTATTTTTTGAATATGCTGGCTTTTATCTGCCTGCCTTTTATTTTTCCGCGCGTTTCGGTCTGGAACTTTATCGGGATCTTGCTCTGCCTGCCACTGCTCATTTCTTTAAGCTTTTATTTCTTCCTGACAGATGTTGAGGCCTATGCAGGGCTGTCTGGGGTATTACATGGCGCCTATGCTGCGGTCGCTTGCGTACACTTGCTTTATAAAAAGGAACGTGGTTTTGCAACACTGGTACTGTTTCTGATTTTCGCCAAGCTGGTCTGGGAAAATACCATGGGCAGTGCCAGCACGGCAGAGCTGATTGGTAGTCCGGTACTGGTCGAAGCCCATTTACTCGGGGTGATCTGGGGGATCGTCATCGCCAATATCTATATCCTGGCCAATTACTGGCTGGATCGATAAACGGTTGGCAGAATTAACCAAAAAGAAAATGCAAATTGTCATTTTAATTAGGCAGCAACTGAGGCAGAGTCGGATAAATAACAATCAGATCATTCTGTAACCTGGAAGGTGCAGGATTAAAGGGAAAGGGAAGCCGGATAGGGTGGACATTCCCAGAGAATAACAATAGGAATACACATGCAAAACGATGCTCAAGATAGATCAGGATTAGGTCTGTTGCGCTATATCTGGACAGAGTGGATCTCGACATTTGTCGTGCTGGTCCTGCTGTTGCTCACCCTGATTATTGGTACTGGTGAAATGATCCATGGGCAGTTGCTGCGCATGGGTGAACGCATTTATGGTGATCCTGCAACAGGGATGCAATATTCATTCTTGCGTGCTGAACCGAAAGCGCCACAATGTGAGCGCAATGTCGATGTGGACGCGCGTGTCCAGCAGCAGATGAAAGCGGATGCAGCTGATGAATTTGCCGATATTTTCGGGGTGCGTTCTGAAGCCGATGTCCGTGCGGCGATTATGCAGGCACAGCAGGTTTGTGAAGAATCGCATGCCTTTTATGATCGTGCAGTCAAACATATTGAAGACCATCCAAGTATCCGTGCTTACCGTACCTTTGAGACCAGTTTCTTTGGCCTGTTCAAGTTTGGGGTGGAGAATCGTGCGCTGCTACTGGTGATCATGGTGGTGTTTGCCGCGATTAGTGCAACCCTGAAAACTCACCATATCGGCCTGCGCAGTCCAGCGACCAAGATCGATTTCCGGGTCTATACACTGGCAATGCTGATTGGTAATGCTTTCCTGGCCTTCTCATCCTATAGCCAGTATCAGTCTGTACTGAACTCTGGTGTGGCCATGGGGGATATGAAATATATCTACTGGCTATGGATGATCCTATTTGGCGGTTTGACCCTGATCAGCCTGTTCCAGGTGATCAAATTGCCGAAGCCAACCCGTGAGGGCGGCAACATTGGTATGGCCTTCCTGAGCGTACCGCTGTATGCCTATATGGCCATTACGACCGGGGTGAACTTTACCTTCTTCATGGATTATCCAATGGGGCAAGGGATTTACCTCGGTCAGCTGGTGGAATTCTCCAGCATCTTCCTGAATCTGGCGCTGTTTATTTGGGCCGGTATGCTGCTGAAACAGACCCGTGTCGTGGATATGTTCCTAAATATCCTGCGTCCATGGAATCTGGCACCTGAAACCCTGACCTGGCTGATCCTGTTAGCGGCTGCTTTGCCAACTGCTTATACCGGTGCATCCGGGATCTTTGTGATTGCTGCTGGTGCGATTATATATAAGGAAGTCTGGAATGCGGGTGGTCGCCGTCAGTTTGCCCTGGCTGCAACGGCAATGTCGGGTTCGCTCGGTGTGGTGCTGCGTCCATGTCTGCTGATCGTGGTTGTGGCTTCGCTGAACAAGGAAGTGACTACTGACATGCTGTATCACTATGGTGTGTATGTATTTCTGCTCAGTTCAACCCTGTTCCTGGTAATTTCGCTGTTCTTTGCTGAAAGCAAGTTCCGTATTGCACCAGCAGGCGTGGCAGCACCACAGTCTGGTCGTGCGTTCCTGGCAGTAATTCCATACGTGGTGATCTTTGTTCTGATCTGGATGTTCTATAAATACGCGCTGGCAACCAATCTGAACGAGTTCACGGCACCGGTGATGATGCCTGTGATCCTGCTGATGATTGTGCTCTATGACAAACTGCGTCATCAGCCTGCACCAATCCCGCCAGTGGGTCATTGGGATGAAAGTCTGAACGTGAACCTGAATGGCATTGGTGGTGCGACTGCACAGTCTGAACCAGCATTGGGTTCATCCCTACGTCACGTTGGTTTCTGGAAATCCATGCATATTTCAACCAGTGAAACGGTTGGCCATATCGGTGCGCTGGTGATCCTGATGGCGCTTTCTGTGAGTGTTGGCGGCTTGCTGGAGCGTATGGAAATCATGGAAGCCTTCCCGACAGATATCAACAGTACAATTCTGGTGATTACCATGATTGTGGGCTTGATGGTCTTTGTGGGAATGATTATGGATCCATTCGGCGCCGTAATCCTGATCTCGGCAACCGTGGCACCCGTCGCGTATCAGTATGGCATTCATCCGGTACACTTCTGGATGATTACCCTGATCGGCTTCGAACTGGGTTATGTAACACCACCAGTCGCGCTGAACCATCTGCTGGCAAGGCAATCGATTGGGGATGCCGAAGTGGCGGAAGCGGATGCAGAAGCGCGAAATCAATCTTTCTACTACCGTTATGAACGCTGGATTCTGCCAATGATCGTCTTGCTACCAGCGATGTTGATCATTGCCTATGTACCATATGTGTTCAAGCTATTTGGCTGGTATCAGTAAAGTTGCAAATAAAAAAGCACCTTCGGGTGCTTTTTTTATTACTTGAAATTAGACGTTGGATTTCTTTGACTTTAAACGGTTTTGTAATAATGGACTGCAAATCAGAATCGCAGAGAAAATCAGCGCCAATCCAATCAGACTAAACATATCTGGAATTTCTTTCCAGAACAAATAACCCCAGAACCCGGCAAAAATAATCGCAACATAATTTACCGGTCCAATCTGTCCTGCTGGTGCTAGTTTGTAGGCATTCGACATAAAGATCTGGCTGATATTGGCCAGAACACCAGCGGCAACCAGATACATCAGCTCGTTCATGTTATAAGGACGCCAGTGCCAGAACATTGGAATCACGGAAACCAACGTACCAATAAAGCAGAAATAAAATACGATCCGTTCTGGTGGTTCAGTATTGGTCAGGGCACGCACGGTGACAAAAGCCATCGCGGCCAGAAAGCTGGCACTGAGGCCAATCACCGACATGATATTAAACAGACCCGCATCCGGTTTAGTGACGCAGAGTACCCCGATAAAGCCAATCCCTGCAGCCAGCAGCATCAGTTTGGTGATTTTTTCTTTGAGAAATAACCAGGCGATAAAAGGAATAAAGATCGGGGAGGAGTAGGTAAAGACCATGGCATTGGAGAGTTTTAAATGCGCGATGGCATAGAAAAAGCCATACATCGCCATTAGACCAACCACCGAACGCTAGGTATGCATCCATAGCTTTTCAGTTTTAAAGAAACCGATGCCTTTGCTAAGCAGCAAAGGTAGGAACAGTAACATGCCAACCGCATTACGGAAAAATACCACCGTGGCGTTGTCCACAGTATGCGAAGCATAACGAATACAGACGCCCATCAGGGAAAATAGCAGTGCGGAACAGGTGAGAAACAGAATGGCTTTCAGCAGGTTGGATGGGGGCGCGGCAGACATAAAAAATATCGCTAGAAGGTTGATCCTATTCTAGCGATATTTTCAGTGAAATTATGGCTTTTCTGCGAGTTGTGCCTCGAGCAGCTTGATCTGTTCTTCCTTGAGCTTGATCAGCTCATCGGCATCTTTGTGCTGGGCTGCCAAGGTGGATTTCTGTTCATACAACTGAGCCTGAATGTCTTCAAGTCGAGAAACTTCTTCTTTGGCCAGAGCCGGATTTTCAGGTACTGGAGCTTTTAGAATTTCTTCCTTGACCAAAGCATTTTCCTCTATGGCTTGAACTGCTTCAGGTGTTGGCTCTGCCACTGGAGCAGGATTGCTGGGTTCTGCAGTTTTAGATGGAGGAGGTGTAACATGAACCATGTCATGTTCAGTGGTTTCCTGTGGCGCAGCGCTATTCCACCACTGGTAGGCAACGACCAGTGCCACCACCGCAATTAATCCCCCAATAATCCCCATTAAAAGTTTAGAACTTTCCCTTGGTTCTATACTCATATCTTTAACCTTGGCTATTTTTTATTTGATTCTCTAGGCTTGAATTTAATCACACCTACTTCATCAGGTACAGCAGGAATTTCAGGCGCATCAACGTGGGTCGGACGGTTTTCCTCATAACCGCAGTCGATGCACTCGATCCATTCATTCTCGCCAGAGGTGAGCATCACGACCCGATCCATTGCCTGACATTTTGGACATTTTGCACCTGCAATGAAACGACGTTTAATGGTCATCATACTCACCTATCAATCTACTTAAACGGCTAGTTTAAGCATTTTTTACCGTATTCGTCCAACCTTGATGACGCAGCAGGGCATCAATTTTCGGTTCACGACCACGGAAGTTTACAAATGCATCCAGTGCCTTGTCTTTACCACCAACGGCTAAAATGTTTTTACGGAAGGCTTTGCCAGTTTCAGTATTGAAAATGCCCTCGGTTTCAAAACGGTCAAAGGCATCGCTAGCCAAAACTTCTGCCCACTTATACGAGTAATAACCGGCTGCATAACCACCTGCAAAGATATGGCTAAAGCTGTGCTGGAAGCGGTTATATGGTGTAGTCGGTAAGACCGCATATTTGTCGCGGATATCATTCAGCGTGGCCTGAATCTGCTCGGCATTCAGTGCGGGGTTGGCACGGTGAATGGTCAGGTCAAACAGGGCAAACTCGAGCTGACGTAGGGTTTGCATGCCAGACTGGAAGAAACGGGCATCCAGTAAAGCTTTTAGCAAGTCTGCTGGAAGGACTTCTTTGGTTTCAATATGTTCACTTAGCAGATTCAGACTTTCCTGATCCCATGCCCAAAATTCCATAAACTGGCTTGGCAGTTCAACGGCATCCCAAGCCACGCCGTGGGTACCGGCAACCGCGATATTGTCCACTTCAGTGAGCATATGATGCAGGCCATGACCAAATTCGTGAAATAGTGTAGTGACTTCATCATGGCTCAGTAGAGCAGGTTTGTCACCCACAGGCGGCGTAAAGTTACCGACCATATAGCAAATCGGTTTTTGTAGGCCATCTTTGCCACGCATACGTGAACGGAAACCACTCATCCAGGCACCGCCACGTTTACCTTGACGCGCATATAGGTCAAAGTAGAAGCCACCAATGACTTCGCCCTGGTCTTCCAGTTCAAAATAATGTGCATCCGGATGCCATAACGGTGCTTCGCGTTCCACCACCTGAATGCCATACAGGCGATTGACGATACTAAACAGACCCTGAATCACTTTTGGTGTCGGGAAATACGGTTTTAGCGCTTCCTGAGACAGGTTGAACTGGCGCATTTTCAGCTTTTCAGAATAGTAACTGCTGTCCCAAGGCTGTAGTTCAGTAATGCCATCTTCAGCGGCAATGGCTTTCAGTTCGGAAATTTCTTTTTGCGCTGGCTCACGCGCATGTTCAGCCAGATCACGCAGGAATTCATCCACCGCTTCTACGCTTGGCGCCATTTTGCTGGCCAGTGAATATTCGGCATAGTTGTTAAAGCCGAGCAGGGTAGCCATTTCCTCACGCAGGCTCAGGATTTCTTCCATGATCGGGGTATTGTCAAACTCCGACTTGTCTGACTGATCCGAAGCGCGGGTGGTATAGGCCTTGTAGATTTCTTCACGCAGGCTGCGGTTAGCAGAATGCGTCATGATTGCCAAATAAGAAGGAAACTCCAAGGTGGCGACTGGCTGATCCAGCTCACGCTGTTGGCCATATTGTTTCAGTAATTCGATATTGCTGGCAGACAGGCCTTCTAGTTCATCTTCGTTCAGTGGTCTGAAATAAGCTTGAGTCGCATCCAGCACATGATTCGAGAAATCTGATGATAGTTGTGACAGGCGGGCAGAGATTTCCGCAAAACGTTTTTTCGCTTCACCTTCTAGTGCTACACCGGACAGTTTAAAGTCACGTAGTGCCAGTTTGATCGCACTTTGTTGTGCTGCAGGCAGTTCGGCAAAGACCTGAGCATCATGAACATGCTGATAGGTCTGGTACAGCGCCGTATGTTGACCGAGTTGGGTGTAATAGTCGCTGAGACCGGGTAATAGGCTCTGATAGACTTCACGGGTCTCGGCATTATTCATGACGGCATTGAGATGTGACAGGATGCCCCATGACTCACTCATGTTATTTTCCAGCGTATCGACATGTTCCAGAATGGCGAGCTGTTCTTCAGCAGATTGTGGGGTTTCGGTCAGTTCGTTGAGAAATTTCTGCCCTTCAGCAATACAGCTTTCAATTTTTTCTTTCAGTTCTGCTAGGGTGATTTTGTCAAATTGTGGAACAGGCAAAGTTGCCTTTTCTAATGTCATGTCGGTCTGCCGATTATTTCCTGTGATGTTTATAGAAGTAAGGCTTCTTGATAGAGAAATCAAGCCGATCAGCATTTTAGTTAAACGATTCGAATGAAAGCCCCTTGAGGAACTTTGGATAAATCGTATAGAAACCCTTGCCAACCTGCTCGTTTCGCTTGGTCAGATAACGGTTTACGAGGTACAAAAAGTTCAGGAGATTGAAAGTCTGTTGGTAAATAATAAACAGCATATTCTTCTTCTGATTTAAGAAGGCGGATTCAAGCGGCAAGTGCAACAGTATAAAAACCAGCCATAACTTCACTCGGTGTATACCAACCTAGCGTTTTTCTAGGACGATGGTTGAGTGCAAATTCTATCTGCTCTATTTGTTCGTTTGACACGTCATCAAACGATGATGATTTTGGCAGATATTGACGGATTAAACCATTTGTATTTTCATTTCTAGCTCGCTGAATAGACTTGTAAGGATCAGCAAAATACGTCTCTATCCCGGCATCAGTAATTCTTTTGTGTTCGGAAAATTCTTTACCATTATCAAATGTCACACTATAAGCATGGCTCATTCGTAAACGATCTAACGCACAAGTAATCGTTTGAGAGGATGCTCTCGTTGATCCTAAATGAACAATATGTACATACAGGCTCTTTCGATCAACAAGGGTTAATAAAGCACCTTTATGATGTTTACCAATCACCGTGTCACCTTCGAAATCTCCTAAACGTTGTCGTTGATCAATGACCTGGTCTCGACAGTGAATACTTGTTTTATCAATGATTTGCCCCCTACGATCCGTGTTTTTGTAACCTCGTTTTCGATATTTCTTCTGATGCCTTAAGTGTAGATGGAGTTTACCGCCTTTTGATTTATCTTGATAAATGTACTGGTAAATCCACTCATGTGAAGGTACATCCAGCCAACCGCGTTGTGTTAAAGCACCTGAAATTTGTTCTGGTGACCAGTCCAAGCCAATTAAATAATCAATATAGGCGAAGGCAAATGCTGTCATTGATGAGGAAGGACGGTACCGTCTTTGACTTGCAAATTTCGCTGCCTGTTGAGCCCTATATCCACGTTGCCCAGTATTTCTTTTTAATTCACGGTAGATGGTTGATCGTGAACGCCCTAACTCCCGAGCAAGGTTAGCGATTGAGCTTTTACTTTTCAAAGTAGCATAAATTTCGTATCTTTCATCTTGAGAAAGTTGGGTGTATTTCTTCATTGTGTGCTTTCCAATTGCGAGTTGAAAAAGTCTAATGATTCTATGAATACACCTAACTTTTTCAACTAACTACAAATGTGTCGCACTTGGGATTTGAATCTGCGTCTATGAATACACCTAACTTTTTCAACTAACTACAAATGTGTCGCACTTGGGATTTGAATCTGCGGAACTAAATAAACAGGAAAATAGATAAAAGCATTCATACGTTCTTTCTGTGGAAGCCATGCTGCTCCTAAAATTGTTTTAGGTAAAATATTTACATTTTTTACTCTTGTTGATTTAACTTGAGCTAAAAAGCCACAAAAGTCACAGATAAGATCAGCACATTTAAAATTTTGTGGAAGTAATTTAAACGTTTTAGTTTTTTTACACTTTGGACAAGGACAGTGATCTTTGACTAAATTTTCTCCCCAAGAGCCTAAAACTTGTTTTTCTGATGCCATATGATTTCCAAAAAGATAAAGAGAGCCGAAGCTCTCTTTATCTTAACAACAAAAATTATTCACTCTTAGGCTTGGCATTAGATTTTTTCTTTTTAGCTTTTGCCTTTTTCTTTATTTTATCTGCATTCTTTGCTTCAGACTTTCCTGAAGATTTTTTAGCAGACTTTTTGCTGTAGGAATTGGGTTTTCCTTTGTCTTTTTTGCGTCGTCTGGGTTGTTCTCCATCTGCACCGCCATTGCCTTTGGATTCGCGTTCATGCTTGCCAAAGACTTCTTCAGTGGCTTCTGGACGTGGCGCAGGTTTTTTCTCTGCCACACGTGGGGCACGGGCACGGACCGGACGACCGGCGTGGGTAAGCTGCTGGATCAGTTCAAAGTCGATCTTGCGTTCTTCCAGATTCACGCCAGCCACTTTGACCTTCACTTCATCACCTAAACCAAAGATCTGGCCACGGCTCTGACCGACCAGCGATTGTGTGGTTTGGTCAAAGACAAAGAAGTCATCACCGAGCTGGCTGACATGTACCATACCATCGACATACAGATCTTTTAATGTCACGAATAGACCAAACTCGGCTGTGGCACTAATAAGGCCGACAAATTCATCTCCAATATGCTGTTGCATATAGTGTGCTTTGAGCCAACCAGTCACTGAACGAGAAGCTTCATCAGCACGACGTTCAGTTGCCGAGAAGTGATCACCGGCATCATCCAGTGAAGCACCAGAAATCGGATATGGTTTTTTGCTTAAGTGAGCCTTGATCGCACGGTGCAACAACAGATCCGGATAACGACGGATTGGCGAAGTAAAGTGCGTATAAGCATCATAAGCCAGACCATAGTGACCGTCATTCTTTGCACCATAGTAAGCCTGCATCATGGAGCGTAATAGTACCGCGTGAATGCTTGGCGCATCGATCCGGTCTTTGGTTGCTTCAATGACTTCCTGATAATCTTTCTGAGTCGGCTGTTCCGGGAAGGTCAGACCCAACTGTTTTACGAAGTCACGGACTTTCTGGATACGTGAGAATTCAGGTGGCTGATGCACGCGGTACAGCATTGGAATGTCATTTTCCAGAGCATATTCTGCCGCAGCCACGTTGGCCAGTAACATACATTCTTCAATCAACTTGTGTGCATCATTACGGGTACGTGGCAGAATCTCCTTAATACCGCCTAACTCGTCGAAAGTCATATAAGTTTCAACAGTTTCGAATTCCATAGCATGACGATCAGCGCGTAGACCCTTCAGTACCTGATATAGCTGGAACAGGGTATTCAGGGATTTACGGACTGCACGATCTTCTATAATCGCATCACTGTCGCCTTCAAAGTACTTGGCCACCTGATCATAAGTCAGGCGTGCTTTGGAGTGCATGACAGAAGGGTAGAACTCGAAGCCGGTCACGCGGCCAGCACGCGACAGTTTCAGGTCACAGACCATACACAGACGGTCGACATGTGGATTCAATGAACACAGACCATTGGATAGCGCTTCAGGCAGCATTGGTAAAACAAAGTGCGGGAAATACACCGAAGTACCACGTTCCTGTGCTTCATCATCTAGCGGACGACCTACACGGACATAGTGGCTGACATCGGCGATTGCGACTACTACACGGTAACCACCACCTGGGCGTTTTTCTGCATATACGGCATCGTCAAAGTCGCGGGCATCTTCACCATCAATGGTGACCAAAGCCAGGTCACGCAGATCAATGCGGCCTTCACGGTCTTTTTCATCCGGTTCTTTAAAGCTTTCTGCTTCTTGTAATACTTCTTCCGGGAATTCATATGGCAGGCCATATTCCAGAATGGTTTGTGGAATGATGATTTCGGTATCGGCTTTATCTGCCATGGACTGCACAATATGGCCGGCAGAAAATTCATCCTTGGTCGGATAGATATCAATCGCAACACGGATAAAATCGCCAACCTTCACCTGTGCATGGTCAATCAGTTCTTTTTCTAGTGTAATCGGCTGATGTGAATTCGGGCTGGCTGGCTGCACAAAGTATTCACCTTCATATTCACACAACTTGCCAATAATCTGTTTGACGCGGTGCTGTACGACTTCGGTAATAAAGCCCCAAGCTTTGCCTTTACGGTCAACTGAAGTCTGGCGTACTTTAACGCGGTCACCATTAAACACCTGGCGCAGTTCACGCTCTGGCAGTAACAGGTCATCCTGTCCGGCAATACTGGCCGTCCCCAAACCCTTGGAATTGATATAGACCGTCGCTTCGTATTCTGGCTGTTCAGCTGCGATCTGGAATTTAAAGCCATCTTTCATCAGCTGGCCATCACGCACCATGGCAATCAGGCGGTGGTTCAGGGCATCAATACTTTTTTGATCTTTAATTTCAAAATATTCCACCAGGTCGGCATGCGACTGGGCATTATTCTTTTCAATAGTTTCTAAAATCAGCGTGCGACTTGGGATAGGGTTTTCGTAACGTTCAGCTTCAGCTTTTGCTTCAGGATCGACCCAATTTTTCATCATGTTTTTTCAAATGTCCTAGGAGATATAATAAGCATAAGTCATGTACGCACAGACTGCACGTAAATGATTGCAATAATCTGTTTAAGTTTCCGTTTTTCGGATAATTTTCGACTAGGTCAAGAATAGGCGAACTTTTCTGTAGATAAGTCGGTGAAAATAGAGAAATTGCTTAAAAAGTATTTAAACGAGCAAAAAACTGCACTTTTTTTTAAAGCTGTGCTTGCAGTGCTATGCCGAAATTTGTATTATGGCGGCACGTTACGGTGAGATGGGTGAGTGGCTGAAACCACGTCCCTGCTAAGGACGCATACGGGCAACTGTATCGAGGGTTCGAATCCCTCTCTCACCGCCACTTTACTTATGTCGCGCTCATAGCTCAGCTGGATAGAGCACTTGGCTACGAACTAAGGGGTCGGGAGTTCGAATCTCTCTGAGCGCACCAATAAGTAAACCGGAAAAAACGTAAGTCTATTAAGACGACACAAGTTACGCGCTCATAGCTCAGCTGGATAGAGCACTTGGCTACGAACTAAGGGGTCGGGAGTTCGAATCTCTCTGAGCGCACCAACTTGAACAATGAACCGCACATTGATGCGGTTTTTTTGTGCCTAAAATTTACAAAATCCCCATCCCAATAAAAGCCATGCTAAAAATAATGCTCAGGTGAGTAAATAAGAATAAAGGCATGTGCAATGAGAAAAATAATTGTCCAGGAAATGATCACAATAGATGGCGTGATGCAGGCGCCCGGCGGTCAGGAAGAAGATACTTCCGGTGGCTTTGAATATGGCGGCTGGGGCGTGCCGTATTTCTCTGCTGGAACTGACGCTGCCTTTGACGCCATCATGGAAAAATGGATGCGGTCTACCGATATTCTGCTGGGTAAAAATACCTTCCAGATTTTTGAACCTTACTGGCCGCAACATGCGGATGATTGGGCGGGCATCAATGAGGTCAATAAATATGTTCTGTCTACCAGTCTGAATCATTCCGATTGGCAAAATACGGTCTTTTTAAATAGCATCAATGATGTCATTAATCTAAAAGCAGCAGAGGGTGGGGATATCCGAGTGCATGGTAGTGCCACGCTGGTACAGACCCTTTTCCAGCATGATCTGGTCGATGAACTTTATCTGCTGACTTTTCCTGTTGTCTTGGGTAAAGGCAAACGTCTGTTTAATGAAAGATCAGTGCCGAAATCTTTTCAGCTAGTCGATCATGCGGTGGCTGCAAATGGTGTATTGTTTAGCCATTATCAGAAAGTCGGTGAAGTGCAAACGGGCACATTTGAAGATTGAGAGACTTATACTTTAGAATTTCGACACTTTGGTTTGAAATGATTAATTGTTTTTAACTCTAAATTTACGGAATTTTTCCTCAAGAAAGCTGAAAATTGGCGATATCGTTTATTTCCTGTACGTTTGGTTGTGATTTTATTAAAAAGCACTTAACAACTGGTAAAAAACACGTATAATGCACCCCATCAAGACGTCGCGCTCATAGCTCAGCTGGATAGAGCACTTGGCTACGAACTAAGGGGTCGGGAGTTCGAATCTCTCTGAGCGCACCAATCTTGATAAAGAATTCTGAAAAAACCGCACATTGATGCGGTTTTTTTACGCCTGGAATTTTTGGATAGAGATATAAAAAAACAATAACTGCTATTTTTTTTTATTTCAGCTTCTTCTGAACTTTTAGTGCATACACCGTATTTGCACCAACGGCTGGTAAAACATCGTGATAGGGTAGGCTGCGCATGGCACGTAATAAAAACGGGGCCTGATCATGAATCTTCATGCTGCTGATCATCTGGAATAAAGTGCCTTGTCCTTGTGGCAGCAGCTTCATCCCGGCTTTGACAAATTTTAAATCTCCACCGACCGCATCAAACTGGCTCTGTAAGGGATTTGGCTGTTGATAGCGCAGCTTGAAATCAAAGGGAATTTGAATCACACCGAGTCCAACAGATACCTTATAGTTTGCATCTAGTTGCTGGCTATTCACCGGCTTTAATTCAACTTTACGGATCTGTCGTGGGAACAGTTGCTGACTGGCATCAGCGGCCAGCCAAGGTTGTAGTTTTTGTGCTGGTTGCGGGTAGTAATGAAAACTGCTGCTAAAACGCATATTTTCTAGTGACTGTCCAAATTTCACTTGATAAGCAGGCAGAATAAAACTGACCGGTTGACCAGATTGCTGGCTGAGCTGGCTAATTTTCTGAATCTGACTGGTATTCAATTGTACTTGCGGAATTTGACCTGTAGGCAATACGGCGCTGTTTTGTGGTTTAAAACGTTGCTGTAACGCTTCCATGAGGAAGGCATTGGTACCGGCAGGAATACCCAATTTAGCTTCAGGTAAGGCATTCAGGATTTTGCTAAACAGAAAACCTTTGGGCTGATCCAGGTCACCCCATTGGGTGACGGTGACCAGGGTTTTATTCGGTCCAAGTGCAAACCATTCCAGCCGACCAGCCCCATAAGGAATTGGTGCATCAATAATCAGGGTATCAATATGATGATCACCGACCTGATGCTGCATCACTACATTTTCCTTAAAATTCAGCACCGGAATAGGGGTGGGAATATGCACCTGATAACGAACCTGCTGAATATTCCCCTGAGCTTCGAGCACTTTGGCATTTTTTAGCGCAGGGAACAGGCCCACATAGCCCTGATAATTTAGCAACAGCTTTTTTACCTGTGCTTCTGGAACAGGCAAGACCACCGCACTGCTATAAAACTGGGCTTTTTGTGTCGAGGCTTTTTTCAAGGTGGGTAACTGTACCGATTGTTTAGGATGGGCATAAATCAGTAAGCGATCACCCGCCAGATCTGCCAATTGCTGTGGGCTGGTAAAGACATCAACACTGCTGGGTAAGGATGGTGTCCAGGTAATAATCTTTGCCCAGCTTGCGGGAATCGTGGCAGTAAAAATGGCCAGTAGCAGAACTGATTTTAGGGGATTCATACAACATCCTGTTGTGCATTTTATTCTTTTGATAGTGCTAGATTAAAAATGATTTTTCCCGCAAGCGAAAGCAGAGATATGTAATTCATTTTTGAATGCATTTTATGAATGGGGTTAACAGCGAATTTGATATAGTATGACACAATGATCTTTATGTTTTGATGTGATGCTATGGCTGAGTCAGCACCAACTTTATCGACCCGCTATTTTCTGACCTTGGAAGAATCGCAGGATGGTTTTGCGCTTGCAACCTTTGGCAAGAAACAGATTAGCCGTTTTCTGACCCCGCTGGTGAGTATCGGAATCATCATCTGGGGCTTTTCTATGGGCTTCAGTGGTGTCGGGCGTTATTACGTGGCACTGGGTGCCTTTTTCCTGATTATGCAGGGCATCATGCGTTACTGGTTCCTGCCGATGATGTTCAAGCGTCAGTTTGTGAAATACCAGTTTGGTAAAAGCGAGCAGGGTATCGACCTGTATCAGGATCATGCCGAAATTTACCATAATGGTCATAGTAAAGTGGTGCACTACAGTGAAGTTCAGAACTTTGCTAAAGGCAAGCTGACTTATATGCTGGAACTGAAGAACCGCACCGTGATTATTGTGCCCAAACGTGTCTTTGCCGATGCTGCTGAACAAAGTATTTTTGAAAATACCTTTAAGAAATAAATCTATCCAGATAAGGAGATTCCCATCATGAGTACCCGTCCTTCCAAGATTGTCTGTGTCGGTCGTAGTTATGCCGATCATGCCAAAGAACTCGGCAATGCCATTCCTGATCGTCCAGTGCTGTTTATTAAGCCGCCAAGTGCATTGGGAACTTTAGAGGCAGGAATTGACTGGAACCGTGACCTGGGCAGTTGTCATTATGAGTGCGAACTCAGTCTGCGTATCGACCGTACCCTGAAAAATGAAACTGATCCCGCCAAAGCTTTGCAAGCAGTAGGTGCAGTGACTTTAGGTCTGGATCTGACTTTGCGTGACCTTCAGGATGACTTAAAGAAAAAAGGTCAGCCATGGGAACGTGCTAAAGCTTTTGATGGTGCTTGCCTGTTAGCTGACTGGGTACCAGTGGCTGATGTGGTGAATGACTGGAAAGATGTGCATTACACCTTGCATATCAATGATAAACTACGTCAGAAGGGTGACACGGCTTTACTGATTTTTGATATTGGTACCTTGCTGGCGGACATCAGTCAAGTGTTTACGCTAGAAGAAGGTGACGTAGTGATGACAGGTACGCCTGCAGGTGTGGCTGCACTTCAATCTGGTGAGCAGCTGAAAATGACCTTACAAGGCAAAACTCAGGAATATGTCTGGACGACCTTTGTAAAATAATTCCAGATGGGTAGAGAAAGGAGCGAAAAGCTCCTTTTTTATCTGGTTAATGCCAGTGGCAATACTTACTGGGCAAGCTGAGATTCATTGGAGCGCTATAGCCATTGGAAGCATGCTCTTTCATGTATTCCTTATGTGTGTATTTAGCCTGATAATGTGGTTTTGGTTACTGCGAAATTATCTCGCTAATGGGATAGGAGTATTCTCATTTCTAACTCCGATTTTCGGTATGATCTTTGGTGTTGTGTTTTTGAATGAAGATATTGAGCTGAATTTTATTTTGGGTACTGCGCTGGTCATGCTGGGCGTGATGACAGTGAGTTTGCACCACTGGATTGCCCAGAAAATTGCTATGAATGTCTAAATTTAAGTAGAGAAATTTATTTATTATGAAACTGAAAATATAAACCCATCCTGATTACCCTCAGGATGGATTATAGAATTAAGCTGTAGGTTTCAGTCCTTTTTGATCTTTAAATAGATCCGACAAAGGAATACTCAAATTCTCTGCCAGATACTGGTCTGCATCGATAATCTTCGGTGCCAGACGCTGCATCCACAGATCATCACAGTGCACATTTTCAGTGTCTTTGGCATGTGGCAGGGCATATGGTAGCTTCAGATAAAAATCCCAGAAATTGACCTGATCCAGGTCACGTACCAGGACATATTCATTGTCATCGGTACGCTTGATCAAATTCTGTTTTTCAAACATCAGGATATAGCTCGGTAGACGGCCAATTTCATCTCGTCCCAGTACTTCTAGTGCCTGTGACTCGCTGACGCTTTCTCCAGTTTTCTGCTTCCGGTAGAACAGTTCTAGTAGATCCAGCAGCATAATAATCGGATGCCGTTTTTGATCTTGAGCGGATTCAAACGCCGTCATAGCATAACTGATTTCCACACCAAGCAAGACAATATTCCAGGACAGATAAATCCACAGCAGGAAAATCGGTACTGCAGCAAAGGCACCATAGACAATTTCATAACTGGTGAAATTGGTCATGATAAAACCAAACAGATTTTTCAGTAACTCAAATACCACGGCACTAAAAACCCCGCCAATCAGGGCTGATTTAATCGGTACGGTACGATTTGGAATGGTCCAGTTTAGAATAAAAAAACCGAGAATAGTCAGCGAAAAAGAAATTAACCAGAGAATAAAGGCGCCATTGAGTTCATAGCCAGCAAAGTTATTGCTGAGGACACTCATGGAAGCGACAGTTGAAGAAATAGCAAAGGCACTACCCAGTAAAATCGGGCCGAGTGAAATAATCGTCCAGTAGCGCATAAAGCCAATAATACCACCACGGGTTTCAGTGACCCTCCAGATCCGGTTAAACACGGTTTCAATACTGGACAGCATCAATACGGTAGTGATGAATAAAAATAGAATCCCGATAATGGTTAAATTACTGGATTTGTCAGTAAATGCACTCAGTGCCTTGTCAAAAGCAATACTGGTTTTCGGTAAAAAATTGGCATAGATCATAGACTGCAGTTGCTGGCGTGCCGGTTCTAATGCCTTAATCGATGAGATAATCACCAAGAAAACGGTCAGCATCGGTACCACGGCAAACAGAGTGGTATAGGTCAGTGAGCCGGCCTGCTCGCGACAACGATCTGCTTCAAAGCGCCTGAGAACAAACAAGATAAACTGAAACCAGTGTTTCTCGTAAAAAGGTAATTTCTTTAAATATTTAACCATCATGCGCTTGTTGTCTCTATTTTCTTATTCATCATGAATTTTCTGCTTCAGCTTAGCCAAAAAAACTGAAAAATACCGTATAGTTTTCTTTTTTAATATTGAACACCCTCATTATGCAACCTTATGTTCTTGTTTTATATTACAGCAAATATGGTTCAACGAAAGAAATGGCGCACCTGATTGCCAATGGGGTTGAAGCTGCAGGAATGGCAGTCAAAATCAGAACCGTGCCGAATATTTCTACCGTGGTGACTGAAGCGGAACCGAGCATACCGGCGGAAGGTGATATTTACTGTACCTTAGATGAGCTGGCCAACTGTTCGGCATTGGCTCTAGGTTCACCGACCCGTTTCGGTAATATGGCTTCGGAAATGAAATACTTCTGGGATCAAACCACCAGTCTGTGGCTGAATGGTGCTCTGCATGGCAAACCGGCTTGTGTCTTTACGGCTTCAGGTTCGATGCATGGTGGACAGGAAAGTACCTTGCTGACGATGCTGCCGCCATTGTTCCATCATGGCATGATGATTATGGGCTTGAGTAATGCAGCACCGGCATTATCAAACACCAAAACTGGTGGTACGCCGTATGGTGCCAGTCATGTCAGTGGTGCACGTCATGACCAGCCACTTAGTCAGGATGAAAAAATTCTGTGTGAAGCACAAGGTAAACGTTTAGCAGAAGTAGCTTTGAAGCTAAGTCAAGCTTAAACACAGATAATGGGAGACAATAAAGCAATCAGGCTTTATTGTCCTGGTCATTAGCTTTCTTATTGCTTACTTGATCTTCTGGAGACGCTGAAATTTCTGAGGCTTTGACATTAAAACGGTGTTTGCACTTTAAACACTGATAATCAAGAAACAGGTTACGGTCGACAGTTATACCTGCTTTTTTTCCTAAAAAGTTACCAATCACACCGCCAGTAATCCCGACACTAATGGCACCAACAAAAGTTCCTACAGTTCCACCTACAATCACTCCCAGTGGGCCTGCAACGGTTCCAATGGCAGCACCGATTGAAGCGCCTGAAGCGGCACCACCGACAGTACCCGCTGTCGCTCCGGCAGAGGTCATTAAAATGCCACCGATTTTTTTCAGGTTTTGTTCATGATTACGTGGTTTAACTTCTGTTGAGCCGCATTTAGGACATTGCATAATTATTCCATCAATGAATGTGATCGACTGGCATAAAGACAACTGTAACTGCTTTTTGCTAGGTCTATTGGTCAGTTTTTTAGTATGTCTGCTTTGTATGGAGATGTCAGGGACATTTCCTTCCAATTGATTGTAGAGGGAATACGGTTAAGGCTTTGTATTTCTGCTGTAAAAAATCTGGAGGTGTAGGGAAGGCAGATTGAAATACTTTTGAACAGATTGTTGTTGCTCAAAATTGCTGAATCCCTGGGGTTGACTGTGCTAGAGGTTAGTTAAAATAATTCACTTATCACCCTTTAACACTAAATAACATTATTCTCAGGCTGTTAGGCACGGGCCATTTCAGGATGTGTTGTCTTAATTTCTGACCTACTCTAGGGAAAAGACCAAAGCGTCAAGCATCTGCTCTAATAATAACTATTCTCATCTCTAATTTCTCAATACGCTTTCTTTATAAAGTGAATTAGAGAGAATAAATAAAAAAGATTTTTCAATAAAATAAAAATTTATCAATTTATAATAGTGAAAATTATAATAATTATATTTTTATTAAGATGAATTGGCAATTATTATAAATACATTAATTCTATTATTTTAGTCAACCTTTAAATATGAATATTAAAGTCAAAACAAAATATATAAAATCAATAATTCCAAATAACATAATCTAAACAAATATAAAAATCATTTTAAAAACAATATTCTATTTTTTATTTTAAAAATTAAAAAATGTGTGAATAATAATCAAATGTACATTTTAATTTTTAATATGATCTAATTTTTGTCAGATAAATTAACTCTTATTTTGATTGGATTCTAAATAAATTATTAAATTCATAGGATGCTAAGGTTATGAAAATATTGATTATCAATATAGGTTTATCTTGTCTATGTTTTCTGAGCAATGCTTATGCAACATCTGATGAATGGAGTCAGCGTTGGAAAGCATCACCAAGCCGTTCTAGCGAGAATCTGGCACAAGCAAATCTGATTGAACTCAGAGAGTCTGATTATTATGAGAGTTTTGGTAAGGCAAGGACAAATGTTTATAACACCTCTTCTAATTCAATTGGTACGGTAAATACGCCCACAAATAACATAACAATTGATGGTTCCAACAATGGAGTCGATATATCTACTGATCTGCAGAATGATGCACCAATAAATTCCAATACAAATCAGAATGCTCAGCAATGCCCGAATGTAAGTAACCAGCCGGGAGAAACTTTATGCTGAATTTCTCGTATAGGCGATATTTATCGTCAACTGGCATTGTGACGACTTTTATCCTGACTGGATGTACAGGTTTAGCCCCTTCCAATTCAAAGCCAGTTGAATTGGTACAGGGACCTCCAATTACCGATATTTTTACTCCTTTCGACATGGCATTAAGTTGTCTTAGTGGCAAATTACGTAATGATGTCAGCTTTTCCGTAGGTGCTATTCTGGACCAGACTGGTAAGGATGTAGTGACCAATGGTGGTAGCGGTAAGATGGTTACTCAGGGTGCTGGAGATATGGTGCAATCAGCTTTGTTTCAGGCGGGTGTCAGTGTCTTGAACAGGCGTGATCCACGCATCATTGAAAGTGAGGCTAAGTGGGGAATTCGTGACCCGCGTCAGATTCTGGCCTCTAATTATTATGTCACTGGAAGTATTAACAGCCTGGATTTTATTCCCGGCGGTGGTTTGGATATGCAAATTGCAGGTGTTGGACCGAATTACAGCCAGACCCGGATCATGGTGGGGCTGGACTTATCTCTCACCGATACTCGCAGCAGTAAAGTAGTGGCTAATGTCTCATTGCAAAAACAGATTGCAGCTCAGGATTATGGCTTGAGCGCAGGCCGTTTTGCAGGACGCACTTTGTTTAATGTTCAGATAGGGAAAGGTGAACGTGAAGCGACCAATTTTGCTTTGAGACAAATGCTAAATCTGGCGACTTTTGAACTTTTGAGCCAAGTAGTTCCTCCGCCTGTATTTGAAAGTTGCCGAGCACAGATTCCACCTGAGTATGGGCGTTTAAACTTAACACGTAGTGCTGTGGCGTTGCATAAATATAAAAAGACTCAGCAAGAAAATGGCCGTGCTTCCAATGATCCTATACAAACATCAACTTTAGATGAGAACCAGTCATCTCTTGAGAAAGATAAGTCAACCAATTCGCCTAGCAAGGATACCAAGCCACCTAAGCAGAAAGAATCTGAGGTAATCCAGAATCCAGAGGCGGAACCTGAAATGAATAAGCAGGACCTGATTAAATATATCAGTAAAAAACAAGCGTCTTCTTCAGACAAAAAAATTGCTGAAGAAAAAGAATCACCAGAAAAAAAAGATGAACAAAAAGAAGAGGAAAAGACATCTACCCTATGGGATGTTAATCCTGAAGTTTTAGAAAACTATTGGTCAAGCACACAGCGTGACTGATAGCTACAAATGGGCTCGCTCCCATTAATAAAAGAAGTATCGAGCGAGCGATACTTCAAAACTAGAAAAGGAAAAACAAAGATGAAAAACACGATCAAAACAATCGCTTTATCCGTCACCTTCCTGTCTGGTGCAGGCATGGTTTATGCTCAAGATACAGAGGTAGCCGTAGATACAGGTTTACAGACAGCTTTAAATACACTATCACAACAGGTTGCGAATGGTTCAGCTCTTAATCTTGCAGTAAATACAGCTGATATCAATTCAAGTGTTGATATCAATGCTGAAGGAGTAGTAGAAACTACTGAGGAAGTATTAGGAACTGTCAATAATGTTGTAGGTACTATCGAAACAACTGCTATGGGTGCTGTGAATACAGGTAACATTGCAGTAGAACAGGGTAGTCTAAGTTCTTTAAAAACAAGTGAATTAACAGCGAGTCTGGATAATAATTTAAGTGACTTGGAGGAGAGCGTTGAAAATGTTGATGGTGAAACTGCATCAGACTGGTCTAAAGATTTAGATAATACAGTCAATAATGAGCTTGCTACTACTTTAGAAGAGCGACTAGATCAGACATTAAGTAATTATAGTGTGGCAAATGTAGCTTATAATTCTGGTGCTCTTGATGCATCTGTAACAGCAGCATTGGATGGAGCTGAAAATACAATTAATAATATTAAAACTACTGCCATCGGTGCTGTAAATACTGGAAGTATTACAGTCACCGTGAAGTAGGCATTATTACTATTTAAAAATAATACAGGCCTAACTATTGGCAGATAGTTAGGCTTTTTATTTTATATTAGAAAAAATTGAAATTGCTGTTTATTCATCGGAACATTCAGTGATTCGCGCTAAGAATTTTTCTTTCAACTTTTGCGAATAAGAAGATAGGTAATAAAAAAAGAGCGCCTAGGCACTCTTTCCCCTAATTTCTCATAGATCATAGAGAAATTTAGTCACGCATAAATTCAACAGTACCATTCGCCAGTGATTTGACACGTGCTAATGATTCGACGCGGTAACCTTTTTCAAGCAGAATGTCACGGCCTGGTTGGAATGATTTTTCAATCACGATACCAATACCGACTACAGTTGCTTCTGCCTGATGAATTAGGTCAGCTAGACCGAGTGCAGCTTGACCATTTGCCAGGAAGTCATCAATTACCAGAACCTTGTCAGAAGCACTGATGTGCTTTTTAGAAATGGCAATGGTACTTTCAGTCTGTTTGGTGAAAGAAAACACTTTAGAACGGTACAGGTTGTCTTTTAGGGTAAGAGACTGGTATTTACGTGCAAAGATCACCGGAACACCCAACTCAAGGCCTGCCATCACGGCAGGAGCAATCCCGGACGCTTCGATGGTAATGATTTTGGTGATACCCGCATCTTTAAATAGACGCGCAAATTCCTGACCAATTTGCTGCATCATGACAGGATCGATTTGGTGATTTAAGAAAGAGTCTACTTTTAAGACTTCTTCAGATAGAACGATACCTTCAGCTAAGATTTTCTGTTCTAGTGCGTGCACGGGAGATTCCTCAAGACCAGGTGCTTTTTCAAGCAAAAGCGTATTGTAAAAAGCACCCGGAAAAAATCAAGCGAAAATCGTCAAAAACAATCAGGTTGTTGGACCTTTATAGCCTGTCAGCAGCAGGCCATAGGAAGCTTTCTTGTCAACATGGGTCACTTTGACCGGTAAATAATCAAGTTTTGGTGCCAGCCAGAAAATGGTTTCACGTCCAGGCTTGTCATGTTTCATTACCACTTTAATGGTGTTGAATGTGCCATAGCTAGTCTTGATATTTTCAGTACCGTGTTTGACAAATTTGCGAGCTTCAAGTTCCTTTGCATCCGCAATATAGTAACTGCCTTTCAGACCTGAAGATTTGAGATCTTCACGAATCTGTAATTCTGCATTTAGCTCATCCAGTGCACCGTCTTTCCAGCCAAAGCTATAGGTCTTGTCATCCTTCTTGGTGCTGATAGTTCTAGAAGAAGGATTGAACTTGATGCTCATAGTATTGTTATGTACCAGAATCTTGCTGGTACGGCTAAAGCTGGTCGAACCAATCTTGCCATTATGGAACGTAAAGTGACTAGTTTCAGTAGCTGAAGCAATTGCGGCAGCTTTAGCAGCAAATACATAGGTCCAGTTATTGCCTGATTTACTCAGGGTCCGTGTCGCTGAACCCATATTTTTACCGTTATAGATAAACTGATAAGAGGCTTGAAATGGGCTCATGGCAAATGCTTGGCTGGACATGCCAGTAAATACCAGAGCTGAGGTCAGTCCTGCAGCCATGCCAAGGGTTTTATAAATTTGTTTTGCCATAAGTGAATTTTCCTATATCAAAAGGGCAGTCAGTCACTTCCGCCATATGACTTATTATGGGGTCAAAATGTGAAGATTGAACTGATAGAGAATACTAAAATGTATGATTCATGTAGCTGTTTTTCATAATGAATTCATAATTTAGCGTCTCTATAACGACGTTTAGGATTTGTCTTTCTGCTTGATCGGGGTAATCTGAGTTTCACTGAATTCATCTGCATCATCCCAGCTTTCTTCTTTTTCCTGAGACAGTTTTCGGAACAGGGCCGCCAGATTAACATTGCCAAAGACCACCAGCTCAGCTTCACGCAGCACCGCATGATTAACATGTACCTTTGACAAAGTATCAATGACGGAGCGACTCTTGCCCAGCCAGCGATTCAGATCCAGATGGAGCAGGTCATCAATGACTTTAATCACACCCAGTTTTTCAAGAATCATGCCAAGTGGGTCTTCATTTAAAATCCGTTGATAAAAGAACAAGGCACAGCGAACCCCGATTTTATAAAAGACATTTGGATATTTGGCATCAATCACCTGCGTATCACTGATCTGCTCAAATACAATCAGCTGTTTGTCTTTATTTAGTTCCATCTGTACCAGTTTCAGATCGACAGACAGTGTGATCAGCATGCCTTTAAAATCTAAAGTGGCATAAAGTCGGAGCCAGTCATCATGCAGATCTGCATGCAAATCTTTAAGCATTTTGACATTGTCAGTGACAAAACGCTGGAAGGTCGCATTTAAAAATACTTGCGATAGCGGAAACTCACGTTCATCTTCAATAAACTCTCCCGCCTTCTGATACACTTGGCGGATGCGTCTGGAGATATTGGTAATGAGGGTCTGCATAGGGAAGCATCCTGGCAACTTTCTTTCTATTGAGGTGTATCTTGTCGAAAAGCATAAAAAATACAAGTGTCTGTGCTTGCAGTTTAACAAAATAAAATGCAACATTTTTAATGTTTTGTTTATACAGCGTAGAAGAATTGATATAGGTCGCATTCTCGAGTGAAAGTGAAAGATGTATCAATATTACGCGCTGAATAAAATTTTCTTTGCAAGATCTTGGGGATAAAGGCTCGATTCTGAGCCTAAACATATGAGTAGAATGACGCTGATGCCTTTGGTTAAGTCATGGTGGAAAGATCCGATTTTCAGTGGAGCAGTAGCCATTGCTGCCATCCTGCATATCATGATTTTGCTGCTGCAGTTTGGTATGCCTCAGGAGCGGGATACTTCAAGCAAGGAAATTGCGGTCAGCCTACGCATCAGCAATGACAAAATAGAGCATGCCGATTTCCTCGCGCAAACCGATCAGCAAGGTTCTGGCCAGTTCCGAGAAGCCCATCGAATGTCGAGTGATGCCCCGATGCCTATACCAGCCGATGAAGCAGCAGTGGGAGAAGCACAGCAGCAAAGCGAAGATATGCTGAGGCAGAAGCAGGAACTCAGTTTTGAAGAAAAAGTGCTGATGACGGCATTGAGCTGGCAGAAACAGGCGGAAGAAAATCAGCGTAAAAAACGTCAGGAAGAACTGAATAGCCAGTTCCAGGCCAAAGCAGCCATGGTGGCAAGTCTGGAAGCGCAATATATGCAACGCCAGCAAAATTTTAGCCGTCAGCAAAAGATTAAAACTGTGGATGGGATTCAGGCCAAGCAGGACGTCTCTGCAGCCTATCTGGAAAAGTTCCGTCAGAAGGTAGAATTCTATGGCAACCGTTTTTATCCGGAATCTGCCCGTCTGCAGCGCCTAGCGGGTGATGTGCGTTTGATGGTGATCCTGAACCAGAACGGCGGGATTCGTGCGATCCGTTTGCTAGAGTCTTCAGGCCATGCGGTGCTGGATGAAGCGGCGAAAATGTCACTGCGTAAAGCAGCGCCGTTTGGCGTGTTTGATGCCAAAATGAAAGATATTTCCGAACTGCGGATTATTCGGACGTGGCGCTTTGATCCTGCTGAGGCAGAGTTTGAGGTGCGTTAATCCAGCACTGTTTCATAATGGCGGAGTACCTTGCAGACATCCACGCTGAAATAGCGATACCAGTTGTCTTTACCGAGTTGTTGTGCAGCTTGGTGTTCAGCGTCCTGATGCCAGGCATGAATATCCTGCAGGCTACTCCAGTAGGAAAGCGCAACCTCATCGGTTCCTTCAGTTAAACTTTCAAAATGCTGACAGTTAAATTGGGTCAGTGCCTTTTCCCGCATACATTGCGCAGTTTTAAAATAATGTTGGTCAAGCTGTTTAATTCTAGCTTTAAAAATAACGACATATTGCATGGTAATTTCTGATTTAATAAGGTTGTGAATTTTTGACATCCTCTCCGACCTAAAGGACGGAGATTCCTCCTGCGAGACGCCCATGTCCGAGCGCAAGAATATTCAGTGCTGAGTTTATATCTCTATCGTGGAATGTACCGCACTCCACACACTGCCATTCTCTTATTCCAAGTCCTGCTCTACCTTTCAGACTACTGGAGCGTGAGCCGCAGCACGAGCAAGTTTGGGTGGTATAGGCTTCATTGACTTCTTCATACCATACCCCTGCGTTCTCGCATTTATACTTGAGCATGGTTCTTAAGGTCGTCCAACCTGCATCGAGTACAGACTTAGCTAATTTTGTCTGTGCCAATGCTTTGGCATTCACATTACCAACGAAGATGGCTGCATGTTCATTCACCAGTTTATGACTGAATTGATGCAGCATATTTTGACGTAGATTTTTGATCTTGGCATGAATCGCTTTGACACGTTTTTTATTTCTTGCTCTTTGAGCAATACCAAGTTTTTGTTCATATTGACGATAGATTTTAGGCGCTTTGAACTTTACACCATCTGAGCAAGTCGCAAGGTCTTTGAGTCCTAGATCAATGCCAATTGAGGTTTTAGCGGTGGTTTTCTCTGTTTTAATTGAATCAACCACAAGACATACATACCAACGCCCTCGGCTATCCTCGACAAACGAGCCTGTTTTAACATTGTATTTACTTAGTCCGTAACTGTCCCATAGCTTGAATTGATGCTTGCCGTATTGGACATACCCATCGGCATATTTCACCGCCACTTTTTTAAATGGAATCCAACCGAGAGAACGTCTAGCATTTTTTTTGTTACTGACACGCCATTTTAGCTTGGCTTTTTTAAATTGCTTTCTTCGAGTAACTAATTCTTCCGCAACTGCCTGTATGGTTTGGCTGTGCAAATTGCACTCTTTTGATGTACCTTTCGTGTATTTAGCAATATCGTAAGCTGAAAAGAATTGTTGTTTTCTTTGCAAGTGTTTAAAACACAAATCATTGACATAGTTCCAGACAAAATTAACTTCAGATGCCAATTGGTCTAGCACCTTGCAATGTTTGTCTTTTATGCGTAATTTAAGTGTCTTCATCACTAAAATATATTTGGTCTATGGATAATAGTCAAGAGATTAGAACAGGTCGTCACTGTGTTTTTAATATGCACGTTCATTTAGTCTTTGTGGCTAAATATCGTAGAGATGTTTTTACCAAAGCTATGCTCGAAACTATGAATGAAGTATTCAAGCGCATTTGCTTAGACTTTGAAGCTAAGTTGGTAGAATTTGATGGTGAGCATGATCATGTTCATTTACTTGTGAACTATCCACCAAAAGTAGCTATTTCTAGCTTGGTTAACAGCCTAAAAGGTGCATCTAGTCGTATTTTAAGAACTAAACACCCTGAAATTAAAAACAAATTATGGGGGAATGCTTTGTGGTCGCCTAGTTATTTCGCTGCATCGTGTGGAGGTGCTCCCATTGGGATTATTAAACAATATATCCAACAACAGCAAACACCGCATTAGCAATCCTAGCTAATCCCCACAAGGGGGACTAGCGGATTGCAGCCTTATATCCCCGCCCTGAAGGGCGAGGTTTTACGGCTAAAGGGATAAAAAAGCGGACCTAAGCCTAATGCCAGTCAGTTAAGCAAATATTAGTAAAATGTAGTAAAAATGAGTGTATGTAAATACGCTCATTTTTTTTTATGACTTTATCTGAAAATTTAGATTGCACCCTTCAACATTCTTTACCTTCACTTAGCCATTTTAGTGAATTTATTGATTTCAACTGGATTGAGGAAAGTCTGAATCAAACAGGTAAGGCATCAATTAGAAGAAGGAAGTTACCCGCTGAACATGTGGTATGGCTTGTCATTGGACTCGCTTTATTTCGAAATCAACCTATCGGATATGTCGTAGAACAACTAAAACTTGTATTTGGTACAACAGAATATTGTGTTCCTAGCGCAGTAGTACAAGCACGACAACGTTTAGAATCAGAACCTTTAAATGCGCTATTTTCTTTACTTAGCCAAGCCTGGTTTGAAGAATCTCAGCAGCAATACTCAAACTTTCACGGTCTGAGTGTGTGCGCTGTTGATGGTGTTGTTTGGTCTATGCCTTATACAGATGAGAATTTTGCACACTTTGGTTCATCTAAAGGAAAAACTGCTGATGCTCCTTATCCACAAGTGAGAGCAACCTGCTTAGTAAATACCGCGACCCATGAAATTATAGATGCTCAAATAGGCAGTATGGATCAAGGTGAACTCACACTGGCAAGCCAATTATCTCCTTGTTCACACAGTATTACCCTATTTGATCGAGCCTATTTCTCTGCAGATTTTCTCATCGGGTGGCAAAAACGTGCAGAAGAAAGTCATTGGCTTATGCGTGCAAAAGATAATTTACGGTATGAGATTGTGGAGCGTAATTCGCAACATGACTTTCATATTAGAATGCCGATATCAACAAGAGCTAAAAAACTTAATCCAGCCTTAGGAGATTATTGGGAAGCACGTCTCATTGAGGTTGAGCAGGCAGGTAAGATTAGACGTTATATCACTTCACTAATAGATTCAAAGAGATATCCATTATTAGCTTTAGCAAAACTCTATGCCCAGCGTTGGGAAATAGAAATGTGTTACCGAGAAATCAAGAGTAACTTACAGGAAGGGAAGCATTTAAGGAGTAAACAACCTACCTTGATTTATCAAGAGTTATGGGGAGTCTTTATTGCCTATAATATTCTAAGAAGACAAATGAAATATATGGCTCAACGTGCAAAAGTCAGTCCTTTGAGAATGAGCTTTCATATTACCTCTATTGCTATCCTTAACCTATTGAAGTTTGATTCTTTGGCTTCCGCAGGCAATTTGCCTAAACATCTAGAAAGTTTAATGGAAAAATCTAAAAGGTATGTTTTACCGAAAAAAAGAAGTAGAAACTACCCACGAGTTGTGAAAGGGAAACCACAGAAATACCCAAAAAATGCCAGTCAATCTCTTAACTGACTGGCATTAGACCTAAGCCCGCTTTTCTAATATTGAAATTTAGTCACGTTCCAGATATGGATTTTCAAAACCGAGCTTGTTCAGAATCTCGATTTCCAGTGCTTCCATTTCTTCTGCATCTTCATCTGAAGTCTCATGGTCATAGCCCATTAGGTGCAAGGTGCCATGCACCAGCATATGGGTGAAGTGCGTCAACGGCGCTTTGCCTTGTTCCTGTGCTTCACGCTGAACCACCGGAATACAGATCACCAGATCGCCAATTGGGAAGGCTTCCAGAATCCCAGCCATTTCATCCGGAATGTCGCTTGGGAAAGATAACACATTGGTCGGTTTGTCTTTGCCACGATATTCCAGATTGAGTTTATGGCTTTCATCGTTATCGACACAGGCGATGCCAATTTCGCAGTCACTGTGTGTGTCGATGTGGCGTAAGGCAGTTTCTACAACTTTCTTGATGTAAGAGCGCTTCACCACCAGTTCAGGTGCCTGAAAATTCTGTTGCAGGCTCAGACTAAGTTTCAAAATGAATCCTTAAAATAAATTTCAATACGGCTTAATGCTGTGCATCGGCCGCAGCATCATTTTCCGCAATTAAAGCTTCTTGGCGTGCCTTACGTTCAGCACGTGCTTCCGCACTTAAACGTTGCTGCTCGCTGTCCCAGCCTTCATAGGCTTCGACAATTTTCTGTACCAGCTGATGACGCACTACGTCACGTGAATGGAAACGGGTGATATGAATTTCTTTCACATTTTCCAGCACGCGTAGTGAATGTGCCAGACCAGACTGCTGGCCACGTGGCAAATCGACCTGGGTAATGTCCCCGGTAATCACGGCACGTGAACCAAAGCCCAGACGGGTCAGGAACATTTTCATCTGTTCCGGCGTAGTGTTTTGCGCTTCGTCCAGAATCACGAAAGAGTGGTTTAGGGTACGACCACGCATGTAGGCCAGTGGTGCCACTTCAATGATCTGACGTTCGATCAGCTTGGCCACTTTTTCAAAGCCGAGCATTTCATACAAGGCATCATACAGTGGACGCAAATATGGGTCGATTTTTTGGGTCAGGTCACCAGGCAGGAAGCCCAGTTTTTCACCCGCTTCAACGGCAGGACGAACCAGCAGGATACGCTGGATTTCGTTACGTTCCAGCATATCTACCGCAGCAGCCACCGCAAGATAGGTCTTACCGGTACCGGCAGGGCCAATACCAAAGGAAATATCACTTTGCAGAATACGCTGCACATAGCGTTTCTGGTTGGCACCACGCGGATTAATGCGTCCCTTACGGGTCTGTAACCAGACATTGTCCAGACCAGTATGTTCCTGATCCTGCATGTCTTCCTGCAGTTCACGATCGGTCTGGCTACCCTGAATTAACAGGTGCAGGGTATCTGCGCTAATCTGCTTGCTGTGTTCTGATTCTTCGTGCAGGCGTTGCAACAGCAACTCCGCTCGTTCCACAGCATCCATTTCACCATCGATAAAAAAGCTGTCGCCTCGATGGGAAACTTTGACATCTAAACGTTGTTCAATTTGCTTCAAATGACCGTTGTAGGCACCAAGCATACTTTGTAAACGGTCAATTGAAATACCGGGAAAAGCTACTGTACGTCGAATCGCTGCAGTCAAAGAGAGTTCCTTATAGAGATAGGTCTTTATATCCCTACATTACGCCACGTCAGGCTCAAGATTCAAGAGCTCACCGTAAACTAAATTGAGTGTTTTTATTTCAGTGATTTCGATCTCTGCAAACCGGCCTACCCATGTTGCATCACCAATAAAGGTGACCAGACGGGTGTTGTCGGCAGTACCGACTAAAATATTCGGATCTTTATCAGAAACTTTCTCAATCAGGACACGCTGAATGGTACCGAGCATGGCATCGGTTTTACGGATACTGGACTGCTTGATCCATTCCTGAACTTTTGCGAGACGTTCTTTTTTCACCTGTTCAGGGGTGTTGTCTTCTAATTCTGCCGCAGGCGTGCCCGGACGTTTTGAATACACAAAGCTGTAAGAATGGTCGAAATCCAGATCCTGAATAAACTGATAGGTTTCTTCAAAGTTCTCATCAGTTTCACCTGGGAAGCCGATAATAAAGTCTGAAGACAGATGCATATCCGGACGGACTTTACGTAACTTCTCGATTTTCTCGATATACACATCAATGGTGTGATTACGTTTCATCGCTTTCAGTACATCGTTAGAACCACTTTGCACTGGCAAATGCAGATGTGACACCATTTGTGGCAGGTCACGGTAACACTGGATCAGGTCATCATTGAATTCTAATGGGTGCGATGTGGTGTAACGGATACGGCCAATCCCCGGAATTTCTGCGACTAAGCGTAACAGGTCGGCAAATGTACAGATTTTACCGTCGAAGGTTTCGCCGCGGTAACCATTCACGTTCTGACCGAGCAAGGAAACTTCACGAACCCCTTTTTCTGCCAGCCCAGCAATTTCTGCCAGCACGTCATCCAGCGGGCGAGAGACTTCTTCACCACGGGTATATGGCACCACGCAGAATGAACAGTATTTAGAACAGCCTTCCATGATGGAAACAAATGCTTTATAACCTTCAACACGTGGTTCCGGCAGGAAGTCGAATTTTTCGATATCAGGGAAAGAAATATCCACCAGTTTGATTTTTTCTTTCTTTGGTTTTTCCACCTGCTCAAAATGCTGATCCAGCATTTGTGGCAAACGGTGCAGGGTTTGCGGACCAAAGATCATATCCACATAATTAGCACGTTTCTGGATGTTGTCGCCTTCCTGAGACGCCACACAGCCACCAACACCAATAATCAGGTCCGGATTTTTTTCTTTCAGCTTGCGCCAGCGGCCCAATTCAGAGAATACTTTTTCTTGTGCTTTTTCACGAATTGAGCAAGTATTCATCAACAGGACGTCTGCTTCAGCAGGATCGTTGGTGAGCACATAGCCATGTGAGTCGCCCAAAAGGTCTGCCATACGGTGACTGTCATACTCATTCATCTGACACCCTTGCGTTTCGATGTACAGCTTTTTGACTGCGCCATCGTGGGCTGGGGTGTGCGCTGGCTGGGTAACAGTGTTTTCTGAGGCAGCTGGGGCACTATTCGGAATGAAGGTTTGAACCGTCATGAAGGCTCCTAAGGGTAATATGTTTAAATTGTGAACAGATGACCCGGTCAGTGTACGGATTAGGTCAATTAGGATTCAATTCACGTGCTGAATTTTTGAAAGGCGCATATTTTAGCAGGAAAGTCGCTTAAACTTATAGCCTTAATTGGTGAGCCAAAAATATTGATTTGTGAGCAAAAAATACTCAAAAATTAATATTGCTGAATCATAAGGTTACACAACAGAACAGTAGAGTTGGCGAAGAATTTATACACTAACTCGCATGTTGAACACATTCGTCCGGCATAAACTACATGATAGAAGTTAAATCGATGTTGAAGCACATTATAAATACGCATAAATATTCAAAATTACTTGCTGTAGGAATGACCTGTTTGGGTTCAATGGGTGTTCAGGCTGCCGAAGCGCAATTTAATGATGCGCTGAATGCGTCTAATGCTGGAAATATTGAATTATTACAACAATACCGTGCCGCCATGCAGAATGACGCTTTGGGCTATTATCCAGAATACTGGATTTTGAACCAGAATCTGGCGATGCAGCCGGCAAGCCAGATCATTAACTTTGCCCAGCGCTATCCGCAATCGGCTATGGCAGAAAAACTGGCAGCGGATTATGTCGAAGAAAAAGTCAAACAGGCAGACTTTGCTACCGCTCAACCCGTGCTGTCTTATGTGACCAATCCCGATCAGGCGGAAAGCTGCGCTGTGGCGCAGGTGCGGGCTAAAAATGGCGATCCACTAGTATATGCCGAATATAAAGACGTCTGGCTGACCACTAACTCGCAGCCAGAATCCTGTACTGGTCTGGGGCGGATGATGCTTTCCAGTCCATTGCTGACCAAGGAAGATCGTCAACAACGTTTATGGGGACAACTCCGTGCCGGCCAGTCTGGACAGGCGATTGCGACTGCACAAAGCATCGGGCTGAATTTGTCTTTAGCTCAACTCAATACCATTCAGGCTGATCCGACTTCTTATTTATGGTCTGCGCCAAAAGCGACTGCGGCTGATCATGCCTATTTGGTCTATGCCATGGGGCGTCTAACAGACAGTGATTTCAATTCAGCATTGTCTGCAGTGCGCCGTGCGGCTGAGGGAACTCCAGAACAGGTGCAAAAAGCCTTGTACCGCGCCGTAGGTTATATCGGTGGAACCACGGTGATGAAAAACAATTTTAACCGTGAAGCACTGAATTATCTGGACTTAAGTTATGGTCTGCCATTCAGTCCGGAAGAAGCGGAAATTTATGCCCGCCAGGCGATTCGTTTTAGTGCCTGGGAAAGCCTGATTCGTGCCATCGATGCCATGAGCGTGAACCAGAAGCAAGAAGACCGCTGGCAGTACTGGCTGGCACGTGCCAGTGAACAGCGCGGGGATGCATCTTCCAAGAAAGCAGCCGAGACCATTTACCGCAAGTTGGCGCAAGGTGATGATTACCATAACCTGTTGGCCCGCGACCGTTTAGGCCAGTTAACACTTTCTCCGCAAATGAGCCAGCCATCCGCCCAAGCGATGCAACGCCTGAATCAGGACATTCATTTCCGCCGTGCCTTTGCCTTAAAGAATATCAATGCGCCCGCGACCTATATCAATCGGGAATGGAACTGGGCGGTACGTCAGGCTTATCTGAAAAAGGATGATGACCTGCTATTAGCAGCAGCGAAACGCGCGCATGATATGGGCTGGCATGATCGCGCGATTTATGCAGCGGATCGTACTGCGAGCAAGCACAATTATAGTTACCGTTTCCCGATGCCGTATCAGAGTTATGTGGTGACACATAGTCAGAATGCAGGTATTGATCCAGCTTGGGCTTATGGTTTGATGCGTCAGGAAAGTCGTTTCAATACCGTGGCGCGCTCGCATGTCGGTGCCGGTGGTTTGATGCAGATTATGCCGGATACCGCCAAGCTAGTTGCGCGTCAGATGGGTGAAACCTACAACCCGGCAGCACTTAGCGATATGAATACCAATATCCGTTACGGCACTTTCTATTTATCTACGATTCAGCGTCAGCTCAGTAATAGCCCGGTACTGGCCACTGCAGGTTATAATGCCGGACCAAACCGTGCCCGCCGCTGGCAGCCAGAATTTCAGGGGATTGCAGCAGATCAATATACTGAAACCATTCCACTGACGGAAACCCGTGACTACGTCAAACATGTTATGACCAATGCGACACATTATGGAGTTTTATTAGGGCAAGGAGCGCAATCGATTGGCAAGCGGATGAACATCATCCCGCTGCGTAGCACCCAATAATGACAGGATAATCTTTTAGGGATAATGATCTATTCATGAATCGAGTGAGTCGTATGAATCCATGTTTATTTATCTCTGCCTTGATGATGGCAGGGATGAGTAGCATGCCTGTCTCTGCAACTCCTACGGGTTATGTGATGGATGTACAGATGGTACCGGCTATTTGTAGTCTTTATCCTGAATATGCAAAAAAACGTAAATGTCTAGAAGGTTATTCTCTGAACATTACAGGACTGTTTCCGGAAAATCCGCAAGGCAACTGTATTACCAATAGTTCTGCAAAATTATCGCCGTTGCAGGCCAAGGTGGTCGCACGGGTGATGCCCGATGAAAACTCCCGTACCGCACTTTGGCATCATATCGGTGGCTGCCTGCCGATGAATGCCAGCCAGTATTTCCGCACCATTATCAATTATGCAGACCGCTTGAAAGTCCCGCATGAGCTGACCGATCAGGAAAATTTGACCATGTCGATGGAAACCTTGCGGGCAAAATTCTTAAAAATAAATCCACAATTGCCGGCCAATGCAATCCGCTTTAACTGCTCAGGACTGCACAGCAAAAGCCTGCTGACCGCGGTCAAAGTCTGCTATTACAGCAATGGTCAATACAAGAACTGTCCCGCAAATATTGTCAATACCTGCCCACATACGCTCACAATTAAAGGTACTTACTGAGCTTTTCAACAGAATTAATTTATATTTCCTATCAGACTTTTGTTGGAATTGATGCGCTTTTGAATGCATCCGGCTCAGGATTGGAGTACAATCTTTGCCGTTTATGATTATTAAGATTAGATAGAACAGCTATTTAATCATTATGACGATCCTCAATTGGAGATAATTACATGAAGCAACCTGTTCGCGTTGCCGTTACTGGCGCTGCTGGTCAAATTGGTTACAGTCTATTATTCCGTATCGCTAGCGGTGAAATGTTGGGTAAAGACCAACCAGTTATTCTTCAATTATTAGAAATCCCTGTTGAGAAAGCTCAACAAGCGCTGAAAGGCGTAATGATGGAATTAGACGACTGTGCTTTCCCATTATTGGCAGGCATGATCGGTACTGATGATCCTAAAGTTGCTTTCAAAGACGCTGACTACGCTTTATTAGTTGGTTCACGTCCACGTGGTCCTGGTATGGAACGTGCTGACCTTCTTAAAGTAAACGGCGAAATCTTCATTGGCCAAGGTCAAGCACTGAACGAAGTTGCTAGCCGTGACGTTAAAGTTCTTGTTGTAGGTAACCCTGCAAACACTAACGCTTACATTGCAATGAAATCTGCTCCAGATCTTCCAGCGAAAAACTTCACAGCAATGTTACGTCTTGACCACAACCGTGCGTTGACTCAACTTGCTCAAAAAGCTGGCGTTGCAGTTTCTGACATCGAACACATGACTGTTTGGGGTAACCACTCTCCAACAATGTATGCTGACTACCGTTTTGCAACTGTAAACGGCGAAAGCTTAAAAGACAAAATCAACGATGCTGAATGGAACAAAGACGTATTCCTTCCAACAGTTGGTAAACGTGGTGCTGCGATCATCGAAGCACGTGGCCTGTCTTCTGCTGCTTCTGCTGCAAACGCTGCAATCGACCATATGCGCGATTGGGCTCTTGGCACAAACGGCAAATGGGTAACTATGGGTATTCCTTCTGACGGTTCTTATGGTATCCCTGAAGGTGTGATGTTCGGTTTCCCTGTAACTACTGAAAATGGCGAATACAAGATCGTTCAAGGTCTTGAAATCGACGAATTCAGCCAAGAACGTATCAACAAAACATTGAACGAACTTGAAGAAGAACGTGCTGCAATCGCAGACATGTTGAAATAATTTGATCTTCTAAGATTAAATTTGAAAAAGCACTCCATTCGGGGTAATGCCAGTCAGTTAAGAGATTGACTGGCATTTTTTTGGGTATTTCTGTGGTTTCCCTTTCACAACTCGTGGGTAGTTTCTACTTCTTTTTTTCGGTAAAACATACCTTTTAGATTTTTCCATTAAACTTTCTAGATGTTTAGGCAAATTGCCTGCGGAAGCCAAAGAATCAAACTTCAATAGGTTAAGGATAGCAATAGAGGTAATATGAAAGCTCATTCTCAAAGGACTGACTTTTGCACGTTGAGCCATATATTTCATTTGTCTTCTTAGAATATTATAGGCAATAAAGACTCCCCATAACTCTTGATAAATCAAGGTAGGTTGTTTACTCCTTAAATGCTTCCCTTCCTGTAAGTTACTCTTGATTTCTCGGTAACACATTTCTATTTCCCAACGCTGGGCATAGAGTTTTGCTAAAGCTAATAATGGATATCTCTTTGAATCTATTAGTGAAGTGATATAACGTCTAATCTTACCTGCCTGCTCAACCTCAATGAGACGTGCTTCCCAATAATCTCCTAAGGCTGGATTAAGTTTTTTAGCTCTTGTTGATATCGGCATTCTAATATGAAAGTCATGTTGCGAATTACGCTCCACAATCTCATACCGTAAATTATCTTTTGCACGCATAAGCCAATGACTTTCTTCTGCACGTTTTTGCCACCCGATGAGAAAATCTGCAGAGAAATAGGCTCGATCAAATAGGGTAATACTGTGTGAACAAGGAGATAATTGGCTTGCCAGTGTGAGTTCACCTTGATCCATACTGCCTATTTGAGCATCTATAATTTCATGGGTCGCGGTATTTACTAAGCAGGTTGCTCTCACTTGTGGATAAGGAGCATCAGCAGTTTTTCCTTTAGATGAACCAAAGTGTGCAAAATTCTCATCTGTATAAGGCATAGACCAAACAACACCATCAACAGCGCACACACTCAGACCGTGAAAGTTTGAGTATTGCTGCTGAGATTCTTCAAACCAGGCTTGGCTAAGTAAAGAAAATAGCGCATTTAAAGGTTCTGATCCTAAACGTTGTCGTGCTTGTACTACTGCGCTAGGAACACAATATTCTGTTGTACCAAATACAAGTTTTAGTTGTTCTACGACATATCCGATAGGTTGATTTCGAAATAAAGCGAGTCCAATGACAAGCCATACCACATGTTCAGCGGGTAACTTCCTTCTTCTAATTGATGCCTTACCTGTTTGATTCAGACTTTCCTCAATCCAGTTGAAATCAATAAATTCACTAAAATGGCTAAGTGAAGGTAAAGAATGTTGAAGGGTGCAATCTAAATTTTCAGATAAAGTCATAAAAAAAAATGAGCGTATTTACATACACTCATTTTTACTACATTTTACTAATATTTGCTTAACTGACTGGCATTACTCCATTCGGGGTGCTTTTTTTATGGGAAAATTTTGATACAGAACAAAAAATAACACGCTGTCAAACAGTGATAACTGAACTTTAAAGATAAGTCGTCTAATTTATAAACAGAATCATCACACTAGAGGGGAGGGACTGAGATGTTAGAGCAGAGACCTACCATGGAACTATTCTTTGAGCAGCTTGGTTTGGACTCAAGCCCGGAAGCTATTGAGGAATTTATCAAAACCCATCAGATCGGTATGGATGTTCCCTTGCATAAAGCGCCGTTCTGGACCAAGGCACAACATGATTTCCTGATCGGACATTGGAAGGAGGATGACGATTGGGCGATTTTTGTGGATGTACTTAACGAACAACTACATATCGAAGCAGAAGGCGCTGGTGAATGCGAGCTGCCAACCGCAAAATAGAGCTAATATTTTTCTATAAGTAAGAATGAAATAAATCAAAAATGGAGTAGATGAGTAGTGTTAGAACAACCAGTGACTTTAGAATTATTATTCGAACAATTAGGCCTGCCAGCTGATGAAAAAGCAATTGAGGAATTTACTCGTAATCATCAGCTGCCAGCAGAGGTAATTTTGCCAGATGCAGATTTCTGGAGCGATGGACAGAGTACATTTCTGCGTGAACATTGGCAGCAGGATGATGAATGGATTGTCGTGATTGACAAGCTCAATCAGCTTCTCCATGTAGAAAGTGATAAACAGCAAACCACGGCCTAGATCACTTTTATACAAAAAGACACAACAAAACCTGGTCATATGACTAGGTTTTTTTTGCGTTCTCATATAAGTTAGTTGTATAACCAATTACAATATATTTGATAAATATAAGGAGGGCGAGATGCTCGGAATGAATCAACCATCCTTAGAAATGTTGTTTTCCCAGCTGGGTTTGCCAAGTAGCCCGGCTGCAATTGAACTTTATGTCCGTACTCATCAGTTGCCTGCCGAACTTTCCCTGCATGATGCACCTTTCTGGAATAAGGCACAGCGCTCTTTGTTAATCAGCCATCTGGTGCAGGATGATGACTGGGCCATCTGGGTCGACGAACTGAATCAGCAACTGCATATGGATGCCTATCGCCGTCGTTTGGGACAAATCCCGCCACTGAAACATCAACATAAAAAAGTCATAATGATGAGGCTTTTTTATGGGTGAATTCTCTGTTGATTAATGCATGCGGCTACGCAGCAGTTTGATAAACCAGTCCAGTTTGCGGTAATCATCAAAAGCTGGATGTTGATGCACCAACTCCAGATCAAACGCTGGAGTTTTACTGTATTTATTTAACCAGTGACGGGTCAGAGCAGGTTCTTTCTTGCTGGCGGAGGCATAGGCCAGGAAGAAATAAATATCCGCATTTTCATAGTTGGTCATGGGTTTCAGGATTTGCTGGGTAATGAGGGCAAAACGATCTTCTTTGGTGAGTTCAAAGTAGATCATATAAGCCTTGGCCAAGTGCAGCGACAAGTTGATATATAGCTGCAGCGGCATTTCTTCAAATTCAACCCGTCCCTGTTCCAGCAGCACAATCGCTTCCTGTAGGAAATGCATCTGTTCCTGACGTACCTGACTGATGGTCACCAGTTGCAGGCGAAGATCCGCGCGTTCAAGCGCCAACTCGGGCGTGTTGCCATTTAAAAATAGCTGATCCGTCTCACCAATACGGGCGATGATCTCTTTGGTGGTTGCTGGCATGAACGCAGTCCTCTTTTCTCAATAATTGCTATATGAGGCTAAAAATAGAAATTTAAAGTTTTCTAGATCAGCTGGGCATCGGAACGCAGCCATGCAGTAATTGATAGGCGCTGGTGCTTGGCTTTTTGCACTTCATGCAGCAGGTCACTCTGGAACATGGCAATACGGTTCGGTTTTGGCTGCAGGGTATGCCATTTGTCATTTTTATCCTGTAAATGCAGCTCGCCGCCCCAGTCGTCCTGCCATTCATTATGCAGGTAATAAACCGCAGAAATCATGCGGCCATTTTTGCCTTGCGGATTATCGCGATGCAGGGCATAGAATTCACCGGCGTTATAGCAGGCAAAATGTGCCTCGACATCTTTAATACCTAAGAAAAAAGCCCGGTTCAGTTCCTGAGCCAGTACATGCAGAGTTTGTACATGCTGTTGAGATACTTCCAGATCTTCGTTCAGCCACAGGATATGATCACTACGGATATTACTGACTACTCCATTTTGAATTGCCGCATTACGGAAACGGTTCAGGTTGCTGGTACATTCCTCTATCAGCTGTTCAACATAGTCCTGGTCATATGCATTGTCGATAATACTGAAACCGTGTTGATCCAGATCATCAAGAATCTGATCAACTGACCATGTAGTAGGGAGTTGAACTGCTTCCATAAAGACGCACCTAGAAGGTTAAATTAAAGTCGCGCTATTCTATGTAAGAATCGTGTCTGAACGAAACTGTTTTTCATGTTAAAATAGCTGTTGATCTTAGGAATAATTGAAACATGAATTATCGTCACCACTTCCATGCAGGCAACTTTGCCGATGTCATGAAGCACGTTTTATTGCTTCAGATTTTGTCTCGCCTTAATCAGAAAGATAAGCCATATCGTTATATCGATACCCATGGCGGCGCAGGCAAATATGACTTGTCGACTCCTGAAGCCCAGAAGTCTGGTGAGTTTCTGAACGGCATCCACCGTTTGGTGAAACTGGATGATTCAGTGAAACGTAATGCGCCTGAGGGTGTTCAGCAATATCTGAAAATTGTTGAAAAAATGCGTGAAAACTTTGGTAAAGGGGCATACCCAGGTTCACCTTGGTTTGCGCTTGAAGGCATGCGCGACATCGATAAGGCCACCATTTTCGAAATGCAGCGTGATGTATTCCAGCAGTTGCGTCATAACATTCATGACAAACGTGCCGGTCTGCATGAACGTGATGCTTACGAAGGTCTTTTAGCTGTCATTCCGCCGAAAGAAAAACGCGGTCTGGTGATGATTGACCCGCCGTATGAGCTGGAACGCAAAGACTTCCCGCAACTGGTGGACCTAATTGCCGCAGCTTATAAAAAATGGCCGACAGGCGTATTTGCGGTTTGGTATCCAATTAAAGACCGTGCCATGATCGAACGTTTTGAAAAACGTTTGTTCAAAACTGGTATTCGCCGTCAGCTGATCTGCGAAGTCTGTGTATGGCCAGATGATACGCCGGTTGGTTTGAATGGTTGTGGTCTGCTGGTGATTAACCCACCTTGGAAATTCTCTGAAGATGCAGACGAAGCGCTGCAATGGTTGTTCCCGCATCTGCGCATGCAGGAAACTGGCGGTCATGCCGCAGTTCGCTGGTTGGTTGGCGAATAATAAATAAGATAAAAATATTAGTTCATAGGTAGTATGGATCGACGATAATGACAAATACACAAAAACCGGAAAGCGAATCTTCAAAAGACCTGCCATTTGATGGCATCACCTTTGAGGTGGAAGAAGAGGAGCATACTCAGGAAGGTCAACGAGTCAAACGTCGCGGCATCTATCTGTGGCCAAACCTGATTACAACCGCTGCGTTGTTGTCAGGTTTCTACTCTATCATTGCCAGTATGAGTGGCGAATTCCAGCAAGCGATCTACGCCATTTTCCTGGCAGCGCTGTTCGATGGTTTGGATGGCCGTGTGGCGCGTGCCATAGGTGCACAAAGTCCGTTTGGTGAACAGTTTGACTCACTGTCTGATATGCTGGCATTCGGTGTTGCACCAGCGATCCTGATGTATAGCTGGGGTTTAAGTGATCTTGGTCGTATCGGTCTGGCTGCCTGCTTTGTCTATACCGCCTGTGCTGCTTTCCGTTTAGCACGCTTTAATGTGCAGATTGGCGTGGTCGATAAGCGCTATTTTATTGGGGTGGCAAGCCCATTAGCAGCAGTGATCATCATTTCACTGGTCTGGGTCGGATTAGATTTTCCGGAAATCTTCGATATTAAAGATGGCGGAGTTCAGATCATAAATGCAGCGGCGATTGTGATTACCGGTTTGCTGATGATCTCCAATATCAAATACTATTCATTTAAGACAGTGGAGCGTAAGCGGGTTCCATTCTTTGTCTTGCCGATCGCTGTATTTATCTTTGCAGCCATGACTTACAACATTCCGGTGGGAATACTGGTAATTTCTGTGATCTACGCCTTGTCCGGTTTTGTCACAACCTTTCTGGCAAAAAAACAAGTGAGTTAGCATGCAGAAAAAGGAGAGTCTGATATGTCGTTTCTTCAGGATTTTTTAGATCGTTCGAAACAACTCAATCAGACTCCTACTGCCCAGGTAGATTTAGCCTGCCATGGGCCCAATAAAAAATATAAATTTGTTCATCAACGACTCGTTATTCCTAACCTCTCTGCGCCTCTTTATTACTTCAATTTTTTCAGTATGATCGGCCAGCCGAATGTACCGATGCTGTGCAACCCAGATGCTATTCATACTGATGCCTTAGATACCACAACCGTAATTTGCAGTACTAGTCCACATATGGTCGGACAATTGAATCATTATTCCATTAAGCAAGAATGTCACTTTGAAAATTGTGATTTCAAATTTCATGAACGCGAGTTACTGACCGGGAATTTTCCGGAATTTCATTTTGTCCGGCAGGATGATGAGCTCAGTGTAGATTTAAAAATCCGGGCGATTGAGTTGATCACCCACTTTACCCAGTTGCGTTTTTCTCTGGCCGATTACTGGTCGATTCCATGCTGGTGTGAAGGCAAGATTCAATACAAGGATCAGCTTTATCAGATTGAAGGTCTAGGTAGTTTTGAATACGCACGCAGTTTTAAATTTCCCTATTTGCCTCTCGCTTTTCTAACTTATCAGATTATCAACCTGAGTCAGAGTCGGCAAATTATTCTGGTTCAGGTACGGGATAGTTTTAATCAGATCATTCAGTCACGAATTTATTATAAAGATCTGGAAAGTCAGCAAACTCAGATGTTGGATGAAAAGGTGATTTTTAAAGTGCATCGGGTATATCCGGGTGTAACCACACCAAATGGCCAGAAAATGTATCTGCCACGTGAATTTGAATGGCGCTGTGAAAGTAAAGAGGGTACACAAATTCGGATTCAAGGCCAAAGCCGTGGTGATTTCAAATTTGGTCTCGGTGCAGGTTATGTCGGTAGTTTTAATTACCAGATCAAAATTAATGGTGAGGAAGAAAATGGGGAAGGGGGCTATATTGAATACATTGATTGCCGACCTTTACGTTTCCAGGAACTGAGTAAAGAAGAAAAAATATTAAGTGGTGCGACGAATCCTGTGCCTTTTTTAGTCAAAAAATAAGAAAAACCTGCTTTTCTGTAGAATAAATAAACAGATGGTAGATTTTATTAAAAATAGGGGTTGCGTGTGTTTGGATTTGCTCTATAATGCACATCCATCGGCGGTGATGTTAATTAAAACTTCTGATAAAACAGTAACTTAGAATAAAATGGTTAAGTTGAGTTTTAGAAAGAAAGTTTAAAAATAATTTACATTACATGTTGACTTTCATTTTAGAAAGCGTAATATAGCCGACCTAGCTTGATGCTGACGAAGCATGAAGACGATCATTAAGAGATTATGAAGAACAACTTGTGTGGATTTTTACCGGTTGATCGATTGAATATATTTTCATTGATTAATGGTAGAAATTACTCGAAGTTTATTTGAGCGAATTTTTGTCAGTAATTGATGAGCCAGAATTAAGTACTTTGTCTTAACTAAAGTACAAAATGATTTTAACTGAAGAGTTTGATCATGGCTCAGATTGAACGCTGGCGGCAGGCTTAACACATGCAAGTCGAGCGGGGATAGGGTGCTTGCACCTGATTCTTAGCGGCGGACGGGTGAGTAATGCTTAGGAATCTGCCTATTAGTGGGGGACAACGTTTCGAAAGGGACGCTAATACCGCATACGCCCTACGGGGGAAAGCAGGGGATCTTCGGACCTTGCGCTAATAGATGAGCCTAAGTCGGATTAGCTAGTTGGTGGGGTAAAGGCCTACCAAGGCGACGATCTGTAGCGGGTCTGAGAGGATGATCCGCCACACTGGGACTGAGACACGGCCCAGACTCCTACGGGAGGCAGCAGTGGGGAATATTGGACAATGGAGGCAACTCTGATCCAGCCATGCCGCGTGTGTGAAGAAGGCCTTTTGGTTGTAAAGCACTTTAAGCGAGGAGGAGGCTCCCTTGGTTAATACCCAAGGTGAGTGGACGTTACTCGCAGAATAAGCACCGGCTAACTCTGTGCCAGCAGCCGCGGTAATACAGAGGGTGCAAGCGTTAATCGGATTTACTGGGCGTAAAGCGCGCGTAGGCGGCTTTTTAAGTCGGATGTGAAATCCCCGAGCTTAACTTGGGAATTGCATTCGATACTGGGAAGCTAGAGTATGGGAGAGGATGGTAGAATTCCAGGTGTAGCGGTGAAATGCGTAGAGATCTGGAGGAATACCGATGGCGAAGGCAGCCATCTGGCCTAATACTGACGCTGAGGTGCGAAAGCATGGGGAGCAAACAGGATTAGATACCCTGGTAGTCCATGCCGTAAACGATGTCTACTAGCCGTTGGGGCCTTTGAGGCTTTAGTGGCGCAGCTAACGCGATAAGTAGACCGCCTGGGGAGTACGGTCGCAAGACTAAAACTCAAATGAATTGACGGGGGCCCGCACAAGCGGTGGAGCATGTGGTTTAATTCGATGCAACGCGAAGAACCTTACCTGGCCTTGACATACTAAGAACTTTCCAGAGATGGATTGGTGCCTTCGGGAACTTAGATACAGGTGCTGCATGGCTGTCGTCAGCTCGTGTCGTGAGATGTTGGGTTAAGTCCCGCAACGAGCGCAACCCTTTTCCTTACTTGCCAGCATTTCGGATGGGAACTTTAAGGATACTGCCAGTGACAAACTGGAGGAAGGCGGGGACGACGTCAAGTCATCATGGCCCTTACGGCCAGGGCTACACACGTGCTACAATGGTCGGTACAAAGGGTTGCTACCTCGCGAGAGGATGCTAATCTCAAAAAGCCGATCGTAGTCCGGATCGCAGTCTGCAACTCGACTGCGTGAAGTCGGAATCGCTAGTAATCGCGGATCAGAATGCCGCGGTGAATACGTTCCCGGGCCTTGTACACACCGCCCGTCACACCATGGGAGTTTGTTGCACCAGAAGTAGGTAGTCTAACCGTAAGGAGGACGCTTACCACGGTGTGGCCGATGACTGGGGTGAAGTCGTAACAAGGTAGCCGTAGGGGAACCTGCGGCTGGATCACCTCCTTAACGAAAGATTGACGATCGGTAAGAATCCACAACAAGTTGTTCTTCATGACGATGTATCTGAGGGTCTGTAGCTCAGTTGGTTAGAGCACACGCTTGATAAGCGTGGGGTCACAAGTTCAAGTCTTGTCAGACCCACCATGACATACTTTAGATACATTGACTTATTGATAAGCTGGGGACTTAGCTTAGTTGGTAGAGCGCCTGCTTTGCACGCAGGAGGTCAGGAGTTCGACTCTCCTAGTCTCCACCACGTATTCGTTCGAATACGTAATAAGCAAACAGTTTGATAGCTTATAGAGATTAGTGAAATGGAAGCGTATACTACGCACCACTTACTAATCTCTGTGATTTATCACAGTTTCTCGGTCTGACGAAGACGAGAAAAATCATTAACAGAATATATTTGAGTTGAAATAATTTGTTCAATCTCATAAGAGAGCGGAAATGAGACGACGCAAGTTGAATCGTTGAAGTGATTGAATGAGAACTAGCGAAATTAACTGAATCAAGCGTTTTGGTACGTGAATCTAATTGAAGCTGTACGGTGCTTAAGTGCACAGAACAACAAACTGTAAGAGAAGCCAGTTTACTGGTGGAACTTGTTGCTACACTGACTTGTAGGTGTAACGACTGTTTGGGGTTGTATAGTCAAGTAATTAAGTGCATGTGGTGGATGCCTTGGCAGTCAGAGGCGATGAAAGACGTGATAGCCTGCGAAAAGCTTCGGGGAGGCGGCAAATATCCTGTGATCCGGAGATGTCTGAATGGGGAAACCCACCGGCTATAAGGTCGGTATCATAAACTGAATACATAGGTTTATGAGGCGAACGCGGAGAAGTGAAACATCTCAGTACCCGTAGGAAAAGAAATCAATTGAGATTCCCTCAGTAGCGGCGAGCGAACGGGGAACAGCCCATTAAGTCATATCAGTTTTAGTGGAATGCTCTGGGAAGTGCAACCATAGTGGGTGATAGTCCTGTACACGAAAGGGCTGATATGATGATGTCGAGTAGGGCGAGGCACGTGAAACCTTGTCTGAATATGGGGGGACCATCCTCCAAGGCTAAATACTCCTGACTGACCGATAGTGAACCAGTACCGTGAGGGAAAGGCGAAAAGAACCCCTGTGAGGGGAGTGAAATAGATCCTGAAACCGCATGCATACAAGCAGTGGGAGCCCTTCGGGGTGACTGCGTACCTTTTGTATAATGGGTCAGCGACTTACATTCAGTAGCGAGGTTAACCGTGTAGGGGAGCCGTAGAGAAATCGAGTCTTAATAGGGCGTATAGTTGCTGGGTGTAGACCCGAAACCGGGTGATCTATCCATGAGCAGGTTGAAGGTTGGGTAACACTAACTGGAGGACCGAACCCACTGTCGTTGAAAAGCCAGGGGATGACTTGTGGATAGGGGTGAAAGGCTAATCAAACTCGGTGATAGCTGGTTCTCCCCGAAAGCTATTTAGGTAGCGCCTCGGACGAATACCATTGGGGGTAGAGCACTGTTTCGGCTAGGGGGTCATCCCGACTTACCAAACCGATGCAAACTCCGAATACCAATGAGTACTATCCGGGAGACAGACTGCGGGTGCTAACGTCCGTAGTCAAGAGGAAAACAATCCAGACCGCCAGCTAAGGTCCCAAAATCATAGTTAAGTGGGAAACGATGTGGGAAGGCATAGACAGCTAGGAGGTTGGCTTAGAAGCAGCCACCCTTTAAAGAAAGCGTAATAGCTCACTAGTCGAGTCGGCCTGCGCGGAAGATGTAACGGGGCTAAAACTATGTACCGAAGCTGCGGATTTGCACTTATGTGCAAGTGGTAGGGGAGCGTTCTGTAAGCCAATGAAGGTGTGTTGAGAAGCATGCTGGAGGTATCAGAAGTGCGAATGCTGACGTGAGTAACGACAAAACGGGTGAAAAACCCGTTCGCTGAAAGACCAAGGGTTCCAGTCCAACGTTAATCGGGGCTGGGTGAGTCGACCCCTAAGGCGAGGCCGAGAGGCGTAGTCGATGGGAAATTGGTTAATATTCCAATACTTCAGTGTAATGCGATGAGAGGACGGAGAAGGTTAAGTCAGCCTGGCGTTGGTTGTCCAGGTGGAAGGAAGTAGGCATGCATCTTAGGCAAATCCGGGGTGCTCTATGCTGAGATCTGATAGCAAGCCAGTTTACTGGTGAAGTGGCTGATACCATACTTCCAGGAAAAGTCTCTAAGCTTCAGTTACACTGGAATCGTACCCGAAACCGACACAGGTGGTCAGGTCGAGTAGACCAAAGCGCTTGAGAGAACTCTGCTGAAGGAACTAGGCAAAATGGTACCGTAACTTCGGGAGAAGGTACGCTGTCGATGGTGATAGGACTTGCTCCTTGAGCTGTTGACAGCCTCAGAAACCAGGCCGCTGCAACTGTTTATTAAAAACATAGCACTCTGCAAACACGAAAGTGGACGTATAGGGTGTGATGCCTGCCCGGTGCTGGAAGGTTAATTGATGGGGTTAGCGTAAGCGAAGCTCTTGATCGAAGCCCCAGTAAACGGCGGCCGTAACTATAACGGTCCTAAGGTAGCGAAATTCCTTGTCGGGTAAGTTCCGACCTGCACGAATGGCATAATGATGGCGGCGCTGTCTCCAGCAGAGGCTCAGTGAAATCGAATTCGCCGTGAAGATGCGGTGTACCCGCGGCTAGACGGAAAGACCCCGTGAACCTTTACTGCAGCTTGACACTGAACTTTGATCTTACTTGTGTAGGATAGGTGGGAGGCTTTGAAGTAGCGACGCTAGTTGCTATGGAGCCAATCTTGAAATACCACCCTGGTAATATTGAGGTTCTAACTCTGTCCCGTAATCCGGGACGAGGACCGTGTCTGGTGGGTAGTTTGACTGGGGCGGTCTCCTCCTAAAGAGTAACGGAGGAGTACGAAGGTGCGCTCAGCGTGGTCGGAAATCACGCGTAGAGTATAAAGGCAAAAGCGCGCTTAACTGCGAGACCCACAAGTCGAGCAGGTACGAAAGTAGGTCTTAGTGATCCGGTGGTTCTGTATGGAAGGGCCATCGCTCAACGGATAAAAGGTACTCTGGGGATAACAGGCTGATACCGCCCAAGAGTTCATATCGACGGCGGTGTTTGGCACCTCGATGTCGGCTCATCTCATCCTGGGGCTGAAGCAGGTCCCAAGGGTATGGCTGTTCGCCATTTAAAGAGGTACGCGAGCTGGGTTTAGAACGTCGTGAGACAGTTCGGTCCCTATCTACCGTGGGCGCTGGAAATTTGAGAGGATCTGCTCCTAGTACGAGAGGACCAGAGTGGACGAACCTCTGGTGTACCGGTTGTGACGCCAGTCGCATCGCCGGGTAGCTATGTTCGGAAGGGATAACCGCTGAAAGCATCTAAGCGGGAAGCCTACCTCAAGATTAGATTTCCCTTGGACTTTATGTCCACTAAAGAGCCGTTCGAGACTAGGACGTTGATAGGTTGGGTGTGGAAGTGCAGTGATGCATGAAGCTGACCAATACTAATTGCTCGTGAGGCTTGACTATACAACGCCCAAGCAGTTGTATACAAAGCAACAATTGATTCATAAAGCATCAAAGCAACTTGATTTAGTTGAAATGCTAGATACAATGTTCAACTCAGATAGACCTGTTAATGAAACCTATTTGGTAGAAAGCAAGGCAAGCGAAGCGAAAGCAACGCAGATAAGACCAAGCGAGTATCCATACCAGTTGTGCTGGCGACCATAGCAAGAGTGAACCACCTGATCCCTTCCCGAACTCAGAAGTGAAACCTCTTCGCGCTGATGGTAGTGTGGCGTTTGCCATGTGAGAGTAAGTCATCGCCAGCTCATTATTCCAGACACCCCCTGACTAGTGCAGGGGGTGTTTTTTTTGTGCCTAAAAAATTCTGTTAATCACCCTATAAATTTTAAATCATTTGTTATGCTGTCTGTATTTTCAGTGACTTTGTTTAAATTATTTCAGCTTTAAGAATTATAAAAAGAGGTGGGTGTGTTTGAGGTATTCATACAACTCTGTGGTGGAATAGGCTTATTTCTGTTCGGCATGACCTTGATGACCGATAGCCTCAAGGATCTGGCGGGTGAGTCACTGAGACAGTGGTTAGGCCGATTTACAGGTTCACCCATCAAGGCAATGAATTCCGGCATTGTTTTTACCCTGATTGTACAGTCTTCTACTGCAACAACGCTCGCTACGATTGGTTTTGTGAGTGCAGGTGTACTGACTTTTGCTCAGTCGGTAGGTGTGATTATCGGTGCGAATATCGGTACGACCAGTACGGGATGGATGGTTGCTGTTTTAGGGGTTAAATTCTCTATTGGCCAGTTTGCTTTGCCCATGGTGGCCTTGGGGGCATTACTAAAAATTTTAACGCAGGGACGTGTTGCTCTCATTGGGTTAACACTTGCTGGTTTTGGAGTACTTTTTTACGGCATTGAATTACTGCAACTAGCAATGTCCGGCTTATCTGATCAGATTGATCTTTTTGCTTTTAAAACGGATACATTCTTCTCAAAATTTTTGCTGGTACTGATTGGTTTTGTTTTAACCGTTATCTTACAGTCATCCAGTGCTGCATTGACTGCAACGATCACTGCATTAGCCAGTCAAATTATCCAGTTAGAGCAGGCGCTTTTGCTGGTGATTGGTGAAAATGTGGGTACGGTGGCTACGGCAGTATTGGCTGCGATTGGTGCCAATAGCAATGCCCGGCGAACGGCTGCTGTGCATGTGGGTTTCAATCTGATTAGTGCCATTTTTGCTTTTTTTATTTTGTGCCCATTATTCCTATGGCTACATCAGCAAGGCAGATTACTGTCCTCTTGGGATGAGGTACTGATTATTGCAGCTTTTCATACCGCTTTTAGCTTGTTTGGAGCTATGCTAACGATGCCTTTTATTGAACAATTTAAACAACTGCTGATTCGATTGATTCCTTCTGATGACGATCGCCTGATTCAATATTTGGATGAAACTAGTCTGGCTGTGCCAGCGATCGCGATTGCTCAAGCAGAACAGGTCATTTTTCAGTTGATGTGGCAGCAATATGTGTGGTTTAAGGCTGCATTTAAGGATGGGCAACTCGTTGCAGCTAATCAGTTGAAACAACAGGATGAATTGATCCATAAACTGCGAGAATATCTAGAAAAAATTGTGGTGGCTGATCATTCAGAAGATCAGGCTAACTTATTAATATTGCTACGTACGGTTGTTTATCTGAAAGTACTGCGTAGCGATCTGGAACAATTATCTTATAGTCTGGATTTAAGGACTCAGCCCGCACTGTATCAGGTTGCGTTAGACTTTATGGAAGTCGTGGGTAATTATTGGGAACAAGCCTCAGATTTGGCAGATCATGAAAAAATTCAGGCTTTGCAAAATGAACTGATTTTACTGGAACAATGGGCCAAGCAACATCATGCGGAATTGCGTGAAAAGATTAATGAATATGCTGCCAGCCATCATTTAAATGCTGCCAGAATTTTAGAGTTACTTGCAGCTCACCGCTGGCTGGAACGTCTGATTGTGCATAGCCAGCGCTTTGTAAATGTGCTTTGTGAAAAGGAATTTAAACACGAGCATCAAGCTGACGACGTGCATGTTTAAGTGCTGTACGTAAACCTTCTTCCAGGGTAGGGTGATAGAATGGTTTTTCCAAAATCTGATCCACTGTCAGCTCTTCACCAATAATCCAGGCTAGTAGATGTGCTAAATGTTCAGCCTGAGCACAGAAAAGTTCAGCTCCCACCAGTTTGCGCGTTGTCTTTTCTATATAGAGTTCAATAGCACCGATATTAATAGCTTCAACTCGGGCACGACCTTGTCTTTCATAAGAGGCAGAACCTGTCACAAACTCAATCCTATTTTCTTTTAATTGCTTATATGTTTTACCAATGGTCGCCATTTCCGGTTGGCTAAATACAATGGCTAATGGAGTAAGTTTTAGTATCGGTTTGATCTCTGGAAATTTCAGACAATTTTTAACCAGATGTTTTCCGGTATGAGCCGCAATATGCTGTATCGGATGATCGTGTCCAGCATCTCCCGCAATAAAGATTGGGTAATTGCCTAATTGTTTGGTAGACGCATCTATTGGCAGATTTTTAATATCGTTAAAAGCTGCATCAATGTTTTGGAGTCCAAGCTGATCCAGATTGCTGCTGCGGCCAGTAGCAGATAAGACATAATCGACTTCTATAGTTTGAAATTGTTCATTTCGTTTAAATTTAATCTGAACTTTATCCCCTTGCCGGGTCGCTTCTTCTGGAAGCGTTTTAAATTTGATATCCAGTTCTGAACTAAGTTGCTGTTGAGCTAGTTCCTGTAAGGCAGGACTGGTTAGTGAACCAACTTTCTGGCTACGGGCAAAGACTGTAGTCTGTACACCTAAACGTTGCATGGCTTGAGCCAGTTCGATGGCAATGATACCGCTACCAATCACAGCTAGAGATTTTGGCAAGGTCGGGAGTTCAAATATTTCATTCGAGGTAATCAGTCGGTCACCTAGTAGTTCTTTTTGTTGTTTATCTATATTTGGGTGTGAGCCGACAGCCAGAATAAAGCTTTTGGCCTGATAATGTCGTCCATTGACTTCTATAGTCTGTGCATCGATAAATTTTGCTTGACCTGCAATTTTATGTTTGGGATTCCATTGTTCAACATCATTGAGTGTTGCTTGAGTAAAAAAGTCACGTAATTCCCGAACTCGTGACATCACATTGGAAGTATCAATTTCAGCTTTAACATCCAAAGCTAGATCCTGAGTATGCTCAACCAGATGCATACGATTAGCCGAGGCAATCAGGACTTTACTCGGCATACAACCCACCCGCGCACAGGTTGTTCCCCAAGAACCATCGTTAATGATCAGGATGTTGTCTATGTGTTTGATTGCTTCTTTATAGGCTGTGATGCCTGCTGTGCCTGAGCCAATGATGATAAGGTCGTACATACTCAGCCTTTATTCAAATTATTTTTCATTAAAAGTTAGCATATAAAAGATGAGTCTCGCTTTTATTTATATAAAATTTTATCTATGATTACATAATCTACAAAAAATTATTGATAACACACTCTTATAAATGAGGGGTTTGGGGATTTAGATGATTAATACAAAATTGAGCACCAAGTTTTCTGCTCTTGCTTTAGCTTTACTTTTGGCGGGCTGTGGTGGTGGTGGTAGTGAAGGCTACTATGAGAACGGTAATTCAGGTGGTAATACAGGTGGTTCAGATAATGCTGGTAACCCTTCTGAAGTCCAGTCACTCAAAATTACTAACTTTTTGTTAACAGACTCAAATGGAGCAGAAACGCAAACAATTTCAGCATTAGGGGCTATAGCAACAGTTAAAGTAGCGGATGGAAATGGTAATCCAGTTCGTGGGGCCTTAGTTACTTTTTCTGGTGAGAATATGACATTCAGTACTACCAATAGCTCAGTTTTTACTAATGCTGATGGTGAAGCAAGTATTGGTGTTATGCCAACAGATTCGAATGTGACAGGCGCATATAAGATATCAGCCTCTGTTGAATTAGAGGATCAAACTGCTACTCAGTCAAAAAATGTTAGCTTCGTTAAAACTGATATTGTGATTGACCAACTTGTTGCAGCAAGTACATCTCTAGTTTCGGGTGGTTCGACTCTCATAACGTTGATTACAAAAGATGCTGATGGTAATTATCAAAATAATCAAGAAGTAACATTCTCTGCTGGCTGTGGTAGCTTCAGTAATCCGAAAGTTGTTTCATCAAGTGAAGGAAATATTTCCAACACATATTATGCTTATGATGCAGCTGGAAAATTATGTAGTGGCAATCAGAAGATTACTGTAACGCCAAGTACATCTCCAACAAATTCAAAAGAGCTTTCTGTTAACATTCAAGCAGCAACAGCTACATCTATTGTTTATACATCTACGGACGAATTAAAGATTCCAGTCCAGGGAAGTGGTTCATCCTCAAGTGGTCAAGTGGAATTTACTGTTTATTCAAATAGCACAGCACTTGCCAATCAGGATGTGACATTAAGCTTGAATAAAGCTCCAAGGGGGTCAAGCTTTGTAAGTCTTGGCAATACTGAGGATCGAACAGTTAAAACTGATAGTAATGGTAAAGTCATTGTAAATATCTATCCAGGTGATATCCCAGGTCCTGTAGAAATTAAAGCAACTTTGCCTAGTGGTTTTAGTGCACTTGCGAAAAATATAACCATTACAACGGGTCGTGCAACTCAAAATAGTTTTAGTTTATCAGTTTCTAAAAACTCATTAGAGAACGATAAGGATGGAGATACTACGACCATCGTTGCACGATTAGCTGATCGTAACGGTAATGACGTTCCCGATGGAACAGTAGTTAACTTTATTACAGAGGGTGGTAAAGTTGATGGAGCATGTTCAACTGTTAAAGGTCAATGTTCTGTAGAATTAAGTACTCAAAATCCACGTCCTGCTGATGGTCGTGTATCTGTACTAGCTTATGTGGAAGGCGATAAGAGTTACGTTGATACGAACGGTGATAATATTTATACGCCAGGAGTGGATACCTTAGTTAATAATATTGGTAGCTTTTTCCGCGATGATAATGAAAATAACCGTTATGATAGTGGAATTGGTGAATTTAAATATGATCGCCAACTTTTGGGTTCACGTTTAACCTGTGGTATTTCTTCATTCTCTGAACCTAATATTACCAATACTTGTGATAACCAATTATCGGCAATTTTACGTCAACAAATTGTTTTATATTTTGCTGATAGTACAGCGACTATTCGTGACTTGCGAGCAAGTGGTTCTTCTTTAAGTTTCAATTTATTTGGTAAGAGTGCTTTAACAACACCAATGCCATCAGGCACCACAATTGCTGTAACTCCAGAGGATATTACAGATAACAATAAATCATGTACTGCTGAATTATCTTCAGGAAGTAATCCAATTGCCAATGTGATTAATTCGACTTATTACCAATATCGTTTAAAAGATTGTGCAGCTGGAGATAATTTTAAAATTACTACTACAGCTCCAAATGGTAAGGTCTCTAACTTTTATGTAACTTATCGTTAATTTCTAAAATAAACAAAAAACAGCGCTTAGGCGCTGTTTTTTTATGGGAACTGAAATCTAAAAAAATTAAATTGAAGTTCCCATACTTATACCCACAGTCGGCTTCACATTCATCGAACTACAACCAACAAAGCCCAAACTTAAACAGATCACCAGTAAAATTTTATTCATGAATTAATCCTTGTTTCTTTACCTTTTGATTTAAGGTAGCAGCTCATATGCCACTGCAGCTTATGATTAAAATAGAGGTAGTAAATCATTATAGTATTTGAATAATTATTCAATGTTCTATTGTGTAATCTGAGCGCTAGAGATAAAGAATTGCTCTAAATAACCCGATAAGCTTTCATCGGAGTTAGATCATCATTTATTTATAGGGTTGGTATCAGTGATAGCTTAATGTTTTATTTTATGCGTAAAAGCTTAGGCCACCTGCAAAATTACAGATGACCCAAAAACCTTAGTCATCTAGCAAATCCATTTGTTTTGCCAGTTGATAAAGGTTATTTGAACGGTTACCGGTACGGCAGAACATCAATAATGGTTTTGGTAATTCATTGTAGTGATTGGCAAAAGTGCGGACATCTACTTCAGTGATCTGACCGGCCACAACAGGTTGATGCACATAGTTTAAACCTGCAGCACGTGCGGCTTCTTCAATTTGTGCACTAGTCGGTTGTTCCGGGCCACCTTCCATATCCGGGCGATTGTTGATAATCGATTTAAAACCTTTTTCAACCACTTGATCGATATGTTCTGGACCAATTTGACCTGCGAAGCCTACATTTTCACTCATGATGTCACTCCATCATTTAATTTATAAAGATATGCTTTATGATAGCATTAAGCTCAATAATGATCAGAAAGATCTGAAATTTTTATAAACGATTACAATCATAAAATAACGCAACGGAGCGCGTATGCACGAATATACAGTCGAACCACTGTATGTCAAAAGCGGTCAGGATGTCATTGCTGCCGATTTTTACCGTCCCAAGAACGTACAAAAGCCTGCAGTCATTTTAATGGCACATGGTTTGGCTGCCTTACGTCATTTTGCACTGGTCAAATATGCCCAACGGTTTGCTGCAGCGGGTTATGCAGTCATTTTATTCGATTATCGCTATTGGGGGGGCAGTACCGGACGGCCTCGTGAACTGGTTTCAATCAAGGCTCAGCTTGATGACTGGCGTACCATGATTGCCCATGTTAAAGAACGCAAGTCGATAGATTCCAAGCGTATTGTCTTGTGGGGAACCGCTTTAAGTGGTGGTCATGTACTTTCGCTGGCTGCTGAGTCTAAAGACATTCAGGCCATTATGGTGCAAGTGCCATTTGTGGATGGTACAGAAAGTGCCAAGTTGTATCCATTACAACAGATGCCGAAAGCCTTAAAGATTTCCAGTCAAGATTATATGGGCTCCAAAGTTGGAATGGCACCCAAAACCTTACCTGTAGTTTCTGAACACGAGCTGTGTTTCCTGCCAACAGCAGATAGCTATAAAGGCTATTTATCGATCGTCAATCCGGATTATTACTGGAGCGGGGAAATTCCAGCTCGGGCATTCTTTAATTTGATCCGCTATCGCCCAATTCAGGACGTAAGAAAGATTACTGTTCCGGTACTGTTTATTGCCGCGAAACAGGATAGTCTGATTCCGATTGAGTCGAGTCGTGAAACCGTTACCAATATTGCGCCATTTGCCGAATATCATGAATGGGATATGCAACATTTTGATATTTATCATGGTGAATGGTTTGAAAAAGCAATTCCGACCCAATTAGAATTCTTACATCAATATATTGGAGTTCGTTAGATGATCATCGTATGTCCGTCATGTCAGGCCAAAAACCGTGTGCCTGAAGATAAGCTCAGCGCGAGTCCTGCATGTGGCCAGTGTCATCAGGGATTGATTCCACTCGCTCCGATTGAACTCAATGAACAGAATTTCAGCCAGTTTATTACCGGCAGTGACCTGCCAATTTTAATTGACCTGTGGGCGGACTGGTGTGGTCCGTGCAAGATGATGGCACCCCAGTTTGCCATGGTTGCCAAAGATTATCCGAATGTGGTGTTTGCGAAAATTGATACCGAAGCCAATCCACGTTTAAGTGCTGCTTTTAATGTTCGTAGCATTCCGACATTAGTTTTGATGAATAAAACCGATGAAATTGCTAGAATAAGTGGTGCACTCAGAGCACCTCAGCTAAAACAGTGGCTAGACCAGCATCTGAATGCCAAATCCTAATACCCATACCTGGAGTTAACGTGTCAGATTCTCATGTAAAACCAGAGGGAGTACTTTCCCTACAGACAATTGCAATGCCAGCGGATACCAACTGGAGTGGTGACGTTTTTGGTGGATGGATTGTTTCACAAATGGACTTGGCCGGTGCGATTCATGCCGAGCGCTTTTCTAGAGGCCGCTGTGCAACGATTTCGATCAATCAGATGACTTTCCTGGTGCCAGTGAAAGTGGGTGATGTGATCAGCTGTTATACCAAGATTCTGAAAGTAGGGAATACCTCAATCCAGATGCAGATTGAAGTGTGGGATAGTCATGATGATTCCCGTGAACCTAAACGTGTGACTGAAGGTGTGTTTACCTTTGTAGCAGTGGATGTCAAAGGCAATAAACGTCCAATACCAGAGGACGTGAAGCAGAAGTTCCTTGAATCTCAACAAGCGAACTGATAAATAAAAAACCAGACTTTAAGTCTGGTTTTTTATTTTTTGAATTGAAAAAATTTAATTAAGCTTTGGTTTTATTGCTCAGTTGAGACTTGGTAATCCAGGCCCAGAGCATTTCACATTGAATCGGTTCTTCGCCAGATTCATCTGTTACCGATACTTGAACCAAAGTTTCACCTTTTTCTCTATTTTGCATCAGTTGCTGCTGTTCAGGTGTCAGCGTAGCCACTGCTCGCATGGCCCCTTTCGTTGGACGCTTATAGTCAATTTTAATGCTTTTAATCAGCACAATCGCTGAATCCGGCACATTCATCGCAGTGACAAAGCCGGTGGCTGTTTCAGCCAGTAATGCCATGGCACAAGCATGAACCTGACCAATATGGTTCTGTATAGCTTTATGATTCGCCATACTGACGATTACCTGATCATGGCTGACCTGTTCATAGCGGATTCGGGCAGAACCCACCATGGGTACAATCCGGCCAAAGGTTTTACTCAGCAGCGCAGTACGAATGCCTTGTGGAAGTCGTGCAGTTGCTTTAACCAGTTTGGAAAGTCGGTTGCTTTTTGTCATGGTAAATCTACCCGAATAGGACTAATCCTTAGTCTTTAAAGTTATTGAACTGTAAAGGCAAACCAAATTGCTGTTCTTTCAGGAACGCCATCACCTGTTGCAAGGTGTCACGTTTCTTGTCAGTCACACGAATCTTGTCGCCCTGGATAGAAGACTGCACTTTAATGCCACTTTCTTTAATGGCTTTATTAATTTTTTTCGCAGTATCAGAGTCAAGACCATCTTTCAGTTTGATCACCTGAACAAAGTTTTTACCTGAGGCAGTTGCTTTTTGTGGATCCAGCGCTTGCACATCTACTTTACGTTTGTAGAAGTGATTTTCCAGCATGCTATAGACCTGATCGCACTGGAAATCGCTTTCTGTTTTGATTTTGATCTCTTTTGCTTTTTCATTCAGTTCGATAGAGACATCCTGACCACGGAAGTCAAAACGGGTCGCAATTTCTTTTTGCGTATTTTGAACAGCATGATTTACTTCAAAAATTTCTAATTCAGAAACAATATCGAAAGAAGGCATAGTTTAGACCTTTACAAATGGAAAGAATATCTGAGATGCTAGGGATGTTTTCTTCATTTGCCAAGTGTTGTTTACATCAAAGGAGTGCGCAATGATCCGTAAACAAGAAATTACAACATTTGAGTTCCCAGAAGGTGCAGTGATCTGGGATGTTCGAGATTCTAGTGCTTATGCAGAAGCACATCTGAAAGGGGCGGTGAACCAGCCGATCAATAACCTTTCAGAGGAAAGCCTGACTCAAGTGTCCGCGGATCAGCCAATTTATATTCTGTGTGGTGGTGGCAGTAAAGCCCCTCGTGCTGCGGAAAAACTGGAAGGTTTTGACAGCTCACGTGAATACGTCATCCTGATGGGTGGTACACGTGCTGCCCGTGATGCCGGTATGCCACTGGAACAGGGTGCCTAACATCCTTTCAGTGAAAAAGCGCCTAAGGGCGCTTTTTTGTTGTCTTTATTTCTTCAAAGTTCCTAGTTCCCTCTTTTGAAAAAGGTGAGCCATATATGGCACAAGAGGGGGGATTAAATTCTTTGTATAAATCCCTCCCAACCTCCCTTTTTCAAAGGGAGGAGCTTTAACTTTTTGGTTTAAAATATGGCTTCTTCGCTTTTACTTTCTTTTCAAAGCGTCGTACATCCAGCTTTTTGATCATATTGATTGACGCCGGGCAGGCTTCTCCCAAAATTTGCGCTGCTAAAATTTCACTGCATAATGGTGCAAACAGGAAGCCTTTGGAACCCAAGCCTGCCAGGCTATAGATTTCCTTATCCTGTTTTAGCTTGCCGAGCAGAGGGAAATAATCCCGGCTTTGTGCTCGGACTGAAGCACGACCGTGCCATTCACTGATCTCTGCCAAAGTTTGGGTATATTCGGGGAAAACCGAATGGATCAGCTCGCGGTTATGTTCATGGTCTTCTTTCAGTACTTCAGTATCATCGCGATTGACACAGAAAGAAGCACCTAGCAGCAAATGCTTGTCATCCAACTGGATACAGTAACCACCGTAGCTATAGGCAATATTTGGATCGAGTGATTGTCCATTATTTTCTACCCAGCTGACCTGACCACGAATTGGCTTGAGGTCAGGAAGACCTTCAATCAGTTGTGGTGTATTCAGGGCGGTGCAGACGATGACATGGTCAAACTGTCCTAAAGATTGATCATCAGCAAACGGTTCTAGACGTGGCTCAGCTTCAATCCGGCTAATTTCTGCCTGTAAATATTGAATATTCGGATGCTGCAGGATTTCATCACGTAGCTGATGAGGATAGACACCACCTGACTGCTTTAAAGCCAGAGCAGGGTATTCAGTATCAGGCTGCTGATCCTGAGCAGGAGTTTCCAGAATACCAGCAGGGTATTCATCGGCAAGTGCCAATAAATCTTCTGGTTTCTTGATTGCCAGTTGATGGACTTGAAAAGGACGAAAAGCCTTAAAGCAGGCATAGTGATTCAGGGCATGTTGCCAGGCCTGGGTCATCATATGCTCGGCACTTTGTTCAATTGGAGCGAGCTTGGGATTCAGTAAGGCTAAAGGATTACCGGAACCACCAGAAAGTGGTGCTGTACGGTCAAATAGAGTGACCTGATGACCACGGCTGGCAAAGGCCCAAGCGGTACTTAGACCTGCAATACCCGCACCAATGACAGCAATTTGGCGAGCTTGATATTTCGGTTCGCTATTTAGCGAAGTTTTTTTTTAGCAGTGTCTTCTGGGGTTTCTGATGTATTTTCAGATTCAGGCGGATTCCAGACCGCTTTCAACATTTCACGTTTATGGCCAAAGCCTCGTGGACGTGAAATAGAAATACCATGATTTCTAAGGCCACGTTTTAATACGCCAGCCACACTAAAAGAAGAAAATGTGGTGCCGTAATCCGATAGCCGAACAATATTATTTAGTACATTTTCTTCCCACATATCCGGATTGCAGGAAGGGGCAAAACCATCCAGGAACCAGGCATTGACTGCTGCAGTTTTTTCCATGCGTGGAAATACATCATGTGCATCACCGAGCCAGAGATCCAGAGAAAAACGTTCTTCTGGGAAACTGAGGCGGTGACAGCCAGCAATTGGCAGAGGGTATTGGTAAATTAGCTGATCGGCCAGCGGTTTCAGTTCTGGCCAGGCATTGAGGGCACGGATTAGATCAGCTTTGGAAAGCGGGAATTTCTCGACGGAAATAGCATGCAAGCGGCTGTGGTTATCAGGACGTACCTGCTGCCAGAGTTGCCATAAGGCAAGAATATTGAGTCCGGTACCGAAGCCTGTTTCACCGACACAGAAATATTCAAAAGGTTTTAGTTCCGCAAGTCGGGTGCTGAGATCATTACCATTTAAAAACACATGGCGTGTTTCTAGCAGGCCATTGTCCTTGGAAAAATAAACATCACCGAACTGTTTGGAAACTGGCACATCAATGCCATCCACCAGCTGCCAATCCAGATCGGCAGTTTGAATTGCGTGTGACAAAACAGGAACCTTCAATACATCAGCAAAGGGAATAGCTTACCACTGACGGCGACGCTTGGTATAAACATAGCTTGCGATCAGGAAGCCCAGCAGCACGCCAACGGCTAGTGTTGCAGCGCCGTAGAGGAACATCTGGGCACTGCGTTCACTTTGCAGGACCTGTACCTGAACCCCGAGATTATCGTTTTTCAGTTGCAGTTCCTGGTTTTGTGCCAGCGCTTCCAGATTGGCTTTTTCCAGTTGTTGCAGACGAGTCGCCTGGTCTTTGACCAGCGCTTTGACTTTGGCATCTTGCTGGGCTTTATTTTTGGCAATTTGTTCAGCAGTCAGTGGTTTGGCTGCCGGATCCTGCACCAGCGCATTGGCTGAGGCAGCAACCGGTTTGATGCCGGGCTGATTGGCCGGCAGGGTTTGAGGCGGTGTATTCGCTACCGCAGCTTGCACAGTTGCTGTCGTATGTTGCGCTGGTGCAGCCGCAGGAGCTGCCGGTGTTACTTCAACTGCCCAAGCAGTTGTGCAGGCAAGGGATAGACCGATTAAACTGGCAATTACAGCGTGCATAAACCTTATCCTTGAGGGAATGCTTTGTTAAATGGTTTAACGTCAATATGTGAATAAACGCCTTCTTTCAGGAATGGTTCTTCCTTCAACCATTCATCCAGTGCTTCACGGCTGTCAAAGTCGACAATAATGGTACTGCCATAAAAACCCGCCTGAGGATTACCCGGTTCTTTAGGCATCGCGCCCGCAACAATCAGACGACCTTCATCATCTAACTTTTGCAGACGTTCCAGATGTTGTGGACGGATAGCAAGACGTTTTTCTACTGTACCTTCCTGGTCGGTGCAGGTAACAACAAATAATGGCATGACAGTTCTCGATATTGAAGTGAGATATTATTCGGCAGATTTGAAGTATTTGCGCAATACAATGAACTGCACAATGATAAAGGAAAACATCACGATCATGTCACCGAATGCAGTAAATTCGCCCCAATATTTTCCGTTCATAAATATATAGGCAAAGAAACAATGCAGGAATGACATAAATGCAAACATCGCTGCCCAGGCATAGTTGAGTTTGATCCAGCCCTGTTCGGTTAAATTGAAGACCGGGCCAAACAGGCGCTGAATCAGTGGCTTTTTATCTTTACTAAACCAAGGGGATAACAGGAACACGCCGGCAAAGACCAGATTCAGCAAGACTGCTTTCAGACGGATATAGAAATCATCGCTGAGCATCAGGGTGATGCCGCCGAAAATCACCGTCATGAACAGTACCAGCCATTGCTGTTTGTCCAGACGGAATTTCTGGAACACGAACAGTGCACCATAGACCACTAACATGGAAATGATCAGACCTGTAGTTGCTACCAGAATATTATTATTGTCGACACCACCGCCAGAGCCGATCAGTTCAAGTAGTGGGTGGTGGGTGTCTTTCGGATCTACTGTCTTATATAAATAAAAGAAAATAATGAGTGGCACAAAGTCTAAAAGTGCTTTCATGTTAGAGTATCTAAATCTGATCAAATAAATGTCATAGTATAGAGATGCACGGCGTAGATTTACATACACACAGCAATATTTCTGATGGAACCTTGAGTCCACAACAGCTGGTTGAGGCAGCAGCAGCCTGCTTTATCCATACGCTGGCATTGACTGACCATGACACCATGGATGGGCTGGAACTGGCACGTAATGCTGCGAAAGATCACACAATTAAGATCATTTCAGGGGTGGAAATTTCCAGCCAGTGGTCTCGTCCAGCCACCAAGAAAAATTATGGTGTACATATCGTAGCGCTGGATGTACAGAATCCTGAGCCGTTACAAAAAGTATTACAAGAACAGAAACGCATCCGGGCTGAACGTTCCAAAAAGATCTGTGATCTGCTAATTCCTCTAGTGGGACAAGATATTTATCCGGATGTGGTTGCTAAAGTCGACAATATTCCAGATCGTGTGACGCGTACCCATATTGCCAAAACACTGGTCGAAAAAGGCATCGTGACCCGGCCACAGCAGGCTTTTGATAAATACATCAAGGAAGGCAAAAAGGCCTATGTAAAATTTGATGGTTTGGGACTGGAAGAAACCATTCAGGTGATTCATGCCAGTGGCGGTTATGCCGTGCTGGCACATCCGACCCGCTATGATCTGTCTGCAACCAATATCCGTTATTTAATTGAAATCTTTGCCAAGTTTGGTGGCGATGCCGTTGAACTTCCGCCTGCGATTGATCCTCTGTCTACACGACAGATGGTGGATCGCATGATTGCTGAGCATGGATTAAAAGTTTCGGTCGGCAGTGATTTTCATGGTGAAAATATGCCGTGGATCAAGCTCGGCAATATTCCCAGTTTAAAAGAAGGGCAGGTCGGTATTTGGGAGAGTTTTAAATAGGATGCAGATCTGCATCCTCAATAAAGGGTGAAGTTTTATAGTGCCGAATATTTCGTATCAACAGATAGATTAATACGAAGCCAAGATAGAAAAATATCCAATCTTGGAACAAGATGGCTGCTACCAAGGTACCGAAAATCGTCAAACCTAACAGTAATCGTGGTATGCGTTTTGGATGCTGTTTGGAAATTCGTGCTTGTTGAATTTCCGGATGCTGTTTGAAATTCCGATAGGCGATAAAATCAATCAAACCTGAAAGGGCTAATTCCAGTTTGTCAAAGTGACGGGCCAAGGATGAAATGCTGTAAGTCTTGCCATAACTGGTTTTTAGTTTCAGGAGATAACCTTTTTGATCCTGTTCACGAATTGCCTGAATTTCTGACAAGTAGGGTATATCCAGCATCAGCTGAGTTGGAATCTGGTGAAAAACTAGATGGCCTGTATAAGGCATTGAAAAGTAGTCTTTCATTTGATGAAAATCATCAAAATGATCTTGAGCGTACAATTGCACGATCGTGCGTGAACGTGCCAAATAATGAACCCAGATATGTTGCCCGATAATGGCCTGATTCAGTTTCACATGAAGACTAGTGAGAAAGACGGTATTGTTAAAGACCTGGTTTAAATCGATATTAAACCATTTCGCATCTTCATGTTCATGCAGCTTGAGCAACAGTTGTTGCTGCTTGCCTTGCCACCAATGCGCACGTATATGGCGATAATCCAGAATGATCGCATCCGAGCTACGCAAAGCCTGTTCTTTTAAATCCATAGCCAATTTAGGATCAATCAGATATTTTTGCAGCAAAACAGGAAACTTTAGCCGTTGAGCCTTATCTCCAAAAAGCGCGATGACCAGAAAAGGGCTGCTCACCAGCAGATAACGCCAAGACGTTTCAAACGACTGGAATAGAATCCCTTGCCATGCTAAGAGTGAGCCAATCATAAACACCAATACACTGCACATTAAAATGAATGCAAGTGCTTTCCAAGGGTGAATAATCGGCTGGGGAGCATATGCAAAAATCTGCTTTTTTATATTCATCGTATTTTAATTTTTATGGGAATATCTTAAATATTAATTGGTATAAGCCGTAATATTTCCCACTGGTATGGGTTCCTCCACACGCTGTGAAACCACCACCGGTTCAGGCTCTTCTGTGGCCGGAACTGTGTAACGCACGGATGAATTAAAACCGTCATCTCTTTCAAATTCTGCCGAAATCATTGCCAGTTCTTGCTGTAACTGCCGTTCATATTTCTGGATTTCAACTTCATCGATAAAGGCAAAAGCATCATCTTCAAGTTCCCAGTTATAGCCCTTGCCATCCGGATGGATCAGTACATGCACCGGATAAGATTTACCCTGATATTCCAGCTGGGAAATGGCTTTAAACTCACGGCCATCACGTTCAGTAATTTTGACCTCAAGCACCTTCAACTTATAGTGGCGGTAATCCTGATGAGTATTCAGCTCACGTTGCATCTGGGCTTCAATGTTCCGTGCCAGTTCATCGGTAGAAACAAAGTAACTACACGCGGACAACCACAACATCACGAACAAAAAGCTTATTCTTTTCATACCACCCCCAGTACTCAAATATGTGAGGCTGGAATAATTTAAAATTTATATTGTTATAGAATTATTTTATCTAATTTAAAAGTGTGAAGGAATAGGCAGAAAAATAAATATTTGAGGTCATTTTAAATTTATTCGATCGAATCAACTTCATTTCCGGATCCAATAAAAAAGCCCTGTTCAACAGAGCTTTTTTATTTTCGGTTTTCTGCCATTTAGAAATCGTCATCCTCAGATGGATCACGATGTAAAGCATCATGAATCGCTTCGACCAGCTGCTGCGCGATTTCCTGCTTGGATGCTTTTTCCAGCTCGCGTTTTTCCATCTGGTAGGATTCAGCAAAGAATACGGTCATGGCATTTTCATCGGATGCAAAACCAATATCCTGACGAGATACATCGTTGCAGGCAATCATATCCAGCTTTTTCGCCACCAACTTGCCGGCTGCATATTCTTCAATATTACGGGTTTCTGCGGCAAAACCGACCATAAACGGACGTTTTTCCTGCTGGGCAATAGTTGCGACAATATCCGGGTTTTTGATTAGTGCCACGTTCAGCTCATCACCAGCTTTCTTGATTTTATGCTCAGCCACCTGTGCCACGCGGTAATCCGCCACCGCAGCTGTGGCGATAAAGATATCGCAGCCCTGTTCCAGCATGTGCATGCTTTCATCCAGCATTTTGACTGCTGAGGTCACATTCTTACGCTTCACACCATTTGGTGTATCCAGACTCACCGGTCCCGCGATCAGCGTTACATCTGCCCCTGCAGCATAACAGGCAGCAGCCAAAGCAAAGCCCATTTTCCCGGTACTGTGATTGGAAATATAACGTACCGGATCAATCGCTTCACGGGTTGGACCCGCAGTAATGGTGACGCGTTTTCCAGCGAGCAAACCAAATTTTTCAGCAATCGCACGCTGTGCCTTATGAAAATATTCCGTCACCTGACGTGCCAGTTCTTCCGGTTCCGGCATACGTCCCAGGCCAACATCACCACAAGCCTGTGAACCGACATCCGGCATGATTACATGCACGCCATCTTCAATCAGGGTTGCCAGATTACGCTGGGTCGGTTTGGCTGCCCACATCTGCTGGTTCATTGCCGGAGCCACCCAGACCGGCGCCTTGGTCGCCAAATACAAAGTGCTTAACAGATCATCCGCCAAGCCAGCCGCGAATTTTGCCAAAGTGTCACAACTGGCTGGTGCGACGAGTACCAGATCGGCCCAGCGTGCCAGCTCAATATGCCCCATGCCTGCTTCAGCTTCAGGATCAAGTAATTCTGTGTGTACCGGGTTACCAGATAAAGCCTGAAAAGTCAGCGGCGTAATAAAGGCCTGTGCGCCTTCAGTCATCACCACGCGGACATTAAATCCGGCATCCTTTAAACGGCGGACCAGAATTGCACTTTTATAAGCCGCAATGCCGCCCGTCACGGCTAAAATGATATTTTTATGAGGAATTACACTTACGTCAAAGCTCACAAACAGGCTACCTTTCTGTTGCAGTGGCGCTCACAATAGCATTAAATAAAGTCATACCCAAGAGAACCACTGAGCAGAAAAACGATAATTAATAATAAATAAGTCTAATAATCATGAATTTTTCAATTAAACACTGGCCAGAACAGGAACGGCCGCGCGAACGTTTACTTTTATCCGGCCCACAAAGTCTGTCTGATGCTGAACTGCTGGCGATTTTTCTACGTTCCGGTTCACAGCAGCATTCTGCCGTAGAACTGGCCCGCCTGCTCATTCAGCATTTTGGGCATCTCAGTACCTTGCTAGATGCTTCTTTACAGGAAATGAGCCAGTTTCATGGCATGGGTGTCAGTAAATTCACCCAGCTAATGGCCGTTAAGGAACTGGGACGGCGTTATATTGCCGAGCATCTTCGCCATGAAGCACTGGAACTGGATAACTCTCGCAAGCTGATGGACTATTTACGCTTTGAGTTACTCGGTGAATCTCAGGAAGTTTTTGCCGTACTCTGTCTGGATGCAGGATTAAGAAAAATCAGCTTTAAAAAAATGTTTTATGGTTCACTGAATGCCTGTGAGATTTCCATAAATCAACTATTACGGCATAGCATCTTGCAGCAGGCCACCTCGATTGTGATTGCCCATAATCACCCGCTAGGACAGCCACGACCTTCGCCAGCTGATTTGGAGCTGACCCGACAGATTTCCAGGGCCTGTCAGCTGGTCGAAATTAGATTAATTGACCACTGTATTATTGCCCGGGAAGGCAGTTTTTCCTTTGCTGAGCAGCAACTCATCAATACAGTGAATGCCTGAAGAATACAGCTTGACAAAGCTTAACTAAGTCATGAAGATCATGAAAAAAATTGTGATGATTCCAATAAATGATCGTACGTGACCAACCCAGTATCTTTAAAGTGCTATTTTCGTGGCGGGGAACGATTTTGCCGAAGGTGCTGCCACCTCTTGGCGTGGTCATGCTGATCTCCGCGATTGTCGGCGGACTCTCCTATGTCAACCTATTGCATCCACCACAATTACCACTGGTAGGTTTTACCCTGATCGGGGTCGTTCTGTCGATTTTCCTCGGTTTTAAAAACTCTGCAGCTTATGACCGCTGGTGGGAAGCGCGTAAACTTTGGGGGATTTTGATTGCCAATTCACGTCACTTTGACCGTGACTGCCGAATGCTGACCCAGGCACGCCGTGAACGGGTAATTCAGCATGTGATCTTGTTTGCCAATGTCCTGCGTGATCGTTTACGTCATCAAACCGCTAATCCGACCGAACTGGTGCAGACCAGTGGCATGAGCCAGCAAGCCTTACAGCAACTGTATCAGCAGGCCAATGCGCCGCAATACACACTCAGCCTGATTCAGTGGGAATTAATGCAGGCACTGAAAGAAGGTGAAATCTCGGACATCATTTATACCCAGATGAATCATCATGTGACTGAACTGAGTATCGTACAAACGGGTTGTGACCGGATTGCCACTACGCCACTACCATTTGCTTATTCAGTCCTGCTGAACCGGACTGTGTATTTCTTCTGTTTTATGTTGCCATTCAGTCTGGGTTCAACGCTTGGTGTCGCCACACCGTTACTGGTCGGAATTCTGGCTTATACTTTCTTGGGTCTGGATGCTCTAAGTTCGGAAATTGAAGAGCCTTTTGGTACGCAAAGCAATGACTTACCGCTGGATTCAATGGTAAGGACGATTGAAATTGAACTGCTGGGTACTTTGGGTAAACCGACACCACCACCTATTCAGGCGCATGATCATAATTTATTATAATTTCAATGCAATTCACCTGAATGTATCGATCGCATTCAGGTCACTCATCCAATTAAATACTTATAAAAAAGCACCGATGAACGGTGCTTTTTCTTTATAGATTCTGAACCTGCTGTTCGAGCAAATATTCTTCAGTACGCTTCATCGCTTCCTGAATATTAAACAGTGCAGTTTCTACATCTTTCAGGGTTTTGGCATTACCGCCACTCAAGGCTTGACGCCATTTACGTGCTCCTGGCAGGTTCTGGAACAGACCGAGAATATGGCGGGTAATAATGGAGAGTGGTGCACCTTCAGCCATGCGCTGGGCAATATAAGGCATCATTTGCTGCATGATGTCAAAACGGTCTGGTGCTTCGAGGTTCCATAACTGGCCCAGTTCAGCCAACAGGTATGGATTGTGATAAGCCTCGCGACCAATCATTACGCCATCGACATGTTTCAGGTGTTCCACAGTTTCGGCATAAGTCTTGATCCCGCCATTGATTTCAATGATCAGATCGGGACGATCCTGTTTCAGGCGATAGACATCTTCATAACGCAGCGGTGGAATTTCACGATTCTCTTTTGGAGACAGGCCTTGTAGTAAGGCAATCCGTGCATGCACGATAAAGTTGTTACAGCCCGTCTTTGCAACTGTATTCACAAAATGCAGCATCTCTTCATAAGACTGCATGTCATCAATCCCGATTCGGTGCTTTACCGTCACTGGAATATCCACGGCATTACGCATTTCAGCGATACATTCCGCCACCAGATCCGGTTCAGCCATCAGGCAAGCACCGATCTTGTTGTTCTGCACCCGGTCACTTGGACAGCCGACATTCAGGTTGACTTCATCATAGCCCCAGTCCTGTGCCATCTTGGTACAGGTTGCCAGTTCTTTGGGGTTGGAACCACCAAGTTGCAGCACTATCGGGTGTTCTTCCTGATTAAAGTCCAGATGACGTTTGGCATCACCATGAATAATGGCACCGGTAGTGACCATTTCAGTATAAAGGATGATATTCAGGTTAAACAGGCGTGCAAAAAAACGGTAATCCTTGGTGGTCCAGTCCATCATCGGCGCAACACTGATTCGTGGTTGAAGTTGTTGTTCAATGGTCTTGAGATCAGTCATTCAAAATCACGCCTTATTTCAGAAATGGAAGAGACCGCACCACAGCTATTTCGGTACGCGCTGCTGATGTGAGCATCAAGCCAGCAGAAGAGGGCGCAATATTAGCATAAAAATAAATGACCTTTCATGGATAGGGAGATTACTCGGGTAACAGTGCATTTCAGGCCAAAACTACAAAGTGTAAATAAGCATTCACATAGATACCGAACCCATAACAGATTTACTGATTTACTAAAAATGAAAAGTGTTTAATATGAAGGCAATAGGAGAAGAAAAGGAGAAGAAGAATGATGTTGCTGGAGGAGATTTTTAAGATAAATAAAGCACAGTTTTCAGACGGTTTTAATTTACGGATTCAACGTGCGCTCAGCTGGCTAAAAAAAGCGATTGAGCTAGAAAATGATCATGATCTGCAGTTTCTGAGTCTGTGGATCAGTCTGAATGCCCTGTATGGCAGAGAAACCGAAGAACCGCTACACCAGCAGGATCTGGAGCATTTTTTTCGGCAAATTTGCGCGCAAGATAAAGAGAAAAGAATCAGATTAATTTTATGGGAGCGTCATAGTGCGAGCCTGCAGGCGTTGCTGGACAATTCCTATATGACTCCGCATTTCTGGAATTATCAGCATGGCAAGATTAGTTTAACGGATTGTCGTGAAGCAGTAGGGCAGGAGCGGCAGGAGGCACAAGATGCCCTGGAACATCAAAAGGAACTGGATTTGTTGATTATTCTGTTCCATCGCCTGTCTACCTTGCATCAGCAAATCCAACAGGGTGGAGTGAGTTATGCCAGTGTGCTCAACCGTAAACAGATGCAGGACAGTTGTCTGCTGTTATCAGCATTACTACATGCTTTTCTGTATATTTTACTGGAAAGCGCGGGTGTAATTGATGGTGGCAAGCCATTTTATCCGGTGGTGCAAGTCCACTAATCAAGATTTTGCATTTGCTGCACGGGCTTGGTAGAGCTGGTCAATCAGAGCAAAGAAGCTGGCCGCCACAGCAAAACCCAGCCCGGTCAGGCAACTCATGCTCCAGCCTCCATGATGCCAGGCGTAGACCCCAGCAGCAGAACCGCAGGCCCCGCCAATAAAATACAAGGTCATATAAATCGAATTAATCCGGGACTTGGCATCAGGCCGTAGACGGAAAATGATGTTCTGGTTGCAACTATGCACCATGGCCAGACCTAAGTTAATCAGGGCATAGCCTAAGATATAACTGATCAGCGAAGTTTTGCCGAAATACAGAAATAGCCAGCTTCCTGCCAGAATCGAACAGCCAATCCAGGTCAGTAGTCGAATGTAGCCACGGTCGGCCCATTTACCAATCACCTGTGTAGACAAAGCCCCAAATACCCCAACCATGGTCACTATACCGACCATGACATCTGCCAGATTAAACGGGGGTTGGGTAAGCAACAGGGCAATGGTTGAGAATAAAATGCTCATTGAAGCAAAGGCAAAAGCACCGGTCCAGGAACGGAGTACCAGTCGAGGTTCTTCTGCCAGCAAACTGCCCATGGAGCGGAAAATACTGGAATAGTTGATGCGGAATTTGGGCAAGGTCGGTAACTGACCACGCAGATAAAGTCCCAGACTGAACATGGCGAGTGAACTTGCCACGTAGATCGCTTTCCAGTGAATCAGGTCGGATAGCAGTCCAGCAATACTGGTTGAGAGCAGAATTCCGACCAAAAGGCCACTCATCAAAAAGCCAACCACTTCACCGGTTTTTTCTGGTTTTACCGTCATAGCGGCGAGTGGAATTAATACCTGAGCTGCTACTGAAAATAGCCCGGCAATAATGGTTCCGACCCACAGCATTGGCAGATTAACCGCCGTAGCACAGAGCATCAAACCCAGCGCGGCACCGCACATCAGTGCAGGAATCAGCTTGGTCTTGTTCAGCATATCCCCGAGTGGAACAATAAATAGCAGACCGAGCGCATAAGAGACCTGGGCAAAGGTTACCGTCAGGGCAACTTCGGATTCAGGAACCTGATAATATTGTTGAATCGAAGCAATCAGCGGCTGACAATAATAGTTGGCACCTGCACAAAGCCCACAGGCAATCGCCATCAGCCAGAGCAACGGCTTATTTTGACTGATATCCAGTGCAGGGTTCATGACAGTGACCTTATGTGCAGAAAATAATTTTGGATGATGGCATCAAAACGATGCAAATGTTGCAGGCACTATAGGTCAAAACGAATTAAGTTAAAAGTAGAAAAATACAACAGAATTCTGCACATAGACCGCGCGGTAGCATCCGCTAAAGAACTGCTAAAGCTTGGCTGGCCTGTATTTGATCAATATTTTTCTTTTATGGATGGCCAAAATTAGATTGAACAAACGAGAAGAAAAAGTAGTCGCTTGAGGATTACTAACTCTATTATTTTTTTGCACAAATATGGTGCAATAAATGATAATTTGAGAACTTCAGAGGGTTTTGGATATTAATATAATAAATGACTCAGAAATTATTTTTTAACGATTACTATTGATTTTTTAGACCTGAGCTGAATAAGTCACAAGAGCTAATACAAAGCACTATGTGTGGTAAATAATTTAAAAATTTTATCAGTGGACAATGGAAAAAATATAGGAAAACAGCCTGTTCGGTAGATCATGATCCATATTCAAAATAGAATGTGATTTGTCAAAAATGTCAAAGAAGAAAAATACACTCAATAAAAGTGCCTAAAATGGGGTATTCTGGAGCTGTAGAAATGAGAATAAATGCGTCCGAAAAAAAGCAAGAACTGTCAGAATAATCAATGTAAGCCAAGGCAACAAAAACTAAGCTAGGTGGGAAACAGCAAGAATGAAAATTGGCTTCAATGGAATGATGATCGCTTATAAATTTAGTCAATCAAAAAATTAGAGCTGAACTTATAAATGTTATATGACAATCGTATTTTTATGAATCATCAGTTCAAAATATGGGTATTTATAAAATAAATATTGGGTAGTAATTTAAAACGGTTTGATTAGAATCCAAAAATTCAACAAAAACACATCCTGAGGGGAAACATCGTTATCGCGATGTTTACTTAAGAAAAAATTAGCTTGAGGGACGCTCATGCAGATCGGAATTCCAGCCGAAACTGTCGTCGGTGAAAATCGTGTCGCTGCGACACCTGAGACAGTAAAGAAATTGATCAGCGCTGGTCATAGCGTGGTGATCGAACGTGGTGCAGGGGTAAACGCTGCCTATATCGATAGTGCCTATGAACAGGTTGGTGCAACGCTTACGGATGATGCTTATACCGGTAGCCAGATTATTTTGAAGGTTCGTGCACCGAAGGGTGAGGAAATTCAAAAATTACCAGCTAATGCAACGGTTGTGGCGATGTTTGATCCATACCGCAATACCGAGCTTGACCAATTCGCGGCACAGAATGTGTCTGCATTTGCCTTGGAACTGTTGCCACGTACCTTGTCGCGTGCGCAAAACATGGATGTCCTGTCTTCTCAGGCCAACCTGGCAGGTTATAAATCTGTCCTGATTGCTGCGAATGAATATCAGCGCATGTTTCCAATGTTGATGACTGCCGCAGGTACAGTAAAACCGGCTCGTGTCGTGATCATGGGCGTTGGTGTAGCAGGTCTGCAAGCCATTGCAACGGCTAAACGTCTAGGTGCTGTAGTTGAAGCAACAGATTTGCGTCCGACTGCAAAAGACCAGGTGGAATCTTTGGGCGGTAAATGGCTTGACGTGCCAATGTCTGAAGAAGAAAAGCAGAAAGCTGCGGATGCTGCCAAAAATGGTTATGGCTGGATGCCAGGTGAACAGTACATCAAAGACCAAGCAGTGATCGTGGATAAAGCGGTTTCCAATGCCGATATCGTGATTACCACAGCATTGTTGCCAGGCCGTGATGCACCGCGTCTGATCCGTGCTGAAACCGTTGCCAAAATGAAACCGGGTTCAGTGATTCTGGATATGGCGGTGGAATCGGGCGGAAACGTGGAAGGTTCTAAATGCGGTGAAACAGTCGTGACTGAAAATGGCGTGAAGATTCTGGGTGTACCAAATATTCCGTCAACTGTAGCGACTGAAGCTTCTGCACTGTATGCACGTAACGTTTTGAACTTCGTAGAAACATTGTTTGATAGTGAAAAGAATTTTGCCATCAATCAGGAAGATGAAATTCAAAAAGCCCTACTCGTCACTCACGGCGGCCAAGTGCTGTTAAAGCGTGGTTAAGGAGAGTACTCATGGTTGAAACTATTACGATTTTTGTCCTTGCCATCTTTGTAGGTTACTACGTGGTGTGGGGTGTAACACCAGCTTTGCATACGCCGTTGATGGCAGTAACTAATGCCTTGTCTTCGATCATTATCGTAGGTGCGATGATTCAAACTGTTGGCCTACCAATGGTTGGTGTGGAAGGCAGTGTAGATTTCCAGAGCATTAACGTGGTGAGTGTACTGGGTGCAATTGCAGTATTCCTGGCAAGCATCAATATTTTCGGTGGCTTTGCCGTGACTGCACGCATGCTGGAAATGTTCAAACCAAAACAAAAGAAAAAAGAGGGCTAATCGATGGAATTCATTCGTGAATATGCAAATTGGTTCTACTTGATTGGTGCCATTCTTTTTATCTTGACGCTGCGTGGCTTGTCCGGTCCTAAAACTGCAATTGCGGGTAACCGTTACGGTATGATCGCGATGGCGATTGCGGTGATCACGACCTTCTTCGTTGCGGATAATCCAGTGATCTGGATGATTCTGGGCGCGATGGTATTGGGTGCGATCGTAGGTATTGCCCGTGCCAAAACTGTTCCAATGACACAGATGCCAGAAACTGTAGCATTGATGCACTCGCTGGTCGGTTTATCTGCAGTTTTGATTGCAGTAGCTGCGATTATCCACAACAACAAACTGGTTGAGCTGGGTCCAGACCTGTTGGCTGCAAACGGTGTCGTTTTCCATGAAATGAGCAAGGTCCATTTGTTCGAACTGTTCGTGGGCTGCTTCGTGGGTGCGATCACATTTACAGCGTCTGTATTTGCTTATGGCAAATTGGCTGCGAAGAAATGGGCGAAAACCATTTCGGGTGCATGGGTAAAACCGGTTCAGGCACTGATTTTTATTGCCATGCTGGCAGCAGGGATTCATTTCTTCCTGACTGGTAACATGACTTCGTTCTGGGCAATGACTGGCCTGGCGCTGGTATTCGGTTGGGTATGGATTGCACCGGTCGGTGGTGGTGATATGCCAGTGGTGGTATCGCTACTGAACTCATTCTCTGGATGGGCAGCAGCAGGTATCGGTTTTACCTTGGAAAACAACATGCTGATCGTTGCTGGTTCGCTGGTGGGTTCTTCAGGTGCGATTCTGTCTTACATCATGTGTAAGGCGATGAACCGTTCGATCATCAATGTATTGTTTGGTGGCGCAATGGGCGGTGCAGCAGCTGCCAGTGCTGCTGCAGGCGAACAGGTACAGCGTAACCATCGTTCTGGTTCTGCAGATGATGCGGGCTTCCTGATGTCAAATGCGGATAGCGTGATCATCGTACCAGGTTATGGTATGGCGCAAGGTCGTGCACAGAATGCAGTAAAAGAACTGGCGAACCTGTTAAAAGAGCAGGGCGTGACTGTACGCTTCGCGATTCACCCGGTTGCGGGTCGTATGCCTGGTCACATGAATGTGTTACTGGCAGAAGCGGATGTGCCGTATGAAGACATTCTGGAAATGGATGAGATTAACTCTGACTTCCCGGCAACAGATGTAGTCTTAGTGATCGGTGCGAACGACGTGGTAAACCCGGCTGCGAAAGACGATCCAAACTCACCAATTTACGGTATGCCAATTCTGGAAGCTCATAAGGCACGTACCATCCTGGTGATCAAGCGTTCTATGGCAACCGGTTATGCGGGTCTGGATAACGATCTGTTCTATAACGACAAGACCATGATGATCTTCGGTGATGCCAAGAAAGTTGTGGAAGACATGACCAAAGCGATTAATGGTACAGGTCACTGAGTTATAAAATCTCCCCTAACCCCTCTCTTTGTAAAAGAGGGGAACTCACAGAGATTAAAAATAAAAACCACCTTCGGGTGGTTTTTTTATTGTTCTTTTTTTGTGCAGAAAAAAGCCTATTAATGAATCAAAAATATCTATTTATTATGTGAATTTGCATTATCTTCTTGATAAGAATTTGACCTAATTCTCAATATATTGTTTCTATAAATCATTTTAAATATTTATAAAGTATATGGCACTGTTCTTGCTATTTCCCCTTTAAGAAAATAAGGGGAATCAGATGATAAGAACAAAATATTGGGGGCTATTGCTGGGGTTATTGAGTTTGCCTGTTTTTGCAGCTGAACCGGCAGAAATGGCAAAAAATATCCAGGAAATCCGCATCTCGCTAGACAGTGTCTGGGTAGTGATGGGCGGTATTTTGGTGTTCTTCATGCAGGCCGGTTTTGCGCTGATTGAGAGTGGCTCGGTCAGAAGTAAAAATAGCGTGAATGTTTTAATGAAAAATTACATGGATGCCTGCCTGGGTGGCGTAGTGTTCTGGGCGATTGGGTTTGGCTTGATGTTTGGGGTAAACCACAGTGGCTGGATTGGTCTGTCGCATTTCGCACCGGATCAGCTGGATAGCTGGAGCTGGAACTTGCTGTTCTTCCAAATGATGTTTGCCGCAACTGCAACCACGATTGCCAGTGGTGCGATGGCAGAACGGATTCACTTTGTGGCCTATGTGGTAAGTGCAGCTTTTGTGAGTGGTCTGATTTATCCGGTATTTGGCAGCTGGGCATGGGGCAGCCTGTTTGAAGGTGAAGGCTGGCTGAAAGCTATGGGCTTTATTGACTTTGCCGGTTCAACAGTAGTGCATTCAATTGGTGGCTGGGTGGCACTGGCAGGCATTATTGTTTTAGGTCCACGTCTGGGGCGTTTTGGTCGTAACGGCCAGGTACATTTCTTGCCAGGGCATAACCTGCCTTTAATCGCCTTAGGTGGCTTCATTCTGTGGCTGGCATGGTTTGGTTTTAATGCCGCTTCAACGGTTAATGCGGATGTCAGCATTGGTCGTATCGCCTTAAATACCCATCTGGCAGCCTGTGCAGCGGCAGTCGCTTATATGTTATTTGCTTTGATGCGCCGTAAAGCCATTCTGATTAGAACTACGATCAATGCTTCGCTTGGGGGGCTGGTCGGGATTACGGCCGGCTGTGCCACCATGAGCCCAGTGTATGCGGTACTCACCGGTCTGATTGCGGGCTTAATGGTGAGTGTACTGCCAGCTGTGCTGGAAAAATTCAAAGTAGATGATGTCGTCGATGCGGTAACCGTACATGGTTTTTGTGGAGCATGGGGCACGCTCGCTGCCGGCATCTTTTATGAAAGCAAAATGTTTGATAGCAGCATCATTATGATTCAGGCACTCGGTGTAGGGGCAGGCTTCATCTGGGGCTTTGGTGTGGCATTTGTGGTGTTCAAAGTACTGCACCTTATGCTCGGTGGTTTGCGTGTCAGTCCGCAGCATGAGCAACGTGGTCTGGACTATACCGAACATGCGGAATTGTCTTATCCGGAATTCCAGCGTGATGTCACTTTTGAAACTGACAACATTACTCAACGACATTAATAAACAGGGGGAAACGATATGAGTGCAGAAGTGCTTAATCTGGAGCAACGCAAGCAAGCTATCCAGCGTGGACTCCAGCAGTATTTTCATGGATCCCACCTGGAGCAGATCGTGGGCTATTGGGAGCAGGAATATAGTGAACAGCCGGCTTTTGTATTGAATCGTTTCCTCAGTGAAATCTGTACCACGGATGAGTTAAAGCAAAACCGTAAGGATATGCTGAAACAGGTACTGTATGAACTGACTCTGGTCGAGAAAGGTGAATTACTCCAAGCGAAGAAAGTTGAGACAGTTTCACTGAATCAGATGGCTCAATATCAGGCCTATCAGGATTTTACTGAAAATGTATTAGCACAAGTCCAGGCTGCAGACCGCAAAGATTTCTTGTTGGAGCTTGCCCAACAGCTGGTTAAAGATCAGGTCTTGATGCAGGCAAGCCTTCAACCGGGTATGGATTTATTGAGTTGTGTACCTTCCAAGCTGTATGACAAAGCTATTACCAGCCTGTATCAGGTGTTTTGCGATTTTTATGGGCCACTGCGTAGCGATCAGATCTATTCACAGGCCAAGAATTTGGTGAAACAGAAACATCCGGAAGCTGATCTGCATTACCTGCTTTAACAGACCTTTAAAAATTCAGGCAATAAAAAAGCGACCGCTACAGGTCGCTTTTTTTCAATCTGGGCTTATTAAGCGACAGAGTCAGCGGGAGCGCTGCTCCACAGGCTTTCCAGATCATAGAATTTACGTGCGGTTGGTAGCATGCAGTGTACAACCACAAAGCCGAGATCAAGCAGGATCCATTCAGCATCGCGTTCGCCTTCGATACCAAGCGGACGGAAGCCAGCTTTACGTGCTTCTTCAGCAACGTTGTCAGCAAGAGATTTAATATGACGGGTAGAGGTACCGCTTGCAATGACCATGGCATCAGCAACATTGCTCATACCACTAACGTCAAGAACCACAATATCTTTGGCCTTGACATCTTCAAGTGCGTTTTGCACAACTTGTAAGCAGTTTTGTACAGTCTCGGAGTGAGATTTCATAGTAAGATCGTGAGAATTAGAAGCGCTGGGCGATGGTTCTAAATTCATGAGGGATGTAATTTCCTAACAATTATGCATTGTCTAATATAGCGGTTTTGCCCCGAAATTTCAAATCAGCGGATTGTGCAATATGTAAGCAATTTAAAATAAACGATCTTTCCACGCAAAAGAAGCACTGGACTGATTTGATGGGCGATATTCCGCAGCCACATAGCCCTGATACGGACTATTCTCCAACCATTGGAAGATTTCGGCATAATTGATGGAGCCTGTGCCGGGTTCATGCCGCCCTGGATTGTCCGCGAACTGGATATGACCAATCTGCTCGATATTTTCTTTTAAGGCACCGAGTACATCTTCCCCCATCATGGCCATATGGTAACAGTCATATTGCATTTTCAGGGCAGGGTGATTGACTGCTTCTAGCATTTCCTGTGCCTGAGCGACATTTTGTACCAGAAAACGTGGCATATCGGTGCCATTAATCATTTCAAAAACCGGCTGAATGCCAAAATCTGAAAGCATGGAGCAGGCCATTTTCAGGTTATCTGCCAGTGTTTTCAGGCAAGGCAGCAGGTCGCAATACAGGGGTTGTTTACCTGCCAGAATATTGACGCTTGGCACTTTGAGTGCAGTGGCGTATTCAATGGCCTGTTGCATGGCCTGATGAAATTCAATTTCCTTCCCAGGAATACCTGCCAGTCCATGACCACCTTGCATCAGGTCACCAGCTGGAACATTGATCAGGCATAGGCTGAGTTGATAGTGATTGAGCTGCTCCTGAATCTGGGCAATGCTAAGCTCATAAGGAAACTGGATTTCTACATGATCAAAGCCATGCTGACGGGCAAGGGCAAAACGCTCCAGCAGTGGAACTTCCGTAAAGATCATGGATAAGTTAACTGCGAGTTTTAACATGTAAAGCTCCTTGCACCGTCTTTAAAATAGAAAAAATAAAATTATTCAACGTGTTGAATCACTGTGGCCAGATCAGCTTCGGCATAACCTTCTGCCTGATGGGCTTTGAGTTGAGACAAAGCCTGTGAAGCTACGGGGATATTTAAGTTGTGTGTTGCCGCCAGTTGTACCGCATTGTTTAAATCTTTGGATAAAGTCTGCACTTTCCATTGCACTGGTTCAAAGGTATGGGTTGCCATACGTGGTGCCAGAATCTGGAAAGGTTTGGAGTCGGCAAAACCACCCGCGAGTGCAGGTGCCAGCAGGGTAGTATCAACACCGGCACGACTAGCTAAAGCGACGGCTTCGGCAATCAGGGTACTATTCGCTGCGACAATCAACTGGTTACAGATTTTTGTGGCCTGACCAGTGCCTGATTCTCCCATACGAGTGACACGTTGCGATAAAACCTCATAAACAGGTTTTAAGGCGGTAATGGTCTGTTCATTACCACCAGCAAAAATCACCAGCGTACCCAGTTCGGCACCAGCAGTACCTCCAGACACCGGAGAATCAATCCAGATAACCTGTTTTGCTTGGGCACGTTGTGCTAGTTCTAGTGTTTGCTGTACCGATAGGCTGGAGAAATCCACAATCACTTGCTGTGCGGTCAGATAAGGTTCAATCTGCTCATACACTGCTTTGACTGCTGTATCATCAGCTAGACAGGTCAGAATGACAGGATAATCTGCAATTTGATCCAGCTTTAATAACTGAGCACCTTGTGCAAGTAAAGGATCACAGGCACTTATTGTGCGGTTCCAGACTGCAACTTCAAAACCGGCTTGAATCAAACGGCTCGCCATACGGCTACCCATTAGGCCCATACCCAGAAACGCGATTTTGGTGTTTTGGTCAAATTGCATGATATTCCCTAATTTCTATGATGCTCTTGAACTTAATTAAACTGGCGTGGCTGGAACTGCACCTCAGGATTTTTGTCCTTTTTACGTGCCAGCTGGCTGTTTTTACCTAACAGTAATTTGAACTGCCAGATTTTTTCCATACGCAGTGACTTGTTTGGTTTGTGTTCCATGGCATCCAGCACATATTTGGAGGCCATCAGCGCATCTGGTGATCGTTGCAGCATTTCTTCTGCCAGTGCTTGAGCTTTTATCAATGGCTGTTCATCGAGATGAGTAACCAGGCCAATTTGTTTGGCATAGTTGCCATCAAAAATACGTGCAGTCAGGGTCAGTTCCTTAGCCAGATCCAGTCCAATCAGACCTTTAAGTGATCGACTGAGTCCCATATCCGGCACCAGACCCCAGCGGCTTTCCATAATCGACATTTTGGTTTCTGGATGAACCACACGAATGTCAGCCGCCAATGCCAGTTGCATGCCGGCACCAAAGCAATAGCCTTCTAAAACTGCAATCACCGGAACGGGTAATTCCTGCCAGATCAGAAAGGCTTTCTGGAACAGGCTTTGACCCGGACGTAGCAGTTCCCATGCCGCATAGGCACGGTTTTTCGGATTGTTCAGGTCGGCCAGATCAATTCCGGCACTAAATACCTGGGCTTCACCAGTCAGAATGACACAGCGAATGGATTTATCTTTCTTGATTTTCTTTGCAGTCGCAACCAGCTCACGCAGCAATGCAAAGCTCATTGCATTACGTTTGTCAGGACGGTTTAAAGTAACCGTAGCAATTCCATTATTTTTTTCTAAATGAACCAGTGACATGACTTAACCCTTCATTTTTATCGCCCTGAGCATAGCATGAGCGCCGTATCGCATGCATGACAGCAAAGTCACGCTTTGTGATTGTCCTTGTCTTGTTCCTTAGATCATATGTTTGTTCAGAATCTGCTGTGCGGCATGTTCGACCTGTTCGATCACGGCTTTCAGCTCATCAAACCGTTTTAGCACTTCTTGGACAAAAGCATCATCTGCTTTCCGACGTTCTTTACGTAGAGTTGAAACAAACTGTTCAAAACTGCCCGTCACCTGTTGCAGGTTTGGCGTGCCGACATAACGGGTTGCGCCGTAGAGACGGTGCAGCACATGTTCCAGTTGAGGGAAATCTTCCATTTCAATCAGCTGTTCCATTTCATCCAGTTCGGTTTCAAAACTGTCCACCAGCATTTTTAGTAAATCTACCGCAAGATCTTCTTTATTGGCGGCCAGCTGTAGACTTTGCTGCCAGTCCAGAATACTACTGTCCAGGGCATCGATGACATTGGCACGCTCCAGCATTGGTGCCTTACGGAAGTTTTCGGTGGTCCAATGGGTCAGAATTTGGATGATCTGCTCGATTTGAATCGGCTTGGTGACATAGTCATCCATGCCACCTTGCAGCAGTTTTTGCTTCTCGTCGGAGAGGGCGTGTGCTGTTAAGGCAATAATTGGCAGGCGCTTGTGATTTTCAAAGGTCGATTCCAGTGAACGGATCGCACGGGTGGTGTCCATGCCGGACATGACTGGCATCTGGATGTCCATAAATACCAGATCAAATGCTGGCAGGCCCTGTTCATGTCGTTGCTGGATAATATCAATCGCCTCTTGGCCGCTGGTGGCTTTGGTGGTGGTGACATTTAGCTCGCCGAGTAGGGCTTCTAGTACGATTAGGTTCGGCAAATGGTCATCCACTGCCAAGACATGCAGGCCCTGACCATTAAAGTCTTCATGTACATCCTGCTCAAATACTGGCTGATTCGACAGCAGCTGAAGCAGGGCACTGCGACTCAGTGGCTGGTGCAGGGCACGGGCACGGTATTCATTCAGCATGTTTGGATCCAGCTGCATCTGGTAGCCATACACCGCCAGATTACCTGAATAACGGGTGCGGATTTCCTGCAACAAGGCTTCACTGTCACCGCTGTGGTCGACGATTAACCAGGTATTTTCAGTCGTGCCTTTCAGGTGATTGAGTCGGCTAAACAGATCCAGAATCGAGGCACATTCCGTATGCTTGACCTGATAGTTTTCCAAATAGTGACGCAGCACATTCGCGGTTGCAGGATGGGCCAGATAAGACACCACGGTCAGGTTGTTAAAGTCTGGATGTTCGATGACGTCATCTTCATTGACCATAAACTGCGCAGTAAACCAGAAGGTCGAACCTTTTTCGGTTGGTGCACGTTCCTGATTATCCTCAAAACCAATCTGCCCCTGCATCAGGTGCACCAGCTGTTTGGAGATCGCTAAGCCTAAGCCGGTCCCCCCGAATTGACGGGTCACTGAAGTATCCCCTTGCGAGAAGGACTCAAACAGTTTCTTGCGGTCGGTGCCACTCAGACCAATACCGCTATCCTGGACGCTAAAATGCAGCAGGCATTGCCCGATATCATCATGCTCCATACGCACGCGCACGATGATTTCACCATCCGGGGTAAACTTGATCGCATTGGAAATCAGGTTGGTCAGAATCTGCTTGAAACGTAGCACATCACCAATCACATGCTTTGGCACGTGATCCGCATAGTAGAAGGCCATATCGATATGTTTTTGCGCTGCCAGCGGTGAGAGCATGTCCATCACATCGAAAATGGCTTCTTCCAGATCAAAAGGCGCAGTTTCTAATTCTAATTTACCAGCATCAATCTTGGAGAAATCCAGGACATCGTTAATCAGTGCCAGTAGGTGAGCCGAAGACTTACGGATGGTCTGTAAGTATAAATTTTGTTCGTTGCTGAGATTGCCCTGACGCAGCAACAGATGGATAAAGCCATCAATACTGTTCAGCGGAGTACGCAATTCATGGGAAATATTGGCCAGAAATACCGACTTGGCCTGGTTGGCAGAGATTGCCTGATCCCGTGCCTGACGGTAAGTAATGTTCTGGACTTCTAAGGTATCCAAGGTACGGCGTAAATCATCTTCGGTCTGTTCGGTATGTTCTTTCAGTTCCAGAAAGCTGAAATGCAGACGTTTCACCACATTGGCAATGTCGCGCTGTAACAGGCGTAGCTCACCGGTACTGTTGATGACCATATGCTGATCCAGGTTATCTGCATTCAGGCGTTGCAACTGCATGCGGATTTCATACATTGGTGCAATCCAGCGACGCGAATAGAAATTCAGACACAGCAGCAGTAATAGTAGTGTCAGTAGGCCGGTGGCAATCAGTACGATCATGACGCGATAGCGGGCGATTTCCAGTGGCTGGTTGTCCAGTTCGATTGCTAGCCAACCTAGATTGCCCATATTGTCATTAATCCGGACCGCAAAAATATGGTTATCCTGATGCAGGATCGGTCCGATAAAGGAGCCTTCCTGCTTGAGCTTTGGCCAGGGTTCCTGATCCTGAAAGCCGATGCCGAGCCGGTTTCTGCCTTGGTTATCCAGAAGGGCAGCACGAATCAGATGCTTTTCATTCAGCATGTTTTGCAAAGCATCATGGGCCTGTTCATATTGCCATGGTGCATAATTGACAATATTCATGGCAGATTCGGCAGTGGCCTGGAAACGGGTCAGGATGGCAATGGCCATCTGCTTTTGCTGGGCGCGTGAAGCGTTGGAAGTTTCTGTCAAAACCAATGCTGCCCCTACACAGGCCAAAATCGCAATGGGCACAAAGATCATGGCAATCAGCTGACCATAGGCGTGATTTAAGTGTAGGCGTTTAAACAGCTTTTTATTGATATTTGACATAAGACAAGCAGTATTTTCCTTATGTTTCGCATATTAGCATGCTTTAAATCGGCAGTTAAAATTTCAGCAATCTTTTTTCAGAAAAAAGCGGCTTAGTCTTTTTATATAAAAAATAGTGAATTAGATAGCATAGAAAATGCTAAGGAATTTTTTTGAGAATATTGTGTATAAGTTGATCAATGAAATAGGATTAATTCTTAAAAAATTGAATAATAAAATATTGATGCCAAAAATATTTTTAATTTTTTGCATGTGTCGACCGAGTTTTATCCAGTTTTCTGCAAAAGGTCGGGGAAATGGGTGCAGGAAAATGTAAATTTTCATACAATACTTGCACCTCGACATAGGTGCAGATAATGAGTAATACCACCCCTGATTTTCAAGCTGACGAATTTTTACTAGACCACTATGTAGGCAAAACGCCGCTGGTGCGTTTACAGCGTCTGGCTAGTCACACTCAAGCGACAGTGTTAGCAAAGCTCGAAGGCAATAACCCTGCAGGTTCGGTGAAAGACCGCCCAGCCTACAACATGATCATGCAAGCGGAAAAGCGCGGCCAGATCAAGCCGGGCGATACCTTGATTGAGGCGACGAGTGGGAATACAGGGATTGCCTTGGCTATGGTTGCAGCGATGCGCGGCTATAAAATGAAGTTGATCATGCCGGATAACATGAGCCAGGAACGTAAGGACGCGATGCGTGCTTATGGCGCTGAACTGATTGAAGTGACCAAAGAGCAGGGTATGGAAGGTGCACGTGATCTGGCCCTGCAAATGGAAAAAGAAGGTAAAGGTCTGGTGCTGAACCAGTTCGGTAATCCGGACAATGTGGAAGCGCATTACCTGACTACGGGGCCGGAAATCTGGCAACAGACTGGCGGCAAGATCACCCATTTTGTCAGCTCAATGGGTACCACAGGCACTATCATGGGTGTATCCAAATACCTGAAAGAAATGAATCCGGATATCCAGATTGTGGGTTTGCAACCGTCTGACGGTTCAAGCATTGCCGGGATCCGTCGCTGGCCGGAAGAATATCTGCCAACCATTTTCGACCGCAGTCGTGTCGATCGTATTATAGACATCCCACAGATTGAAGCAGAACGTACCATGCGTAAGCTGGCACAGAAAGAAGGGATTAGTGCCGGGACTTCATCTGGCGGTGCGGTATGGGCATCGATCAAATTGGCAGAAGAAAATCCGGGTGCAGTGATCGTGTGTATTATTTGTGACCGCGGTGACCGTTATCTGTCTACCGGGTTATTCTCTGTCCAAGATCCTGAATAATTTCCGAGAACAATTAGATGCGTTTGCCTGTTTTAACGTTTGATATCGAAACCCAGACTGATTTGAAGTCAGGCGCGCATCTGTTCGGTCTGGATCTGCCTGAAGAAAGCCTGGATCAGGCCTTGACCAAATTACGCCGTCAGGAGTCGGGTTCAGACTTTCAGCGTTTGCCGCTGCATGAAATTGTCTGTATTTCCGGCCTGTGGGTAGACGAGCAGGGCATGAAGCTGTTCTCCTTTAGCCGGGAACAGCATTCAGAAGCGGAAATTTTAAGAAAATTTTTATCGATTTTCGACAAGCGTCATCCAACGCTGGTCAGCTGGAATGGCTCACAATTTGATCTTCCGGTCATTCTGTACCGTTCCATGTATCATGGCCTGTCTGCGCCAAGCCTATTCGATCAGGGCGAAATTGATACGCAAAAGCGCTATAATAACTACCAGAATCGTTACCACCAGCGTCATATTGACCTGATGGATGTGATGGCCATGTTTCATGCCCGTCATTTCCAGAAACTGGATGATGTGGCACATTTGCTCGGTTATCCTGGCAAGCGCGGTGATGGCGGCTACCATGTGCCCGAATATGTCCGTAACCAAGAATGGCTCAAGCTGACCAGCTATTGCGAAGGTGATGTGCTGAATACCTGGCTGGTCTATATTCGCTGGCTGTTGCTAAAGGGACAGTTATTGCTGCCTGATTACCAACACTTGGTGCAAAGTACGATTCAATATCTGCAGACACAGCCGCAACATGCAGATTTTTTATCAGTCTGGCGTGAAACCTCACAACGAACTGAATTTACCCGTTTTGATTTTCCCATCTCCACATAGGTTTTCATGAAACATCGAGCTCAACCACGGCCCAAGCAGCATCCCGAGTATATTTTCAAGGTTGAGTCACTATCGCACGAGGGACGTGGCATTGCTCACTATGGTTCGCATCCGGACCATCCTGCCGAAAAGCACGGCAAAAAAGTCTTTATCCGTTATGCATTGCCGGGCGAAACTGTTCGCGCCCGCATTACCCGTGAAGTAAAGAAGCTGGAAGAAGCTGATTCGCTTGAATTACTGAGCGAAGCCTCCACTATTCGGGTAGAGCCAGTCTGTCCGCATTTTGGGATCTGTGGCGGTTGCAGCATGCAGCACATTGACCCGGATGCACAGATTGAGCTGAAGCAGAATGTACTGAAATCACATCTGGAACATTTTGCCGGCATCCAGCCGGATGAATGGCTGCCACCGCTTCGTTCATTGCGTGAAGATTACCGTCGCAAGGCACGCATTGGCGTCCGTTATTTACCAAGCAAAGACAAGCTGGTGGTAGGTTTCCGGGAAAGTCAGAGCAATAAGCTGACCTCAATTGATCGCTGTATGATCCTCGATCGTGAGTTTGGATCAGTTACACGCCTTAAACAATTGCTCCAAAGTCTAAATGGTAAGGCAGACATTGGTCATATAGAATTGGCGATGGGGGATCAGGAAATTGCGCTGGTGGTTCGTGAAACAGCAACTTTAGCGGAACAGGATGTCAACCTTTTACGTGATTTTGCGTTAAAGAAAGGATGGCAGCTGTATCTCCAGCCGGCAGGGCAGCATCAGCTTCGCCGGGTGGATCAGCCACAGTTGCCAGCACGTTTACACTATCGTCTGGATGAGTTTGATGTTGAATTTGGCTTTGATCCGCTAGATTTTACCCAAGTGAATTCCACTGTGAACCCGCAAATGGTACGTCTGGCATGTGATTTGCTACAACTACAACCAGGAGAAAGCGTTCTGGATCTGTTTTGTGGATTAGGAAACTTTTCTTTGCCGCTTGCGCGCTGTGTTGGTGCGAGTGGAAAAGTGGTTGGTGTTGAAGGTAGTGAGGAAATGGTGCAGCGTGGTGCAGAAAATGCCAGACTGAATGGTATTGCACACCTTTCATTCTATGCTCAAGACCTTACCCAAGATTTTTCGCATCATTCCTGGGCAAATCAGGGCTTTGACGCGTTGCTGATTGATCCTCCGCGTTCCGGCGCAGCAGAAGTCATGCAATATGTGCCGAAGTTTGGTGCTAAAAGAATCGTTTATGTATCATGTAATCCTGCGACTCTAGCCAGAGATGCCGGCTTGCTGGTACAACAGGGATATCGCCTCAGTAAGGCAGGTGTGATGGACATGTTCACCCACACCGGTCATGTTGAATCGATTGCCCTGTTCGAACAAGAAAATTAAATAAACGATTAAAGAGATGATGTATATAAAAGTAGGAGAGTGGCATGGTCACAGTGCGTGAACAATTACCTGGCCGACTAAATGAGTTGTCTCAGGAAACGACTGTAGAGCATGCCGATCAAGCCCAACAGGATCTGACCGAATGGCTGGATCGTGTGCGTGGCATTTTAGATGGGGCTCCACTGAAGCAGCTCGAAGAAGTTGCCCATTTGACATTAGAAAAAGAGCTAGAAACCACGGTTCAACATCGTTCCAATACCTTCTATACGGGTATTGAAATGGCAGATATTCTGGCGCACCTGCATGTGGATGAGGATACCTTGTCCGCAGCCATGCTATATCGTTCGGTACGTGAAGGGGTGACTTCGCTGCAGGAAGTGCAGGAAAAATTCGGCGATCAGGTACATGCCTTGGTCAAAGGTACCCTGTCGATGGGTAAACTTTCTGAATTGATTGAGAACAACAAGCGCCTGGAAGACCATTTCAATAATAACCAACGGGAACATCTCACCGGCATTTATAAAATGCTGATCTCGGTGACGGAAGATGTCCGTGTCGTGCTGATCAAACTGGCGGAACGTACCTATGCACTGCGTGAACTGGCGAAATCACCACGGGATCGTCAGGAGCGTGTGGCACGCGAGATTCTAACCATCTACTCGCCACTGGCACACCGTTTGGGTATTGCCCAGCTGAAATGGGAGCTGGAAGATCTGGCTTTCCGTTACCTGGCACCAGAACGCTATAAAGAAATCGCGTCATTGCTGAATGAAAAGCGTTTGGAGCGTGAACAGTACATTCAGTTTGTGATTGAAAAACTGCGTACTGAGCTGGCACAAAACGGCATTGAGGCCGAGATCAGCGGCCGGGTTAAACACATTTATTCGATTTATCGAAAAATGAAGAGTAAAAACCTGAGTTTTGACCAGCTCTATGATATCCGTGCCGTTCGTGTACTGGTGAATTCAGTACCTGAGTGTTATCACACTCTCGGGATTGTGCATCAGATTTGGCGTCATATTCCGCACCAGTTCGATGACTATATTACCAACCCGAAAGCCAATGGTTATCGCTCGCTGCATACTGCAGTCATTGCAGAAAACAAATCGCTGGAAGTGCAAATCCGTACCCATGCCATGCATGAGGAGGCGGAGCTAGGCGTATGTTCGCACTTCAACTATAAGGAAGGTGCGAAAACTACCGACCATTCCTTCAATCATCGTTTGCATTCCCTACGTGCGGTACTGGAGCATTACCAGGAGCGTAATGAGGCTAGTGCGCATAAAGAGGAAGAAGCGGAAGCTGAGAATCTTGAACAGATTCAGGATTTTGAAGGCTTTGAAAAAATCTATGTATTCAGCCGTGATGGTGATATCAAGGAACTACCACGTGGTTCAACGGTTCTGGATTTTGCCTATCACGTACATACCGAAGTTGGGAACAAGTGCTATGCAGCACGCGTGAACCAGCGTTATGTGCCGCTGACCTATACCCTGAAAACCGGTGAGCAGGTCGAGATTCTGACCAAGAAAGACCGTGAGCCAAACCGTGACTGGCTGGTGAACTCGCTTGGTTATATCAAGACAGCCCGTGCACGTGACAAACTGCGTCACTGGTTCCGTCAGCAGGATCGTAGCAAGAATCTGGAAGTGGGGCGTGAAATTCTCAATAAAGAACTTTCACGTCTGGCGATTCACCCGAAATCAATCGATTTGGGAGATTATTGCAGCCACTTCAATGTTAAAACCGGTGAAGATATCCTGATTGGTCTGGTCAATGGGGATATCAGCCTGCATGCCCTGATTAATCAGGTGAATCGTCATATGCATCTGGATCAGGATGAGCCTGAGCTGGTGTTGAAGCCAGCGCTGAATCCACGTGCCAGTCATACACTTTCTGCACATGGTATCCTGATTGATGGTCTGGATAATGTGGAACTACATGTCGCTCAATGCTGTCAGCCAGTACATGGTGAGTCTATTGCGGGTTATATCACGCTAAATCGTGGGGTGAGCATCCATAAGGTGGCTTGTCCGGATTATGTGCGTATGATTTCGCAGGAACCAGAACGTGCGGTAGAAGCGGATTGGGAAATGCAGCCGACCCGTGGTCAAAGCGTACAGATTGTGGTGGAAGCTTATGACCGCCGTGGCCTGTTGAAAGACTTGACCCAGGTGATCTTCGCCGATCAGATCAATATCCGTCAGGTGAATACCATTTCCGAAGCGGATGGTATTGCCAATATGAAACTGCTGATCGAAGTTAAAGGTTTGGCACAGTTGTCCAAGCTGCTGGCACGTTTGGAACAGCAGCCGGGTATTATCAGTGCCCGTCGTTTGGTGCAAGGTAGTTAATTGTACTGATCGATTTGCCTAGAAAAAGCTCACCCTAGATTGGCGGGCTTTTTTATTTAGAGCATGTGAATAAGAAAGAGAATTCAAGCTATCCTAAAAATTCACTTATAGTTATTTGATAATATGCAATATATTTTTTGTTGGAAAATAATAACCAATGGTATAATTTGCCTCATTTAAAAATTGAAAGTTTTCTTGAAATAATTTTCATACGGTGAGGGTAGGCATATATGATCAGACTTCACATGTCTGACCTGATACAGAGTCAGGCAAACACGACATATCCTGCCTTGGAAAAAATTCCCGCTATGCAGCGCCGTCGATTATCTGCAATTGCAAAAATCGCGCTGAATAGTGCGATCCAAGCACTAGAAGGTCAAAGCGTCGACTATATTATTTGGGTATCTCAATATGGCGATGAGCACAAAACCCTTAGTATCTTGAATGATGTCCTGCAGGACCAAACCCCATCACCGACCCAGTTTTCTACTTCTGTGCATAATGCCATTTCAGGACTGTATTCAATTCTGTGTCAGGATGCGACCCCAGCGACTAGTCTGGCAGGGTCATGGAATGATGCCTTGGTTGAGGCCTATGCCTGGTTAAAAACTTGCCAGAACCAAAATGTACGGGTGCTTGTGGTATATTATGATGAGCCTCTACCGGTGATCTATCGTGATTTTCAGGTATTCGATGCCTTTTCCATGGCGGCTGTCTTGTCTTTGAATCAACCCAATCTTGAAATTGATCTTTCCCAATATTCCGCACCTGCTTACTATTTTCAGGAAGCACAGACTTTTCAGGCTTTCTGGCAGGGTTCAGAGCACAGCAAACTTGCGTGGCAAAAATGTTGAAATTGCAGCAGATTAAACAAAAAGCCAATTATGTCTGGCGTGTTGGTGCGACAGGCTTTAGTTTCGCCAGTTTTGGGATAGGCGGAATTGCGATTGGTAGCCTGCTTGCTCCAATTATTAAACTGACAGAACAGGACCCTGAGTTACGCCAGCAAAAGACCCAGCAGCTGATCAAGTACAGCTTTAAGGGCTTTACGGAAATGATGGTCAAGCTGGGTATCATGACCTATGAAGTCGAAGGGCTGGAAAAGCTGGAACATAGTCATCAGGAACTAGTGATTGCTAATCATCCAACCCTAATTGATGTGGTGGTGCTGATCGGGTTGATGGAACGCGCCAACTGTGTGGTCAAGCAGGCACTTTGGGCGAACCCGTTTACTAAGGGACCGGTGCAGAACGCCGGTTATATCCTGAATGCAGGATCGGAGCAGTTCATTCAGGATTGTGTCAGCCGTCTGCAAGAAGACCGAGCTGCTTCTTTGCTAATTTTTCCGGAAGGCACACGTACTGCCAAAGGTCAATTATTGAATGACTTTCAGCGTGGAGCTGCTAATATTGCGCTCCGTGCCCATGTGCCTATTCGTCCAGTGATGATTAGCTGTACGCCGTCGACATTGACCAAAAATGAAAAGTGGTATCACATTCCATCAGAACCTTTTCATATCAAGGTTCGGGTACTGGATGCCTTAGAGATTGATGAGCTGATTGATGATGTTTCTGTGAATCAGAAAAATGTCCGTCACCTGAGTCAAAAATTACAGCAGTTTTTTAACCAAGAGTTATTGAAAAATGAGCAATCTTGCTGATGAATTAAAGCAAATGATTATTGATGTTCTCGCGCTTGAATACATCACAGTGGATGATATTGAAACCGAAGCGCCTTTGTTCGGAGATGGTCTGGGACTCGACTCAATTGATGCTCTCGAACTCGGTTTGGCGCTGAAAAAACGTTATAACATTCACTTGAATGCGGAATCAGCTGAGACCAAACAGCATTTCCAATCAATTCAAAGCCTGGTTGCTTTGGTTGAAGCACAACAGACAGCATAAGAGGTTGCAATGCTTACTCAAGAACAAGTACTCGAAAAACTGCGCGAGTGGATGGAAGAGCTTTTTGAAATCGAACCTGAAGATGTGCAGCTTAACTCTAACTTGGCAACTGATCTAGATGTTGACAGTATTGATGCGATCGACTTGGTCGTGAAAATCAAAGAGTTGACGGGTAAACAAGTGAATCCGGAGGACTTTAAAAATGTCCGTACGGTTCAGGATGTGGTTACTGTCATCCAGAACATGTCAGCTGCATGAAACATCTTCTAAGAGGGATAGTGATTACCGGTTTGGTGCTCTATCCCTTTTTAGTGGGCTATGGACTGGCACAAGGATATTTTGCCTGGATCAGTATATTGCTGATTGTGCTGGGAGCACTGCGACTATTCAGCAAAGGCAATACTTTACTGTGGCCCTTGACCGGATTTGCAATTTTATGTGGTGGTCTTAGCTTGATTCTGAAAGATCAAAACTGGCTAAAGCTTTATCCGGTTTTTATGAGCATTGGCTCATGTATGATTTTTGCCAGTACATTGCTTCGACCACCTTCGATGATTGAACGCTTTGCTCGATTGGCAGAGCCAGATTTACCGCCTGAAGGCGTGGTCTGGACTAAAAAGGTCACTGTAGTCTGGTGTGGTTTTTTTATTTTGAATGCCGCCATTGCCCTGTATACCGTATATTTTGCGCCAACACGGATTTGGGCGCTGTATAACGGTTTTATCTCCTATATGTTCATGGGAAGTTTGTTACTTGGGGAATATGTCTTGCGTAAGCGGCAGCAACGTCTGCATCAGCAGCAAGAATAGTACGAAAGAATTATTAGCGAATGAGTATGTCTTGTCACTTTAAGCACCATGTAAATTCATCACGCCTGCTTTGTGTAAAAGCAGATCTGACGCCTGTTTCTTTTCAGAATTTCTGGCAGGATGTACAACAGCAGGCGGCTCAGATTCAGCCTTTAGCTTCTTCTATTTGGGCGCTTTGGGAGCAAGATAGCTATGAGTTTCTGGTGCTCTTCTTCGCAGCGCTACAAGCAGGGAAGCAAGTCCTGTTGCCCCCGAACCGGGTCAGTGAACTGGAACGAGAACTGGCAGCTGAACAGATTCATTTTCTAAAGCGTTTTGAGCTACAACATGATTCTGATGCGATCCAGTTGAATTTGGATGATGCATTTTTAAGTCAAGCTCAAGTCTATTTCTATACTTCGGGTTCTACCGGTCAGCCAAAAAAAATTCCACGTACCTTAGAACAACTTTTTAATGAAGTTGCAGGGCTGGATGCCAGCTTTAGCCTGCCAGCAGATACGATTGCGATTGCCACCGTCAGTCATCAGCATATTTATGGCTTGCTATTTAAATTATTGTGGCCTTTAGCCAGTGGTCGCAGTTTTTACCAGCATCAGCTGGCCTTTCCTGAAGATGTAGCTGATATTCAGCAGAAAATTGCTGGATTCCAGCGACCAAACTACGTGATTTCCAGTCCAGCCCTTTTAAAACGCTGGACTACAGATGTGCTGTTGCAAGATTGCCTGCTGGTCTATTCATCCGGGGGCAAGCTGGATGCAGGCGTACGTCCTTATCTGAACAGCCCAATCACTGAAGTTTTTGGCAGCTCAGAAACTGGAGGGATTGCCCATCGACAGGCGGATGATGCCTTATGGACGCCTTTTGCCAACGTTGAAGTTGGCACAGGGGAACAGAGTGAACTCGTGGTTCGTGCTGATCATGCCTATAGTCAAGACTGGATTTTGACGGGTGATAAGGTTGAACTGACTGACTCAGAGAACCTAAAGTCGACATTCAAGTTATTAGGGCGTTTGGACCGGATTGTAAAGCTAGAAGAAAAACGCTTAAGTCTGGATGCCATCGAGCAAAGCCTGTTAACTGTGGAAGGCGTGCAGCAGAGTCATGTGCTAGTGTATGAAAAAGAACACCGTCAGATCCTTGCAGCAGTTGTGGTTTTGACTGAGGCTGCACGTGCAGAACTAATTGCTTTAGGTAAGGCCAAATTTGCGGCGCAATTAAAAGCCCAGCTAGTAAATAAACTAGAAAGCATGGCGATTCCACGTCAGTGGCGCTTCTTGAGCCAGATGCCGCAAAATGCGCAGTCCAAGCTAAATAAACAATATTTGAAATCGTTGTTTTCTCCGATGCAATTACCCGTAGTGCTTGAACATCAGGTGGATGAAGATCAAATCTCCTACCAGCTTGAATTCACACCAGAACTGGAATGTTTCAAGGGGCATTTCCCGGGTCATCCGATATATCCGGGTGTGGGGCAGATTGGCTTTATCCAGCATTTTGCGCGACAAAATTGGGCAGATTTGCACTGGTGTAGTGGTTTTGAACAGTTAAAATTCCAGGATTTGATTCGTCCCTATATGGCAGTTCATCTCACTTTGAAGCGTAAAGCGCATAAAGTCAGTTTTGAGCTGCAACTCAGAGATAAAACTTTGGCATCCGGTCGTCTACTCTTTGCGCTGGAACAGCAACAACCACAGGTGACAGGCTGAACTGATGAAACAATGTTTTGTAATTCCGGTATATAACCACCCGCATTATCTGCATGCCTTAGTCCAGCATTTGAATAGCTTTCAGCTGCCGATCATTATGGTGAATGATGGCAGTGGGGCGGAGTGTACTCAGTTGTTGCGTCAGATTGCTGCTGAAAACGAACTGGTTGATCTAGTTGAGCACGAGGTCAATCAAGGTAAAGGTAAAGCGGTCATCACTGGTCTGTTCCATACTGCTGAACGTGGCTTTAGCCATGCTTTGCAGCTGGACTCTGATGGTCAGCATGACTGGCAAGATGTACAGCGTTTTCTGGACGCTTCACAGCAGAACCCGGAAGCAATGGTGATTGGTCAGCCAGTGTTTGATGAATCCGTGCCGAAAAAGCGTCTCTATGGCCGTTATGCAACGCATATCTGGGTGTGGATTAATAGCCTGTCGTTTGATATCAAGGACAGTATGTGCGGTTTCCGGGTCTATCCACTGGCGAGCACGGTCAAAATTCTGAAAACCGCAAAATTCCAGCCACGTATGGGCTTTGATACCGAAATTCTGGTGCGCCTGAAATGGGACAATGTACCATTTGTGAATGTACCGACTCGGGTGATCTATCCTGAAAATGGCATCTCACACTTTAATGTGTGGCGAGACAATGTGGGCCTAACCAAGGCACATTCACGCCTGTTTGCGGGGATGTTAGTTCGTTTACCTAAACTGGTTTATCACAAGGTGAAAGGTTAATCCGGTGGCAGACGCTCAGGCTAAAAAATGGAATGCCATCCGCGAGCGTGGTGGCATGTTGCCATTGATGTTGATGCTGGGTTTTTATCGCCTGGGCGGCAGATGGTTATGTCGTATCGTGTTGTACTTCGTAATTATGTGGTACTGGCTATTTTCCAATACTGCACGTCAGGCATCACTACAATATCTGCAAAGCCTGCATCATTTTGTTGGCAACCAATCTCCTTTTAAGACTTTACCAGGCTTGCCTAACACCTATACGCATTTAATGCAGTTCGGAGAATGCATTCTCGACAAGATTGAAGGCTGGCTGGGGCATATTCCTGAACAGCAATTAAAGCTGCATGGTCATGAGCATTTCCGCAACCATTACCAAAAAGGCGCAGTGATTGTCGTATCGCATTTTGGCAATATTGAATTGCTGCGTGCCATCAAGTCAGAACATCCGCAGAAGATTAATGTGCTGGTCTATCAGAAGCATGCCACCAAGTTTAACCAATTTCTGAAAAAGCTGAATGATCACGCCGATGTCAACCTGATTTCAGTTGATGAATTGGGTATGGAAACCGCGTTAATTCTCCAGGAAAAACTGGATCAGGGTGAATGGATTATCGTGGCAGCAGACCGTGTGCCGGTACAGTCTGATCGTGTGCAAACGGTTGATTTTTTAGGGCAGCCAGCCCAATGGCCTCAAGGCGTATGGATCTTGGCAAGTTTACTCAAGGCACCGGTATTGGCTGTATTTTGCTATCGCATGCAGCAGCATTTTGAAGTGCATATCCATTCGGTTGCAGAGCAACTCAATTTTCCACGTAAGACCCGCCTGCAGTCTATGCAACAGGTGACGCGTAGTTATGTGGCTTTATTAGAACAACATTGTATGCGTGCGCCATATCAATGGTTCAATTTTTATAATTTTTGGGATAGAGGGTAAGACGGGTGTTGATTGTAGGGGAAACTGCACTGACCATTGAAGATGTGGTGGCAGTAGCACGTCAGGAAAAAAAGGTCGCTTTACCAAGTTCAGAGGAATGGCGTGAGCTGATCCAGCGTGGAGCTGACTTTCTGGATCAACTTCTGGAAGAAGAAGGCGTCATTTATGGTGTGACCACCGGTTATGGTGATTCCTGTCTGGTCGAAATTCCTCCGCATCAGGTCAATGAACTGCCTCTACATCTGTCCCGCTTTCATGGTTGCGGCCTAGGCCAGAATCTGGATCTGATTACTGCACGTGCCGTAGTCGTCACCCGCTTGTGTTCACTGGCACGTGGTTATTCCGGTGTTTCATATGTTTTGCTGGAACGCCTGGTCTGGATGCTGAATGAAAATGTCATTCCGGTGATTCCTTCGGAAGGTTCGGTTGGAGCCAGTGGTGACCTAACGCCATTGTCTTATATTGCTGGTGCACTGGTCGGTGAGCGGGATGTGTATTGGCAAGGCAAAATCATTCCAATTGCTGAGGTATATGCAGCCAAAGGCCTGCAGCCGCATGTGATGCGTCCTAAAGAAGGTCTAGCACTGATGAATGGAACAGCCGTGATGACTGCAATTGCTTGCCTCAACTATAAAAAGGCAGAGCAGATTTCCCTAACTAGTACTTTAATCACCGCGATGAATGTGCTGGCGCTAGAAGGAAATCCAAGCCATTTTGATGAAATCTTGTTTGCCCAAAAACCGCATCCGGGACAACAAAATATTGCGGCACAACTGCGTGACTGGCTGAATAGTGAAGTACAAACTGAACATCAAAGCTCACGTCTGCAAGACCGTTATTCTTTGCGCTGTGCACCGCATATCATTGGCGTATTTGAAGATTCTAAAGTCTGGCTGCGTCAGTTTATTGAAAATGAGTTGAACTCCAGTAATGACAATCCTTTGATTGATCCAGTGAATCTGCGTGTCTTACATGGCGGGCATTTCTATGGTGGGCATATTGCTCAAGCCATGGACAGTCTTAAGATCATGATTGCCAATATTGCCGACCTGATGGATCGTCAGCTGGCACAACTGGTAGATTACAAGATGAATAATGGTCTACCACGTAACCTGACGGGTTCTAGCCTTGAGCGCTTACCGCTGAATCATGGATTTAAAGCCGTACAGATTGGTGTTTCTGCATGGACGGCAGAAGCCTTAAAACAGACCATTTCAGCTTCAATTTTTTCACGTTCTACAGAATGCCATAACCAGGACAAGGTCAGTATGGGTACCATTGCTGCACGTGATGCTAGCCGTGTGATTCTTCTGACTGAACAGGTGATTGCTGCGTTGAGCTGTGCCTGTGTGCAGGCAGTCTGGCTAAAAGGTCTAGATACAGAATTAACCCCAGTTTTAACTGCATTCCAACAATGGGTTCTTCAGTCCTTCAAATATGTGGAGGAAGATCGCCCGTTGCAGCAGGAGCTGCAAACTTTGGTTGACCGTTTTGAAAATCTGGAGCTGTTCAGCAGCGCCATCCTATCTTAAACACAGGAAATTCGTCATGCATGCCGATGTGATCATAGAAGTGCCTTTTCATGATGTGGACACCATGAATGTGGTGTGGCATGGACATTATCTGAAGTATTTTGAAATTGCCCGCTGCAAGTTGCTGGATCAATTTCAGTACAACTATAACCAGATGCGTGAATCAGGCTATGCATGGCCAGTGATTGAAAGTCATGTGCGTTATGCGCATGGCATCTTGTTTGAACAAAAAATTCGTGTTCGGGCGATTCTGAAAGAATGGGAAAATCGTCTGAAAATTGAATATCAGATTTTTGATGCTGAAAGCGGCAAACGGCTGACCAAGGGTTATACCACTCAAGTGGCTGTAGACATAGAAACCCGGGAAATGTGTTTCCAGTCTCCTCAGATTTTATTTGACCGCCTTTATGCGTGGTCAGCGTTTCAGGCCAATGCACAATGAAATTCTTGCAACAGATGAAATTCGCAGCAGCATGTAGCTGTGCGGCTGTCAGCTTAACTCTCAGCATGCCGGTAGCACATGCGCAAAATACTCAGCTACAGCAGGTGTTCACTCAGCTGTCAGCAACACCTGTGGTACGGGCTAATTTTGAACAGCACAAAAAACTGGCTTCACTGAACAAGACCTATGTATCCAAAGGCACGATCCTATTCCATAAAAATCAGGGTGTACTATGGCAAATTCAAAGTCCAGTCAAAGCCGATCTGATTGTGACCCAGAAAAAATTGGTGCAGAAAACCCAGCGCACTTCCAGTCAGATTGAAGTCGACAAAACCCCGTATGGTTCAGTCGCCACCATGTTCCTACAGCTGATGTCAGGCAATGAAGCAGCGTTGGCCAAAAACTTTACCGTGGTCTCAGCACGTTATACACCGGCAGAGTGGAATGTGACGCTGAAACCGAAAAGCAGCCTGTTTAAAAAACTGTTTATTCAGGTAGATGCACAAGGTCAGCGTTATGTGAATCAGATTGTGATTCATGAGCAGGCAAGGAATAGCACCACCATTCGTTTTAGCCAGCAAACGGCTCAGCCACAAAGCTTAACGGCAGCAGAAAATGCGCTTTTCCAGCTGGCAAAATAAGTTTACCGCACTGTGGCTGGTGATCCTGAGTGTGATCGCGATTGCACTCGGGACGGCCTGGTTGCGTCAGGATATTCGTATCCAGACCAATATCTTTGCCTTGCTGCCAGAAGCACATCAGGATGCCGATCTGGAACGGGCGCAGCAGTATGTCAGTGAACAGCTGAATGACAAGGTCTTTGTGGTACTCGATGCTCCGGATGAGCTTAGCCTGAATCAGGCAACAGCTTTACTGCGTAAGCAAGTCGGTCAGAGCCAGCTGTTTCAGCCAGTTCAGGCACAAATCGATCAGCAAAAGTTTGCCCAAATTCTGTTCCAGCATCGAGCCGGTTTGCTTTCTGCACAGGACCGTGAGCTGCTGCAACAGCAGGACCATCAGTCATTAACAGAACAGAGTATGCTGCAACTGATGAGTCCGGGCATGCCGATCACCGCAGAGCTATTGCAGCAGGATCCACTTTTACTGTTTCCACGTTATGCCATTGGGCTGAGTGGTTTGCAGGGCAATAATGACATTCAGCTGGAGCAGGGCTTTGCCACCATACATGATGATCAAGGCTTATCACGCCTGATCGTTCTACAGTTGAATAACAGCCCTTATAATATTGATTATCAGGAACAGACTTCTGCCTTTATTCAGCAAGCTAATGAGCAGTTAAAATCACTTAAAGTACAGCTACATTGGACTGGGACATTACTGTTTGCCCAGTTCGGAACCACTTCGGCCAAAGAAGAAATCTCCACCATTGGTGTGGGATCGACACTCGGCATTTTATTGCTGGTTTGGTTCGGCTTCCGTTCCATTCGCCCAATGCTGACCGAAATGATCGCTGTCGGAACCGGCTGTCTGGTGGCTTTTGCTGCGACCTATGCCTTATTTGGTGAAATTCACTTGATGACATTGGTCTTTGGTGCCAGTCTGATCGGGGTCTGTGTCGACTTTTCTTTCTATTTTATGGCGATGCAATCGCAGCATCGTCATATCGATGGATTTGAAGTCTTAAAGCCTTTATTGCCAAGCCTGTTCGTTGGTCTGATGACGACACTCTTGGCCTATGTGGTGCTAAGTTTTACCCCATTCCCAGGCTTTAAGCAGATCGCGGTATTTTCCATGGTTGGCTTGGCTGGTGCCTGGATCACCAGTATCTTGTTGCTGCCTCGTTTGCCAGCACTGAATGCCGAACCTGCAATTCGGACCCTGGCATTTATTGGTAAAGCCCGGAATTGGATTCAGGCTCGTAACTCACTACGTTATGGTCTGATTGCCATCATTCTAGTTGTGACTGGTAGCAGCCTGTTCTTCCTGAAAAGTAATGATGATATCCGTAACCTGCAAAGTATGGATCGGCAGCTGAAACAGGAAGACCAGTATGTGCGCGAACGCTTTATGCAGCAGCAGGGCAGTGAATACTTTGTTGTGCGGGGGTATACCCCAGCAGAACTGGAACAGCATGAAACAGCACTTCTTGCCAAGTTAAGCAGTTTACAAGAACAAGGTAAGCTCGAAGCAGTACAGGCTTTGGGACAATGGCTAGTACCTATAGCAACCCAACAACAAAACATCAGACTATTACAGCAAATTCCCCAACAAGATTTGGTGAGCTATGCAGAAGCCATGCAACTGAATGCCCCAGATGTGCTGAGCTGGCAACAACAGTTAGCAAATCAACCTTTGATAACCGCAGCCCAATTTAAAGATCATCCATTGGCATTCTTGCAGATGAGTCCAACCGAACGTCTGGTCATGCTGCAAAACGTGAAGGATATTCAGGCACTGGAACAGCTGACTTCAGCAAATGTACAGCTACTTCGTCCAGTTAGCCAGTTATCGACCTTATTTAAACAGCATCGTGAACATGCACAGAAACTGCTGGTCATCGCTTTGATCATTTTGGCGATTGGCTTAGGCACACTGTATGGCAAAAAATCCATCCTGCCTTTGATTTTGCCCGTTAGTATGGCATTGATGACTACCTTCGCCATTCAGGCCTGGCTCGGTGTCGAGATTAACCTGTTTAGTATTATGGGCACGTTCCTGATCATCGGGATTGGGGTGGATTACGCAATTTTTTACCGACATGGGCATGACCATCCTCAAGTCGTGGGTATGGCATTGTTCCTGTGCATGATGTCAACCTTCTTTGGTTTTGGATTATTGTCCTTTAGTCAGACTTATGCCATTCATTGCTTTGGCCTGACCGTATTATTGGGCGTTATTTTCGCATTTATTTATGCAACGTTATTTACTTCATCAGATGAAAAGCACGTTGTAATTGAGCAGTATCAGCCGAAGCGCTGAAAAATAAAGGTAAAAGTGCAATGAGCACCATGCAGCAGACAGATGTATTGATTATTGGGGCAGGTCCTTCAGGCAGTTCGGCAGCAGCCTTACTGCGACAGAAAGGTTATCAAGTGACGGTGATTGAAAGGCAGTATTTTCCGCGCTTTTCTATTGGTGAGTCACTGTTGCCTCAGTCGATGGTCTTTCTGGAAGAAGCGGGTCTGCTGGATACGGTTCGTGCACATGTCGATGAATATGCGTTCCAGTTTAAAAATGGTGCGGCATTCCTGCGTGGACCACAGCGCAGTTTCTATGATTTTACCGAAAAATTTAGTGAAGGCCCGGGAACAACCTGGCAGGTCCGTCGTGCTCAGTTTGACCATTTATTAGCTTTGGAAGCTGAAAAGAAAGGAGCTGAGATCCGTTTTGGTCATGAAGTGACAGCAGTTGATGTAGAACCTGAACATCCAGTCCTGACTGTAAAATATGAGCAGGGTGAAAGCTATCAAATTCAGGGAAAATTCCTGCTGGATGCCAGTGGTTTTGGCCGAATCTTGCCAAAATTTTTAGATCTGGAAAGTCCGTCAGATTTCCCGGTCCGTCGTGCCGTATTTACTCATATTGAAGATGGCATCCTGGATGATCCAGACTTTGACCGTCAGAAAATCCTGATCACGGTACATGATATGGATCATCGTGCCTGGTACTGGTTGATTCCCTTTGCCGATGGCCGTTCATCTTTTGGTATTGTGGCTGAACAGGATTTCTTTGAAAAATACGGTTTTGAAGATTCTACTGACCAAGACCTGGAAAGCCTGTTTAAACGAATTCTGGCCGATGATCCAAGTCTGTCGCATGTACTACGTAATGCCAAGTTTGATACACCAGTACGCACTCTCGTAGGTTACTCTGCGAATGTTAAACATCTGGCTGAACGTAACTATGCTTTATTGGGTAATGCCGGTGAGTTCCTGGATCCAGTGTTCTCTTCGGGTGTCACGATTGCCCTGAAGTCTTCCAGCTTGGCAATTCCATTGGTCAATAAAGTGTTGCAAGGCCAAAGCGTTGACTGGATGGAAGAATATGAGAAACCATTACGCCAGGGCATTCAGGTGTTCCGGGCTTATGTAGAATCCTGGTATTCCGGTGAATTCCAGGACGTTGTATTCTCAACCCGTCAGGAAGACCGGATTCGCCGTATGATTTCATCCTTATTGGCAGGATATGCCTGGGATACGACTAACCCGATTCATAAGAATGCAAAACAGCGTTTAAACACTTTGGCAGAATATTGCCGTGAAGCACTACCACAGGAAAGTTGATTTGATGACAGCAAGAATGCCTTTAAAGCTAATCTCCCTTGCATTGGCCAGCCTATTGCTCAGTAGCGGCTGTCAAAGCCTGATTCCGCAAGCTCAAGGCTTGGTGACTTTGACCTGGCCTGCGCAAAGCTATCAGCGTCAGGACCAGATTGAAGTTCAATGGAAGGAACATAGCTTTAGTTTCTTGCTGTATCAGGAACAACAGGGCAGTAACCTAGACATGGTGGCGCTGAGCCTGACTGGACAACAGCTATTTAAGCTTAGCTTTAATGGTCATAAACTTCAGGTGGAGCAGCGTATTGATGCCATGAAGCTGCTGCCTTTTGATTATGTGGTGCGTGACATCCTGTATGCGACCTATCCGGATTTTGCCAAAATGCAGTCTGCACAGGTCAGCCTACAGCAACAAAATGATATGCAGGTGGTGCTGATTCAGAACCAGCCTGTGCTAAAAATTAAAACTTTAGATGACAGTATTGAACTGAACAATGTTCAGGTGCCATACCAGATGGTGATCAGTCCTGTCAGCAATACACTAGAAAATGATGAGGGAATGCATGGATCATAATCCCAACACCGTTCATCCTGCAGTCGGGATTCAGTTAAGTGTCGGGCTGTCGGCATTGAGGGCAACTGCTGACCAGCTTAAATATAACCTCACTCATTCTGTAAATACTTTGACAGAAAGCGCTGATTTCTTGCCGGAACAGAAAGTCTGGGTCGGTGCTTATCATGGTGAACTGATCAGTGAAGTGCCAGATGCACTGAAACCGTTGGATTCACGTAACCTGCGTTTTGCCCTGACTGCGCTCAAAGAAATAGAAGCCGATGTGCAGGCTTATGTGGCTCAGTTTCCAAAGCATCGTCTAGCTGTTATTCTGGGGACTTCGACTTCTGGGGTGGGTGACAATGAAGCTGTAATGAAAGCTTATTTCACGCATCAATCTGAAGACTTGGTTGATCACCGTAAACAGGAAATGGGCTGTCTAGCTAAAGCCATCCAGCAGTATTTAGGTTGGCAAGGTGCAGCCTATACCATTTCTACCGCCTGTTCTTCAGCCGCTAAAGCCATGGCCGCAGGCCAGCGCTTGTTAAATGCTGATCTTGCTGATGCAGTTTTGGTCGGTGGTGTAGATACCTTGTGCCGACTGACTTTAAATGGTTTTAATAGCCTGGAAAGTCTCTCTGCGGGAATCTGCCAACCATGTGGTGCACAGCGCGATGGCATCAATATTGGAGAGGCAGCAGGTTTATTCTTACTTTCCAAAGAAACTGCACCAGTGATGTTGCTCGGCAGTGGTGAATCCATGGATGCCTGGCATATTTCTGCCCCGCATCCTGAAGGACAGGGTGCAGCTCAAGCTATGCGGAAAGCCCTTGATATGGCAGGGATTCAAGCCAATGAAATTGGTTACCTGAATATGCATGGCACCTCAACACCGCAAAATGATGCGATGGAGATTAAGGCGGTGCGCACGGTATTTCAGGAACATGACGTACCGTTGAGCAGTACCAAACATAAAACCGGACATTGTCTTGGCGCTGCCGGAGCGATTGAAGCTTATATCTGCCAGCAGGTGTTACTCGACCAAAGCTGGTTGCCGCTGCATCAGGATGGTGTGCTTGATCCAGAACTGGATGATCAGAACTACGTACTGAATCCAGAACTGAATCAGCCGATCCGTTATGTGATGAGCAACTCCTTTGCCTTTGGCGGCAGCAATATCAGTCTTATTTTAGGAACTACATGTCCATGATGGATGCCGTACAGTTTATTCCACATGAAAAGCCGATGGTCTTTGTAGATCATTTGATTGAAACCAATGACGAGTTTGCGATTGCTGAGCTGACTATTCGCCCTGAACTGATGTTTTGTGAAACTGAAGGTTTACCGACCTGGACCAGTATTGAGTTGATGGCACAGACAGTGAGTGCCTATGCAGGGCATAAAGGGCATTCCAAAGGTCAGCAACCGCGTATCGGTTTTTTGCTTGGAACACGCAAAATGCAATTGCCGGTGCCTTATTTTGAATTAGGCAGCGTGGTCCGTATTCGGGTAGAGCAGAGTTATCTACACGAAGGTCTAGGCCAATTTAATTGCGAAATACAGTATAAAGAACATAATTTTACTGCAATGCTGAGTGTTTATGAGCCTGCAGACAATGATGACATGATTGGGAAGTTAAAGTGAGAAGAAGAATTTTAGTCACAGGTTCAAGCCGGGGAATTGGTAAGGCGATCGCACTGGAACTGGCCAAGGCGGGTTTTGATGTCACTGTACATGCACGCTCAAGACAGCAGGAAGCAGAACAGGTCGCACAGGAAATTCAGGCGTTGGGTCAGGTCAGTCATGTACTGATGTTTGATGTGAATGATCGTGCGCAGATCGCAGCAATCTTGGAGCAAGATGTGGCAGAGCATGGCGCTTTCTATGGTGTGGTGCTGAATGCCGGTTTAACTCGTGATGGCGCTTTCCCGGCATTAACTGATGATGACTGGGATGATGTAGTCTCAACTTCTCTGAATGGTTTCTACAATGTATTAAAACCTTTGATGATGCCGATGATTCGCCTGAAACAGGGTGGCCGTATCGTGACTTTGTCTTCAGTATCTGGGGTAATGGGCAACCGAGGTCAGGTGAACTATAGTGCAGCCAAAGCTGGCTTGATTGGGGCGACTAAAGCTCTAGCTCTAGAGTTGGCGAAACGTAAAATCACCGTTAACTGTGTTGCACCTGGTCTGATTGAAACGGAAATGGTCACGGAAGAAGTGAAGGAACATGCCCTGAAAATGATCCCGATGCAGCGCATGGGACAGGTTGAGGAAGTGGCTAAAGTGGTGAAATTCCTGTGTAGTGATGACGCGAGTTACATCACCCGTCAGGTCATCTCGGTGAATGGAGGATTGATCTGATGAAACGTGTGGTTGTTACAGGAATGTCAGGGATCACCTCGCTAGGTGAAACTGCGGATCAGATTTTTGCACAATTTGCTGAGGGGAAGAGCGGTATCCGCTATATGCCGGAATGGGAAGTCTATACGGATCTGCGTAGTAAGCTTGGCGGTCCGGTTGAGTCTTTTACCGTACCAAAGCATTTTAACCGTAAGGTCACTCGCGGCATGGGCCGTGTTGCCCTGATGTCGGTGGTTTGTGCGGAAAAAGCGCTGGAAGATGCAGGTTTATTAGGTAATGAAATCCTGACGAGTGGCGACGCTGGTGTGGCTTTTGGTTCCTCAGCAGGAAGCGTAGATGCCATCCGTGAGTTTGGGGCCATGCTGCTTGAAAATAATATGAATCAGCTGAATGCAACGACCTATATTCGCATGATGTCGCATACCAGTGCGGTGAATATGACGGTATATTTTGGACTGAAAGGTTTGACCTTACCGACTTCAAGTGCTTGTACTTCTGGCTCAATGGCGATTGGTCAGGCTTATGAAGCAGTTAAATACGGTAAGCAAACCGTGATGCTGGCAGGTGGAGCTGAAGAGCTCAGCGCAGCAGGCTGTGCAGTGTTCGATGTGCTGCTAGCAACCAGTAGCAAGAATGATCATCCTGAACAGACGCCTCGTCCTTTTGATCAGAATCGCGATGGCCTAGTGGTGGGGGAAGGTGCCGGCTGTCTGATTCTGGAAGAATATGAACATGCCAAAGCCCGTGGTGCCAAAATTTATGCTGAAATTATTGGCTATGGCAGTAATACTGATGGCCAGCATGTCACTCGTCCAGATTCCGAAATGATGGGACGCTGTATGCAGCTGGCACTTAAAGATGCTCAGGTGAATGCAACAGAGATTGATTATGTGAATGCACATGGTACCTCTACCGATCAGGGGGATGTAGCAGAAACTCAGGCAACTTTACGTATTTTAGGGAAAAAGCCAATCAGCTCATTAAAAAGTTATTTTGGTCACACCTTGGGGGCTTGTGGTGCTATTGAAGCTTGGCTGAGCATTGAGATGATGCAGCGCCAGCAATTTGTACCTACCTTAAATCTGGATCATATTGACCCGTCGTGTGCAGAATTGGATTATATCCGGGGTGAGATGCGTCACATGTCCGCCGATCTGATCATGAGCAATAACTTTGCCTTTGGCGGTATTAATACATCACTGATCTTTAAAAAATCTAATTACAAATAACCATAATTTCAGAGGGTAATATGAAACTGAAAAAATGGCTGCTGGTTCTTTCAGCAGCAGGGGTAATGAGTCTTACTGCTTGTAGTACAGTTAAAATTTCTGACTATCCCCAGCGTCAGTTTAGTGTACCTGCTCAGATTTCTGCAGCAGAGGTACAAAAACAGATTAGACAAGCAATTGCACAGCAGGCACGTGCCGGTTGGGCAGTTGAACAAGCTGATAACAGTCGTGTAGTTGCGGGTATAACCCGTCGTAGCCACTATTTGCAGGTCACTTATCAGATGAATGGTCAGCAGGTATCTTCACAGATTACTGGTAGTCGTAATCTTGAGCATAAGGGCAACAAAATCCATAAAAATGCGATGGCTTGGAAAATGCGTTTAGACAATGCTGTATTTTCACAGCTGAGTTCATCATTAAATTAATTTTTTAGAGGGTAACATAATGAAGATTAAACAATTTGTTTTAGCCGCTGTGCTTGGCTTTGGGGGCATGACGACTGTTCAGTCAGCAGACCAGATGCATGACTTTGACTTTCAGGATGCGGTAAACCGTGCTGTAGCAGAAGGTGTGTTAGATGGTTCTGTAAAATTTTATCTGGCTGGTACTAAGTCAGGTGGGAAAGTGATCGAGCGCGGTCTGGTAACTAATAAAAAAACCAATGGTTTTGCCAAGTCAGCAGAGTCGTCTTGTGACCATGTACTACGTTCTGCACTGATCCAGTTTGAACGTACTGCAAAAGCGCGTGGTGCCAATGCTGTAACTAATATCGTGAGTTATTACAAAGCCAATGAAACCAAGAGCACCAAGACTTATCAATGTGCTAAAGGTACCGCAGTGGCTGGTGTAGCGCTAAAAGGTGACCTAGTAAAACTTTAATCTGAATATTTTCAGGAAAAAGCCCCGCCATTTATTGGTGGGCTTTTTTATTATATTGTTCATTATTAATCTGAATAAAAATGCATCTAAACGATCATATGAGTGCTTTGACATCCTCTCCGACCTAAAGGACGGAGATTCCTCCTGCGAGACGCCCATGTCCGAGCGCAAGAATATTCAGTGCTGAGTTTATATCTCTATCGTGGAATGTACCGCACTCCACACACTGCCATTCTCTTATTCCAAGTCCTGCTCTACCTTTCAGACTACTGGAGCGTGAGCCGCAGCACGAGCAAGTTTGGGTGGTATAGGCTTCATTGACTTCTTCATACCATACCCCTGCGTTCTCGCATTTATACTTGAGCATGGTTCTTAAGGTCGTCCAACCTGCATCGAGTACAGACTTAGCTAATTTTGTCTGTGCCAATGCTTTGGCATTCACATTACCAACGAAGATGGCTGCATGTTCATTCACCAGTTTATGACTGAATTGATGCAGCATATTTTGACGTAGATTTTTGATCTTGGCATGAATCGCTTTGACACGTTTTTTATTTCTTGCTCTTTGAGCAATACCAAGTTTTTGTTCATATTGACGATAGATTTTAGGCGCTTTGAACTTTACACCATCTGAGCAAGTCGCAAGGTCTTTGAGTCCTAGATCAATGCCAATTGAGGTTTTAGCGGTGGTTTTCTCTGTTTTAATTGAATCAACCACAAGACATACATACCAACGCCCTCGGCTATCCTCGACAAACGAGCCTGTTTTAACATTGTATTTACTTAGTCCGTAACTGTCCCATAGCTTGAATTGATGCTTGCCGTATTGGACATACCCATCGGCATATTTCACCGCCACTTTTTTAAATGGAATCCAACCGAGAGAACGTCTAGCATTTTTTTTGTTACTGACACGCCATTTTAGCTTGGCTTTTTTAAATTGCTTTCTTCGAGTAACTAATTCTTCCGCAACTGCCTGTATGGTTTGGCTGTGCAAATTGCACTCTTTTGATGTACCTTTCGTGTATTTAGCAATATCGTAAGCTGAAAAGAATTGTTGTTTTCTTTGCAAGTGTTTAAAACACAAATCATTGACATAGTTCCAGACAAAATTAACTTCAGATGCCAATTGGTCTAGCACCTTGCAATGTTTGTCTTTTATGCGTAATTTAAGTGTCTTCATCACTAAAATATATTTGGTCTATGGATAATAGTCAAGAGATTAGAACAGGTCGTCACTGTGTTTTTAATATGCACGTTCATTTAGTCTTTGTGGCTAAATATCGTAGAGATGTTTTTACCAAAGCTATGCTCGAAACTATGAATGAAGTATTCAAGCGCATTTGCTTAGACTTTGAAGCTAAGTTGGTAGAATTTGATGGTGAGCATGATCATGTTCATTTACTTGTGAACTATCCACCAAAAGTAGCTATTTCTAGCTTGGTTAACAGCCTAAAAGGTGCATCTAGTCGTATTTTAAGAACTAAACACCCTGAAATTAAAAACAAATTATGGGGGAATGCTTTGTGGTCGCCTAGTTATTTCGCTGCATCGTGTGGAGGTGCTCCCATTGGGATTATTAAACAATATATCCAACAACAGCAAACACCGCATTAGCAATCCTAGCTAATCCCCACAAGGGGGACTAGCGGATTGCAGCCTTATATCCCCGCCCTGAAGGGCGAGGTTTTACGGCTAAAGGGATAAAAATACATACAGTGATCGCTATTCTCTCTCCTCATCAAGTAATTGCAAGTGAATAAAAAAGCCCATCCGGAGATGAGCTTTTCAATTTTTAGTGATGTCCCGTCCTGAAATAAGTTTACACCTTAAGAGACTTATTTTATGGAACATAAACGAGAACAACGAGTTAAACGTACACAACGTGACTATAGCTTTGCCTTTAAAATGATGGTGGTACATGAAGTAGAAAAAGGGCAAATTACTTATAAGCAAGCTCAGGCAAAATATGGTATTCAAGGAAGATCAACTGTGCTGGTATGGTTACGCAAGCACGGACAACAGGACTGGACTTCGAATATGCCGACTTCTTCTAAACGCCAATTGACACCCCAACAACGAATCCGCCAATTAGAAAAGCAGTTAGCCGCAGAAAAGCTTAAAACTGAATTTATTCAGGATGTGATTTATCACATTGATAAAGAATGTGGGACTGATCTTGGAAAAAAGTATACCGAGCACGTTTCAAAGATTGGCAAAGCCAAAGAAGACTAAGCGTTTCACGTTATTGTCAGTGGTTGGGAATCACCCGACAAGCTTATTATCAAGCAGAAAAACGTGCTCAAATGACTGCACAAGCAACTGAACAAATACTTGAGTTGGTTATGGAATATCGCTGTCTCATGCCAAGTATCGGAACACGTAAGCTGTATTGGCTTATTAAAGGCAAATTGTTGCAACGTGGTTTAAAGTGTGGACGGGATCAGTTATTTAAAATATTGAAAGAAAATAACTTATTGATTCGCCCTAAGCGTCGCTATACAAAAACTACGGATAGCAAGCATTGGATGAAGAAGCATCCAAATTTATTAAAGGATTATGCAGCAGTGCAAGCCAATGAAGTCTTTGTTAGTGATATTACCTATGTTGAGAGTGCTGAAGGTGTGCATTATTTATCCTTGGTGACAGATGCTTATACCCGACAGATTAAAGGTTATAAGTTATCGAATGATATGCGTGCGGAGAATGTTGTGCAGGCTCTACATATGGCGATGCAGCAAGCGACAGATCGAGCGACTAGGATGATTCATCATTCAGATAGAGGTGCTCAATATTGCTCTGAGCTATATCAATCGGCATTGCGCCATTATGGGATATGTCCTTCCATGACAGATGGCAAGGACTGTTATCAGAATGCATTAGCAGAGCGAATTAATGGAATATTAAAGCAGGAGTTTTTAACCACGCGATGTCAAACCATGAAGGAGTTAGATCACTTAATTGCGGAATCTATCATGATTTACAATTGTTATAGACCGCATTTAAGTTTAAATATGAACACCCCGAATCAGATGTATGAGCAAACAAAAACCGAGCTAATTGCTTAACTCGGTTTGAAGTGGAATACTGTCAATCTATTTCAGGACAAGACATGAAGGCCGAAATTATGGAATTTCGTTTTCATCTTCAAACTCAGGTTTCACCTGAACAATGAAGTCCTGACGGTTCAGACCCCGCCATAGTGCAAATGCTGTACCGATATAGATCGAAGAATAAGTCCCCACAAATACCCCGATACACATGGCAATTGAGAACCATTTCAGACCAGCACCACCCAGTACCATCATTGCCACAACCACCAGTAATAAGGTTGCAGAAGTATGAATGGTACGACGTAAGGTCTCAGTCAGGGCGATATCCACCACTTCGACAGGTTCTGCACCGCGAATCTTACGGAAGTTCTCGCGGATACGGTCAGAGACCACAATGTTATCGTTGAGCGAGAAGCCGATAATCGCCAGAACCGCTGCCAGAACGGTCAGGTCAAATGGCCATTGCATCATGGCAAAGATACCAACAGTCACCACGATATCGTGGAACAGCGACAGCACCGCACCCATTGCCAGCTTAAACTCGAAGCGGATAGTCACGTAAACCAGCATCAGGATCATGGCCAGCGCTACAGCACCTGCAGAACGCACATACAGCTCATTACCGACTTGACCACCCACCACATCAACCTTAGGCACCTGAGCTGCATTATCTGGTAACTGAACCGCTGTGGTAATGGCTTTGGTTAAGTCTTCTGCTTCGATATCTTCCTGCACCGGCATACGCACCATCAGGTCACGTTCAGAACCTAATGTTTGTACCACTGCATCGTTAAAGCCCGCTTTGCTCAGCGCATCACTGACTTGTGAAGGCTGTACCGGATTGGTGTAGTTCAGCTCTGCTGAGACACCACCGGTAAAGTCTAGGCCCAGATTCAGGCCTTTGGTTGCAATAAAGAAGATACTGGCCACGGTCAGGAAAATCGAAAAGATTGCCGCAGGCAAAGCGATTTTCATGAACGGAATGACACGTTCATCGTGTGGACGGCCGTACTGTTTTGAATCCAGTTGAGTATTTTCAGTCATCAGTGATCTCCTTAAATGCTCAACTTTTTCAGGTTACGTTTTTTGCCATAAATAATCTGTACGATCGCACGGGTTACTGTAATGGCAGTAAACATCGAGCAGACAATACCAATCATTAGGGTCACAGCGAAACCTTTAATCGGGCCAGTACCAATCGCGAACAGAATGAACGCGACTAGGAAGGTGGTTAAGTTCGAGTCGAAAATGGTGTTATACGCCCGGTCATAACCCGCGACAATCGCCTGTTTCGGCGAGGCACCCCATTTCATCTCTTCTCTGATCCGTTCACAGATCAGGACGTTGGCATCGACCGCCATACCAATGGTGATCACGATACCCGCGATACCCGGCAGGGTGAGGGAAGCGCCAATCCATGACATCACCGTCAGGATCATCGCCAGGTTAAATACCAGTGCGAAGTTGGCAATCACACCGAACAGGCGGAAGAACACCACCATCCAGATTGCCACCAGAATGAAACCAATTTGAGTAGACAGCACACCCTTGTCGATGTTTTCCTGACCCAGACTAGGACCAATCACACGCTCTTCCACGAAGTACATCGGCGCAGCCAGTGCACCGGCACGTAGCATCAGCGCAAGTTCAGCCGCTTCTTGTGGTGAATCCAGACCGGTAATACGGAACTGTGAACCTAACACCGCTTGAATCGTGGCGGCGTTGATAATCACAGATTCAGTATAAGGCGTACGAACTTCAGTTTGCTTGCCAGTTGCTGGGTCTTCTACATAGCTGATCTTTTGCTTGTTCTCGATGAACAATACTGCCATGCGTTTACCAACCGCATTACGGGTGGCATCTGCCATCAGCTTACCGCCAGCGCTGTCTAGGGTGATATTTACTTCAGCACCGCCAGTGTCCTGGCTGAATCCAGAAGAGGCATTTTGGACACGTTCACCAGTCAGGATACGGTTACGGTTCAGCAATAACTGACGACCGCTATCCAGTGATTCATAAGCAAAAGCTTCAGTACCAGCAGGTGGTGTACCGTTTACCTGACCAGTATATGGATCAATGTATTGATCATTCAGGTCAGAAACCAGACGGAATTCCAGGTTCGCTGTACGACCGAGGACACGTTTTGCTTCAGCCGTATCTTGTACACCCGGAAGTTCAACCACGATCCGGTTGCTGCCTTGGGTTTGTACCAGTGCTTCTGCCACACCTAACTCGTTAATACGGTTACGTAGGGTGGTCAAGTTCTGGTTCACGGCATAGCTTTCGATTTCCTGCTTACGCGCATCGGTATAAGTCAGACGCAGGGTAGAACCGGCTTCGGTTGCTACAGCCTGTTGAGTGAACTCATTACCATTACGACGCAGGAAATCCATCACCGCAGAACGGTCATCATTATTGGCAAACTGCAAGGTAATGGTGTTGTTGCTCAGGGTCAGGCTGTTAAATTTCAGGCTGTTATCACGCAGCTGACGACGCAGGTCAGTTGCAGAAGTTTCCATACGCTGAGCAATGGCCTTGTCCATATCCACTTCTAACAAGAAGTGCACACCACCACGCAAGTCCAGACCCAGTTTCATTGGCTTGGCACCAATTTTCTGTAGCCATTCTGGTGTGGTTGGTGCAAGGTTTAATGCCACAACATAATCATCGCCCAAGCCACGACGTAGTGCTTCTTTGGCTTTCAGCTGCGCTTCACTGCTATCTACACGCAGTAGGGCTGCATTGTTGCTGAAGCTGTTGTCATGAGTTGGAATATTTTCAGATTTTAAAATTTGCTCTGCTTTTTGTACCATGCTGGCATCAATCTGAGTGCCGGCTGAGGCACCCGAAATCTGTACGGCAGGCTCATCTGGATACAAACTTGGCAGGGCATATAAGGTGCTGACCACTAGGACAACCAGGATCAGCACATATTTCCATGCTGGGTAACGCATTTATTTTCTTCTTAAATTGAAAAAGTCGTGCAGGAGCACGACTTATTTTGATTAAATGTTATTCAGGGTGCCTTCAGGAAGAACTGAAATCACGCTGGCACGCTGGATTTTTACTTCCACGCCACGGTTCAGTTCAACTACTGCAAAGTCACCTTCAATTTTTGTAATTCGGCCCATCAGACCACCAGCAAACACGACTTCGCTGCCAACACCCAGACTTTCAATCAGTGCACGGTGCTCTTTAGCACGCTTAGATTGAGGACGCCAGATCAGGAAGTAGAAGATTGCCACGAATACAGCAATCATCAGTAAGTTCGCCATCAGGCTTGGTTGTTGTGCAGCTTCACCTGCAGCGTGAGCAGTCGAAATAAATAGGCTCATTTATATTTTCCTAAACTAAAAACGGTTAATTACCTGAATGATAATAAGTTGACTTGTCTGCAATTTACCTTGTCTTTTTCTTTAGCGCAAATGCTGAAAGATTAATCTTCCGGACAAGGTGGCACTTGCATACCGCGGCGGGCATAAAAGTCCTCGACAAACTGGTCAAAAGTACCTTGATCCAGGGCGTCACGCATGGCTTCAGTCAGGCGCAGGTAATAACGCAGATTATGAATCGTACCCAGCATTGCACCTAGCATTTCACCGCATTTTTCCAGGTGGAACAGGTAGGCACGGGTGAAGTTCTGGCAAGTGTAGCAGTCACAGGTTGGGTCCAGTGGGCTCTGGTCGTGACGGTATTTGCTGTTACGGATTCGTACCAGACCGCCGGTCACAAAATAATGACCGTTGCGTGCATTTCGAGTTGGCATGACGCAGTCAAACATGTCGACACCACGACGTACTGCTTCGACGATGTCTTCCGGTTTACCGACACCCATCAGGTAACGAGGCTTGTCTTCCGGCATTTTGTTTGGAAGATAGTCGAGTACCTTGAGCATTTCTTCTTTCGGTTCGCCCACAGACAGGCCGCCAATTGCATAACCGTCAAAGCCGATTTCCAGCAAACCTTTTAGAGATTCATCACGCAGGTCTTCATACATACCCCCTTGAATGATCCCGAACAGGGCATTGCGGTTTTTCAGCACATCATGGTGCTGGGTCTTACAGCGTTTTGCCCAACGTAATGAAAGTTGTAAAGATTTTTGTGCTTCTTCATGTGTTGCTGGATAAGGCGTACATTCATCGAAAATCATCACGATGTCAGAGTTTAGCGTATGCTGAATATCCATCGAAATTTCAGGTGAAAGAAACACTTTAGAACCGTCAATCGGCGAGCGGAAGGTGACACCTTCTTCCTTGATTTTGCGCATCGCACCAAGGCTGAACACCTGGAAACCGCCAGAGTCGGTCAGGATTGGATTGTTCCATTTCATGAACTGATGCAGGCCACCATGTTCACGGATCACATCCAGACCTGGACGCAGGTACAGGTGGAAGGTATTACCCAGAATCACCTGAGATTTAATTTCCTTAATGTCACGAGGCAATACGCCTTTGACCGTGCCATAGGTCCCTACCGGCATGAACATTGGGGTTTCCACCACGCCATGCTCAAGCGTTAAACGGCCACGACGGGCACGGCCCGACTGCGCTAATTTTTCAAACTTCATAGGAGTTCCAAATCAAGGCGAAAAAACAGTTCGCTGATTGTTAATGCTAAAACCGGCTATTTTCCTTGATTCTGCACATAAACGCCAGTATTCGGGTCGGACTAGGCTGTTTTATTTATGTTGTCTGTATGAATGAAAAATGAAGATCAGTTGGATTTAAGCACGTTCAAATTGGCGTAAACGTTCCTGAATTTCTTCCCGGGTCATGGCACAGCTACCATCGGTTTCTGTAGCCATGGCAGCAATATGCTGGATCAGTTTCTGGATATACAGATTGGCATCAACAAAGTGTGGTTCAAGGGTTAGCAAATAGGCTTAATGAGCCACCTGCAAATAATCATAAGCTTCCAGCTTCACCAATTGTGCCAGATCAATCAGCAGGTCTTTATCACTTTGAGAAAGCTTGAAGGACTTTGGCGCTGTTGCATTATTTTTAGATTGTTTACTGGACAGAAACTGCTGCTTTAACGCACTTTCTGGATTGAGATAGGTGGCTGATTGCAGTTCCAGCTCTGGCTGGGTGGGGGTATGAATGAAGAACAGGATCGGGCTTAAATCCAGACCATAATCCTGTTCTAAAGCATCACGTACCTGTTTAAATAGTTTGAGTAATACATCTAGAGTGTTGGCCTGATCAATCTGCCCATGTTCCAGCAAAGGATTACCAAAACTATGCTGCTGCTTGAAATAATTATCCAGCAGGGCACGGAGCTGGGTCATACCATTGTTGCTGTTATGGGTGGTACGATATCGCCATTTAAATACATTCCAACGATCATTTTCCGATAGATACTGGGCACTGTCTTCCTGATCGTTAAAAATACTACGTTCGGTGGAAATGGTCAGATCATCGACCCGTAGCAACTCATCAAAGACCAGACTACAGGCATAGATTCCGTCATCATTGTATCGATCATAGAACTGATAAAACTCCTTGATCAGGATTTCCTTGAGGGTATCGAGATGATCCAACATAGTTTTAATTCTTTTATTATTATTTTGAAATTAAACTGCCTTATTTAGATCAGTCTCCAAATAAGGCAGTGGGTATAATTGCTTATCATCGCATAAATATGCGGCAAGTTTTAAAAATTCGGACGATAGTCAAAATTTTGCGTTACGGTCTGATCACGGAAAGGGCGAACCGCTTTTTTCTGTAGCAACATATTGTTGATGATGTTGTGCGGAAAAATCTGGATCTGGTTATTAAACAGCTCGACATTGCGGTTATAGATGCTGATGGCGGCACCGACATTTTCATTTTGCTCTTCAATTTCATTCATCATTTTCAGATAAATTTCATTGGCTTTCAGTTCAGGATAGTTCTCGATGACCACATTCAGATTATGCATCAGTTCGCGGTTCAAGCTTTCAATGCGTTGTAATTGGGCAATGTCAGCATCCTTGATATTCAGGTTCATGATGTTCTGGCGCAGCTCGGTGACTTTTTCCAGTGTGCCTTTTTCAAAACTGGAATATTGCTCCACCAAAGGTTGCAGGCCATCCAGGATTTTTAGTTTTTGACGTTCATAACTAGCCACATCCGACCAGGCACGAATGGTCGCATTATGATGCCGTACAATGCTGTTACGAATTAGGATAATGGCAATAATGACCAGAATCGGGATCACCACAAAAACAAAAAATCCCATGAATATCCCCTCAAAAAAATAATTATTTTAAAAATTGTGTCAGATCAGCGTGTAAGCGTTCCAGTTCCACTAATTTAAACGTTCTCAGATGACCACGCAATGCAGGAATGTCGTTGATATTCTTGTTTTGACTAGAAACTTTAAACAGGTCATGCGGTCCCAGATAACACAGCATGTGTTTTTCCGGATGAAACAGCAGGTCACCTTGACGTTGTTCAAAGAAATTTGCCAGTCGCATGACAAAGGCTGGAGTCAGCAGCTTTGCCATTTCCAGCTCATGGCTGCCATAAAAACTGAGACGCTGGTTGGTGCGAATATCGCTGCTATGCCAAGGATAACGATACGGATAGGAAAATTTGCGCTTGGAGGTCGTAACAGCGAGTCCCTGAATGGAAACATCAAACACAAATACACCCCACAGGTCTTTATGCACTTCTGTGACCTTGACCGACCTGCCATTTTTATCGCGGATCTGAACCTCATTCACATAATGATATTGAAAGAGCATGACCTGATGCTGCTGGCCATTTTCATCTTCCCAGATGGTACTGGCATAGCGGCTGATTTCATTACTGAGAGAGCCACGCTCAAATAGCGGAAACCAGCGTTTTAGGTTGCCAATGAACTGGATTGGATTCATTGGCATGGAAATGTGTTGCGGTTGCTGTTGAAAGCATAAATTATATTTTTTACTGAGTGCAATTTCTTCCAGGTAAGCAATTACCTCATCAATCGGTTTGCGATGTTCAAAGCTGATATAGGCCCAGAAGATTAGCAGGCAGCCGAGAAAAACACTGCTTTGCATCCAGATATTGGCTGGTGCAATCACAATCGCCAGAATCAGGATGCCACCAAAAACGGCAAGGGCAAGTGGCAGGTTATTTTCAAACTTTAAGGTGATCGGGCCATTCCAGGGATGCAGGCCATCCAATAGATCCTGATGAGTTTCTGTCTGACGACCCAGATCCCAGAGCCGGGCGATGTTGCGAAACACCACTTCATTTTTCTTGCGTCGAATATGAATGGAATGTTGCACCGCATCGATCGGCATAGGCAGGTTCCTTATCTGGAAGCGATATTGTCGATCAGCATGGCATCGCCATAACTGAAGAAACGGTATTTGCTTTCAACCGCATGCTGGTAGGCATTCAGGATATTTTCACGGTTCGATAAAGCGGATACCAGCATCAGCAGGGTCGATTCTGGCAAGTGGAAGTTGGTGATCAGGCGATCCACGACTTTGAATTCATAACCTGGATAGATGAAAATCTGGGTATCGCCAGTCCAGCCTTTCAGTTCACCACCGTTTGCTTGAGCCGCACTTTCAGTGGCACGGGTCGCCGTTGTCCCGACAGCAATGACTTTGTTGCCACGCTCTTTGGTGGCTTTGATCAGGGCCATGGATTCATCCGATACCTGACACCATTCGCTGTGCATGATGTGGTTTTCGATATTATCGGTACGAACCGGCAGGAAGGTACCTGCACCCACATGCAGAGTCACAAAAGTTTTTTGAATACCTTTTTCTTCCAGTTTTTTCAGCAATTCTTCATCAAAATGCAGCGAAGCGGTCGGTGCAGCGACACTGGCCAGTTTGGTCGGATCATTGAACACAGTTTGATAACGGACCGTATCAATCTCTTCCGCTTCACGGTTGAAATATGGCGGAATGGGTAGGGCGCCGTATTTATCCAGCACATCCAGAATCGGCTGGGAGAATTCCACAATAAACAGATTTTCATGACGGCCTTGAACCGTAACTTTGACTTCATCTGGACCGATAAACAGTTCAGCACCGGCTTTAGGCGTGTTGCTGGCTTTAATATGGCAATGCGCAACGAACTGATCCATCATGCGTTCCACCAGTACTTCTACAGCACCGCCAGTGGCGCGTTTCCCTTTCAGACGGGCTTTCATCACCTTGGTATCATTCAGGACCAGCAGGTCGCCTTCATTCAGCAAATCCAGAATATCAGTAAAGTGATGGTCATGATATTGACCATTGGCATCCAGATGCAGCAGACGGGAAGCAGTACGTTGTTCAAGGGGATAGCGAGCAATCAGCTCATCGGGGAGATCAAAGCTAAAATCGGAAAGTTGCATGACAAGTTACGGTAAATAAAAACTGGGCCTAGTATAAACTTTTTTCCTTTTCAGGGAGGAAAATGCGGCTTTCTAGATCAAAAAAATGAGATTTGTTTTAAAATTAGGCAAATGCCAAATTTCTGCGTTGACATCTGAAACAAACCGGGTAATATACCTCTCATCCACTCCCGAGGTGGTGAAATTGGTAGACGCGGCGGACTCAAAATCCGCTGTCAGAGATGACGTGTCGGTTCGAGTCCGACCCTCGGGACCAAGATTCTAAAGAACCCCAGGCATATTAAGACCTGGGGTTTTTTATTGCCTGAAATTTATAGGGGTTGTTCTAATCTTTTAAGTTTCAATCATGAACAGATAAAAAGTTTATTCCCGTGATAAAAAATCCCTCCAGATCTGGAGGGGTTTTTTATTGCTATTGAGCTGTTTAAGACTGTGGATTTGGTGGAACCAATTTATCCAGATCTTTATCAGAGATTTGATCCAGCTCAGAAATATCCGTTTTGATTTTCCATTGTGCTTCATCATCAACTGGGTTTGGCAGACGTGCTTCGAGCCAGTCGCATACTACATCGGGTGGGAAGTCTGCATGATTGCATTGAATTACCCAAGACAGAAAGTCTTTTGCTTCACCATTCATATACGGAGGAGGAGAGACCGGTAAAAACTGGGTTGGAAGGCGTTCATTTTTAGAAATGTAATTCAGGACATGACCCAGTTCCTGCACAGTTTGCCAAGCCAGTGGATGCTCGACATTAATACGAAACTTAAACCACCATGCCTGTTTGCCATCAGATCCGTAGCTATCAATCAGGTTTTTTTGAACACTTGGGACTTTACAGAAATATTCATATAAACGATCAAAACTTAAATCGGACACAGTGTTGGACTCAAAATTCGAAAAATCCAAGTGTAGCACAAAGCATGAATTTCACAGCTTAAGGGCTCTTAAAATAGTAGGCTTAGGATTTGTGACAAAACTCAGCCATGATAAGGATAAATTCATATTTTCTCCGTATATTTTGTATAAAATATAAACATATTGGTTGGGGGAAGTTCCGATGAAAATGATGATCTCGAGTGCCTGTATTGCGGGAATCCTGTTGGGAGCTTCAGTTCCGGCTGGGGCGGGGAATAACTGGGTAGGTTATACTAGCAAAGATAAATATCAGCGCCCGCCTGCACCACGTCCACCACAGCATCATCCGCAGCGTCCGTTGCCACCTGCACCGCATTATTCGAATCGTCCTGTGATTCAGAATGGTGTCAGCATTCAGTATCAGGCACCGACTACGATTTATCACAACTCGAACAGCTATAGTTGGGCCAATGGTGACCCAAATGTGGCACAGATTGAAAGCTCGCGTTATGTGCTGATCAATGACTGGCGCCGTTTGGGTTTGCCTGATCCTCCTGCTGGCATGCACTGGATTTTTGAAAATGGTCGCTATATATTGGTAAATAATCGTTAAAAGAAATTCCCTCTCTTGTTAGGAGAGGGTTAGGAAGAGGTGATTAATTAATCCCCCTATATCCCCTTTTTACAAAGGGGGATTTTTTTATCGCTTAAGCCAATTCATCATCCTCAGGTCGTGGAGTTTTACCTTCTGGTAATGGCTTTTCACTATGCTTGTCACGAATCACAGATGGATAAGTCCAGGACGCATAACGCACCACCAGAATTGCCAGTGCCAGAATCAGGATCGAACCTGTAATAATGACCAGATCCATACTGGCTTTATGGCTATGTTGAATATCAGAAATCAGCAAGCGGGTCAGGGCAGTAATCGCGATATAAATCAGGAAACGGACCGGCATGTGATTGGTCTTGAAATAAATGCCGACCATTGCGCCCAATTCTAAATAGATAAATAACAAAAGAATGTCATCAATGGTGGCGAATTGTTTGACTGCAAAAATATCAAAAACGGTATGCCCGGCAGACCAGATCACCATACAGCCGATAATGAACAAGGCAAGATAATGAAAACTTTCTACGGCCATATTGCCGAAATTGTCGAGGAGGGTTTCTATCTTTTTGGCTTTGGATTGTGGTTTCATTGCATATCCTCCTTTCATTATTTATATATCTCAGGAAAGGTGTAGCAAAATTCATGCAATAACTATGGCGTCAGCAAAAATAAATATGTAATAAGATGAAAAAGTGTATTTTTTTTAGACGAACTTGCTATATTGTAAAGGTTGTACATCGAATAATGAGGGAGAAAAAAGATGTTAGATAAAATCCAAAATAAAATTAGTCAATTACAAGCAGGAAAAAAACTGATTTTGGGGACAGGCATCAAAACTGACGACATGCAGAAAGTCCTGGCACTGTGTGAATCACTGCAGTCAGAAGGCGAAATCCGTATCGTGAATAAGCATGTGAATCCAAAAGTTGCCAACCAGCTGGACACCATCCTGATTGAAAAGGTGTAAATACCTATAAAAAACGCCTGCAATTGCAGGCGTTTTTTTATGGTTGAACAGTCTTACGCTTGATTAGTGAAATAATCTTCAGAGAACTGCATCACCACTTCTGGACCAGCTTTCACTTTAGTGATACGCAGTGCCAGCTCAGGCAGGGTACGTTGTACGAAGTAACGCGCCAGTGCCAGTTTGTTTTGATAGAACTCGCCTTGTTTGTCTTTCGCAGCATTGGCAATGCGCGCAAACATGTAAGAGAAGCTTAGCAGACCCACCACATGCAGGTAATCTACCGCAGCAGCATTGGCAAACTCTGGGTTTTCTTTCGCAGCTTCCAAAATGAACTGGGTCACCGCTTCAACTTCTGCAGCAGCATCCAAGGTTGCATCTTTGATGAAGTTTAGGTCAGCGTCCAAGCCGTTGGCAAAGTCACGGATTTCCTGGATGTATTCCTCGATGAATGCACCGCCACACTTGATGGTCTTACGGCCGATCAAGTCCTGAGATTGTACGCCGTTAGTACCTTCGTAGATTTGTGCAATACGCAGGTCACGTACACACTGTTCCATGCCCCATTCACGGATATAACCGTGACCACCGAAGACCATTTGCGCATCCAGAACGGCATTAAATGCAGTATCGGTCAGATAAGCTTTAGCAATTGGTGTTAACAGCGCAACACGATCATTGGCTTTTTTCACCGCTTCTGCATCAGTTGAGAATTTGGTGATGTCCAGCTGTTGACCTACATATACTGCAAAAGCACGAGATGCTTCATTATTCACACGCGTATTCAGCAACATGCGACGTACATCGCCGTGTACCAGGATGCTGTCAGCAGGTTTGTTTGGAGATTGAACGCCAGATGCGCTACGGCCTTGCAAACGGTCAGTCGCGTACTGAGCCGCATTTTGGTAAGCGAATTCAGAAGCGCCCAGGCCTTGGATACCCATAGACAGACGTTCGTAGTTCATCATCACGAACATCGCAGCCAGACCTTCGTTTTCTTTACCTACGATATAGCCTTTCGCGCCATCGAAGTTCATCACACAAGTTGCAGATGCCTTGATCCCCATTTTGTGTTCGATTGAACCAGGACCTACCGCATTGCGTTCGCCCAGAGAACCATCTTCATTCACTAAGTATTTAGGCACGATAAACAGGGAAATACCACGAGAACCTGCAGGTGCATCCGGTGTTTTTGCCAGTACCAGGTGAATGATGTTTTCAGCCAGGTCGTGGTCACCACCGGTGATGAAGATTTTGGTACCAGTAATGTTGTATGTACCATCTTCATTACGTTCTGCTTTTGTTTTGATGATACCGAGGTCAGTGCCTGCATGAGGTTCAGTCAGACACATAGTTCCTGACCATTCACCTGAGTAGATTTTTGGCAGGTAAGTTTCTTTTTGTTCCTGAGATGCATAGCTGTTTAGCGCCATACCAGCACCCACAGAAAGCAATGGATACAGCATGAATGATGGGTTGGTTGCAAACAGCATCTCGTCAGAAAGCACGGTCAGCATTTTTGGCATGCCTTGGCCGCCCCATTCTTCGTCAGCGCCCAAGCCGATCCAGCCGCCTTCTGCGTATTGCTTGAATGCTTCCTTGAAACCTGCAGGGGTAGTCACTGCGCCATTGTTATATTTCGCGCCTTCTTCATCACCAGTACGGTTCAAAGGAAGTGTTACATTTTGCGCAAATTTAGCCATTTCTTCCAGAATAGCTTCAGCTGTTGCAGCATCTAAATGAGCTAAATTTTCATTGGCTTGCCAGAATTGTTCTGCTTTGAATACATCATTTAGGATGAATTTCATATCGGCAAGTGGCGCGTTATAAATTGGCATAGTGTGTCACCCGTTGTTTCTTGTTTGATTCGATTCGTTTGGTTTTGCGTCAGTCTAATGCATTAAAAATCTTATTGTTAGACGACTAAAGGTTAATTCTGTAACGCTTTATAAAGAAAAAGGACTGCCTGTTTTGTGACCGTCCTTTTCCTTGATTATGCAATTAAAACTGCATCAGCTTAGAATGCGAAGTGTTCCGCATCCAGGCTCATTAAAGGTTCAACACCAGTTGCGATCACGTCAACATGTGAGCGAACACGTGGCAGGATTTTCTTGAAGTAGAAGCGAGCTGTAGTGATCTTCGCATTGTAGAAGTCCACTTCAGTTGTACCCGCTGCAAGAGCTTCTTGAGCAACCAGCGCCATACGAGCCCATAGGTACGCAAGAGTCACGTAACCAGAGAAGTACAGGTAATCTACTGCAGCAGCACCGACTTCTTCAGGGTTTTGCATTGCACGCATACCGATCTGCATGGTCAGGTCGCCCCATTCCTTGTTCAGGGTAGCAAGTGGCTCGATGAACTCTTTCATGCCAGCATTGTCTTTGTTTGCTTCCGCAAATTTGTGGATGATCTTGGTGAAGTCTTTCAACATTGCACCTTGAGTACCCAGTACTTTACGGCCTAACAGGTCTAGTGCTTGAATTTCAGTGGTACCTTCGTACAGGCAAGAGATACGTGTATCACGTACGATCTGCTCCATACCGTGCTCAGAGATAAAGCCGTGACCACCGAATACTTGTACACCATGTTTCGCAGATTCTGAGCCAGTTTCAGTCAGGAATGCTTTTGCGATAGGTGTCAGCAATGACAGGATGTTGTCAGAGAATTTACGTTCTTCTTCATTCGCACCTTTTTCAACCACATCCGCGTGTTGAGCCAGGAAGTAAACCAGTGCACGGCCAGCTTCAGCAAATGATTTTTGAGTCAGCAGCATGTTGCGAACGGCTGGGTGTACGATGATTGGATCTGCTTCTTTTTCTGGTGCTTTAGGACCAGATAGAGAACGCATTGCCAGACGGTCTTTGGCATAAGTTAAAGCGCCTTGGAATGCTGCTTCAGAAGCAGACAGACCTTGTACAGCAGTACCGATACGTGCAGTGTTCATAAACGTGAACATGCAGTTCAGACCACGGTTTTCAGGTCCAATCAGGTAACCTTTTGCGTTGTCAAAGTTAATTACGCAAGTTGCGTTACCATGGATCCCCATTTTGTGTTCGATCGAACCACAACGTACGTTGTTGCGTTCACCAATTGAGCCGTCAGCATTCACGTTGAACTTCGGTACGATGAACAGGGAAATACCTTTAGTACCTTTCGGTGCACCTGGCAGACGAGCCAATACGATATGGATGATGTTTTCAGCCATGTCGTGCTCACCAGCAGAGATAAAGATTTTCTCGCCAGAGATTGCATAGCTACCGTCAGCTTGTGGTTCAGCTTTAGTACGGATAATGCCTAGATCAGAACCTGCATGAGATTCTGTCAGACACATGGTACCAGTCCATTCACCTGAAACCAGTTTAGGCAGGTAAGTGTCTTTTTGTTCTTGAGAACCGTGGTGTTCAAGGGTACGTACAGCACCGTGAGACAGTCCAGGGTACATGCCCCATGCCCAGTTCGCAGTACCGACCATTTCAGAAACGGTAATACCTAACGAGTTTGGTAAGCCTTGACCGCCGTATTGCTCTTCAGCAGAAAGAGAAGGGAAGCCTAGCTCGATGTATTTTTGATACGCTTCTTTGAAACCGGTTGGAGTGGTCACAACGCCGTCGTTCCAAGTACAGCCTTCACGGTCACCCACCTGGTTCAGTGGGGATAATTCGTTTTCACAGAAATCTGCAGCAGCTTCGAGGTACTGGTCAATCAGTTCACGGCTTACATTTTCCTGGAATGCAGGCAGGCTGGCATAGTGTTGTTCAGCATTTAGAAGCTCATGCAAAACGAATTGCATATCACGTAAAGGCGCTTTGTATTGTGGCATAGCGTTTTCCTCAATACTGGTTTTATACCAGCGTTATAATCCTGAATTAAAGTGAAACGTGCCTTCACTGACACGTATGAACATGGGGCTAATCGTGCAACATCTTCCTTGCTGGCACAAGCATTTCAGGGCTATTTCTTGGTGACTGTAAAGTCAAAGATAATTGCCCTTGAAATCTTAAGTATATTGAGTGTAAACGTTTTTATAAAAAAATGTGTGATACGAATGGTCAAAAAACATGAGCACTTAGATGCACTTACCTAAACAATTGGCAGAGATGAAAAAAGGCACCCGAAGGTGCCTTTAAAATAAGAAAATTCAAGTGATCAATTAAGATGCTTTTGCTGCTGGAGCAGCAACTGGTGCTTTTGGCTGGAAGCGTACATGGCATTGACCATTGATGGTTTTGTTGCCAATCTTGATTTGAGCAGCTGCACCATCTTTTTTGCCTTGGCAAGCCTGAATCACTGCTTTTTGCTGTGCCTGACGTTGTGCCAAACGTTGATCAAACTGTTTCACCATTTCGGCACGTTGTGCATCTGTCATTGGTTCACCGCGACCTTGGCCGGGTGCAGCACGGAAGTCACCGCGCATTGGACGATGTTCACCTTTCATGCCACGGAATTCAGCGCGTGCAGCTTTCATGTCTTTACGGTCGGCTTTGAAGTAGATGTTACAGGTACCGTCAATGGTTTTTTCACCGGCTTTGACCTGAACGGTGCTGCCTACAGCTTTGTTGTCGCAGGCCTGTCGAATTTGTTTTTGTAACTCCGCATATTCAGCACGTTTTTGCTGGAACTTCTCGCGCTGTTCCGGTGTCAGGCGGTGTTCACGCTGATCATGATGTTGTTTCATCATTTTAGGATGAGTTTCGCTTTGAACATTATTGGTGGACTGACAGGCAGTCAATGCGCCCATTGATAAAACACTAGCACTTACGAGGATGGTTTTTGTGATGGCTTTCATTGTATTTCTCTCAATGCAACAGTCTGATTTCTATAATGCAAAGAATAAATAATAATGATGAAGAAACAATGGAGAGTTTTTTAAGGCTGTGTTCGCTACAATAATGAATATAGAGGAAAAACCGAGAATCTGCTTTTGAATATTCGCCGCATGCCGATTGCATTACGCCTGTTTCTGACTGTGCTGTTTACCACTCTGGTGATTACCACGGTGAGTCTCGGCGTGCTTCATTTAAATATGCAGCGTAATTTCACTCGCTATGTCGCGGATGTGGAAATGCAGAAGCTCGATCATGTGATTGCCAATCTGGGCGAAGTCTATTCAGTCTATAACGACTGGGGTAATGCCATTCAGGCACAGATTCTGCAGATTGAAGGCGAACCAGCACCGGATGATTATGACCGCCTGTCACGCTGGTGGTTACGCCGTCAATATGATATCGCATTGCAGCAGCGTTATTTCCAGGATCATACCTTGGCCAATGTGGCACCGAGCCTGATGCAATCTGATGCTGAGGAAAAACCTCCGGTGGATTCCGAAGAATTACGTTTGCTGGCAGCCAATTTGCCTTCGCAGTTCCAGCCCTTTGAAGGTTTGAAATTCCCGCTGAGTTCTAATCAGAGCCTGTTTAGAACAGATCGTAAAAATGGCAATACTCAAAGTACTCAGCCGCAAAGTGGCAAGAAACAGTTTATCCAAATGCCAGACCGACTGGGTTTAAGTTCACGTTTGTCGCTATATGATGCCCAGCGCCGTTTTGTGGTGGGTGAACAATCTGATGAACAGATTTCCTATCGTCCGATTATGGTGGGCAATAAAATTGTTGGTTATCTGGGACTGAAACCGGTGCTGGATCAGGAAGATGCCTTAAGTATCAATTTCTTTAGTAACCAGAAACGTTACCTGTTCCTGGTCTATGGCTTAAGTATCCTGACCAGTCTGATTGCAGCCTTGTTATTGGCAACCTATTTTAAACAGCCGATTCAACGTTTGTTGAAAGGTACGCGTGAACTGACCAAAGGTAATTATCAGCATCAGGTCAAAGTGAACCGAAATGATGAACTCGGTGATTTATCTAATGAGCTGAACCAATTAGCTGTGATTCTGGATCAGCATGAAACCTCACGTCGTCAGTGGGTGGCGGATACTTCACATGAGCTGAAAACACCATTAGCGGTACTCCAGGCACAGATTGAAGCGATGCAGGATGGGATCCGTAAACCAACGCCGGAACATTTTGCGTCGATGTTGGCTCAGGTGACTAGCCTGAAAAAACTAACGCAGGATCTGGCAGCATTGGCACAGGCGGATGCACAGCAACTGCAAATTTATACCAGTAGTGTAAATCCATGGGATGTGGTGCAGCAGGAACTGAACAACTTCAATCCGAAGTTTGAACAGGCTCAACTGACCGTGACCGCTGAAGGTGAGGGTGCTGAACTCCAGCTAGATCTGGACCGTTTTAAACAGATCATTGCAAATTTACTCAGCAACAGCATTCGTTATACTGAAGCCGGTGGACAGGTACATATCCATACTGAACAGAATGATAAACAATGGACCCTATATGTCGATGACAGTCCGCTGGGTCTGACCGATGAGCAGCTGGCGCGTATTGGTGAGCGTTTCTATCGCGTCGATGACTCGCGAACCCGTGCGACTGGCGGCACCGGTCTGGGTTTGGCATTATCATGTAAAATTGCCCAGGCATTAGGTGGTAGTCTGAGCTTTGACCATTCACCGCTGGGCGGACTGCGTTGCAAATTGACCTTTCCTAAACAAATGAAATCATAAGGAAGTAATTCATGAAACATATCATGCTGGTTGAAGATGAAGTCGAACTTGCACAGCTGGTGCGAGACTATCTAGAGGCTGCTGGTTTTGAAGTCAGCATGTTTCATGATGGACAAGAGGCCTATAACAGCTTTACCCAACGTAAGCCGAGCCTGATGATTCTAGACCTGATGGTGCCTCGTATGGATGGTCTAACCATCTGCCGTAAGGTACGAGAACAGTCAGACTTACCAATCATTATGGTGACCGCACGTACTGAAGAAATTGACCGTGTACTGGGTCTGAATATGGGCGCAGATGACTATGTCTGCAAACCGTTTAGTCCGAAAGAACTGGTAGCACGTGTACAGGCGGTATTGCGTCGTCTGGATCGTAAGGCTGAACCGGAAAGTAATGATTTATTCCGTATGGATAAATCCCAGCAACGGATCTGGTATCAACAAAAGGCATTGAACCTGACACCAACTGAATTCCGTCTACTTGAATTATTCTTGGAACATGTGGGGCAAGTGTATTCACGTGCACAATTGCTCGATCACATCAATCCGGACAGTTTCGATGTGGCAGACCGCGTGATTGACAGTCATATCAAGAACCTACGACGCAAGATTTCTGATGCTGCAGAAACCGGTAACCGTCATGAATGGATTCAGGCGGTTTATGGGGTGGGCTACCGTTTTGAATATCCTGAGGACTAAAAGAGTTCAAGAATATTCACAAAGAGCGAATAGACCATTTCTATTCGCTCTTTTATTTTGACGAGAATAAGAAGTAGATCAAAAGGAAAAATGAAATGGAAATCCAGATTCGAGATGAGCAAAAAGCTGATTTACAGGCAATTGAAAATGTTACTCGACAGGCCTTTCTACATGCTGAACATAGCAGTCATACAGAGCATTTGATTGTCAATGCTTTGGGTAAAGCGGGGCAGTTGAGTGTTTCATTAGTCGCAGAAGAAAAGGGACAGATTGTTGGGCATGTGGCGGTGTCGCCAGTCACAATTGCTTCAGGAGTAAATGGCTGGTATGGGCTTGGGCCGATTTCTGTATTACCTGAAAAGCAAGGTAAGGGAATTGGGTCATTACTGATGCAGGCAGCTTGGGAAAATCTGAAAAAGCTGAGAGCTCAAGGCTGTGTAGTACTGGGTGATCCAAATTATTATGGACGTTTTGGCTTTAAAACTTATCCCGATCTCTACCTTAAGGGTGTGCCGGTGGAATATTTTCAGGCAATTGCGTTTCAAGGGCATGTTCCACAAGGAGAGGTGATGTATCACGACGCGTTTAATGCAACAGAATAGCTAGGTCAGTCATTTAGGTAGATAAAATAGGGAATACTAGATACCCTGTGTTAAATTATAGGCATATGTTTTTGAAATTTAATTAAATTTTTTAAAAAAAAGAAAAGCGAACTTAACCTAGACATACTTTTTAATAGACTCTAGATTGACCAATTTATAAGTTGATAAATGATTTATATGGAATGAAAGCTATTTAATTTGCTGCAAGAGTTCCAGTCGTTGTCGTTTAACCTTGGGTAATTTGGAAACCACCAGCTCATAAGAATTTATAACCAGATCCTGTACCAGAGATTTATCCAGTCCATCATCTTCAAATACTGTAATCCAATGGCGTTTATTCATATGCCAACCCGCACGGATATAAGGATAAATATCACGTAGCATATCACCATGTTCCGGTTCAACTTTCAGGTTGATTGCAGCTTTGCCTTGCAGATGAAACTGTAGCATAAAAACTTTATCCAGCACTTTATAGACATCACAGCCTTCACCAAATGGTTGACTACAGCTGGTTTCAGAAAGAGTAAGGGTGGTTTGGACGGCAATCTGATGTAAGCACATAAGTTGTGAATAATTCAAAGAAAAACTGTGGATAATGTTTAAATTATCCACAGTTTTTAGTTGTGTTGTGAATAAATTAAGACGAACAGCTGACCATGACTTCAGGCACATCACTTGGTAATGGGCCGAGGTCTTCAGGCTGTTCCAGTTCCGGCTGCTGAGTAAATGGCTGGCTGAGTAACTTGAATAAACGATCGACTTCTGAAAAGTCATCTGCTTCCGCCAGTTCAATCGCTTTCTGTGCCATGTGATTGCGCAAAATATACTGTGGATTGGCTTTCACCATTTCTGCATCTAGCTCATCGGTATCTTGGTATTCACGGATCGCCTGATACTGACTCAAGAAACTTTCAAAACTACGACGATCCAGACAGTCATCCTTGATCGCTTCATATTCTTTGTTCTGCAGATGGATAAAGCTCTGGGTATAGTCGAGCTGCTCGCTTTGCAGGATTCTTAAGAAGGCCATGGCACAATCAAAACTGTCTTTATGGAAACTTGGTAAACCCATTTTCTGATTTAAGCCATGTTTATAATGCTCTAAGAAGGTCGGTTCATAGTGCTCTAAACATGCAGCTAAATCTTGCTTCCATTGCTCTTTGTCATAATTTGCAGGGCAGAGAGGAACCAGATTATTCAGCCAGGTCCAGAGGTTCCAATGCCCAATGCTTGGTTGGTTTTGATAGGTATAGCGGCCCTGATAATCGGAGTGGTTGTTAATCCAGTTCGGGCGGAAACGCTCCATAAAACCATACGGGCCAAAGTCCAGCGTTGAACCGGTAATATTTAAATTATCGGTATTCATTACGCCATGGGCAAAACCAACCAGCTGCCATTTGGCAATCATGACTGCAGTACGTTGTACCACCTGAGTAGCAAAGGCGAGTACAGGCTGTTCAGCCTGCAGACACTCTGGATAATGCCATTCGATACATTTCTGGGTGAATTCAGGCAGCAGATCAGGCTGATACTGATTGATCCATTCAAAATGCCCAAAGCGGATATGACAGTCCGAAGTGCGTAGTAGCATCGCGCCAGGTTCGAGCTTTTCACGCTGTACCCCTTGGGCAGATGAAGTAAAACCGACCGCATTGCTGGAAGGAATACCCAGACAGTTCAAGGCATGACCTGCCAGATATTCACGGATTACGGAACGCAGCACGGCGCGACCATCACCCATACGAGAATAAGGCGTTGCACCAGCACCTTTTAAATGCAGGTCAATCGTCTGGTGATCTTTATCCAGAATCTGGGCGATCAGCAAACCACGTCCATCACCGAGCTGCCCCGCCCACTGACCAAACTGATGTCCGGCATAGACCATGGCCAGCGGTTCAAATTCAGCAAAGGTTTTCTGGCCGCTACAGATTTCTACCCATTCAGCTTTGTCCTGTTCTGACCATTGCAGCTGATCGGCCAAAGCTTCATTGAAATGACCGGCTTTGGCCCCTTTTAACGGTAGTGGTGGCTGATGATGGTAAAGACGGGGAGAGAGAGTGTTGTAGCGCGGATTAAATTGCATAGCGATCAGATTCAACTTTTATTTAGTTCACTATAACAAAGAATAATGTTGAAAACTGTTGAACATTTTTGCTGGTTCTAAATAAAAAACGCCCCAAATCTGGAGCGTTTTTAAAGTTTTTAACTTATTCGGAAACTGGTGCTTTTTTTAAGTTGCGAACCAGCAAATTCAGGGTTTCACGGTGATGAGACAGGCGCTGTTCCACCAGCTGGAATTCCATTTTTAGCTTGCCATCCATCTGATGAATTTTCTCGGCAACTGCTGCCTTTTTCACTTGAAGCTCTTTTTCTTTCAGCTTGGCCCAGTCATTCAGGGTTTGGGTGAAAGCATCATATTCCTGAGAGATCTTGCTTTTAACATTGGCAATGTCTTCATTCACGTCATGGCCATATACGGCAAGGTCTTGCTCAGCATATTTGAACTTCATCGCCAGTTCAGCTTTCTTGATGTTGAAGCTTGGAATACGGCGCAGGTTTTTTGCCAGACCAAGTTTTGAACAAGTCCAGATTAGCCATTTTGTTGGGTCATATTGCCACCATTTCACGCCATTACGGTAGTCGTACTGGAAGATGTGGTGGTAGTTGTGATAACCCTCACCCCAAGTTGCAATCGCTAACCAGAAGTTATCTCGTGCGGTATTTTCATCCGTATATGGACGAGAACCCCACATGTGGCAAAGCGAGTTAATGAAGAAAGTCACGTGATGGCTCAGGATCAGACGAACCAGACCGCCCAGTAACAGTACGCCCCAGACATCACCGACAGCCCAGCCGATTGGCAACAGGATGGCAGCGTGTACTGCGATGACCAATAGAATGTAGTATTTGTGCTGAAACAT